>NZ_DATHDY010000033.1:0-76316 GCF_035318805.1 Baekduia sp.
GAACACCACGACCGCCTGCTCGTTCACCATGTGGGTGACCTCCCGAGCGAGGCCGCGGCTGCTGCAATCAGCCGCAATCAAGCCCCGCTTGGGAGGTCACTTCACCCGATGACCCGGATGGAACGGTGGATCGAGGCTTAGCCGCGTGGCACGCCTCCGCAGGATCTCTGCGTGGATTTCGAGCGGCCGGGAATGCGCGTTGGGCCGAGAGCTAGGCGCCGTTGAACGTGAACGCCGCCCACAACGTTGGCGCGCCGAAGCCCGCCGTCCCACCGGCGCCGACGCCCTGCCCCCGTCGGAGTGACAGCTCCATCACCTTCGCCGCGTTCCGCAAGACCGGCCGGCGAGCGACATACCGCTCTTCTTCGTCGAGGTCCAGATCGCGCAACCACAACTCCGCGACGCGAAGGGCCTGTGCCGGAGCCTCGGGGTGCAGCGCCAGCTCCTCGTAGAAGCGCATCATCAGTAGTGCCGTGGCGTAGTCGCTCACCTGCCACAGCGATGCAACGGAGCTGGCTGCGCCAGCCGCGAGGAACAGCGTCGACAGCGCGACGGCCTCCTCAACGGCGTCGTATCCCACGACGATGCCCGTCTCGCAGGCCGACGCGACAACGAGGCGAGCACTCGACAGGTCGAGGTCGAGGATCTCGGCGCCCGTGAGGACCTGGTTGTCGGCGAACGAGAGTCCGCCGTCGAGCCGTTCCACGTCTCGGACTGCCGAACCGTGGCAGGCGAGGTGTAGGTGGCTGGCGTGGTCCAGAGCCGCCACGACTGCGCCCTTCGTGGCGGCTTCCTCGACCAAGACATTCGTCTCGGCGGCCGGGACCGAGGCGGCAACGGCGCGGGCTTCAAGTGCCGAGGCCGGCAGCGGATCGTCCTGGGGGAGTGGGTTGCCAACCGCCACCAGCCGCGGAAACCCCGTGTGACCGTCGGCGCGCCCAAGGCTGACCGAGCGCACCAAGGCCGACGGGGCATAAGCGACGGCGGCGACGTCGAGCAGACATCGCGGCGTGCCGTCGCTGTCGGTCCAGCCGAACGCGTGCAGCGGCATCTGGCCCAGGGTCCCGAGCGGCACGATCGTGACCCCGTCGATGCTGCACGCGACGAGTACGTCCGCCAACGGCTGCAACAACTCCGGCCCGAGGAGCTCGCCGAGGACTCGGATCTCGTCGTCGAGCCGGTCCCCGGTCACCGGCTGCTCGACCATGTATCCCTCGACGCGCCCGCTGGCTTCGTCGATACGCATCGCCACGTGGACGATCTCGGTCGACGTTAGCCCAGGCAGGTCGATCACGCCGATCGTGTTCGCGCCGCCCTCGGCGAGCAGCCACACGGACCCGTATGGCGAGGTCACCGGATACGCGACGATCTCGCCCTCCGGGAGCGCGCGCAGGACCTCGTCGATGCCAGGCTGCAGGAGGAACCCCTCCAACCCCTCCAGCGCCCGGACCTCCGCGAGGACCGCGGCCAACTCCTCGACCGCGCCCGCCACTGCGGGGTCCCCGAGCGCCGCCCCCGTGCGCTCGGCGTGCTCGACGCGCTCGCGCACCTCGAGGAAGCGCGCGCAGAGCGCGCGATCCGCGCGCCGGAGCGGCTCAACGTCGACGATGTCCCGCTGCAGCCACGAGTTCAGCTGGCGGCCGCGGCCGAGCTCAAGGATCTCGACGGCCCGGTCGGCCTGCCCGTTACGCGTGAGCGCATACGCGGCCCAGCGGAAGATCGTCAGGTTCGCGGCGGTCTCCCCGAGGCGGCCGCGTCGCGTCGCGCGCGCCTCCACGGCGGCGGCTCCCGCGACTGCCGCTCGCTCCCATGCGCTTGCCGCGATATCCCAGGCGCCGGCGTCAGCGGCCAGCGCGCCGAGCCGCCGGGCGACGTCGCGCGCGCCTCGCGGGTCCGAGTCGGGACGGAGCTCCGCGAGAGCGCGTTCGTGCGCGTCGACCGTCGCTTCAGCGAACCCGTCCCTGGTCGCGAGCACCGCCGCCAATTGCGCCCACCGCCGGCCGGCCGCGACGTTGGCAGACGCGTCGCCGCCGCCCAGCGCGATCGCCCCGCGTGCGTCGCGCTCGGCCTCGTCGAGGAGGTCACGGCGTTCCGCCTCAGCGACGTCGTCCAGGTCGGCCATCGTGTGCCGCGCGGAGGCGATGTTGCCCAGCGCATGCGCGGCCCGCAGGGCGTCACCCGCCGCGCGGTAGCCGCGGACCGCCTCGGAGCCGTGTTCAAGCGATGCCTCCAACCGCGCGCGCCCGCCCATGTGCATGAGCGTCAGCGCGAGGTTGACCTGGGTGTACGCGTAGTCACCGGGGTCGCGGTCGAAGCTGCGCCACGTCAGCGCCGCGTCGAAGTGCTTCAGGGCTTCGTCATAGCGTTCCTGGTCAGCGAGGTTCATCCCGAGGTTCGTATGGGCGATCGCCCAGCTGTGGCCGTCGTCCTCGCGTGACACAAGACCTAGCACTTGCTCGGTCACGCCGATAGCGCGCTGGCGGTTGGCGTCCGGATCGCCGCGCATCCGCGAGCTGTACGTGGCGCCGAGGTTGAGCAGTGTCTGCGTGTGCGTAGCCTCGTCGAGCGCGCCCGGGTCACGCTCGACGAGCTCGAGAGCTCGCTCCAGCAGCTCGTGGCAGCGCTCCAGGTTCGCCGACGCGTCGCCATCGGTCCGCTCGTAGTAGGCCGTGGCGGTGCGCACGGCGGTCTCGGCTTCGAGTGGGCGCATCCCCAGCTCGGCAGCCTTGGCGAGGAGCGCTTCTCCTGCTGCGGCGGCTCCCGCCCGATCGCGTTCGAAGATCTCCTCGAACGCCGCCGCGTACGGGTCGATCTGCGGGTGCAGGACGTCCGTGCTGAAGCCGAGCGCGACCGCCTCGTAGTTGGACCAGCCGCCCTCCGGGTCGCCGACCGCGCAGGACTGGAGCAACGCGATCTGAGCCTCGGCGATCCGTACGGCATGCTCGTCGCCCGCGGCGAGCGCCGCCTCCCTGATTGCCGCGGAACGCTCTCGTGCACCGTCCTCGGTCAGCTCCGGGAACTGCTCTAGGGCCTGGCGGAGGCTGTCGAGGTCCCCAACTTCCAATAGCGCGTCCCACGCCATGTTCATCCGTCGCTCCGGCCGCGACCCGGCTACGTGGTCCAAGAAGATCGCGTACCGCTCGGCCTCGTTGTTCCCGTCCTGAGAAATCGCGGCAACCGCGGCAACGGCCGCATCCGGCTCGGCGGCATCGCTGGCCACGTCGCGCCCGAGCGCGATGGCCAGGACGTCGAACGGCACGGCGAGCACCGGTCCGGGCAGACTGACGCCGCCGTAGTCGAGCGATCGGTTCGTCGCGTCCAGCAACTCGCGCGACGGCGCGAAGGGATCGTCCTGCGCTAGGTGTTCGTCTGGACACGCCAGCACCACCGGCGCCTCCTCGGCCATGCCTACAACGACGAGGCCGACGTCCCGGACGATGCCGGCGCCGCACTCCGAACACGCGGCCATGTAAGCCCGAAGATCCTGGAACCGCATCCGAAGGTCCGCGCGCTCCCGCACATCGATCGACATCCACGTCAGGACTGGCGTTACGTGCCCGCACGACGGACACCGAACATCACGATCCTGGGCGAACGACGGCGGGGTAGGAGCGGACACAGGAACACGACAAGATACGAGGACCGTTGGGCGGCCGGGCCGCGTCGACACCTGGCTCTACCCTGGCTGAGTGTCGCTCCCGGAAGAAGACACGGCGCAGCCGTCCGCGCCCCCCACACCACCCGTCGCGCCCGCAACAGGTGCGACCGTAACCTCGCGCGACGACTGGTTGCACCACTTCGCCATGCAGGTCACCGGCCACGTCCTTGGCCGCACTGTGACCGACGACGTCGCCCCCGATCTCGCTGAAGCCGGAGGCGCGCATCTCACAGCGGCTGCGGTGGTGGCGTTGGTCGCCGACTGGCACTCTCGGGGCGCGCTGATTGGCGAAATCGTGGACAAGCTCGGCGCCGGCCGGCTCCTGGGCGAGGACACCGAGAGCATCGACTTCACCTTGGCGGCGATCTCGTTCTTCCGCGGGTGCCGTCTGCCCGGCCCACGCTGGTGGGACGCCGACCTGGTGCACACCGGCCTGCTCGAGGCCTGGGCCCGAGCGGCGGATCGCCGAGTCGGGCGCGGCGCTACCGACGCACTCCTGCGCGACCGCTGGAACGTGCCCGCGGAGCTGTCCGACGACCTGCACGCCGCTAGCGACGAACCGCCGTCCCTCGCGGCGCTCCTCGACGACCGGGGTGCGCGCAGCCCCGCCGTCGCCGAGCTGTGCGACTGCGCCCCGGCACTGTACGCCCGCGACGAGGCGATCGCGGCGCTCGACCTCGACGCGGCAGGCAACCAGGCGATCATCGACACCATCGCGACCGTAGCCCTCCTAACGTTCACGCAAGAGGCAATCGCGACCGAGGCAGATGAACCAGGATCACCGACCTCGCCGGATCTCGACGCGTTCGCCCAGACGCTAGACCTCCACCTCCGGCGCCTGAGCTTCAGCCTCACCGTCGTCGAGCTCGCCTACCTGCAGTCGTCGTCGGTCGATGAGCAGCTGCTGCGGGAGCACGTCGCAGTGCTGCCCCGCCGGATCCGCCTCACGACGCTGTCCTCCGGACACATCGTGATGCAGAACGGCATCTCGGACCGCGTCGACGAGCTGACGCTCGCGGCCGACTGGCAGGTGGATGCCGTCTACTCCCGTGGCGCGCGCTCCGGCGTGGACGCCAGCGGACCCACGCCATACCTCTGGCTCGTCCTCGAGCCCCACGACGAACTCGCGGCCGACGGGCCGCCCGGAATCGCCCTCGGCCTGCTTCCCGACTCCGCCCACCCGGTCGAGCTGACCGTCGGGCTTGGCCCAGACCCCGACGCGCCGTTCATGGGCTACGGCCTCGGCACGGGTGCGTCGACGCGCGAGTTCCTCGCGTTGCTCTTGTTGACCGGGAACCTGATCGTCGATGTCTTCCGGATGGCGGAGGACGACCGACTTGCCCTCATCCACCGCTTCTTCGCCGCCCCGGAGGACCTCATCGAGCACATCCGCGATGACGTCCACATCCTTCTGCGAGCCTCCGGACCCGCGCCCCTCGTTGCCGAGGATCTCGCCGACGACGACATCGTGGGCAGCTTCATGAGCTCCGAGACCGCGAAGTCCGAGCTCCTGCTCCTCCTCACTGACCCGGCTCTCGCTCGCTCACCCTCCGATGCGCTCGCCGAGGCACGCGCCGCGTACCTTGACGCGCAGGTGGGCCGGGCCCTCGCACTTCATGCGGGTGGCGACACGACCGACGCGGAGGAGCGCGTCCTCACTGCGCTCCGCGGCATCGACGACGCTCGCGCGCGAGCCCAGAAGGAGCGGCCGCTCATCAAGAGCGGGCGCGCAGACCGCGATGCCACCCTCGCCGCCACGACCGCGGGACTGGCGACTCCCGAGCGGGCGCTCGTGCACTTCAACCTCCGTGAAGGTCGGATCGACGCCACATGGACGACCGATGGCGGCCGCGAACGCGGCTGGATCTCGGGCGAGCAGGTGGACGTCGGCGCACTGGCGCGCGCTGTGCGGCCGTTCACCGAGGGAGCGCGAGCCGACGTCGAACCGGTACTAGAGGCTGCAGCGCCGCTCGCCGGCGCGCTCCTCGACGCCTTCGGCCCGCTGGGCGTCCGCGAACTCGTGATTTTGCCGTGGGGGCTGCTCCAGGCCGTGCCGTTCGGCGCGCTGCCGGTGGCCGACGGCGTGCTCGACGACCACTTCGGCATCTCGTACGCGCCCTCGGCTGCCATCCTGCGACTCGGCCACGACGCTCCTGCGAGCGACCGCCATGGCATCTCGGCGGTCTCCGCGCACGGCGGCACGCTGCCCTGGGGGGATCCCGAGGTCCAGACCGTGGCCGCCCTCCACGGCTCTACCGCGCTGGTCGGTACCTCACGCGCCAGCGTCGTCGGCGCGCTCGAGACGGCTCGTGTCGCGCACCTGGTCAGCCACGGCCGCTGGTATCGGGACGACCACTTCGCCTCAGTCATCGACCTCTGCCTGCCGGGGGTCTTCGACCGCTACCTGTCGGCGGCCGAGCTGCACCGCGACGTGAACCTCATCGGCGTCGAGCTCGCGGTGCTCGCCGCCTGCGACACCGGCCGCTCCCCGTCGATCCGTCGGACGGTCGAGGGCTACACCGGCATCGACGCACCGTTCCTGGTGAGCGGCGTGCGTGCCGTGGTCTCGGCGCTGTGGCCGGTCAACGACTTTGCCGCCCTGCTCTTCGCCGCGGCCTTCCACGCGGACCTCAGCCGCGGCCACTCCGTCGGCGAAGCCTTCCGCGCCGCCGTGCGCGCGGTCCGCGATGGTGGCCGCGCGCTGCTCGTCGACACCACAGCGTCGGCGGCGCTTGACGCCCAGGCCCCCGGCTGGCAGACCGCCCGCGAACGCCTCGAGTCCAGCCTGAGGCACCCGAACCGCTGGGCGCCGTTCAAGCTCTCCGGCGCTCACTGGGCAGCGAACCCTCTGCTCGCTCCCTAACTCCGGGCCGATGCCTTCGCCCTTCGAACCGACACCGGCACAGTGCCGACTGGACACGCACGCTCGTTCGTGGAAGGTCGGGCAATACGAAGACGGCGCTTGGAGCTGGCGAAGTGCGGGGAGGGCGGTTTGTGACCAGCGCGTTGACCAGGGGCGAGCTGCCGCGTGTAGTGAGCCGCGCCGTGCCACCGATCGTTCTGCGCGACCGGCTTCGGGCGATCGCCGAGATCTCCGATGCGACGCACATCATCCCGGTGACCGGCACCATCATCGCCGCCGCTCCCGCTCCCGCTCCCGCGTTGCTCGACGCGATCCATGAAGCGAGCGCGCAGGCCGCGAAGCCCGGCGGTCGGCCCGCGGTGGTTGCGGCTATGACCAGCAGGTGCAGGCGGCCGCGAAACACGGGCCGTTGGTGATCAGCCCGGAATAGCGATCCGTCGCCGCAGCGGCTTCTGGCGAGAAGCGACTCAGCGTTCAGTGACTGCGCCGGGCAACATGGCGTGGATAGCGTCGCGTCGCTCTCGCTCGGCTTTGTACTCGTTGAGGTTCAGGCCGGCGAGAAGCCGGAGCGCCTGCGCAGTGTCTTCCCACTCGTGGTCGGCGGCACGAGCCTCCGCGAGCCCGAGGCATGCGCGGACGTATTGAAGCGTCTCTTTGTTTCGGTCAGAGTTCTGGAGGACTAGGCGGTAGGTGTCGCGCGCGTCGTCTCGAGCCCCCTGTTGAAATTGAATGTCGCCCTGCATCACCCGGGCCATATTGAGCCGATACTCATCCCCTAGCGAAGTGAAGCTGTCGATGGCGCGGGAAATCTCCGTCGAGGCAACTTCAAAATGCTTCTCGTAGTAAGACAATGAGGCGAGGGCGTATTGCAGGCCTGCAAGCATGACCAACCGGTCATGTTCGTCAGGGATTCGACTGGCGACCGCTTCCGCAGTCGCATACATCTCTCTTGCCTCCGCGAACCGTCCTTGGCGACGTGCAATGACCCCGAGATGTCTGTGAGCCTTGGCCTCGTAGAAAGCATCCTCGGCGGACTCAGCAAGTCTCAGACCGTGTTTGATCTGGCGATCAGCGTCGGCGTAGCGACCGAGTTCGACCAGGGACCAACCAATGGAGTCAATGAGAGCGGAATACTGCTCTCGGGTTCGGGACGAACGGGCTGCGGACTCCTCGACCATCTTTCCGATCTGGAGTCGTGGTGAAAAGGCGCCCGACTCGAAAAGGGGCCGACTCAAGGCCTCTCCAACCCGAATGACGTCGCTGTAGTTGTGGCGGTTGAACTGGGCGCGCAAGGCGACGACGATCGCGTCATGCAGAGACTGCTCGCCGTTGACGTTGCCGCCAGGCCGTGACTCATGCTGATCAATAATGATGGTCAACTGAACCACAACGATCGATCCAAGCAGCAGCAGTCCCACACCGAAGACTTCGGAAGACACGCCTTTGAACCAGGTCAGGTCGAACGCGGTGTACAACGTCGCCAGACCACTCATCAAAGCGATGTAGCCGGCTACAGGCTTCCACGGCCTCTTCCAGAGCGAGGGCCGCGGGCGTTCATCAGCTGCTACTTGCTCCATACGGTGCACCCACCGATCAAGGTGCTGACGACTCGTAGCGACGAATCGAGGACCGCGAGGTCGGCGTCCATCCCGATTGCGATCGAGCCCTTTCGTTCGCCGATGCCAAGTAAGGTCGCTGGGTTCCGCGTGACGCACGCCACGGCCTCTGGTAGCGAACAACCGGTCACCGCGACAAGATTGCGTACCGCTGCGTCCAGCGTGAGGGTGCTCCCGACAAGTGTCTCGGTTCCCTCCAACACGGCACGATCTTCGCGCTTCTCGATAGAACGCGAACCGATTTGGTGAACGCCAACGTCCAGTCCTGTCACGGCAGAGCCATCGGTAATGCCGATGATCTTCGATTTGTCGCGTTTCGCCTTCCAGAGGACTCGCAGGGTCGGGTCGCTGACGTGAATTCTGTCGGCGATGACAGAACAGTAGAAGTCGTCGCGATCGAGTACCGCGCCAATCACTCCCGGCTTGCGGGAGTTGAGATCCGCCATTGCATTGAACGCGTGGACCACAAGCATGTGCGCCGGGTCGAAAGAGCCAACTAAGTCGTCGTAGTCGATCAGCGAATGGCCGACGCCAACCCGCACTCCCTGCCCGATGAGCGTTGAAGCGAGCTCCCATGAACCTGGAAGTTCCGGAGCCAGCGTCAGAATGCGGAGGTCGCTCCGCCCGTACATCGCCGCGTCGAGGTCGCCTGGCGATCGCAGAAGGTCTGAATTCTGTGCTCCGACCTTCTCTGGGTTGAGTGCTGGTCCTTCGAGATGAAAGCCCAGCGGGATGGCGCCGTCAGCGCGAGAGGCACTTGCAGCTAGCCCGTCCAGCCAAGTGGTGTACCGGTCGCTTGCCATTGTCGTCACGGTCGGGCAAAAAGCTGTTGTGCCGAACTCTGGGAGGCCGTGGCTGATCACTTCGACCGCGTCCAAGTCGGTCTTGAATTCTTTGCCGAAAGCCCCATTAATCTGGATGTCGACGAATCCAGGTACAACGACTTGGTCCTGCGCAAGTCGGATGCTCGCCGGCTGAAAGGAGTCACGGTCGCTCACGACATCCGCGATCGCGCCACCCTTGATGTGAATCTGGCCCGTTATGACCTCCTGGGACTGGACCATGCGACCTTCGATGATGGCGTCGGTCAAAACATGCCTCGCTGCGTTAGTGCTCGACTATGAAATACGACTGAATTGCTCTCGACCGGTTCTGCAATGACGGTGCCCGCACCGACAACGACGTTGTCTCCGATCGAGACTCCATCCAGAACCGTCACGCCCCCACCGAGCCAGACATTGCTTCCGATGGAAATTCCTCGTCGGTGGTCTCCCTGAAGCATGATCGGAAGCTCGCGGGACCGGTATTGGTGATTGCTAGCGATTAGATAGCAATTGGCGCCCATGATGACGTGGGAGCCAATCTCGATCCCTCCACCTCCGTGCATAATCGTGTGCTGGCCGATCGCACATGGGCCGGCTATAGCAATAAAGCCGCCATACGCATCCAGGATGCAGCCTTCCTTGAGGTAGCAATCCGCCCCTAGCGAGACACCGTGTGGACGGATCTGGCTTCGGCCGTTGAGAGTGACGCGTCCTTTGATCACGCACGCGTTGCCCAAGGAGATCTGTCGGGGACTTCGGAACTCGGCCGATGCATCGATGTCGAAGTCCTGGTCTCCCAGTCCGAGTTCCGCCCGATTGACTACATCTGCGGACAGTTGGGCTACGCGTGACTTGACTTCTCGGGCGCCTCGGACGACCCGGGCTAGCTGATTCGACAAGCGAGGGCCTTTGTCAGTTCTTCTCGAGTGTTGGCGTCGAACCCTCGTCCGGACGCAAGGATGGCCTGGGCGAGCATTTTCCGCAGCCAGCGATCTGGTTCGGCGTGGAACTCCTCAAGCGCCTCGAGCAGACCAGCGTCGGTAGTCAGCTCCAGCGTACGAATGCGTGATCCGCGGTGCTCGTACGGGAGGACGTCGGGCCGTCGATGCTGGGACAGCAGTCGTGGAAAGGCGCGCCATTGCATGAGAATGGCGGGGGCCCAACGGCGTTCATCAGGACCACTCAGCAACGGCGGCATCATTTCTCGAAATGAACTCGCCGCGCAATACCCAGTTTTGGGGAGACCTGCCGAACGCTAGTCCAGCGCTTCCGCAAGGCTCGCACGCGGTCGGGCTGCTCAGGAGGCCTACTTTCTATCTCTCGGGCGAGGCCGCTCTTCGAGACGCCGGCGGCACGTGTCGGCGGGGCCTCCGCCGTCCTCCTTGATGGGGTGTGTGATTGCTTGACCATGCCGCGCCGTCTCGGTCCAATCCAACGTTGCAGCCTTTCACCATTCGCTCTAGGCTGCACACCGATTCAAGGTCCATAGAGTGCTGGCTTGAGAGCTGAGCCGCTCGGGCGTCCAGGTTTCACGGAGGGAATCGCGATGAGCATGCGTATCCGCGTTGGGCCGTTCAGCGCTTCGACGAGCGGCAGGGTCGGCGTCAGCGCCGGACCTGTGTCGGTTTCGGGCGGTGGACGACGTCGTCGCGGTGGCGGCGGAGGGGGCGGGGGAGCCGGCCTCCTGGGCGGCCTCATCGCTGTCGGTCTCGTGATTCTCGTGGTGATGTGGCCGTTGTCGTTGTGGGGGCATGCGATTCATCTGACGCCGTCGTGGCATCAGCTGATGAACCGCGACAAGGCGTGGATGCATGAGCACTATCCGTTGGTCGGTGTCCGCTACGTTGGCGCGGTCGCCGCGCTGTTCGTAGCCGTCGCGGCGGTGGCGCTCGTGGCCGAGGCGGCGGGTTCACCCGGTCGCAAGCGGGCTGCCGAGCGGGAGGCGGCGGAGCACGCCGCCCGGGTCCAACGGGACGCCGAGCGGCTCGCAGCGCAACGGGCGAACGCCCGTGAGCAACAGCGCCTCATGGCGGAGCGTCGTGCAGCTCGTGATCGTGAGGCGCGCGAGGCTCACCAGCGGTGGCTCGATGGTCCGCCGCCGCCGTTTCGGCCCCCGGGTCGCTTCACGCACACATGGCTTGAAGCCAACGTGCCAACGCTGCATCCCGGCCAGGTCCCGATGCTCCTCGCCGAGCTCCGCGCTCGCGGCTGGGACGACGCGCGGATCGCCCAACGTGTCGAGCCGCTGCTACCTAATCCGTCGGCGATGACTCGTGGCTGACCGCCGCCGGCGTCGCGCCGTGACGACGAGCCTCGCTGCCGCCGCCGTGGCGATCGCCGGCTGTGGCTCGAGCGACGTGGCGACGAAGACGGTCACCGTCACCAAGACCACCGCAAACCTCACCGCCGCGTCCGCCACGTCAACCGTGCCGGTCGCGCGCACGCCAGCCAAGCCCCCGACCGCGTACAAGCACTGCGACGCGAACATCCGTGCGCGCAAGGTCACCACGACGTGCGGGTTTGCGGAGAACACGTTCTACGCCTACTACAAGAGCCTCGGCGCCGCGACGCTCGCCGTATGGAGCCCGGCGGTTCAGCGCACGTTCTCCACGCATTGCTCGCGCTCTGCCGGGATCGTCACCTGCAGGACCGGTGACCACGGGGTGGTGAAGTTCCCGCAGTCGGCCATCGACGCCTACGACGACCAGCAAGCGGCTGCCTTCGCAGCCGCACATGACACTGGCGACTCGACCCGGACGCCATCCGCGCCCGCGCCCAGCACCTCGGTCGCCGACGGACCCGCTGACAGCTCCGCCGATGACAACACCGATTCGAGTTCGTTCTGCGACACCCACGACTGCATCCCGAACTACCCCAACGGCAACGGCTCGACCGTCCAGTGCGCCGATGGCTCCTACAGCCATTCCGGTGGCATCCAGGGCGCGTGCTCACATCACGGCGGGGTCGGCTGATTCACGTGCCCGACCCAGACCTCTTCAGCGCGATGAGCCTCGGCCGCCGGTTCCTTCCCCGGCTGACCGCGGTCATCGTCTTGATCATGATCTTTTGCTTTGGCGGAACGTTCCAGCGGCTCTTCCTCGAAGCGGCCCAGGTCCGCGGCGCACGAATCGCCACGCTGATGGAGCGCGCGATCCAGCTGCCCAAGCCTGCGCAACAGCCGGCGGCGCGCCACGCGTCGCAACACGGCTCCTGATGCCGGCTCTGGTGCACCCCGGCTCGACGGGCCCGGTTCGATGCGAACGATGACCGTGCTTGGCATCGACCTGGCCGCCGGCGCTCCGAAGACCTATGCCTGTCTGCTCGAGCCCAGCGACGATCAGCTCCACGCGCGCATTGCTGCAGGCTGCGGCGACGAGGAGCTGCGCCAGATGGCCCACGGTTGCGCGAAGGTCGCGATCGACGCGCCCTTCGGGTGGCCCGACCCGTTCGTCGATGCGCTCGTCGCGCACCGGGCCGCGAACGCCTGGCCGGCGCCCGACGACGAGCCGCCCGAGATCTTCCGCGCCTCCCTCAGCTTCCGCACGACCGATCGCGTCACGATGCACACGCGCCGCCCGCTGAGCGTGTCGACCGACCGACTCGGCGTGACGGCGATGCGGTGCGCGCATCTGCTGCACCGCTGGTCGGCCGACGGCGAGACGGTCGACCGCACGGGCCGCAGCCGCTTTGTCGAGGTCTATCCCGCCGCCGCGCTCGTGCGCTGGGGACTCTCGCCGTCGGGCTATAAGGGCAGCGACGGAGCCACGGCGCTCGCGACGCTGGCCGACCAGGTCATCGACGGCGTCGACGGCTTGGTCCTCTTGCCGGAGGACCGCGAGCTGTGCCGCACCGTCGACGACGCCCTGGACTCCCTCCTGGCCGCCCTCGTCGGTCGCGCCGCGACGCTCGGCCTCACCGACGGTCCGCCGCCCGAGGCGGCGGAGCGGGCCAGGACCGAAGGGTGGATCCACCTGCCCGTGCGCGGGAGCCTGCGCTTTCTCGCCCGGCCCAAGTCCGCGCTCGCAGCCCGGCCCGCCGCGGCGCTCGCCGCGCGCCTGCGGGCGAGCGGCGTGCCGGTCGACGACGCCGGATACGCCCCGACCTTCGACGACGCCCTGCTCCCCGGCTTCTCCCCACCGGTGAAGGACGCGATCCGCGACGACCTCAAGGGTAAGGGCGGCTCAGAGCTGGTCGAGACGGCAAGCCACCCACCGAAGTTCCACGCCGCCCACTCGTCCGCCGGGCTAGCGGCCAATGCCTTCGGACCGTTCCTGACCGCCGGCGAGAGCGTTCCGTTCGACGGCCGGGACTTCAGAGGCGACGTTCACCTCGAAGTGAAGTGCCCCACGGGCTTGCCCGGCACCCCGCCGACGCTCGACGTGCTCGTCGACGGTACCCACGTCCTGGCGATCGAGTCCAAGTGCACCGAGCCCTTCGCGACGCACGAGGCGTCGTTCAGCACAGCCTACGCAGCCCTGCTCGCGCCGGCCCACCGCTCGTGGCGCGACGAGTTCGACCGGCTGATCCAGGATCCCCGCCGCTACCGCCATCTGGATGCCGCCCAGTTGATCAAGCACTACCTCGGACTCTGCGCGCGTTTCAACCGCACGCCGGTCACCTTGGCCTACATCTACTGGTCGCCGACCGACGCCGGCGACCTCGCCCCTTGCGCCATCCACGCCGCCGAAGTCGCCGAGTTCAGCTCCCGGGTCGCCGACCCGGCGATCCGGTTCGTCGCGATGGGCCACGACCGGCTCTGGGACGCGTGGTCCGCGCCGCACCACCCACCCTGGCTCATCGCCCACGCCGCGGCGCTGCGCGACCGCTACGCCGTGCCCGCCGGGTGACCCACCACGGTGCGAAAGCACCGCAGGGCGCTCCGGAACGCTGAACGCAGCAACGGTCGTCACTCCACTTCCCGTCGTAGTACGTTCCGGCGATGTCGAGGCCTGAGGACGCTCAACAGGGCTGGAAGCCCGACCCGACCGGACGGCACGCCTTCCGCTGGTGGGACGGCACTCGCTGGACCGACGACGTCGGCGCCGATGGCGTCAACAGCAAGGATCCCTACGACGGCCCTCGGGCCGACGACCCAGATCCCCACGAAGTCGCCAGTGAGCAGCGCCTGGACCCGCGGCGACAGGCCGTCGAGAAGATCCTCGCCGACAAGCTGCGCAACAAGTTCCTAGTGCGCAAGGAGATCAAGCGACTCACCGACTACCTCGCCGTCGACGAAGAATTGATCACCGCGGCGAGCGGTATCTACGAGGACCACACGGGTCTTCTCGCTGTCACCGACCGCCGCCTGCTCTTCCTCGACGAGGGCATCGTGCGCAAGCGCTTGGAGGAGTTCCACTACAGCCGCATCAGCTCGGCGCAATGGAAGTCGGGGATGGTCAATGCCCAGATCAAGATCTTCGCCGCATCCAACGTCGCGGTCATCGGCCAGATCGCGCCGAAGGAACGAGCTCAGGAGATTGCCGGCTACATCAGCCGTCGCATCGCCGAGGGCTCGACATCCCATCCGGCCGCCGCGCAGCCCATTGCGTCGGAGTCACCCGCACCCACGACTGATCCGATCGAGCAGATCCGGCGCCTCGCCGAGCTCCGCGACCTCGGCGCGATCACCGCCGACGAGTTCGAGGCCAAGAAGACCCAGCTCCTGGGCCAGCTGTGATCGTGTCCCGATCGACGTGCAGGCGGCTACTGGTCGCCTTGGGGCTCGCGGTCGTCTCCGCGATGGTTCCCTCGTCCGCCGCGATAGCGGCCGATACCGCCGACGTCCGCTCGTCGCTGCGTGGGCTCGGTCTGGTTCCCGCGCCGCTCTTTCCGACGACCGTCCCTCCTCGCCTGCGCGCGTCGGACGCCCAGCTTCGCGGAACGGAGCGGTTCACGGTCACATGGGATCGCGGGACCGAAGACGGTCTTCCGATCGGCTTCGTGTCCTTCGGGCGAGGCAAGGCCTCACAGCTGCGCTCCGATCTCGCGACCGCGCGAGCCCGCGGATCGCATCCGCGCCGCGTCCGCATCGGGTCCCGCCGCGTCTGGCGACTCTGCGGTCACCTCTGCGGCTTCGAATGGCACGAACAGAGCTACACCTACTTCTCGCTTGGCATCTACTACAAGAACGACGCTGGAGGCGACCTCGTTGCTCGCGACGAGCGCACGCTGCTCGCCTCGCTGGCGCCTCTCGTCGGCAGTTGACAGCCCGCGTCGCGAGCTAGGACTACCTGGGTCCTGCGGTTGGAGTCCGTTGGCGACGGTGACTCAGCAAGGTCCGGGAACGCGCCGACGGTGCGTGAGCCTGCTTCGGAACCGGCCGCCAGACCATCGGACCTCGCGGTAGCGGATCCACCGCGTACATGCGCCCTCGTACGGGGCGGGCAAAGTCGTCCGCACCACCCTGCCGAGTAGCTTGAGCCTGAAGACCGTGTCGCGGATCTGCGCATAAGCCAGCTTCCAGGCACCGCTGTCGCGGTCGTGCACAAAGATCGCCCAGGGGCTGATCGAGCCGCCGGTGCAGCAGAGCTCGCGCACGACCATCTCGCGGTCGCCGTCACCATTGAGGTCACGACAGACCGGCGCGACCGGAGACCAGCCTTCGATCCCTTCGAAGTACCGCGGAAAGTGGTCAAGGGCATAAGGCAAGAGGATCTCGTCGCCAACCGCTTTGGCCGCCGCCGGGGTACAGCCGCGTGGTAACGGGGGAGGGACGACCTCGAACGACGCGGTCGGACCGTAGGCGTCGTCGGTCCGGCAGCCGGCGAGATCAGCGGAGTCGCAGCTCTGGCGTTCGACCTCGACGTGCCAGTAGTAGCGGCCAAGCTCCAAGTCCTTGAGCAAGTAGGCGACGTCCGTCGGGGCGAGGTCGCAAGTCGACCCGCTCGGTTCCAGGAAACGCCCGCCGTTTGACGCAGTCTCGGGACGCGCGGCCCATTCGAGGCAGCGAGTGTGCCAGCCATCGGCAAGCGTCCATCGCAGCACGGTCTCGGCCTGGGTGATCTGCGCGCCTTCTGCTGGCGTCGTGGGGGCCTGAGCGGTCGCACGCGTCGACGCGGCCAACGAAACGAAGACCGCCACCAGGGCGAGGACTCTCAATCGAAGCGACACGCGCGCAACCTACCGGCGATCAACGGGATCGTGTGCTCAGCATCAGACGAAATGGACATCGACGCACATCGCTCACCGGCCCAACGTTAGGGTGCCGACCATGCGGCTGATCCTCAACATCATCTGGCTCGTCTTCGCCGGCTTCTGGCTCTTCGTGGCCTACACGATTGCGACGCTGATCGCGTTCGTCTTCATCATCACGATCCCGTTCGGCGTCGCCTCGTTCCGGATCGGCCTCTACAGCCTCTGGCCCTTTGGCCGCACGGTCATCCCGCAGGTGGATAAGGGCGCCGGCTCGACGATCGGCAACGTCATCTGGTTCGTCCTCGGCGGCTGGTGGCTGGCGCTCGTGCACCTCGTGACGGGCGTCGTGCTGTGCATCACGATCATCGGGATCCCGCTGGGCATCGCGAACTTCAAGCTCATCAACGTGTGCCTGCGACCGTTCGGCCGGCGCATCGTGTCCGTCGAGATGGCGCGGGCGCTCGGAGCCCACGGCGTCATCGTGTCAGCTGAGCCGAGGAGCGCGCTGCCGGAAACGACCTAGCGGACAGGAGTACGACTCGTACTCTGCCAGCAACGAGCTGGCGGAGACTCTGGGGACGCGACTCCGTCGACTTCTGATTGGAACGGTGTCTGCCCAGCTGGACGACCACGCGCGGCGGGGTTAGATTGTCATTGGTATGGCCAGGAATCTTGGCAAAATCGATGACATGAGCGTCGAGGATCGGTTGTACGAGCTCGCGGAAGGCCAAAGCGGGTTCTTCACGGCTCAGCAGGCGATCGGTGCCGGAGTGGCGCGGTCGACGCTGACGTACCACGCACGTGACGGCGGGGCGCTGCGGCGCGCGGGACATGGTGTCTACCGACTGCGTCGCTTTCCGCGCTCACCGTATGAGCAGGTCGTTTGTGTGTGGCTGAGTCTGTCGCGTGCTGGTGCGGTCGTATCCCATGTCAGCGCGTTGGAGCTGATGGAGCTCACGGACCTGATCGCCGATGAGGTTCACGTCACGGTGCCGCGATCGAAGCGCGGTGCTATGGTCCCCGCCGGGGTCCGGGTGCATTTCACGGCTCGACCGATCGAAGGACGTCACCGTCACACCGTCTCCGGGATACCGGTCACCGGGGTAGAGCGCACAATTGCTGATGTCGTTCGGGCGGATGGGTGGAGCGAGCAGGTCGAGCTCGCGGTGCGTCAGTCGTTGAGCCGTGGCATGACGACGCCGGGTCGGCTGCGCGGGGCGCTGCCCAAGACGTGGCAGAGGCGGTTGCAGGGTGCTGCGAGCGTCGCCGGTCCTGATCGGCCGCCACGGCCGGGCTGATTCGGGCGAGGGGTGATGGCTGGGCTCGTCGACTAGGGATCATGGAGTTGCGCGACGAGCAACCGCCGGAGGACCGCCTTCTGACGGCTGAGGAGGTGGCGGCCTTCATGCGCGTGACGCGGTCGTGGGTCTACGCCGAGACGCGTCGCGACGGGCTGCCGCATGTGCGGCTCGGGCGCTACGTGCGTTACCGGCGTTCCGCGATCGAGCGTTGGCTGGAGGTCGGGGAGCGGGGGCCGCGCGCGCGATGACGTGGTGGGGGCGAGATTCGGCCGCTGGCGCCTCTTTGGGTCATGGGTAAGCGCGACTACGGCACGGGACAGCTGTACATGGAGTTCGGCTCCTACTACGGCCGCTGGCGCACGCTGGACGGCCGCAAGCTGAACCGCAAGATCGGCAAAGCGCGCGAGAAGGGCTCCGCGGAGGGCTTGACGCGCAGCGAGGCCGAGCGGCGCTTCCGGCGGATGCAGCAGGAGGAGGAGGCCCGGCCGCGGCCCTCCAGCGACGAGCGTCGGACGGTCGACGACGCGACCGACTCGCTGCGGGGGAAGTTGAAGATCGAGGGCTGCCGGACCTCGTATCTGCAGGGCACGGAGTCGATGCAGCGGGTGCACATCTCGCCGCGCATCGGGTCGACGCCTGTCGACCGGGTGACGCGGTCGCAAGTTGAAGCGGTTGCGGTCGACATGCTGGAGACGGGGCTGGCGCCGAAGTCGGTTCGCAATGTCATTACCTTTCTGCACTCAGTCTTCGAGCACGCGATCGACAAGGGGTGGGCAGTGGAGAACCCGGTGCGGCGCGCGACGCGTCCCAAGCGCCGCCGCGCCGGCGACGCCAACCCGGACCTTCAGTTCTTGACGGTGGCCGAGCTCAAGAGCGTCCTCGCAGCCATCCCCGACGAGGTGGTGCATCGCCAGCCGGCGCCGACGCGTCGCGGCCGTCGTGGGCCGGCGCCGCCGATTCCGCCGGACGTACTGGGGCCGGTGCTCCGGGTGGTCATCCTGGTGGCGGCGTTGACGGGGTTGCGCCAGTCAGAGCTGCTGGGGCTACGGTGGCGCGATGTGGACTGGGAGGCGCAGCGCATTCGCGTGCGCAACACCTTCGTGCGCGGTGAGCACTCGGGGGAGGGCAAGTCGGACCTGTCGACGCGACGCTCGGTTCCGATGGCCGATCTGGTCGCAGACGCTCTGCGCGCCTGGCGGCAGCGCTCGAACTACGCGACGGCCGATGATCTCGTCTTCGCCCATCCGGAGACGGGCCGGCCGGTGGACCGCACGAAGGTGAGCCGCCGGTTCAAGCAGGCGTGCAGCGACGCGGGGGTGCGGGTGATCCCGTTCAAGAACTTGCGCCACACGTTCGCGACGCGGTTGGCGGCCTCGGGGCAGCCGCTGCGCTCGATCCAGGAGTTCCTGGGCCACGCCGACTCCAAGACCACCCAGATCTACGCGCACTACGCGCCGTCTGAGCACGAGGTCGACATGGTCAACCAGGCGTTCGCCGAGGATGACGACGGATAGCCGCGAAGGTCGACGCGACGGTAGTGTCGGGAGCGATGGCCCATTCGAGCGGAGATCACCCGCCGAGGTACCCGGCCGGCGTGGCGGCACTGATCGAATGCGGCACGCTGATCCCGGCTCGCCGGTGTCTGTCGGAGGTCCTGGCCGCGCATCCGCCGCTCAAGCTCGAGCGGCGACCGGTGACGGCGGCAAGGGCGTTGGACGAGCAGCGCCGAGACCGGGACTGACCGCGGGGACCTTGGGCCTGAGCGGCCTGATGGTGCGGTCTCCTGAGCGCGATACTCGATCAGGTATGATGACGGGCATGGACGCCATGGTCCTCCTTCGCGACGCGCGCATGCGCGCAGGTCTGTCGCAGGCCGCGTTGGCCGAGGCGGCAGGTACGTCGCAGTCGGCCATCGCGCGCTACGAGACCGGGGCGGCGCAACCGTCGCTGAGGACGCTTGAGCGGCTGCTGGCCGCCTGCGGCCAGCGGCTGGAGTTGCACGCGGTGCCGACCGCGCGTCTGATCGGGGTCAACGGGTCGGTCGTGCGGCGCCATCGCCGCGCACTGCTGGAGCTTGCGGGCCGCTACGGGGCGCGCAACGTACGCGTCTTCGGATCGACCGCCCGCGGCGACGCCGGCCCGGACAGCGACGTCGACCTCCTGGTGGATCTGGAGCCGGGGCGGACGCTGCTTGACCTCGTCGCGCTGCGACGCGAGGCCAGCGCGCTGCTGGGCCTGAAGGTCGACGTGGCCACGTTCGACACCCTGCGAGACGCCGTGCGTGTCGAGGCCCAACGGGACGCGGTGCCGGTATGAGCCGCGAGGACCGCGAGCGCCTGTTCGACATCGTCGAGGCGCTCGAGGCGATCCGCGACTACGTCGGTGGCAGCCTTGAGGAGCCGTCGATCGACGGCCCCATCGTGCTGGACGCGGTCCTGTTTCGGCTGATCGTCATCGGCGAGGCAGCCAAACACATCAGCGCCGAGCGGCTTGAGGCTGCGCCGGACATCCGCTGGCGCGATATTGCCGGGCTGCGCGACATCATCGCCCACGAGTACTTCCGCATCCAGAAGCAGATCATCGAAGACACCGTCCGTCGCGACCTGCCGCAACTGCTTCGCGTGCTGCACGAACTGCTCGCCTGACGCGTGACCGTTCGCGGTTGCGCATCCGCGATCGAAAGGCTCGGTGGAGCGGCGACTTGCTGCGAACATTCAACGATGGAGTTCGCCACGATCGCACCCGTGCTTCGCGCTGTCGCGATGTCGGCAGCCGCTGGGGAAGCGCTCGACCCTTTGGCGATCGCTACCGAGCTTGGCCGTAACCCGGACGCGGTCGCCGAGGACCTGCGCTGGCTCGACGCCGCGGGGTTGATCCATCTCGGAGACAAGGAGCAGGGGCATGTCCCTCTGCTCCTGCACGCCGGTCATCAGTACTTGGCAGTGCGAGGGAACGTCGGCGACGACGTCCTCTTCTACCTGCCGGCGGTCATCGACGATCTCCACGCGCGAGCCGCGTTGACGAGCGCGGCCACTGAGCTCACCGACGAGTTCCGCGAGGCGGTCACCAACGGGCAAGCGACGTCGGTAGCCCACCGGCTCGTGCCGCCCGCCTTCGCCCATGCGCTGGATGAGTCGTTGGCCATCGACTTGTTCGTCGCCACGGTGGCGCTGACGTGTCGACTTGGTCTGCAAGAAGCGGCCGGTTGCCTGGCCGAGGAGATCGTCGCGGTCGAGTTGCTGACGATCGCGAGCGCCGAGCTCGATGCTCACGAGGTCAGCGGTCTCCTGCGCGCCGACGAGGCGGAACACGCCAAAGACGAGCTCAGAGGACTCTTCGAGCTCTTCGAAGATGACGACGTCCTCGATCTCTTCGAGATGTCCGAGCCAGCCGACGCCGCCCTCGCCGGACATGACCCCGTCAGCCAGCAGATGGGCAAGGTCGACCAGCGACTCGAGGCGTGGTTCCGGCCCTTTGGCGGCGTGAGCCCGACCGGCCACTACCGACGCGGAGACGTCGGAGGGTGAGGCGGCATGGTGGACTTCAGCGGCAACGATGGTGGTACTGGGCAACTGCGCGACGAGCTCATCGATCCCAGGCTGACGCCGTCATGCCGCAGACGCGGCAGGCAGACGGCACGTCTGTCCGTCACGGTCCTCAGGCGCGCGACCGCTAACGCACGCTTGACTAGCAGGCGAAGATCGCCCGATGGGCTTTGCCAAGCGTCAGCTTGAGGAAGAGGAAGAGCGCGGCTGGCGCAGCGGAGGCGCGAAGACCGTCTGTGATCGACACCTCGAAGACGAAGCCCTCGTGCGCCTCGTCGGCGACGCGGCCGATGCCACCTGTTGCTCGTACTGTGATCGTGAGGCCGACGCGCCGTTCGCGATTGACATCGACGTGCTGATCGAGCGCATCGCGACCAGCATTCCTTTCGAATGGCGTGGCGCAGATGACGAAGGTGTTGCGTGGGACGAAGGCGACTACGTGGGCGAGACGTATGACTCGTGGGACCTAATCACGGACCTCGGCCCGCTAAACCACGGCGACCTCATCGCTGACGTCGTCCGAGCTCTCCCAGAGCACGCGTGGGTACAACGCGACTTTTACCGGTTGCGTCCGGACGAACGGCTCGTCTTCGGCTGGCGTCAGTTCGGAGAGATCGTCAAGCACCGGCGCCGATACTTCTTCGCCGACGACCGACCGGACGCCCTCGACGACGACCCGGACTACGTTGCACCTGGCGAGATGTTGGTGGCGATCGGAGATGCGCTGCAGGAGGCCGGCCTCGTGCGGACGTTGTCCCGTGAAACTCCCGTGCATCGGGTCCGTGCTCATGACCGCAACCAGTACCCGACCGATGCCGCATCGCTGGGCGTAGCTCCGCAGGAGTTCCTACGTGCGTCCGGGAGAATGGCTCCCGCCGGGGTGCCACTGTTCTACGGTGCCCTCGACTTCGAAACCGCCGACGATGAGGCCCGCCACGCCAATCCCTCGTCGCCGGCGTTCACGCACGGAACATTCGCTCTCCGCAGGCCTGCTGTCGTAGTCGACCTAGCAAGTCCGCCATCCGTTCCCAGCCTGTTCGATCCCGTGGCACGTGAGCACCGGCCCGCATTCAATTTCTTGCGCCAGTTCAGCGAGTCGGTCTCACAGCCATTCGAGCGGGACGATCGTGTGCACATCGAGTACGTGCCGACGCAGGTCGTCACGGAGTGGCTTCGCACACGATTCGACCCTGGCGACAGCCGCCGGCTTGATGGCGTTCTGTTCGCGTCGGCACGCAGGCCCGGCGGTCAGAACCTCGCGTTGTTCATCGACAATCACGGTGCTTGCGATCGCGAGGACGAGGCTGCCGAGGATCCCGCGTTGCTGGTGCTAAACGAGCATCGAGAGCTGCCACCAGCACCAGCCCGCGCAGTCGCCGACCCGTTCAGTAAAGGCGAACTCCCCTCGGCCTTTGCCGAGGCACAGAACCTGCCTGCGGTCCAGCGGCTCCTCGCCGAGCAGGTGGACATGCAGTTCGCCGACCTGCGAGCGCTGCTACGACTGCCTAACGATGACATCGCGCCAAACGTCGGAGTGAACCTGACCGCGACAGCAGCCATCCTAGGCCAGATCAGCGGCCTTTCGATCTGGTTTCTGCAGAACCGGTGGGCGCAGACGATCTCGCGCGAAGAGAAGCAACGTTGCATGATCCTTTCCAAACGGCGGTTTCTCGGCTTCGTTCGCGCCTACTACCCGCGAGCGGCCGGCGAGCCTGACATCCGCACGATCGCCCGAACCCTCTACGAGACGCGAAATCTGCTGGTCCACAACCTCGGCGTTACCGATGCGGAGGCCAAGAAGAATCGCCGTCAGGTCTTCCTCGTCAAGCCCGACCCGCCGCTGACCTCCGCCGACGTCGTCGACCTGGAGACGTACGCTCAATATCCGCTGGCGGGAACGCCGGTTCGTCTTGAGGGCCGCAAGCTCATGTTGAACGTTCCGGGTCTGTACTGGGCACTTGGCCGCATGTTGCGGAGCGCACTCGCCGATGAGCCGGCGCGCTGCGAGACGCGCGCAGAAGCGCTGCTCGACGCTCTTCCAGTGCCTCGCGGCGTCCGGTAATCGCAGTGCA
Organism: Baekduia sp.; assembly: GCF_035318805.1. Lineage (GTDB taxonomy): Bacteria > Actinomycetota > Thermoleophilia > Solirubrobacterales > Solirubrobacteraceae > Baekduia. The sequence goes on from NZ_DATHDY010000033.1 coordinate 23,014, forward strand.
AGACGAAACAGACCACCGCCACTGGACTCCGAGCGTCGAAAGCACATGCCCGACTACGTGAACGCGGCGTGGGTCCACGACTACGAGTCGCGCAGCTTCAAGATCGGCATTCGCGCCAAAGAGGCTGGCATGTCCGAGGACGCGTACATCGCTGCCATCGAAATGAAGCTGCAGGAGTGGGTTCCCGGCGCGGAGATCCGCGTCCGTGTTTCGGAGGCGGCGCTGCTCGGCATTCTCAGGGACGGACGCTTCAAGTCGTGGGCCGAGGTCGGTTCAACGGGAAGCGCCATGTCCGATACGGCCAATCGCCTGCACGCCGAAGAGCGGATCTTCAGTATCCCGCGGTCCGCTTCACCGACGGTACGTCCGGTCTACGCCTACCTCGAAGGCAGCCACGAGCGCGACCCGCTCACGCGTTGGGGCCCAGTCGTTCTCGGGCTCCACGTCTTGTGTGTCGAACACGCGACCTTCACGCTCGGCGACTCGGTTGACGCGACCCTGGCAGGCCCTACCTTTGTTCCCATTCCAGTGGTCGCACCGGACATTCGCGCCGTTGCTCTGCACAAGAACAACGCGTTGGCGGCGTCAGTCCTTGGCGACCTCTGCGACGCCGGCTACGCCGAGGTGCAGCTGCACGAGGGTGTACCGGCGAGCGCAATCCGCCGCGTCATCTACACGCGATCACAGATGCCGAGTGAAGCAGCGCGCGCGGCTCTGGAGGCGGCCCGCATCCAAGTACTGACGACAGCGACAGACGATCCAGGGCGGTCACCGATCAGCTGACTCGGCGGGCGCTCGGACGGACGGCGCGAGCGACTCTGGCATGCAACCGTGTGACTTCACCGACTGTGCTCCGGCGTCGGGGGCCACGGGAATCCGAGCAGTCTTGCAAGCGTCGGGATATCGGTCATCATGCCGCCGTCGATCGTGCCGTGCGAAAACGGCTTCGCGTGCGGCTCAGCGATGTCCAACGGCAGGACGATGCCGCGGTAGGCCAGTGGCAGCCGGCCTGTTCCCCATGTCGGGTCGACGACTTGGTCATCTTCGTCGATGCACCATCCGTGGCGGTTCTTCCAAGTGTCTGAACCCCATGTGGTGCAGTAACCCTCTACGTAGCGTAAATCGGAGTGCTCGGAAGCGAGCGCGAAAGCGTTGGCGTAGCAGCATCTGAGCGGTCCTAACTCATAGTTCAAGGGAAGCTCTCGTGGTGCGAAGGGCTGCCCGTAGACACGTACCAACCGGTACGGCGCGTCGTGGTCTTCCTCCAGCAGCCCCTCGACCAGCCACTCCTGTGGTGTCCTGGACGGATCCGGCCGCCAATTGGCGGCGTGTTCCGGATCCGGGTGGGTGTCGAGAGGCGGCGGAGGAACTCGCTGGCGCGACATCGTTTGGACGGTAGCCGGATGCAGACCCGGTCCAATTCCCGGTCCAAATTGAGCGCAACTCACAGGTACCAGCAGACCACGAACCCTTGCAAACAAAGGGGATACACCTCAGCGATACCCCCTTGGCCTGGCTGGGGGCCGGGCGGTCGCAGGGTTCGAATTCTGCCTCCCGGACGAAGCGGAAAGGCCCGCTTTTTGGGGGCCTTTCGCGTTAGTACTGCGCCGCTTCCAGGCAGAACCCGGTGACGGAAGCTCCGAGTGTCGCTGCACGGACGTCGGAACGCCCTGCGGCAATGTGAACGGAGATGCCGAATTCGTGATTCCCACATGCCGCCGAGGTGGAGGGCTTGCCGCGTCGGGAGCGCGTTGGCGACCGTGGGGCTCCACGATCTCAACGGCAGGAGGAGACGATGATGAGATGGACCAGGCCGACGCTGCTCGCGTCGCTCGTGGCAGTGCTCAGCGTGCCGACCGCCATCGCGGTCGGCGCCGGCGGACACTCGAAGGCTGGCCACGATGGGTATGGCGGGGGTGCGGTGCAACAAGCGGTCGCAAAGCACATCGCGGCGCTCGCCGCGTGCGACGCCGATGCGCTCGTAGCCGGATACACCGACGACGCCAAGCTCTTCTTCCCCGACGGCGTCGTCGTCAGCGGCCGCTCCGCCCTGCAGGAGCTCTACGCGGGATTCGTCAAGCCGCGCAGCGAAGGCGGGCTCTGCGGGCTGAAGGCCGAGCCCGTCGACCAGTTCAAGCGCGGCACGACGGTCTTCGTCAAGTTCAAGGTCACGGCGCCGTTCCTGGCCGCGCCCTACTTCTCCACCGACGGCTACGTCTTCGACGGGCGCCGGATCGCCAGCGAGATCTCGACGTTCGACGCCTCCAAGTTGAAATTCATCTAGGTGGTGGAGCACACGCCTGCCACGGCGAGCCTGGACGGCAAGGTCGCGCTGGTCACCGGCGCGGCCCGCCGTCGTGGGATCGGGCGCGGCATCGCGCTCGAGCTCGCGCGGGCCGGCGCTGATGTCGTCGTCCACGGCCTGCCGCGCGCGCCGTCCGGCCAGCCGGCGGCCGAGCGGGCGATCGACTGGCAGGGCGCCCGCTCCGTCGCCGACGAGGTCACCGCTCTCGGTCGTCGTGCGATGGCCGTCGAAGGGGACCTGACCGACCGTGAGACGGTCCAGCGGATTGCCCTCGAGGTCGAGGGGCGGCTCGGGACCGTCGACGTCCTGGTCAACAACGCGGCCGTGCCTGGCGGGGCGGGGGACGCGGCGATCATCGACCTCGACGACGAGCTCTGGTACAGAACCGTCGACGTGAACCTCAACGCCGTGTACCTCGTGACCAAGGCGTTCGCCGGCGGCATGGTCCGGGCCGGCTCGGGCAGCATCGTCAACATCTCGTCCGTCGCCGGGCGGGCGGGGCAGCCGCGGATGGGCGCCTATTGCGCGAGCAAGTTCGCGGTGGTCGGGCTGACCCAGCAGCTCGCGCTCGAGCTCGCGCCGGCCGTTCGGGTCAACTGCATCTGCCCCGGGTCGACCGACACGGACATGATGGACGGCACGTTCGCGCGGCGCGATCAGGTCGCGGGGAGCGTGCCGGGCACGGCAAAGGCGGCGCGCGTGCGGTCGCTCCCGCTCGCCCGGCAGGGCCGGCCGGAGGATCTCGGCAACGCCGTCGTCTTCCTGGCGTCCGACGCCGCGAGCTGGATCACCGGCCAGACGCTGAACGTCGACGGTGGCCAGCGCATGGATTGATCCGGGCCTGGAGTTCTGACAGGCACGCGGAGTGGCGCGGCTGGCGCTCGTGGAGCCCGCCCGGTGAGATGGGCGTGGTGACGGATGTCCACATCGTCGGAGCAGGCATGACCCGGTTCGCCAAGACCGATCGGACCTTGCGCGATCTTGCCCAGGAGGCCGTGATCCAGGCGCTGGGCGATGCCGGGCTGCAGCCCGCCGACGTGCCCGCGGCCTACGTCGGCAACGCGGCGGCCGGCCTGGTCACCGGCCAGGAGATGATCCGCGGCCAGGTGATGCTGCGTGGCATCGGCATCGAAGGCATCCCGATCTTCAACATCGAGAACGCTTGCGCCTCGGCGTCGAGCGCGGCGCACCTCGGGTGGCAGGCGGTCGCAAACGGCGTGCACGACGTCGTGCTGTGCGTCGGCGCCGAGAAGCTCACCCACGCCGACAAGGCCGTCGGCATGAAGGCGATCGGCACGGCGGTCGACGTCGAGATGATGGCCGAGCTCGCGGCGGAGATGGGGACGGCGGAGCCCGCGGGCGAGCGCTCGTTCTTCATGGACATCTACGCCGACATGGCCCGCGACTACATGGCGACTTCGGGCGCGACGGTCGAGCACTTCGCGAGCATCGTCGTCAAGAACCAGCACAACGGCGCGCGCAACGCGCGGGCGCAGTACGGCGCAGAGCTGAGCGTCGCCGACGTGCTCGCCAGCCGGACCGTGGTCGAGCCGCTGACGTTGTTGATGTGCTCGCCGATCTCCGACGGCGCCGCCGCGATCGTCCTCGCCTCCACAGCGGCGATGGAGCGACTCGGGCGCCGCGGGCCGCGGGTTCGCGCGTCCGTCGTCGTCTCGGGCAACATCCACGACAAGTCCGACCCGCTGGCCGGATCGGCGGGGCGCGCCGCTCAGATGGCCTATAACATCTCCGGCCTCGGCCCGGACGACCTCGATTGCGTCGAAGTGCACGACGCCAGCGCGCCGGCCGAGATGATCGTCTACGAGCAGATCGCGCTGGCGCCACCGGGCGGTGCGCCCGACCTGGTGGACTCGGGGCGGACGCTGCTCGACGGCGATCTGCCGGTCAACACCAGCGGCGGCCTGCTCAGCAAGGGCCATCCGATCGGCGCGACGGGGATCGCGCAGCTCTGCGAGGCGACCTGGCAGCTGCGGGGCGAGGCCGGGGAGCGCCAAGTCGAGGGCGCGCGCGTCGCGTTGACCCAGAACGGCGGCGGCTGGCTCGAAGGCGACTCGGCCGCGATGGCCGTGCACATCCTCTCGGCCGACTGACGCCGCCGCGACCCTCAGTCCTCCGGCTCCAGCTCCAGTCGCGCCGTCGCCGCGTCGATCAGCTCGCTTATGTCGCGGTGGTAGCCGAGGCCGGAGCGCTCCCACGCGTGGTGGAAGTCCTCGACGTGCCGGCGGGCGATCACCTCGGCCAGTTCGGCGTCTCCCTCGGAGATGTGCGTGAACAACCGCTCGTGGAACTCGGTCGCGGCCTGCGTCGCCCGCTCGTTGTCGACGAACTGCGCGACGGTCGGCACGAGCACCAACCCCAGCGTGGCGCGGGCGAGCACGAGCGGCGCGTTGGCACTGGCCTCGGCGATCGCCACGTGGAAGTCCTCGTCGAGTCGGCACCAGGTCGCGAAGTCCCGCGAATGGGCGTGCTGGGCGTCGAGGATGCGCCGCAGCTCGTCGAGATCGTCCTGCTCGCGGCGCTGCGCGGCCATGCGGGCCAGCGCGGGCTCGAGCAGCAGCAGCGCCTCGTGCAGCGCCGAGAACGTTACGGTCCGGCGGCGCAGCGCGTGGCTCACCGCGCGCGCGACCGGCGCCTCCGTGTGCCGGCGGACCACCAGGATCTTGGGGCTCGCGCGCTCGAGAAACCCGGACTCCTGCAGGAGGCGCAGCGCCTCGCGCACCGTCGAGCGGCTGAAGCCGGACTCCTCGGCCAGCGCCGCCTCGGACGCGATGCGCCGGCCCTCCTCCAGCTCGCCGGACAGGATCCGGGAGCGGATCGACGCCGCCAGCTGCTCGTAGGCGCGACCACCGGCGGCGGGGCTGTCGGGCGTGGCGGACACTGCGGCGAATATAGGGCTCAGCCCTCGCGAACCAGTTGCTCGCAGGCCGACGTGATCGCGCCGACCTGCGGCATGATCGCCCGCTCCAGGTCCGGGCTGAACGGCATCGGGACCGACGGGGCGCCCAGGCGCTTGACCGGCACGCGCAGCACGTCGAACAGCTCCTCGCCGACGCGCGCGGCGATCTCGGCACCGGCGCCGAAGTCCTGCACCGCCTCGTGGACGACGAGCACGCGGCCGGTGCGCTCCGCCGAGCGCAGCACGGTGTCGAGGTCCAGCGGGACCAGCGAGCGCAGATCGATGATCTCGAGGGAGACGCTCGCCTGGTCGGCCGCGGTGAGCGACTCGCGGACCATCTGCCCCCAGGTGACGAGGGTGACGTCGTCGCCGGCGCGCGCGACCCGGGCCTTCCCCAGGGCAAGCGGGTCGACGTCCGGCTCTCCCTTCATGGCGTACAACCTGCGGTTCTCGACGTAGACCACGGGGTTGGGATCCTCGACCGCGGCGACGAGCAGGTCGTGCGCGTCGGTGACGGTGGCGGGCAGGACGACCTTCAGGCCCGGAATATGGGCGAGCATGGCCTCCAGGCTCTGGGAGTGCTGTGCGCCGGCCGCGCGCCCCGCGCCGGTCTGCGTACGGAAGACGATCGGGATCTCGAGCGCGCCGGAGCTCATGTAGTGCAACTTGGCCGCCTGGTTCATGACGGCGTCGAGGCAGACCCCGATGAAGTCCATGAACATGATCTCGACGATCGGCCTCAGGCCGGTCATCGCGGCGCCGACCGCGGCGCCGACGAACCCCATCTCGCTGATCGGCGTGTCCAGCACGCGGGCCGAGCCGAAGCGCTCGTGCAGGCCGCGGGTGACCGTGAAGATCCCGCCGCCTGCCCCGACGTCGATGCCGATCAGCACGACCCGGTCGTCGGCCTCCATCGCGTCGGCGATGCCCTGGTTGATCGCGCCGGAGTAGCGCAGCGGGGGAGCGTCAGTCGACGAAGACATGCTGGAAGGCCTCCTGCTCGGCGGGGACGGCGGCGGCGCGCGCGGCGACGACGGCGCGGTCGACGCGCTCGGTCGCCTTGGTGCGCACCGCGGCCAGCTCGGCCTCGGTCACGATGCCGTCGGCGACGAGCACGGCCTCCGCGAGGACGAGCGGGTCGCGCTCGGTGCGCCACTCGTCGGCCTCGGCGCCGGGCTTGTAGGGCTGGTCGTCGCCCTCATAGTGGCCGTGCCAGCGATACGTCGCGGCCTCGATCAGCGCGGGTCCTTGACCGGCGCGGCAGCGCTCGACGGCCTCGCGTGTCACCGCGTGGACGGCGGCGACGTCGTTGCCGTAGACGTCGCGCGCCCAGATGCCGTAGGCCGCCGCCCGTTCGCACACCGATGCGACCCGCGTCATCTTGGTGCTGTCGGTGAACTCGGCGTAGCGGTTGTCCTCGCACAACAGGATGACCGGGAGGTTCCAGATCGCCGCGAGGTTGGCCGCCTCGTGGAAGGCGCCCTGGTTGACCGCGCCCTCGCCGAAGAACGCGACGGCGACGCGGCCCTGCCCGAGCAGCTTGCTCGAGAGCCCCGCCCCGACGGCGAGCGGGATGCCCGCTCCGACGATCGCGTTGGCGCCGAGGATGCCGACGGAAGGATCAGCGACGTGCATCGAGCCGCCCTTGCCGCGGCAGAGGCCGTCGGCGCGGCCGAAGAGCTCGGCCATCATGCCGTCGAGGTCGGCGCCCTTGGCCAGAACGTGGCCGTGCCCGCGATGCGTGGTCGTCAGGTAGTCGTCGTGCTCCAGCGCCGCGCAGACGCCGGCGGCGATGGCCTCCTGGCCCAGCGACGTGTGCACGAAGCCGGGGATGTCGCCGTCGCGGTACAGCGTGGAGACGCGCAGCTCGAACGCGCGGATCAGCGCCATCTTCGCGTGAAGGTCGGCGAGGCTCACGGCTGGTGCCCCGAAGGTGACGGACGTGGGTGGCATGGCGACGCGAATTGGCCTTTCGAACAGACTGAAACGGATCGGACGGTTGCAAATTCCGGATCCGTGATGTTACGGTCTGACAATCGTGTCTGCAACCGAAGTCCTCATGCCGCAGATGGGCCTCGAGGTCAGCGAGGCCACCGTGCTCGCCGTGCTCATCACGCCGGGCCAGCAGGTCGCCGAGGGAGACCCGCTGCTGGAGATGGAGACCGACAAGGCGACGACCGAGCTCGAGGCGCCGCGCGGCGGGTTCATCGCGGGCATCGAGGTCGCAGAGGGCGACGTCGTCGCGGTCGGTGCGGTGGTCGCGTGGATCGCCGACACCGCGGACGAGCGCGTAGGCGATGGGGCTGCCGGCGTCGCGACGGCGGTGGCGCTGGCGGTGGTGAACGACAGCGGAGCGACGACGCCCGGCCTGCTGCCGCGGGCCGCGCCGGTGGCGCGCCGTGCGGCGCGGGCGCTCGGGGTCGAGTTGACCGCCATCGCCGGGACCGGGCCACGTGGCCGGATCACGCTCGGCGACGTCGAAGCGGCGGCCGCCGGCGGCACCGCGACCGCGACGCCCGAGCCCCCGTTCGCGCAGCGCATGCCCGCATCCGGCGGCGACCTCGAGCCCCTCACCAAGCCCCGCCGCGCGATCGCTCGGCGCATGACCGCCAGCCAGCTCATCCCGCAGTACCAGCTGCAACGCGACGTCGACGCCGCCCATCTGCTCGCCCAGAAGGACGCCTCCGCGGCGGCGGCCGGCGGCGGCGCCCGGCCCGGCGTCAACGACCTGTTGATGCAGGCCATTGCCGAGATGGTGGTCCGCCATCCCGCGCTGGCGACCGCGTTCGTCGACGATCCCGAGCCTGCGCTGCGCCGCCACGCCGGCCTCGGCGTCGGGCTGGCGGTCGCGACCGATCGCGGCCTGGTCGTCCCCGTCGTCGACGACGTCCACCAGATCGGCCTGAGCGAGATCGCCGCGCGGCGCGCCCGCCTGGTCGCGGCCGCACGCGACGGCACGCTGTCGCTCACCCAGATGAGCGGCGCGACCATCACGCTCTCCAACCTCGGCGGCTTCGGCGTCGATCGCTTCGCCGCGATGCTCAACCCGGGTGAGAGCGCGATCGTCGCGGTCGGCCGCGCGACCGATCGCGTCGTCCCGCGCGGCCGCGGCCTCGCGGTGGTCCCGATCCTCACCGTCACGATCACCTTCGACCACCGGACGGTGGACGGCGCCGTCGGCGGTGCCGCCCTGGCCGAGCTGGCCGACCTCCTCGAAGGGCGGATGACGTGGAGACCATGAGCGATCCACAGCGGGTCCTGGTCGTCGGTGGGTCGTCGGGCATCGGCGCGGCGTGCGTCCAAGCGCTCGCGCAGGCCGGCGCGGAGGTCGTCTCGGCAGACCTGCGCCCACCGGCCGCCGATGCGCCGATCGCGGCGTCCGCGACCGCGGACGTCCGTGACGCCGACGCCGTCGATGCCGCCGTCGACGAGCTGGCCGCCGGCCGCCCGATCACCGGGCTGGTGTACGCCGCCGGCATCGGGCACGTCGCGCCGTTTCACCGGATCACGCCGCAGCGCTGGCGCCTGGTCCTCGACGTCAACCTCACCGGCGCCTTCCACGCTGCTCGCGCGACGATCCGGCACATGCCGCGGGGCGGCGCGCTGGTCCTCATCTCCTCGATCGACAGCGCCGCGCCGGTCTCCGGCCTCGCGCATTACTGCGCGTCGAAGGCGGGCGTCGAGGCGCTGAGCCGCTCGCTCGCGCTCGAGCTCGCCCCGCGGGGCATCCGCAGCAACGTCGTCGCGCCCGGTCCGGTGCGCACGCCGTTGATGAACGAGGTCTTCGCCGACCCGGTGAAAGAGGACGCGTTCCTGCGCCGGGTCCCGCTCGGCACCATCGCCGACCCGGAGCAGATCGCCGCCGCGGTGACGTTCCTGCTGTCACCGGCCGCGGGCCACATCACCGGGGTGCGCCTCGCCGTCGACGGCGGCATGAGCCTGCGCGAGCACCCGTCCATGCTGACCATCAACGAGGGGTAACAATGAGCATCACGAATCAGAGCACGTCGCCGGCCCCCGTCAGCGTCGAGCGTTGCGAGCGTCTGCTGACCGAGATGGTGTCCATCCCGAGCGTGGTCGGCGACGCCACCCGCGCGCACCAGTGGGTCACCGCGCGGCTGCGAGAGCTCGGCATGACCGTCTCACACTACGCGGTCGAAGGCCGCAAGGCACCCCTGGTCCTCGGCGTGCTCGAAGGGGAGGGCGACGCCCCCGGCGTCCTGTTCGACGCGCACTTCGACACCGTCCACGCGCGGCCCGACGACTGGTCGCACGACCCGTGGGGCGCGGTCGTCGAGGACGGCGTGCTCTACGGCCGCGGGGCCGTCGACAGCAAGGGCACGCACGTGGCGATGCTCGCCGCGCTCGAGGCGCTGGTCGCCTCCGGCGCCGCGCGCGGCGGACCCATCTACTTCATGTCGGACTCCGACGGCGAGGACGGCTTCCGCGGCGCGGTGCTGCTCGCCGACCTCGGCGTCAGCGCTCGCGTCGGCACGGTGTTCTCGGCCGAGGCGACCAGCAACACCGGCATCGAGATCGCCTACCCGGGCATCTCGACGTGGAAGGTCACCGCGGTCGGGCGCACCGCGCATCCGACCGAGCCCGAGAAGGGCATCAACGCCATCACCAAGATCGCCAAGCTCGTCGAGGCCGTCGACGCCGGTCGCCTCCAGACGCCGGCGGGGACGTCGTCGTGGTTCGAGCCGCGCGTCACGCTGCAGGCGATCCGGACACTGCCCGGCGGCGGTTGGACGATCCCGGGCCGCTGCGACGCGGTCGTCTCCGTCATGTCGCCGGCGGGCGTCACGCTGCCCGAGGTCGAGGCGTCGATCGAGGCGTTCCTGCGCACGCTCGAGCAGGAGGACGGCGACGTCCGCTACGAGCTGAAGGTCCTGCCGATGGGCGCCGGACGCCTGTGGCTGCGCCCCGGCGAGTCGAACCCGGAGGCGCCCGGCGTCAAGGCGCTGGAGGCGGCGATCCAGGAGGTCCGCGGCACCGCGGGCGAGGTGCGCCGGTTCAACGGCGGTTGGGTCGACGCGGTCGAGCTCATGCGTACCGGACCCGACGGCTACGGCACCCCGACCGTGATCACCTTCGGCCCCGGCGATTTCGAGCAGGCCCACCAGGTCGACGAGCACATCGCGTTGCGCGAGGTCGCCCAGGCTGCCGACATCTACGCACGCGTGACGCTGGCGCTGCTCTCCTAGCCGACCGGCCCGGCGCCGAGCCTGTCGGCCCGGCGCCGGCCGGCGTGCTCCCCAGCGGGGTCGATGTCAGCCGGGGAAGGAGCGCGCGGTGCAGCCGCCGTCGACAACGAGCGCCGCGCCATTGCAGTAGCTCGCCTCGTCGGAGGCCAGGAACAGCAGCGCATGGGCGATCTCCTCGGGGCGCGCCGGGCGGCCCATGGGGGAGAGTGCCGCGGCCGTCGCCTCGTCGTCGAAGATGCTGACGACCGGCGCGATCATCGGCGTGTCGACGAAGCCCGGGCACACCGCGTTGGTGCGGACGCCCTGCTTGGCGTAGGTGATGGCCATCGACCGCGTCAGGTTGACCAGCGCGCCCTTGGCCGCCGTGTAGGCGTGCGCGTCGTAGAGCCCGGTGATGCCGGCCATGCTGGACACGTTGACGATCGCGCCGCTGCCCTGCTCGAGCATGCGCGGGAGGGCGGCGCGGATCATGAGGAAGTAGCCCTCGAGGTCGACGCCGCCGATGATGTCGCGCCAGTTCTGCAGCGACGCCTCGTGGATGCCGGCCATCGTGCCCGGGTTGTCGATGCCGTACTGCCATCCGACGCCCGCGTTGTTGATGAGGATGTCGACGCGCCCGTAGGCGTCGAGCGCGGCCTGGACGACGCGCTCCTGCGAGGTGACGTCCTCGAGGTCGGCGGGCACGATGATCCCGTCGCCGCCGGCGCCCTTGACGGCGTCCAGCCCGGCCTGCAGCTTGGCCTCGGTCCGCGCGGTGCCGACGACCTTGGCGCCCTCGCGGCCGAAGATCTCCATGGCCTGCCGGCCGATGCCGCTGCTTGCGCCGGTGATGATCGCGACCTTGTCGCGCAGGCGCCCGCCGGTTGCGGGATGGGGGGTGACGGTGACGTCGTCCTTGAGGCTGCTCATGGCGCTCCTTTGGGTCGGTTGGGCGGACGCTACGTCCGCCCGCGCGCGGGCGAACGCCGGCGCGGGGCCAGGCTTGTGGAAAACCCACACGCCCCTCCGCGGCCCGTTCCGGGCGACCCCGACGGCCGGTATCAATGCCTCTGGGCAGCGCAGGCGCAGCCCGACCCCATCCGATGCTCGCCGCTCAGCCCCCATCAGCGAACGGCGCCACCCGCGCCTCCCGGCTGCCACTCGCGTGGGAGGTGTGCGGTCTCGTTGAACGCCACCAGCACCCAGCGACCCTCGGGCATCCGGACCAGGCGCGTGACCGAACCGTTGCTGTTGGTCAGGAACGCAAAGCCGTCGCTGCGGGTGACCTGCCGGCAGGCCTCGGCGATCACCCCGCTGTGCGTGAAGGCGACGGCGATCTCGCCGGGCGCCGCCGCGTCTGCCGCCAGGCCGATGCCGCGGGCGACGCGGGCCGCGAACGCCTCGCCCGGTTCGGCGTTGGGGATCAGGTCCCAGCGCTGCGCGCGCATGACGCGCGCGACCTCCGGGTCGCCGTTGCCGGCGCGCCGTGCGAGCTCACCATGCTCCCAGTCGCCGAGCTCGACCTCGCGCAGGTCGTCCAGGACGCCGGCGTCGTAGCCGCGGGCGGCCAGCAGCGGCGCCGCGGTCTCAGCGGTGCGTCGCAGGGGCGACACGTACACCTTGGAGATCGGCTCCTGTGCGAGGCGGACCGCCACCGCCGCCGCCTGCGTGCGCCCGTGCTCGTTGAGCGACGGGTCGTTCTGGCGGCCGATGCGCGGGCCGTCGACGGCGTGATGGACCGAGCCGTGGCGGACGAGGTACAGCTCCTGGGCGCCGTCCGGGGGAGCGAAGGGGCGCTGGAAGTCGACGTTCATGGGCGCAGCATGCCTGCCGTCAGCCGCGCCGACCGACTGCGGAGGCCGCCGGTATGGAGATGAACCCAGAGACGATCCGCGCGCTGCTTGACGCGTTCGAGCGCAGCGACTGGCAGGAGATGACGGTGACGATCGGGGCCGACCGGCTCCACGTGTCGCGCGACGGCGTCGTCGAGATGCCGGCGCCCACGCCGCCGGCGCCGGCGCCCGCGCCGGCCCCCGTGGCGGCGCCGACGCCGAACGGCGCCCCGGCCGCCGCGCCCGCGGTCGAGGCCGCGGTCACCGCGCCGCAGGCTTCGGCCGCGGCGTCCCCTGCACCCGCGTCCGCCGCGCGCGACGCGGACGTGCCAGGCACGGTCATCCCGGCGCCCTCCGTCGGCCTCTTCTGGCGCGCGCCGTCGCCCAGCAGCCCGCCGTTCGTCGAGGTGGGCAGCCGCGTGAGCGTCGGCGACACCGTCGGGATCGTCGAGGTCATGAAGTTGATGAACCACGTCGTGGCCCCGGTCGCCGGCCTCGTCACGGGCGTCCACGTCGCCGACGGCGCCATGGTGGAGTTCGGCCAGCCGCTCGTCGTAATCGACCCGGAGGCCTGAGCGCGACGTGGCCGGCCTGCGGCGCGTGCTGATCGCCAACCGCGGTGAGATCGCGGTGCGCATCCTCCGGGCGTGCTTCGACGAGGGCTTGGAGACCGTGCTCACCGTGTCCGAGATCGACCGTGACAGCCTCGGCGCGCAGCTCGCCGACCGCAGCGTCTGCATCGGGCCGGCGAGCGCGAGCCAGAGCTACCTCGACCTGGACCGCGTCATGACCGCGGCGCTGGTCACCGGCTGCGACGCGCTGCATCCCGGCTACGGCTTCCTGTCCGAGCGCCCCGAGCTTGCCGCCGCGTGCGAGCGCGAGGGCATCGCGTTCGTCGGCCCGTCGGGCGCCGCGATGCGCCGCAGCGGCGACAAGGCCACCGCGCGCGCGCTGGCCCGCGAGTTGGGCATCCCGGTCGGCGACGGCTCCGACGTGCTGACCGACGCGCAGGAGGCCCGAGCGAGCGCCGACGCCATCGGCTACCCGGTCCTCCTGAAGGCCGCCGCCGGCGGCGGAGGGCGCGGCATGCGCCTCGTCGAGGCGCCCGAAGACCTCGACGGCGCGTACGACGCGGCCTCCGGCGAGGCCCAGCAGGCGTTCGGCGACGGCCGGCTGTTCGTCGAGCGCTACGTGCGCCGCGCGCGCCACGTCGAAGTGCAGGTGCTCGCCGACGGCCACGGCACCGTCGTCCACCTCGGCCATCGCGACTGCACGCTGCAGCGTCGCTACCAGAAGCTCGTCGAGGAGGCGCCCGCCTATGGCCTGCCGCCCGACCTGGAGCGCGAGATCACCAGCGCCGCGACGCGCCTGATCGGCGCGCTTGACTACCAGGGCGCCGCGACCTGCGAGTTCCTCGTCGATGTCGAGCGCAACACCTACGCCTTCCTGGAGATCAACGCGCGACTGCAGGTCGAGCATCCGGTCACCGAGATGGTCACCGGAGTCGACATCGTGCGCGAGCAGCTACGCATCGCCGGCGGCGCTCCGCTGTCGTTCGGCCAGAACGACGTGGCGATCGCCGGCCACGCGATCGAGGTGCGCATCAACGCCGAGCGACCTGAGCGCGGGTTCCTGCCCGCGCCCGGGCTGCTGACCCGCTGGGTCGCGCCGATCGGCAGCGACGTGCGCGTCGACACCGCCTGCTTTCCCGGCTGGAGCATCCCCCCGCACTACGACTCGCTCTTGGCCAAGGTCGTCGCCCACGGCGCCGATCGCGACGCGGCACTGGCGCGCCTGGTCGCCGCGTTGCGCCATCTGCGTGTCGACGGCGTCCCGACCACGACCGACTTCGCGCTCGACGTGCTGCGGGAGCCCGACGTGGTCGCCTGCCGCGTGCACACCCGGTGGCTCGAGGAAGAGCTGCTGCCCCGTTGGACCACCACCCTGGAGGCCGTCTGATGGCGCGCATCGAGTTCATCGACCAGTCCGTGCGCGACGGCCAGCAGAGCCTGTGGGGCATGCGCATGAGCCCCAACCACATCCTCCCGGTGGCGGAGGCCATCGACACCGCGGGCTACCGCGTGATCGACCTCACCGGCAGCTCGATCTTCGAGGTGCTCGTGCGCTTCCGCCAGGAGGACCCATGGCGCGGGCTCGACGCGCTGCGCGCCGCGATGCCGCGGTCGGTGCTGCGGGCGGGCACGCGCGTCAACGGGGTGGTCGGCATGGGCATCACGCCGGACTCGGTCATCGAGCTCTGGGTCCAGACGCTCGCCAAGCACGGCATCGGCAGCCTGTGGATCTTCGACTGCCTGCACGACGTCGACAAGATGCTCCACGTCGCGGGCATCGCCCGTGCCGCCGGCCTGGCGCCGTCGCCGCAGCTGAACTTCAGCGTCTCGCCGATCCACACCGACGAGCACTACGCAGACATCATCGAGCGCATGGTCGCCGGCGGCGTCGCCGAGACCATCATCTTGGGCGACGAGGCCGGCGTCCTGGGCCCCGAGCGGGCCCGCGGCTGGATCCGGATGGCACAGGAGCGCGCCGGCGACGTCCCGCTGGAGATGCACTTCCACAACAAGACGGCGATGGGCACGCTGAACCACATCATCGGCGTGGAGGAGGGCCTGACGATCCTGCACACGGCGGTCTCTTCGCTGGCCAACGGGCCGTCGATGCCGTCGACCGAGATCGCGGTGGACAACATGCGCCGGCTCGGCCATGACGTGTCGCTCGACGACTCGCGCCTGGCCGAGGTCTCCGAGCACTTCGCCGCGCTGGCCGTCGAGGAAGGCCATCATCTCGGCGAGCCGGCCGAGTACAGCCTGGCGACCGTGATGCAGCAGTTCCCGGGCGGGATGACCGGCACGCTGCGCAACCAGCTCAAGACCTACGGGATGGAGGATCGCCTGCCCGCCGTGCTCGAGGAGGCGGTCCGCGTCCGCGCCGAGCTCGGCTACCCGATCATGGCCACGCCGTTCTCGCAGCTCGTTGGGATCCAGGCGCTCCTCAACGTCGTCCAGGGCGAGCGCTACACGACGATCCCCGACGAGAACCTCATGTACTTGGCGGGCTGGTACGGCAAGCCGCCCGGCGAGCTGGACCAGGAGGTCCTGGACCGCGCCTCGTCCGCCGAGCGCGGGCGCGCGATCCTCGGCGGCGAGGCGCCGCAGCCATCGCTGGCCGAGATCCGCAAGGACCACGGAGAGCACCTCTCCGACGAGGAGCTGCTGCTGCGCTTCCTCATCCCCGGCCCCGACGTCGACGCGATGTACGCCGCCGCCAAGCCGGTCGAGCCCATCCATCCTCTGACGGGCCCGAACGGCTTGAGCTGGCTCGGGGACCTGCTGCGCCACCCGGATGGTCGCTCGGTGAGCGCGACCCGCGGCGGCGTCAGCGTGTCGCTGCGGCGCTGACCGCGCGCCCCTCGCTGTCGTAGGTGTCGCCGGCGAGATAGTCGTGGACGACCTTGCCGTAGCCCAGGTCGAAGTCGAACACGCCGAACCAGCCCTGGATGATGCGCGTGGGGGCGAGTAGATGCCACGGGTCGACGGCCGAGCGCGCGTCCATCGACACCGATGCGCGGCCGGTCCAGAGCTTGGGCGTGCCGGCGGCGCTGGTGTGCAAGGGCGCGACGACGTCCAGACGCACGAGCTGGCTCACCGAGGGCGGCCCCGGTTCGGCGTTGGGGATCAGCCGGGTCGAGAGCACCGGCAGGTCGTCGAGCTCCGCGGGATCCTGCAACCGGTCGCAGGCGATCGCCATCGTCATCAGGCGCTGGCCGCGCGGGCGCTCGACGGTGAACAGCATCTGCTCACCGAACGGCGTGCCCGACCCGCCGCTGTGGCGCTCCATGACCGCGAGCTTCTTGGCGAAGCCCCAGATCTCCCGGCCGGCCACGAGCGGGATCTCGTTGTCGGTGAAGATGAACGGCTGGTACAGGAACGTCTGCCCGCCGAACGTCGCGCGGATCATGATGTAGGCCTCGTTGTAGGGGCCGAACGCCGAGAACGGGATCCACCGGCCCCAGGCGATGCAGACCGGCACCTCGTCTGCCGGCTCGACGCCCGGTGGCAGCAGCGCGGCCACGCCGTCGGGGTCGGGCTCATACGAGATGAAGATGTCCTCGACGCCGCGGTAGTGGTAGGGCGGCGGGGGATAGGCCGACCCCGGGCCGATCGGGAGCGAGAACGACTGGTTGTACGTCGCGTGGTCCACTGCTGCCTCCTTGGGGTTTGCGGTCGAGGCTGCTGCTCCGGCCGTGGCGCGACAAGGCGAGGTTGATCCACGTTTGGGGAAACCGCGACGCGCCTCGCGCCGGCTCGGGCAGCGACGGCGCCGGCCAGCGAGGGTGGTGCTCGCGACATGCGCGGCACCGCGGTGGAGCACCGTGATCGCCCCGCCACAGCAGTTCCCGTCGAGGCTGTTGGCGTTTCCCCAACAGCGCATCAGCAAGGCGCCCGCCGCCGCAGGGCCCGAATCTACGCTTGCCGCGGCATTGCGCATCCCCAGGAGGAGGCACGTCATGAGAGACAGACACGTCAGGTCCGCTGGACCGCGACGCACGCCGTTGCCGCTGGTCCTCGTCATCGCGTTGGCGTTCGCCGCGCTGACGCTCGCGGCCTGCGGTGACAGCAAGAGCAACGACAACGGCAGCAGCAGCAACGTGACCGCCGCGCCGGCCGCGAAGACCACCACGGACACCGGCACGGTGACGCCCGCCGGCACGGCGGCCACCGGCACGCCGATCAAGACGATGACGATCACATCACTGGACTCGCAGGGGCCCGTCTACCCCAACATCGCAGTCACCGCCAAGGCCTATGAGAAGTGGGTCAACGCACGCGGCGGCATCGGCGGACGTCCGCTGAGCGTCGAGGTCTGCGACGAGCACGGCAAGCCCACCGACGCCGCGGCGTGTGCGCGCAAGGCGGTCTCCGACAAGGTGGCGGCGGTCGTCGGCTCCTTCTCCTTCCTGGGCACGAACATCATGCCCGCGCTGAGCAAGGCGGGCATCGCGGCGTTCGGAGAGTGCTGCCCGATCACGGCGCCGCAGTGGACGGGCAAGACCTCGTTCCCGATGGGGACCCAGCCGCTCTACGCCGTGGCGCTCATCAAGCGCGCGGTGGTCGACGGCTGCAAGAAGATCAACGCGGTGATCATCGACGGCGCGCAGGGCTTCGTGCCGCCGATGAAGAACGCGATGAAGGCCTACGGCAAGTCGTTCGGCAAGACGGTGATCCTGCCACCGACAGGGCAGGACTACAGTCCACAGGTCGCTGAGGCGACCAGCGGCGGGGCGGACTGCGTCGTGATGATCGTGTCCGAGACGCCTTACGTCGCCTGGAACCAGGCGTGGGTGCAGTCGGGCACCACCGCCCGGATGTACGGGCCTCAGGGCAACCTCGACACCGTCTCGATCAAGGGCCTGGGCAACAAGCTCGACGGCTCGGTCATCGCCGGCATGTACCCGGACATCTCGACCGCTCCGTGGGCCGACTACCGGCAGGCGCTCAAGGACGCCGACGCGGATCCGGCCAACGACTACAACTCGCTCGGCGGGTTGGGCACGTGGGCCGCGTACACCGGCTTCAAGCAGGTGGCCGAGGCGGTCTCGGGCGGCGCGGACAAGATCGACGCCACGTCGTTCGTGGCGCAGGCGGGCAAGACCACCGACCTGGACACCAAGGGCATGGTCCCGGTCATCGACTTCACCAAGCCGTGGACCGAGAACCCCCCGTTCATCCGGCTGTTCAACCGCACCGCGGTGTACAGCACGATCAAGGACGGCAAGGTCGTGCCACTGACGACCGAGTTCGAGGACGTCGGCGAGCTGGCGCTGGGAAAGAAGCCGACCTCGTGACCTGACGCGTCACCGGCTCCGGGACCCGGCCTGGGTCCCGGAGCCGGCTGGTGCGGTCTCGTCGGCAACCCCCGTCTCAGGAGAGATCACGTGGAAGAGGTCATCCGGTTCGCGTTCCTCGGCTTCGGCATCGGCGCGCTCTACGCCCTGGGGTCGCAGGGGCTGATCGTGATCTACCGCGGCTCCGGCGTGCTGAACTTCGCCATGGGAGCCATCGGCATGGCGGGGGTCTTCCTGTGGTGGGACCTCCACGAGCAGCAGGGCTGGGGCTTCTGGCCCGCGCTGGTCGTCGGTGTCGGCTTCTCCGCGCTCATCGGCGCCCTCACCCACCTGTTCATCATGCGACCGCTGCGGCGCTCGTCGCCGCTCGTGCGCGTCATCGCGACGCTCGGCGTGCTCGTCACGCTGCAGGCGATCGCCGTGCTGCGGTACGGCTCGACGCCGCGCTTCGTCACCAGCCAGCTGCCGACGGACATCGTGCACATCCACGGCACGATCGTCATCTCGGCCGACCGCCTGATCCTGCTGGGGATCGCCGCGGTGCTGACGCTCGGCCTGTGGCTGCTGTACCGCTTCACCACCTTCGGGCTCGCGACCTCCGCCGTGGCCGAGAACGAGCGCGCGGCGGCCTCGCTGGGCTGGTCGCCGGACCGCATCGCCGCGGCCAACTGGGTCCTCGGCTCCGCGCTGGCCGGGCTGGCCGCCATCCTCATCGCGCCGATCGTCACGCTGCAGGTGACGGTCATGACCAACCTCATCCTGGCCGCCATCGCCGCGGCCCTGGTGGCGCAGTTCCGTTCCTTCCCGATCGCGCTGCTGGCCGGCGTGGCGATCGGCATCGCGCAGACCGAGCTCAACCGGTACGTGCACCAGCCGGGCTTCGGCGACTCGGTGCCGTTCATCGTGATCGTCGTCATGCTCGTGATCACGGGCCAGGCGCTGCCGCTGCGCGACTACTTCCTGCAGCGGCTGCCCTCGATCGGGAGCGGTCGGATCAACTGGCGCGGGATCGGGTTCGGCGTCGCCCTCACGGCCCTGCTGCTGGCGACGCTGTCGACCCAGTGGACGGACGCCATCACGGTGACCCTGTGCGTCGCATTCGTCCTGCTCTCGATCGTCGTCGTCACGGGCTACGCGGGCCAGCTCTCGCTGGCGCAGTACGCCATCGCCGGCTTCGGCGCGTGGGTGGCGGGCCGCCTCGTGGCCAGCCAGGGCGTGCCGTTCTGGCTGGCGCTGATCATCGGCGTCGCGGCCACCGTTCCCGTCGGCGTCGCGTTCGCGATCCCGGCGGTGCGGACCCGCGGGATCAACCTCGCGGTCGTGACGCTCGGCCTCGGCACGGCGATGGAGCTGATGCTCTTTCGCAACCCGGCCTACACGGGCGGCATCGGGGGGACGCAGGTCGGCGACGCCAACCTCTTCGGCTGGGACATCAACTCGATCACCCACCCGACGCGCTACGGGCTGTTCGTCCTGGCGTTCTTCGTGCTGTGCGTGGTGGTCGTCGCCAACGTGCGCCGCGGGCGCAGCGGGCGGCGCATGATCGCGGTGCGCACGAACGAGCGCGCGGCCGCGGCGCTGGGCATCAGCGTGCCCGCGGCCAAGCTGTACGCCTTCGGCCTGTCGGCCGCAATCTCGGCGCTGGGCGGCATCCTGCTGGTCTTCCGCCTGCCCAGCGTGGACTACACCGAGTTCACCAACTTCACCTCGATCACCGACGTGGGCCTGGCGCTGCTGGGCGGCCTCGGCTTCCTGGTCGGTCCCGTGATCGGCGCGACGCTGGCCGCCGGCGCGTTCAGCCAGCAGCTGCTCACGTCGATCTTCTCGTCGAGCGTCGGCAAGTACATCGACCTGATCGGCGGCATCAGCATCCTGGTGATCGTCCTGCTCAACCAGGACGGGATCGCCCGCGAGCAGATCAACCAGATCCGCGGGCTGCGCACGGCGCTGGGCAGGCGCTTCCCGCGCGTGGCGATCCGGCCGCCCGCGGTGCGCGAGCTGCCCGAGCGCAAGGTCGTGCCGGTCGCGCCGCGCACGTTGGAGCTGCGTGACCTGACCGTGACCTACGGCCCGTCGGTCGCCGTCGACTCCGTCTCGCTCGCGGTCGTGCCCGGCCGCGTGACCGGCCTGATCGGCCCCAACGGCGCGGGCAAGACGTCGCTGATCGACGCGGTGACCGGCTTCGCCCGCACGGCCGGCGGCACCCTGCACCTCGACGGGACCGACATCACCCGCTGGTCGGCGACCAAGCGTGCCCGCGCGGGCCTGGGCCGCTCCTTCCAGTCGCTGGAGCTGTTCGAGGACTCGACCGTGCTCGACAACCTGCGGGTCGCGTCGGACCCGCGCGACCGCGCGTCCTACCTGCGCGACCTCGTCTGGCCGGTCAACCCGCCGCTGCCCGGCGAGGTCATCAGCGCGATCCGGGAATTCAGCCTGGCGGAGGATCTCGATCGCACCGTGGAGGACCTGCCCTACGGCAAGCGCCGCCTGCTCGCGATCGCCCGCACGGTCGCGACGCAGCCCAGCGTCGTGCTGCTCGACGAGCCCGCGGCGGGACTGGGCGACGCCGAGACCGCCGAGCTGGCCCAGCTCGTCCGCCGCCTGGCCGACGACTGGGGGATGGCGATCCTGCTCGTCGAGCACGACATGAACTTCGTCATGTCGGTCTGCGACGACATCGTCGTGCTGGACTTCGGCCGCCAGATCGCCTCGGGCACGCCCGAGGAGATCCGCCGTGACCGCCGCGTCGTGTCCGCCTACCTCGGCGAGGACGACGGCGACGAGCCCGCCCATGCCGCGCCCGGGCCAGCGCCCGCCGCCGCCAAGGAGGTCCCCCGATGAGCACCGTCGTCTCCGCCCGGGGCGTGAGCGCCGGCTACGCCGGGCGGCCGGTCATCCACGACCTCGACCTCGAGGTCAGCGCCGGCGAGGTCGTGTGCCTGCTCGGTCCCAACGGCGCCGGCAAGACCACCACCATGCTCACGCTCAGCGGCGAGTTGCCGCAGCTGTCGGGTGAGGTGGCCTTCGACGACGCCGTCACCGACGCGCCGCTGCACCGCCGCGCCCGCGCCGGGCTGGCCTACGTCACCGAGGAGCGCTCCGTCTTCAAGGCGCTGTCGGCACGCGACAACCTGCGCTGTGGCGGTGTGACCGCGGAGGACGCGACGGCGCTCTTCCCCGAGCTCGAGAAGTGCATGGACACGCGCGGCGGGCTGCTCTCGGGCGGCGAGCAGCAGATGCTCACGCTCGCCCGCGCGCTGTGTCGCCAGCCGCGGGTCCTGCTGGCCGACGAGCTGTCGCTCGGCCTGGCGCCGCTGGTCGTCGACCGTCTCCTCGCGGCCGTGCGCGTCGCGGCCACCGAGGGCGGCGCGGGTGCGCTGATCGTCGAGCAGCACGCGCGCAAGGCGCTGCGCTACGCGGACCGCGTCTACGTCATGAGCCGGGGGCGCATCGTGATGGCGCTCACCGCCGCCGAGGCGCAATCGCGGCTGGCGGAGATCGAGAGCACCTACCTGGCGGGGACGAAGGCCGCGATCACGTGACCCGGTGCACCCGGTACTCGACGACCGGGCCCGGATGCAGCCGGCCTTCCCCGACGAAGAGCGTGCGGTTGACCCACGCGTAGCGCTCGTCGCCGGTCTCCAGCCGCGGGGCGGTGCGGAAGTAGTGCTCGTCGTACTGGCTCGGGCGCGTGCCGGCGTTGGCGGCCAGAGCGGCCTCCGTGTACTCGATCACGCCGAAGTACTGGACGTAGATGTGCGCTCCGTCGTCGGTGGTGATCGTCAGGCGCACGTCGAGCAGGCCCCAGCCGTCCGGGCCGATCAGGACCCAGTCGCCTCCGCCGCTGCCAACCGTGCCGCGCAATCGCGCGCCCGTCACGTCGCCGCCGAGCACCTCGCGGATGCGCCGCGTGCCGAGCGGGCCGGGACCGACCGGCACCGACGGCGCCAGCCGCGCGGTGAAGGTGAACTCCTCGACCAGCTCCATCGCCGCCGGCTCAGGCGACCGGCACCAGGGCGGCCGACTCGGTGTCGAGCGCGCTCCAGTCGTCGTGGCGGCCGTGGTGGTAGGGCAGGAAGGTCTCGGCCGGCACGGTCGCGACCGCCTGGCAGGCGCCGATGAGGTCGCACTCCATGAACGCGCCGCGCAGCACCGAGACCACCGGCAGCTCGTCGAGCGGGTCGTGAACGCTGCCGCGCAGCACCACGCTGCCGGCCCCGTCCTGCGCTGCGACGACGTGGGTCTGGAACGTCGCGCGCGTGAGGATCGCGTCCTCCTGCAGCCCGACGCCGTCGGCGCTGGGGCGCGCCTTGAAGTTGTAGTTGATGCCCTCGACGTCGGCGCTGCCGAGCTGGTTGGGCAGCTCGCCGTGCAGCTCCATCAGCCGCACGCCGCCGCGGTCCAGCCAGCCGTGGAACGTGTCGCCGTGGCGGTGCAGCGTGCTCTCGGCCAGCTTCTTCGGCTCGCCGAAGAGATCGCGCCCGTAGATCGTCGGGACGTCGTTGTCCATGTACATGGCCAGGACGTAGTCGCCGTCGAGGCCGTCGTGGCGCGCCGCGACGTAGATCGCCGCGCCATGGAAGTCGCCGACGCAGTTGGACTGCCAGCGGCCGATCATGGCGGTGACGCGCGGCGCGTCGGCCGGCTCGAGCGGGGGCGGGAGGATGCGCGCGACCACCGTCGGGTCGGTGAGGAAGTCGACCGTCAGCATCTCGCCATTGACGAACCGCGGATGGCGCAGCGCCTCCTGGATGCGGGCGATCTCCTCGGGGTGCTTGACGAAGCCCATGGTGCCTCCAAAGCGAGTTGGCGATGAAGCGCCGACCGTATTCCCGCGCGCCGCCGGCCGGCCGGGGGCGCCGGCGCCCACCTTGGTGGAGTCACAGGGAGAGACCGATTCGGGGTTGCCGCAAGGGGCGAGCCGGCGGATCGTACGCGTGTGCGGCGTCGCCGCCCACGCTTCTTTGTCGTCGGACCACAACGTGGGGCGTCGGGATGGGGCGCGGAGGACGACGACGCGCGCCGCGTGGCGGTCTAGCGTCGGCGAGGTCACCGGTCGGGTCAGCGCCCGGCTTCAGGAGGAGGGGTCGAGTTGGACATCACGCTGGAGCGGGACGGGCAGCTGCCCGGTCCCGAGATCGCCGACTGCGAGGCGTCGCCCGACGCCGAGGGTCTGCGGCGTGCGATCGCCGCGTTCGCCCTCGTCGCGGCGGCCGTCGAGGGCAGCTCGGACATCGACGAGCTGCTCGAGGTCGTCGCACGCCAGATCAGCGCGCTGGTGGGCGTCGACCGGTGCAGCATCCACTTACGCGACGAGAGCGCAGGCGTGTTCCGCGGCTGCGTCGGCCACGTGGGGCAGCAGGAGCTCGGCGCCGACATCAAGCGGTCGCTGGCCGGCGTGCCGGCCGACGGCATCACCGCCGAGCTGCTGCAGACGTTGCGGCCGGTGATCATCGCGGACGCCGCCACCGACCCGCGCTCCGTGCAGTCCACAGTGCGCTACTGGAAGATCCGCTCGATCATGGCGGTGCCGATGGTCTTCAAGGACGAGGTCATCGGGGTCGTCTTCCTGGACAACGTCGACCGGCGCCACGAATTCACCGAGGAGCACGCGGACCTCGCGTTCACGTTCGCGGGGCTGGCCGCCGTCGCCGTCATGGACGGGCAGTCGCGCGCGCTCCTGCGCGCGCAGCTCGATGCCCAGCAACGCCAGATCCGGGCACTGCGCCGCGCCACCGCGGTCGACGAGCGCCTCAGCGACCTCGTGCTGGAGGGCAAGTCGCTCGACGAGCTGCTCGCCACGCTCGCCGAGCTGCTGGGCAAGCCCTGCGCCGTGCACGGCGCCGACGGCGACCGCCTGGCCACCGCCGTCCCGCCCGGCGCGGACGACGGGATCGCGCCGCGGCTGCTGGAGGCTCCGCACGTCGAGCGACCCGAGGTCCAAGAGGCGCTCGCCGCGCACGCGGGCAGCCGCGCCTTCCTCGTCGGCCCGCTGCCGGCAGCCGGGATCCTGCACCGCTACGTCGTGGCGCCCGTGCTCGTCGGCTCCCAGATCTGGGGCCACCTCGTGGTCATGGAGCACAAGCGCCGCTTCAGCGGCGGCGATCTGCTGACGCTGCGCCGCGCCGCGACGCTCGTCGCCCTGCAGGTCACGACCGAGCGTCGCGCGATCGAGGCCGACTGGAACGCCGGCGCGTCGCTGGCCGCCGAGCTGCTGGGCGGGTGCTCGGACGTCGCGCTGGCCAAGCGCCGCGCGGACCGCCTTGGCGTGCGACTGGACATCCCGCGCGTCGTGACGCTCATCTGCGCGCGCGACAACCGCGACCGCCGCATCCTCGACTTCCGCGCCATCGTGCGGGCGTTCGCGGACCGCGCGCCGGACCTCACGGTCCAGGCGATCGCGACGTCGGCGGGCGTCGCCGCGTTGCTCTCGCTGCCTGACGGCGCCGACGAGCAGGAGTTCGTCGCCCGCGTCAAGCACCTGCTGCACGAGATCTGCGACAAGCTGTGTCCCGAGGGCCTGCTCGTCGCCGCGGTATCGGGCGTGCGCTCGAACCCGGCCGAGTACCGGGCCGCCTACTTCGACGTCCAGCAGGTCGTCGCGTGCCTTCAGCACTACTCGCCGCGGCCGGGCGCGGCGGTCTGCTCGGCCGATGAGCTCGGCGCGGGCCGGATGTTCCTGGCGACCTCGGATCCACAGCTCGTGGCCAACCACGCCGAGAGCACCCTGGGCGGTCTGGTGGAGGATCCGTCCAAGGCCGACCTGCTCGCGACGCTGCGCTCGTTCTTCGACAACATGGCCAGCACGCGGCGCGTCGCCGAGCGGCTCGGCGTGCACGAGAACACGATCCGCTACCGGCTCTCGCGCGTGGAGCAGATCACGGGCCTGGCGATCACGCACGACCCCGACGCGCAGCTGCAGGCAAGGCTGGCGCTGTTGGTGCTGATGCTCCAAGGTCGCGTCCCCGAGGCCGCCGTCGCCGAGGCCCCCGCGACGACCACGCTGGTCGTGGTCTCCAACACCGCCGGCTGACGCGCGCTTGGGGAAAGCCCAACCAGGGCTTCAGCCGGCGAAGACCGCGCCCCGCCGCCCTTGCCATGCTCGCCCTCGGTCCAACGGTGAGGAAGACAGGGAGGTCCAGGTGCGCGACGTCTTCGTGGCGGGCGTCGGCGCGACGACGTTCGGGAGATCCGGGCGCAGCGCCGGTGCCCTGGAGCGCGACGCGCTGGCCGCGGCGATCGCCGACGCCGGCCTGACGGCCGCGCAGGTCGGGGGGGTCGCGCGGGCCGCCGGCCGGGGCGAGGGCCGGGCCGGCCGGGGCCTGCGGGCGCTGGGGCCGGCGAGCGTGTCGGCGGCCCAGGCGCTGCAGCGCGGCTGGCACGCTGTCGCCAGCGGGGAGCTCGACGTGGTCATCTGCCTGGGCGTGCAGACGCTGCGGACCACCCACGATC
The DNA here is from genome assembly GCF_035318805.1 of Baekduia sp. Taxonomy (GTDB): domain Bacteria; phylum Actinomycetota; class Thermoleophilia; order Solirubrobacterales; family Solirubrobacteraceae; genus Baekduia. The sequence goes on from NZ_DATHDY010000033.1 coordinate 48,572, forward strand.
ACGCCGCGCTCGTCGCCGTTCGCGCCCGGGCGGCCGAGGCCTACATGTCGCGGTCCGGCGCGACGGCCGGCCACCTGGCGCGCGTCGTGGCCAAGAACTCCGCCCAGGGCGCCGAGAACCCGCGGGCGCTGCTGGCCCGCGCGCACGGCGCGGCTGAGGTGCTCGAGAGCGAGCTGCTGGTGGACCCGCTGCGCCGGCTCATGGTCGCCGAGCTGTCCGACGGCGCCGCTGCGGTGGTGCTGACCGCGTCGCGCCGGCGGCGCGGTCCGGGGCCGCGCCCGCTGCGCATCCGCGCGTCGGTGCTGGCCCGTGGGCCCGTCGGGGAGGTCAACGGCGCGGTGGCCGAGGCGGGCCGGATGGGCTACCAGGCCGCGGGCATCGGCCCGGACGACGTCGACTGCGCCGAGGTCGACGACGCAACCGCGGCCGGCGAGTTGATGTCCTATGAGGCCCTGCAGTTCGCGCCCGAGGGCCAGGGCCCCGAGTTGGTGGCGGCCGGGTTCACGATGCTCGGCGGCGTGTTGCCCGTCAACGCCAGCGGCGGCATGCTGGCCCTGGGCGAAGCGGTCCACGCCTCGGGCGTCGCGCAGATCTGCGAGCTGGCGTGGCAGCTGCGCCGGCAGGCGGGGCGCCGCCAGGTGGCCGGCGCCCGCGTCGGGCTGGCGTGCAGCGCGGGGCCCGCCGACGATGGCGCGCAGGTCGTGTCGCTGACGATCGTGACGGCCGGCTGAGCGCCCGACGGGCGCAAGCACACGCGTAGGCCGCGCGCAACGGTGGCCGGTGACGCCGTGGTGGCCCGCACAACGGGCGGGCCGGCAGCGGCCGGGCGCGAGTCCGCCCGCCTGCGACGCTGGGCGTCGTGCTCTCCACCGAGATCGAGACGCTGCCCCAGCTGCTGCAGACCCGAGCCGTCGAGCTCGGCGACGCCCGCTTCGTCCGCGACGCCCGTCAGACGTGGTCCTACGCCGAGCTGGCCCACCGCGTGACCGAGATCGCCGCGGGGCTTCGGGCCCGCGGCCTCCGCCAAGGCGACGTCGTGGGCGTGGTGCTGCCCAACGGCCCCGAGTACCTCGAGGTGTGGTGGGCGGTCCTCTGGCTCGGCGCGGTGTTCAACCCCGTCAACGCGGACCTCACGACGCGCGAGGCGGTCGCGATCCTGGAGGACTCCGGCGCCGTGGCCATCGCCTGCCGTGCGGACCGCGTGCCCGGGTTCGAGGCCGCCCTGGAGGAGCTCCCGGCCCTGCGCGAGCTGATCGCGGTCGAGCCGGGCGTACCGGACCCGCTGCACGCGCTGCGGGGCGACGGCGTGGTCCGCGAGCCCGCCGCCGCCGGCGGCGACGACCTGATGTCCTTGGTCTACACCTCGGGGACGACCGGCCGGCCGAAGGGCGCGATGCTCTCGCACCGCAACTTCCTGACCGACACGCGCATGCTCGCCGAGCTGGTGCCCGCGGTGCGCGGCGACGTGCTCGGGATGGTCCTCCCGCTGTTCCACGTCAACGCGCAGCTCGTCACCACCGTGATGCCGATGCTGATCGGGGCGGAGGTCGCGATGTGGGACCGCTTCTCGGCCTCGACCTTCTGGAAGACGGTCGCGGAGTTCGAGCCGGTGACGTTCTCGGCGGTCCCGACGATGCTCGCGGCCCTCCTGCACGCGCCGGGCGCCGACGAGATGGCCGACAACTCCGTCCGCTACGTCATCTGCGGCGCGGCGCCGCTGTCACCCGCGCTCTTCCGGCGCTTCGAGGAGAAGTTCTCGATCGCGATCCTCGAGGGCTACGGGCTGACCGAAGGCGCCTGCTGCTCGACCCTGAACGCGTTCCTCGGGCCGCGCAAGATCGGTTCGATCGGGATGCCCGTCCGCGGCCAGGACGTCGTGATCCTCGACGAGGCCGGCCGGGTCGCGCCCGACGGCGAGCCCGGTGAGGTCTGCGTGCGCGGGCCCAACGTCATGCAGGGCTACTACAACCGCCCCGATGCCAACGCCGAGACGCTGCGCGACGGCTGGCTGCACACCGGCGACGTCGGCTACCGCGACGCCGACGGCTTCTTCTTCCTGGTCGACCGCAAGAAGGACATGATCATCCGCGGCGGGGAGAACATCTACCCGCGCGAGATCGAGGACGTCCTGCAGGAGCACCCGGGCGTGCTCGAGGCCGCGGTGGTCGGCCGCCCCGACGAGGTGCGTGGGGAGGAGGTCCACGCGGTGGTCGTCCTCGCGGCGGGCACCGAGCTGGTCGACGTGGAGGCGCACTGTGCCGAGCGGCTGGCGCGCTTCAAGGTCCCGACGACCTGGGACGTGGTGGACGCGCTGCCCAAGACCTCGACGGGCAAGATCGACAAGAAGCCGTTGCGCGCCGGCGTCGCCGGCGGCGCACCGGCCTGAACAGGAGAGATCGCCAGAATGGGCATCCTCGACGGCAAGTCCGTCCTCATCACCGGCGCGGCGAGTGGCATCGGACGCGCCACCGCGCTGGAGGCACACGCCGAAGGAGCAGCGCTGCTGCTGTCCGACGTCGACGCCGACCAGGGCGAAGCGCTCGCGGCGGAGATCGCCGGGGCCGGCGGCACGGCGACGTTCAGACCGTGCGACGTGACCGACGAAGGGCAGGTGGAGGCGCTGGTCTCCCGCGCGCGTGAGGACGGCGGCCTCGACGGCGCGCTGAACTGCGCCGGCATCCTCGGGACTGTCGGGCTGACCGGCGATACGAGCTTCGACGACTGGCGCCGGATCCTCGACGTCGACCTCAACGGCGTGTTCCTGTGCACCAAGCACGAGGTCCGCGCCATGCTCGGCAACGGCGGCGGGTCGATCGTCAACATGGCGTCCGCGGCGGGTCTGATCGGCTGGGCGGGAGCACCGGGCTACGTCGCGGCCAAGCACGGCGTGGTCGGGCTGACCAAGGCCGCGGCCGTCGAGTACGCGGCCGAGGGCATCCGGGTCAACGCGATGTGCCCGTCCTACACCGAGACGCCGATGGTCTCCGACTTGTTCGACAACCTGCTCGGCGGCGACCCCGAGGCGCCCAAGGCGGCGCTGGCGAACCATCCGATCGGCCGCTTCGCGCGGCCGCAGGAGATCGCGGCAGCCTGCGTCTGGCTGCTCTCCGACAAGGCTTCGTTCGTCACCGGAACGGCGATGAGCGTGGACGGCGGCTACACGGCGCCGTAGTCCTCGACCGGCAGCCGGGCCGGCGGCGTCCCTCCTCTTCCGCCGTCCCGGTCTGCCTCGGGGGCCGATTGGGGTTTGCCCAACGACCGCTGCGCCGCCGGGACGGCGCGGCGCGCGCGATGAGCCAGGATCGGCGCATGGACCGACGCAGCAGCAACGACCACGCGCAGGTGCGGCGATGAAGGCGGCGGTGTTCAAGGGCGTCCAGGACATCCAGGTCGAGGACGTCGACGAGCCCGAGGCCGGCCCGACCGACCTGGTGGTGTCGGTCGCCGCGTGCGGCATCTGCGGCTCCGACCTGCACACCTTCCTGCACGGCTCGTTCGTCGAGCCCGGCCAAGTGATGGGCCATGAGTTCGCCGGCGAGGTCATCGCCGCCGGTACCGACGTCCAGGGCCTGGCCGTCGGCGACCGCGTGACCGCGTCGCCGATCGTGCCCTGCGGCCACTGCGCCCGCTGCGCCGAGCAGCGCTACAACCTGTGCGCCGAGGCGTGGACGACCGGCATCGCCTACGGCCGGCCGGGCGCGTTTGCCGAGCGCGTCCGGATCCCGAACTCGGTCGCGGGTGAGAACGTCTTCAAGTTGGACGAGTCGGTTCCCGACGAGGCGGGCGCGACGGTCGAGCCGCTCGCCGTCGCGGTGCACGCGGTGCGCCTGGCCGGCGACGTGGCCGGCCAGACCGCGCTCGTGCTCGGCCTCGGCACCATCGGTCAGCAGGTCGTGCAGGTGCTCAAGGCCTACGGCGCGGGCCGCGTGATCGGGATGGACCTCTCGCCGCTGCGCCTGCGGGCCGCCGCCGAGCTGGGCGCTGAGGCCGTTGATGGCGCCCCGGGACTGCAGGATGCGCTGGCCGCCACGCTCGGAGAGGGCGGCGAGGTCGACGTGGTCTTCGAGTGCTCGGGCGTGCCCGCGCTCAACGCCGCCGCGTTGGACGCCGTCAAGGCCGGCGGCACGATCGTGGTGCTGGCGCTCTACGACGACGACGTGTCGTTCAACCCGACGGTGCTCGTGCAGAAGGAGATCCGGCTGCAGGGCAGCATCGCCTACACGAGCGACGACTTCGGCGAGGCGGTCGCGCTGCTCACGCGCGGAGCAGTCCAGTTCGCGCCGTTGATCACGCAGCGCGAGTCGCTGGACGACGTCGCCGGCGCGTTCGCCGTGCAGCTGGAGAAGGACCGCTCGCTGAAGGTGCTGATCACTCCCAACGGGGCATGAGCGACCGCGACGGCTTCGAGCAGGTTCCGTACGCGCTGCCTGCCGGGGCGACTGAAGTCGTCCTGGTCCGGCACGGTGCGTCGGCGGCCGCGGTGTCCGGCGCGCGCTTCCCGCTGGTCGACGGCCGCGGCGACCCGCCGCTGTCGGAGGCCGGCCACCGCCAGGCCGAGGCGATCGCCGCGCGCCTGGCCGCCGACCCGCCCTCGCGGCTGTACGTCACCAACCTGCGCCGCACCCACGAGACCGCCGCGCCGCTGGTCGCCGCCACCGGCCTCGAGCCGATCGTCGTCGACGACCTCGCCGAGGTCCGCCTCGGCGACTGGGAGGGCGGCGAGTACCGCGTTCGCGCCGGCCGCGGCGACCCGATCATCAAGCGGATGTTCGCCGAGCAGCGGTGGGACGTCATCCCGGGCGGCGAGTCGATGGAGTCGCTCGGCGGCCGCGTGCGCGCCAGCATCGAGCGGATCGTCGCCGAGACCGGGCCGGACGCGGTCGCGGCCGCGGTCGTTCACGGCGCGGTGATCGGCGAGCTGTGCCGGCAGGCCACCGACAGCCGCCCGTTCGCCTTCGTGCACTCCGACAACGGCTCGATCTCGCGGCTGGTGGTGCTGGCCGACGGCCGCTGGCAGCTGCGCTCGTTCAACGACACCTCGCACCTCGCGGTGCGCGCCGCCCCGATCCTCTAGGAGACCCCATGCCCGCACTGCTCGTCCACGGCAACCCCGACACGTCCCGTCTCTGGGAGGACGTGCTTCCGCACCTGCGCGACTACGGCGAGGAGATCGTCGCCGTGGACCTGCCCGGGTTCGCGGCGCCGACGCCCAACGGCTTCGACGCGACCAAGGAGAGCTACGTCGACTGGATCATCGCGCAGTTGGAGGACTTGGCTGCGGCTGGCCCCGTCGACCTCGTCGGCCACGACTGGGGCTCGCTGCTGGTGCAGCGCATCGCGTCGTTGCGGCCCGACCTCCTGAGCTCGGTGACCGCCGGCGGCGCCGCCGTCGACACGGAGTACCCGTGGCACGACATCGCCCAGATCTGGCAGACGCCGGGCGAGGGCGAGCGCTATATGGCGGAGGAGCTCACCGAGGAGGTCAGCGTGCCGTACCTCGTGGAGAACGGGGTGCCGCAGCGGTTCGCGCAGCACAACGCGTGGCTGACGCCGGGCAACAAGGACTGCATCCTCGCGCTGTACCGGTCGGCGATCCACGTCGGCGAGGAGTGGCAGCCCGACCTCGAGCGCGTCGCCGTCCCGGCGATGGTCATCTGGGGCCGCGAGGATCCCTACGTCCCACTGAACTGGGGCGAGCGGCTCGCCAGCCGGATGAAGGCGGACTTCGTCGTCCTGGAGTGCGGGCATTGGTGGCCGTACGAGCGCCCGCAGGAGACCGCGGCGGCGCTGTTGTCGCGCTGGAACAGCGCCCGCGGCTGAGGCGCGAGTTTGTGGGAACGCCAAATCGCGTCGTTGCGGAGCGCCCCTGCGCACGTTGCCGGGAACTAGCGTGGCGGTCGTCACATGGCCGCCGCCGCGCTCTTCGACTGGGATGGGACGTTGCTCGACTCGCGCGACGCGATCCTGACGGCCTGGCATGCCTCCAGCGAGGCGCGCATCGGGCGCCGCTTCCCGGCTAGCGCGGCCGAGGACGAGCTCGTCTTCACGCGCCCCGGCCTCGAGCTGTTCTCTGCGCTCAGCGACGGCGATCCCGCCGACACGGCGGCGTTCGTCGCCGCCTTCCAGGAGGCCTACGCCGACAGCGGCCGCGCGGTGCGCGCGTTCGACGGCGTGGCCGAGATGCTCGTGGCGCTGCGCGCCGCGGGTGTGGCGATCGGCGTCGTGACGTCCAAGGCTCGACGCCGGCTCAACGCCGACGTCGGCCATGCCGGCCTGGACGGGCTGATCGACGCCGCGATCTGCGTCGAGGACGTCGCCTTCCACAAGCCCGACCCCGCGCCGGTGCTCGCCGCGCTGATGGCGCTGAGCGCCGCGCCGGCCGACGCGGCGATGGCCGGCGACACGCCGGTCGACATCGCGGCCGGGCGCGCCGCCGGCACGGCCGCCGCGCTCGGCGTCGCCTGGGGCGCGAGCGGCCCCGGCCCGCTGCAGGCCGCAGGCGCCGCCGCGGTCGCCTCCGACGCCGCCGCTCTCACCGAGATGATCCTCGCCGCCGTCTGCCACCACGAACCCCGGAAGGTCAGCGCACCTTGAGCGACCTCGAGCTCCTCGCCCTGCATGGCCTCGCCGTCAAGAAGGCCGGCGGCGCGCCGGCCGTCGCCGCCGTCCTCGGCGCGCAAGAGGACGACGTGGTCGCCGGGCTCGACGCCGCCGTGGCCGCCGGCCACGCGATCGGCGCCAAGGGCACGTTCATGGTCACACCCGCCGGGCGGTCCTGGCTGGACGAGCGCTACCCGCAGGCGTTCGCGGAGTTCCGCGACGACCCGGCGGCGACCGCGGCCTACGAGCGCTTCGAGCGGATCAACCGGGAGCTGTTGACGCTCTTCACCGACTGGCAGATGGTCCCGGCGGCCAGCGGCCGCGTCACCAACGACCACGCCGACGCCGAGTACGACCGCGGGATCGTCGACCGGCTCGGCGACCTGCACGAGCGCGCCGAGAAGAACCTGGGCCGATTCTCAGCGCTCGACCCGCGGCTGGACGTCTACCGCCGCCGGCTCGACGAGGCCTACGACCAGGTGCTCGCCGGCGAGCACGAGTACGTCAGCGGCGCGCGCGTCGACAGCTACCACACGGTCTGGTTCGAGCTGCACGAGGACCTGTTGCGGATGCTCGGTCGCGAGCGCGAGGAGGCGCCGTGAACCGCGTCGCCCAGCACGTCGTCATCCTCGACGGCGGCACGACGCACGATCGCGAGACGATCGGCAACAAGGGCGCGAGCGTCGCGCGGATGCTCGGCCTCGGCCTGCCGGTCCCCCCGGCCTTCGCGCTACCGATCGACGAGTGCCGCCGCTACCACGCCAACGGCGGCCGGCTGGACGACGAGGTCTGGCAGGACGTCCTCGCCGGGCTGGCCGACCTCGAGGAGCGCACCGCGCGGCGGCTCGGCGATCCCGACGCGCCGCTGCTGGTCTCCGTCCGCTCGGGCGCCGCGGTGAGCATGCCGGGGATGATGGACACCATCTTGAACCTCGGGATGACCGAAGCGGTCGAGGCCGGGCTGGCGCGCCTGGCGGGCGACGCCGACTTCGCGCGCCGCACCCACGTTCGGTTCTGCCACGAGTTCGGCCACACCGTGCACGGCGCCGACCTCGACCCGCCGGCCGACGACGCCGCGGCGAGCGACGTCTGCGCGGCCGTCCTCGAGGACACCGGCGCGACCGTGCCCGCCGAGCCGCTGGAGCAGCTGCGCGCCGCGATCCACGCCGTCTTCGAGTCGTGGTCCTCGCGCCGCGCGGTCGCCTACCGGCGCCACTGGGGCATCCCGGAGGACGGCGGGACCGCGGTGATCGTCCAGGCCATGGTCTTCGGCAACCTCGGCGCGGGCTCGGGCACCGGCGTGCTCTTCACGCGCGACCCGCTCAGCGGCGAGCCCGAGCCCTACGGGGAGTGGCTGCCCGGCGGCCAGGGCGAGGACGTCGTCAGCGGCACCCACGACTGCCTGCCGCTGTCGGCGCTGCGCGACGGGCTCGGCGACGCGCATGCCCAACTGCTCGAGGCGGGCGCGCTGCTGGAGCGCGAGAACGGCGACGTCCAGGACGTCGAGTTCACCGTCGAGGGCGGGCGGCTCTTCCTGCTGCAGACGCGCGCGGCCAAGCGCTCGCCTGCGGCGGCGCTGAAAACGGCCGTCGACCTCGCGCGCGAAGGCGCGATCGACGAGGCCACGGCGCTGGCCCGCGTGACTCCTGAGCAGCTCTCATCGGTGTTGGCGCCGCGTCTGTCGGACGCCACCGTCGCGGGTGCGGAGGTGCTGGCGCGCGGCACCCCGGCCTGCCCGGGCGTGGCCGGCGGCCTCGTCGTGCCCGACGCGGACGCGGCCGAGGCCACCCGCGGCGAGACCGTGCTGGTGCGCCCGACGACCAGCCCGGAGGACGTCGCCGGCATGATCGCGGCGCGCGCCGTGGTGACCGAGCGCGGCGGCTCGACGTCGCACGCCGCGGTCGTCTCGCGCGCGCTGGGCCGCCCGAGCGTCGTGGGTGTCGGCGAGGGCGTCACCGCCGGCTGGGGCGACCGCCAGGTGACGGTCGACGGCCGCGCCGGCGTCGTCTACGCCGGCCGGTTGGCGACCGAGGACCCCGACGTCGCCGACGTCGCTGGCTTGGCCGAGCTGCTGGCCTGGGTCACCGAGCGCAGCCCGGTGACCGTGGTCGACGAGGCCGCCGGCGTGCTGGACCTCGACGCCGCCGGCGTGGGACTGGACACCGATGCGCGCATGGACGTGGACGACCTGGCGGGGAGGCTGCGGGGCGCGCTCGCGGCCCGCGGTGCGGTCCTGGCCACCGCCGACGGCGCGCGCGCCGTCCTGCGCAGTGGCGTAACGACGGTGGTGCGGGCCCCGGGCCAGCACGCCGCCCCGCTGCTGCTGCGCATCGTGCAGGTACTCAACGACGAGGAGCAGAGATGACGGACATCCGGGTCGATCCCGCGACGCCGGCGACAGCGCCCTACGCCGACGTGTGGCCGCGGGAGTCCGCGACGCCCACGGTCGAGGCGTACCACACGGCCATCCGCAAGCTCGTGGCCGAGCGCTTCGCGGCCAGCGACAAGCCGTGGAACGAGGTCGTGCACGGGCCCGAGCTGGCCCTGACGGCGGCCGACTTCGAGCAGGTCGAGGCCGACCTGCTGGCCACCGGCCACCGCTTCGAGATGTCCGCGGTGGTCTCGCTCACTGAGGAGCCGGAGAAGTATAAGCCGGTGTCCGGGCCAACGGCGTCGGGCGCCGGCGCGACCGACGAGCAGGGCCGCCCCGTCGTGGGTGTCGGCTACAACGTGTTCAAGGCGGCCGCCGACGTCGAGGGCACGGCGCGGTTCGTGTCGACCGTCGAGTCGGTGATGGACATGCTGACCGGCGGCGTGCCGCCGGAGACCATCGCGGTCATCGACGACTCCGGCGGGACGCTGACCGCGCCGGTGCTCGGCGACTTCGCCGCCGTGATCTGCATGGGTGGCACGGTCCGCTCGCACCTGGGCATCCTGACCCGGGAGTACGGCGTGCCGTGCCTCATGGCCGCCGAGCTCGACGGCCTGGCCGAGGGGGACCGCATCACGGTCGAGTACTCCAAGCCCGCCGCCGACGCCTACGCCGACCCGACCGCGGCGGCCGCTCAGCGCTCCCGGATCATCAAGCTCTCCTGAGAGGAACCGCGATGCCCTCGAACCGCACCTACCGCGAGCTGCTGGACACCAACGCGTACCTGCGCAAGGCCAGCGACTCGTTCTTCTTCCAGTGCACGACCCGCACGGTGCAAGAGTCCAAGCTCTTCCCCGTCAACCCATACATCGCGATGTCCTACCTCAACGCGTGGTATCGGTGGCCGGAGCTGCTGCGCCGCATCGACGCGGCGATGCCGGCGGAGGAGATCGGCGACCGCGCCCGCCAGGTGGGCAGCTACGTCAACACCATCACCATGGGGTTGATCCCCAACTTCTACCTCGGCGGCCGCCAGATCCTGTTGGACATGGGGTTGCTCAAGCCGACCGACGCGATCGACGACGTGCTGTCGGTCCTGGACTTCGGCGAGCGGATCAACCAGTCGCTGCACCGCGCCCACGCGCACGTCATGCCCAGCGACGCCAGCCAGCGGGCGCAGATCCACAACGCGCGCCAGACCCAGGCCTTCGAGGACGAGGGCATCGGCGTCAGCGCCGGCGACCGCCTGCACACGGCCTTCGGGCGCTTCATGGCCACGGCGTCGGCCTACGGCTTCCTCAGCCACTGCGAGTGCCGGTTGAGCTTCAACAACCACGGGCCGTACAAGACGGCCGGCGGTCACGAGATGCTCGTGCGCGACATGCTCGACCTGTCCGAGTGCGACTACCCGTGGATGGACGGGATCGCGGCCGGCATCGAGCACAACAACCTGACGGTCGCCGTCGTCATGAAGGACACGCACTTCAGCATCGTCGACGACTGGGGCTCGTTCGAGGCCACGCCGGCCTACGACGCGGCCAACATCGTGGCGGTCGGCGTCTACACCTCCGACCACCTCTCCGACGGCTACATCCCGGTCCACATGGACTCTGCCTCCGACCTCGCCGACCACCTCGACGACCTGCGCGAGAAGATGGCAGAGGCCACTACCGGCATGTGGAAGATGATGGCCGGCTGGTCGCGTGAGCAGATGATCGACGCCGGATCGCTGGTGTACTCCGGCGTCGTCAAGGACCTCGCCCACTTCGCGGGGGTGTACGAGCAGGACGACTGGTTCGACGTCGACGAGCAGGCGCAGCGCTTCAAGCCGCTCATGAACGACGAGTACGGCGGGTCGCTGATCGCCGAGATCGTCGGCCTCGTCTCCATGTCGTCGCAGCAGTGGAGCCCGCACCACATGGCCAAGTTCAACGACGGGCGCGGCGAGATGTGGACGCCGGTGCCGTACTCCATCCTGGTCGACGACGACTGGACGTCGACGGTCGGGGCGATGGGGCCGGGCCACACGTCGCTGCCGGCCAAGACCGCGGGCTGGAACACGACCCGTGGCATGCTGACCCTCGAGGAGAACAACCGGCTGGCGCGCGAGTTCCGGCCGGCCGGCTGGGACCTGCGGTTCTACGACGACGACACGTGGTTCAAGAACCACGCCGACGACCCGCGCGCGCAGGCGCTCGGGCGCGCGGCCGCCGCGGCGAGCTGACCCGGGGACCGTGGGCCGTGAGCCTCGGCAACCTCGCGGTCCTGCTCGACGGACCGGCACGGCGCCTCGCGCGCCGGCCGGCCGTCGTCTGCGGTGACGAGACGGTCCGCGACTGGGCGGGGCTGGCCGACGCGGTGGCGCGGCGGGCCGGCGCGCTGCGCGACGACCTCGGGATCGAGGCCGGCGACGCGGTCGCGCTCTTCGCCGCCAACTGCGCGCCCTACTTCGAGGCGCTCTTCTCCTGCTGGCACGCGGGCGCCGTCGCGGTGCCGATCAGCAGCCGCCTCCACCCGCTGGAGGCCGCGGCGCTGCTGGAGGCCTCCGGCGCCGGGCTGTGCTTCGCGACCGAGCCGGAGGCCGGCGCGCTGGAGGCGGTCGCGCCGCCGGGCACGCGGATCGTCGTGCTCGGCAGCGCCGACGACGCGGCCCTCGCAGCCCACGAGCCGATCGCGCTCGTGCCGCGCGCCATGCACGACGACGCGTGGATCTTCTTCACGTCCGGAACGACCGGCCGCGCCAAGGGCGCGCGGCTCAGCCACGGCAACCTGTTGGCGATGTCGGCCGCCTACTACGCCGACATCAGCTTCCTGGGCCCCGACGACGCACTGATCCACGTTGCCGCACTCAGCCACGCGTCGGGCCTGATGGCGCTGCCGTTCGTGGCGTGCGGCGCGACGCAAGTCCTGCCGGCGTCGGGCGGCTTCGACACCGCCGAGGTGATGGACTTGGTGGCGGCCGGCACGCGCTCGACGTTCTTCGTGCCGCCGACGCTGCTGCGGCGCCTGAGCGCGTCGCCCGCGGTCGCTGCCGGCCCGGTGGACCGGATCGGCACCGTGCTCGTCGGCGCCGCACCGGTGCATCCCGACGACCTGCGCGCCGGTGTGGCCGCGCTGGGCCCGCGCGTGTGGAACGGCTACGGCCAGGGCGAGAGCCCGTGCACGATCACGGCGAACCCTCCGGCCGCGATCGCCGCGGCGGCGGCCGCGGGCGACGAGCACGTGCTGGGCTCGGTCGGCGTCGCGCGCTGGGCCACGCGCGTGCGCGTCGTCGACGACACCGACCGCGAGCTGTCCCACGGCGAGGTCGGCGAGGTCATCGTCGCGGCGCCCACGGTCATGGCCGGCTACCTCGACGACGCCGAGGCCACTGCGACGGCGCTGCGCAACGGCTGGTTGCACACCGGCGACCTCGGCCGCGTCGATGCCGACGGCCACCTGACGCTGGTCGCCCGTGCCAAGGACGTGGTCATCACCGGGGGCTACAACGTCTACCCGCGCGAGGTCGAGGACGTCCTGATCGGCGACGCCGCCGTCGCCGAGGTCGCGGTCGTCGGCCTGCCCGACGCCGAGTGGGGCGAGGTCGTCGCCGCGTTCGTCGTGGCCGAGCCCGGCGCCACGGTCGACGCCGCCACGCTGGACCAGCGCTGCCAGGACCGCATCGCGCGCCACAAGCGTCCGCGCAGCTACCACGTCCTGGACGAACTTCCGCGCAACTCCGCGGGCAAGATCCTCAAGAAGATCCTGCGGGAGAGCCTGGCGCATGGCCCACGTTGAGCTGCTCGACGCGACGATGCGCGACGGCCAGCAGAGCCTGTGGGGGATGCGCATGCAGGCGGGGATGGCGCTGCCGGTCGCCGACGTCCTGGATCGCACGGGCTTCCGCACGATCGACGCGGCGGCGAGCTCGTACTTCGAGGTCCTGATCAAGTACTGCCGCGAGGATCCGTGGGCCGGCCTGGACCTGCTGCGCGGCGCGGTGCATCGCACGCCGATGCGCGGCGGGATGCGCGGCAACGCGGCCGTGTCCTTCGGCATCACGCCGCCCGCGCTGATGGACACGTGGATGCGCCGGCTCAACGAGCACGGCGTCCGCTCCTACTGGCTCTACGACGTCCTCTACGGCATCGAGAACTTTCGGCGCCTGGCGCGGATCGCCAAGGAGTACGACTCCGAGGTCGCCGGCACGGTCTTCTTCAGCCTGTCGCCGATCCACACCGACGACTACCTCGCGGAGCGCACGGCCGAGATCGCGGCGGTGCCGGAGATCGACACGGTGCTGTTCTACGACACGGCCGGCGTGCTGGAGGTCGACCGGCTGCGCACGCTCATGCCACACATCGTCGCCGCGGCGGCCGGCAAGCCCGTCGAGTTCCACTCCAACAACCTCATGGGTACGTCGGGGCTGGCCTACGTCGAGGCGGTCCGCCACGGGGTCCACATCCTGCACACGGCATCGCGCTCGATGGCCAACGGACCGTCGGTGCCGTCGACCGAGAGCGTGGTGCGCAACCTCGAGCTCATGGGATGCACGCACCGCATCGACACGTCGCTGCTGGCGCCCGTCGAGGAGCACTTCCGCCAGGTCGGCCGGGCTGCCGGCTACCTCGTCGACCAGGTCAGCGAGTACGACCTGTTCAACGTCACCCACCAGGTCCCCGGCGGGATGGTCGGCACGCTGAAGGCGCAGCTCGAGCAGCACGGGATGACCCACCGTCTGCAAGAGGTCCTGGCCGAGACCGGGGCCGTCCGTCGCGATCTCGGCTGGCCGGTGATGGCCACGCCGCTGAGCCAGCTCGTCGGCACGCAGGCCGTGCTCAACGTGGTCTCCGGCGACCGCTACACGTTGGTCCCCGACGAGGTGGTGGCCTACGCCGCCGGCCACTACGGAACGCCGCCGGCGCCGATCGAGGCCGACGTCCTGGACCGGATCCTGAGCAGTCGCCGCGCCGACGCGATCGTGGCGAGCCCGCCGGAGGAGCCGACGCTGGAGGAGCTGCGGGCGCGCCACGGAACGGGCGCCGACGACGACGAGCTGGTCCTGCGCGCGCTGATCCCGATGGCCGACATCGAGGCGATGCGCGCCGCCGGCCCCGTGCGCCGCGACTACCCGCTGAGCTCACCGGAGCTGTCCGAGGTCGAGGCGCTGATGAAGACGGTGCGCTCGGGCTACGTGCACGTCAGCACCGAGCGCTGGGACCTGGAGCTGCGCCGGTGAGCGCGATCGTCGAGCACCTCGGGCTCTCCGGCGAGGAGCTGCTGACCACGACCCGGGCCGTCCGCCGCCGGCTGGACTTCGAGCGTCCGGTACCGCGCAGCGTGTCGCTCGCCGACGAGGCCGAGACGGCGGCGATCGTGGGCATCCCGATCGACCGCGTCACGATCGGCGCGCTCACGCCCGTCGCCTACACGTTGGGCACCGACTTCCGGCCCGCGCGCCGTCCGGCGCCTGAGGACGTCATCCATTGGGACGCCTGGTAGGCGTCCTCGAGAGGAGCACCATGTCGGACAACAACCGCGCTTTCCGCCTGCGCCGCCGGCCCACCGGGCAGCTCGCGCCCGGCGACCTCGAGCTCGTCACCGAGCCTGTCGCGCCGTTGCGCGACGGCCAGGCGCTCGTGCGCACGCTGATGCTGTCGCTCGACCCCACGCTGCGGCTGTGGATGAGCGACATCCGCGGCTACATGCCGCCGGTCGGCCTCGACGACGTCATGCGCGGGCTGGGCATCGGGCAGGTCGTGGAGTCGCGCCGCGACGACCTCCCGGTCGGCGCATTCGTCTCGGGCTGGACCGGTTGGCAGGAGCTGTGCCTGGCCGACGACGCCGTGCTGGAGGCGCCGTTCAACGTCCTGCCCGCGCCGCTGCCGGCGCCGCTGACGGCGTTCCTCGGTGCGCTGGGCCACACCGGCATCACGGCCTACATCGGCATCGACCTCGGCGCCGTGCAGCCGGGGGAGACCGTCGTCGTGTCCGCGGCCGCAGGCGCGGTGGGCTCCATCGCCGGGCAGCTGGCCAAGGCCCGTGGCGCGCGCGTCGTCGGCATCGCCGGCGGCCCGGAGAAGGTCCGCCACGTCGTCGACGTCCTCGGCTTCGACGCCTGCGTCGACCACCGCGCCGACGACTGGCGCGAGCAGCTCGACGCGGCCACGCCCGACGGGATCGACGTCGACTTCGAGAACGTCGGCGGCGAGATCATGGACCACGTCTTCATGCGCCTGAACATCGGGGCCCGCGTGGCGTTGTGCGGGATGATCTCCCAGTACAACAACTCTGGCGGCGGCGATCAGTGGGTCGGTCAGGTCAACATCGGCCAGCTGATCATGCAGCGGGCGACGATGGCCGGCTTCCTCGTGCTCGACTACGCCGAGCGGTTCGAGGAGGCGATCGAGGCGCTCGCCGGGATGCTCGGCGAGGGTCGTCTGAAGTACGACGAGACCGTGATGGACGGCGGGCTGGAGCTGATGCCTGACGCGCTCGGAGCGCTCTTCGAGGGCACCAACACCGGCAAGCTGGTCCTGCGCATCGGCGAGCCGGCCTGAGCCGCGCGGTCACGCCGCGTCCGGCTCGAGCGGGAGCACGAGCCGGGCGAGGCGCAGCGCGACGCGCAGCTCCAGCTGGCGTTCGACGGCGCGATGGCCAAGCAGATCCTCGGCGCGGTGCACGCGGTAGGTGACGGTGTTCTCGTGCACGCCGAGCCGGCGCGCGGCGCGCACGAAGCTGGCGCCCTCCTCGAGGAACACCCGCAGCGTCCCGCGCAGGCGCAGGGTGTTGTCGTTGTCGGCCGCCAGCGGACCGAGCTCGCGGGCGACGAACCGTCGCGCCTCGTCGAGGTCGTGGATCGTCAGCGCGTCCAGCGCGACGTCCACATAGGGCGTCCAGCCCGACCGGCCTCGACCGAGCTTGGCGACCTGCCTCGCGCGCAGCGCTTCTGAGTGGCTCTGGCAGAAGCCCTCGGCGCCGTGGCCCGGCGACCCGAGCGCGACGCGCAGGCCGTCGTCGCCGGGCTCACGCGTCGGCTCGCTCAGCTTGGCGGCCAGCGTCGCGCCGTGCAGCCCCGCCCAGCACGCGAGGTGGCGCCCCTCGGAGATCGTCAGGACGCCATGGGCCCCGAGCGCCTGCGCGACCGCGGCCGCGCGCTCCTCCATGTCGCCGAAGCGCGCCTGCCCGTGGCCGGCGTCGTCGTCGGCGTCGTCGCTCCACACCAGGAACGCGATGTGATGGCGGTCGAGCTCGTAGACCAACCGCTTGCTGACGCCGGCCAGGTCGGCCCGTGAGCCGTCCAGCAGCGCGCGCACCTCGGCGGCACGCATCGCGTCGGCGCCGCGGACCCACTGCTCGCGCTCGGCCATGTACACCTCGGTGAGCCGGTGCTCGAGCGCGTCGACCCAGCCGAACATCCAGTCGCTGAAGAAGCCGACCGCCTCGACGCGGTGCTCGGCCTCGGGCATGGTCGGCTGCAGGCGCGCCATGGCGATCCGCGACAGCTCGCGCTGGCCGGTGCGGTAGGCGCGCAGCAGCGTCTCGAGGCCGAGCCCGCGGCGCACGTACTCGCGCGCGTAGGCCAGCGCCTCCGGCGGCGCCTCGGCCGTCGACGGCGGCGTGCCCTCGCGCAGCATCGTGACGATCAACCCCATGTTGGCTCGCACGCTCTGCAGCGTCCAGACGCGCAGGTCCTCCTCCAGCTCGCCGAGATGGCGGTGGATCGCGTCGCTCAACCGCGCCGACACGGCGTCGAGGTCGGCGCTGAGCGCCTCGACGATCGCGCCCAGCTCGGCGCGGCCGGCGTGCGTGGGCGCCAGGGTGGGGGCGATGGTCGAGCGATCGGGCATCGGGTTCCTCCTAGGAGATGCCGGGGACGCGCCGACCATACGCCCGGTTGTGCTTGCACCACAAGCGGGAGCGGTCAACTCGGCTTGGAGGAACGACGACGCGAGACGGTGCCGGCCGTAGCGTCGGGCTCATGTCCACCACGCCCCACGAGCCCCGCGTCCTGGCCATCGACGCCGGCGGCACGATGACCGACACCTTCATCGTCGACGCCACGGGTCACTTCGTGGTCGGCAAGGCGCAGACGACCCCCGAGGACGAGTCCGTCGGCCTGATGCGGTCCGCCGAGGACGCGCTGCGCCAGTGGGACAGCACGCCCGAGGCCGGCTTCCCGGCGATCCGCTCGGCCGTCTTCTCGGGCACAGCGATGCTCAACCGGCTGCTCACCCGCCGCGGTCAGAAGGTGGGCGCGATCGTCACCGCCGGCCAGGAGGATGCGCTGCA
This sequence comes from Baekduia sp., assembly GCF_035318805.1. GTDB lineage: Bacteria > Actinomycetota > Thermoleophilia > Solirubrobacterales > Solirubrobacteraceae > Baekduia. The sequence goes on from NZ_DATHDY010000033.1 coordinate 65,814, forward strand.
GATGGAGCGCGGGATCCAGACCTACCTCGGGTTCTCGTACGCCGACCGGCTGCACATCGCGACCCACCACCACAACGAGCCGTTGATCCCCCGCGCGCGCATGCGGGGCGTGCGCGGGCGCATCAACCTGTTCGGCAACGAGGTGCTGCCGCTGCGTGAGCAGGACGCGCGCGACGCGGCCGCCGCGCTGCTGGACGAGGGTGTCCAGGGGATCGTGATCTCGCTGCTGTTCTCCTACCGCAACCCCGCCCACGAGCAGCGCGTGCTGGAGATCGTGGAGGAGGAGAAGGCCAAGCGCGGCCAGAACGGTGACTGCCCCGTCTTCGTCTCCAGCGCGCTGTACCCCTCGCGTCGCGACTTCCCGCGGCTGAACTCGACGGTCATCGAGGCCTATGCCGCCGAGCCCTCCCGCGGCACGCTGCGCAGCGTCCGCGACGCCACCGAGGATCGCGGCGCCGGCTTCGAGCTGCGGGTCATGGCATCGCACGGCGGGACGATCTCCATCGACGCCGACCAGCTGGCCACCACCTTGGTGTCCGGCCCCATCGGCGGCGTCGTCGGCGCGCGCTGGCTGGCCGACCGCATCGGCCTCACCAACGTGTTGTGCACCGACATCGGCGGGACGTCATTCGACATCGCCCTGCTCACCGGCCGGCGCTACGAGGTGACGACCACGCCGGACATCGCGCGGTTCGTGCTCAACATGCCGCTCGTGCAGATCGACTCGGTCGGGGCGGGCTGCGGCTCGTTCGTGCGGATCGACCCCAACGCGCGGCGCCCGGAGATCGGGCCCGACTCGGCCGGCGCGATGATCGGCACCGCGTGGCCGGAGGGCGGCGTCAAGACGGTGTCGATCACCGACCTCAACCTCGTGCTGGGCCGGTTGAACCCGGAGTACTTCCTCGGCGGCCAGGTCCAGCTCGACGTCGAGCGCGCACGACACGAGGTGGAGCGTCAGGTCGCCGCGCCGCTGGGCCTCGGCGTCGAGGCGGCCGCGGCCGGCGTCATCGAGCTCTTCGAGACGTCGCTGCGCAACGAAGCCGTCGGCCGGATCCTGGGCAAGGGCTACAGCCCCGCCGACTACACCCTGCTCTGCTACGGCGGCGGCGGCCCGCTGCACGTCGCGGGCTACACCGCCGGCGTGCCCTACCAGCAGGTGCTGGTGCCCGAGTGGGCGGCGGGCTTCTCGGCGTTCGGCTGCGCGTGCGCGGAGTTCGAGTACCGGTTCGATCGCCAGGTCGACCTGCCGCTGCTGCCGACCCAGCAGGTCGAGGAGCGCTTGGCGATGGGCCGTGTGCTGGGCGAGGCGTGGCGCGGACTCGAGGATCGCGTCCAAGCGGAGTTCGCCAAATCCGGCCACGACCCCGCCGACGTGCGCTTCACCCACATGGTCCGGATGCAGTACTACGGCCAGCTGGTCGACATCGAGGTCGACGCGCCTCGCGCCGACGTCGAGACGATCGAGGACATCGACGCGCTGATCGCGGCGTTCGAGGCCACCAACGCAAGGATGTACGCGCGGGCCGCATCCTCGCCCGAGCTGGGGTACTTGATCGCGCAGGCCATCGTGAAGGGCTCGGTGCCGATCGAGCAGCCGACGCTGCCGGAGATGCCACGCGTCTCCGGGGCGCCCCCGGTCAACGCGACGCGCGACGTCTGGTGGGCCGACGGCCCGGCCACGACCGACGTGTACGCCATGGAGGACGTGCGCAACGGTCACACGATCGAGGGGCCGGCCGTGCTGGAGGCCGAGTCCACCACTTTCCCGATCCCACCTGACCGCCGCGCCTGGCTCGACGAGCACGGCATCTTCCACCTCGAGAACAAGGAGGCCTGAGCGCCATGGCCACGATCGACACCATCCAGGCCCTGGAGGCGCCGGCGGCCGCGCCGATCGGCTGGGCCGGGCAGTCGCTGGCGCAGATGCTCGCGACCTCCGAGGAGCTGTTCGAGCGCACCGGCTACTACCACGGCTTGGAACGCCTCCCGCTCAAGGAGGCCGACCCGCTGCACTTCGAGAAGCTCTTCTCGCGCGTGCGTGGCGGCATGGTGACCGCGCGAGAGACCGCGCTGAACATCTCGGCGTCGCCGATCGTGCGCGAGCTCGGTGAGATCTCCTTCGCGCTCTACACGCCGGAGGGCGACAACGTCGCGCTGTCGACCGGGATCATCGTGCACGTCCACACGATGAGCGAGGCCATCAAGTTCATGGTCCGCAACGACTGGGAGGACAACCCGTCGATCCGGCCGGGCGACATCTTCGCCAACAACCAGCCGACGATCGGTGACGTCCACAACGCCGACGTGCAGACGTTCGTCCCGATCTTCAACCCGGAGAAGCCGGGGGAGCTGCTGGCATGGGCCGGCGGCGTCATCCACGTCATGGACATCGGCGCCTCGACGCCGGGTGGCGTGTGCGTCGCGCCGACAACGCGCTTCGACGACGGCATCGACCTGCACTGCATGAAGATCGGCGAGCGCGACGAGCTGGCCCGCTGGCACCTCAAGCGGGTGTCGATGCAGAGCCGCGCGCCCGGGTTGTACGTGTTGGACGAGCGCACGCGCCTGTCGGGCTGCCACATGATCCGCGACGCCGTCGAGCGTTTGGTGCTCGAGGAGGGCAGCGAGGTCTTCCAGCAGTTCATGCGCGAGGCGATCGAGGACGGCCGGCGCGACTTCAAGTCGCGGGTGCGCGGGCTGCTCGTACCGGGTCGCTACCGCTCGTGCGGCTTCACGGAGGCGCGCTACGCCAACAAGGCCAACCTGCCCAAGCGTGCCCGGCGCGACCTCATCATCCACGGCGCCTACGAGGCGGTCGTCGACCGCGACGGCCACTGGACGACCGACCTGCGCGGCTCGTCGGCGTGGGGCTGGCACTCGTTCAACGCCACGCCGTCGGCGCAGCAGGGCATGCAGTGGATCCTGTTCACCCAGACGCTGATCTGCAACGACAAGATCAACGACGGCGCCTACTACGCCACCGAGCTGAAGCTCACCGAAGGCAGCTGGGCCAACCTCGGCGATGCGCCGTGCTCCTCGTCGTTTCCCTGGATGCCGATGTTCTCCACCTCTGTGGGCTACCTCCGGGCGGTGTCGCGGGCGATGCAGTCGCGCGGCTACCTGGAGGAGATCGTCGCGACCTACACGGTGCCGGGCAACGTCGCCCAGGGCGGCGGGCTGGACCAGTACGGCCAGATCTCCGGGTTCATGAACTTCGAGATCGGCGCGCAGGGCCAGGGTGCCAAGTACGTGCTCGACGGCCTGGACTACGGCGCGGCGGTCTTCAACCCCGAGGGCGACATGGGCGACATCGAGATGTGGGAGCTGGTCAAGCCCATGCTCTACCTCGGCCGCCGCATCAAGCCCAACACGGGCGGCTGGGGTCGGCACCGCGGCGGTTCGTCGTTCGAGTCCCTGCTGCTCGTCCACGGCACCGCGGACTTCGAGATCGAGAACATCGGCGCCGGCGGCATGCTCACCTCGCCCGGCCTGTTCGGCGGCTACCCCGCGCCGAGCGCGTACGTGCACAACGTGCTGGGCTCCGACATCCTGGAGCGCGCGGCGGCGGGCGATGCCTACCCGGTGGCCGACGTCAGCGGTGAGGACCCGCAGATGAACGCCTACGGCGGCGAGCATCAGCTGGAGCACGACCCCTACACCATGATGATCGCGGTCAAGACCGGGGACTTGTACTTGTCCTCGGGCCGTGGTGGCGGCGGCCTCGGCGATCCGCTGCTGCGCTCCGACGCGGCGCTGGAGGCCGACGTCGACGGTGGGCACCTGCAGCCGCGCTGGGCCGACCGCGCCTACGGCCGCGCCGATCGCGACGGCGTCCTGCGCACGCGCCTGGAGCGTGCCCGGCCGGCGTCGGAGTGGTGGGCAGCGCAGCGCGAGCGGATCCTGGCCCAGGACCTGATCGAGCCGGTCAAGGTCATGTACTCGGAGTCGATGCGACTGGAGCCCGGCTGGGCCGCGGAGTTCCGCGGGTTCTGGGACCTGCCCGAAGACTTCGACTTCGACGTCGTGACCCCGACGGTCCCGGTGGCCCGCGCGGCGCCGGGCAAGGTGACGCCCGCCGAGTCGGCCGCCGCGTTCTTGGCCGCCTCCGAGGTCTTCCTGCCCGAAGGCCATACCGAGATCGCGGTGACCACCGACATGACGAAGGAGACGCTCGCCGACCTGCTCGACGAGAAGCTGTCGCGCCGCGCGATCAAGGACATTCAGTCGGGCATCAAGGACCCCGACCGGTTCGATACGTGGATCGAGCTGCTGCAGGAGCGCGTCGCCTACGACGACCCGATCGTCCTGCCCTACGGGGAGGGCATCAACATCGTCCGGCGCCGCTCCGACGGCGAGCTGGTGATCCGCACCGACGCGGGCGCCGACCTCTGCCGGTGGGACGAGAACTGGAAGCTGCACGTGCCGATGTTCGTGCGCGACACCGACGAGCTGTACCGTGAGATCTACCCCGTGCTCGGCCACCCCGACGGCGCTTGGCAGGAGCTGCGCGAGTACTACTGCCCGACCTCCGGTCGGCTGCTGGAGACCGAAGCGGTGCCGCCCGGCTACCCGGCGCAGCACGAGTACCTTCCGGACCTGCACGGGTTCTACGCGGGTTGGCTGGGACGGGAGGTGCCTGCCTAGCTAGGCGCGAGGATCGCCCAGGCCGAGGTCGCGGAACAGCTCCTGCTCGTCGGTGAAGATCGCGCGCTTCAGCGCAGATCCTTCAGCCAGTCCAGCAGCAGCGCGTTCACGTCGTCGGGGCGCTCCTGCTGGAGCCAGTGGCCGGCGTCGGGGATGACGTGCTTGCGCACCTGCGGCAGCAGCTCCTCCATGCCGTCGGTCGCGCCGCGCGGAAAGAACCAGTCGTCGGCCGCCGAGATCATCAGCGCGGGTTTGTCGATGACGAACTCGTGGCCCAGACCCTCCTCCCAGTCCTTGTGCAGCGCGCGGTACCAATTCAGGCCGCCGGTGAAGCCGGTGCGCCGGTACGTGTCCGCGTAGACCGCGAGCTCGGCGTCGCTGAGCAGCTCGTCGCCGAACAGCTGCGGGTCGCCGACGAAGACGCCGGCCGGGACCTCGCGCACCTCCGCGGGCGCGGCCTCGAACTCGTCCATCGTGTAGCCGCGGCCGCGCAGCAGCGCGCGGAAGGTCGCCTCGACGTCGCGCTCCAGCAGGGCCTCGCCGACGCCGGGCTCCTGGAAGGTCGCCATGTAGTGCTTGGGTCCGCGCAGCTCGTGGTAGATCGCGAGCAGGTCGGCGTCGCCGGGCGTGAAGTAGGGCGTGCACAGGCTGGCCACGGCCCGGACGCGATCGGGCGCGTAGACCCCGGAGTACCAGGCGGGCATGCTGCCCCAGTCGTGGCCGATGAAGATCGCCTGCTCGATGCCGAGGGCGTCGAGGACGCCGGTCGCGTCCGCGACCAGGTTCTTGACGCTGTAGCTCTGGCTGTCGGCCGGCGCGTCGCTGTCGCCGTAGCCGCGCTGGTCGGGGACGATGACGCGGAAGCCCGCGTCGGCGATCGGGCCGATCTGGTTGCGCCACGAGTAGGCGAGCTCCGGGAAGCCGTGCAGCAGCAGCACCGCGGGGCCCTCGCCCTGCTCGTGCACGGCCAGCTCGATGCCGTTGGTCGGGACGCGGCGGGACGGGGGGAACATCGGCGGCTCCTGTTCGGGAACGGGGTGGGGTAGGTCGCGACCGTACTTCGGGTGCCAGGGGATTCGCGCGCGTGGCGGCGGCGGGCTTGTCGCTTCCCCAACGGCGTGATGCATAGGCTCTTGGGTCGGTTGGCGCCGCCCGCCAGGGTGGCGGTCCGCCGATCACCACCGATCTGACCACGAGCTCCACGGAGAACGCCGCATGTCCGCCATCGCCGCGCCGAACGTCCCGACCCGTCCCGTCCTGGCCGATGCGCTGCCGGGCTCCCGCGCCGTCGCGGACGCGGCAGCGATCCTGGGCGGCGTCGGCCTGACAGCCCTACTGGCGCAGGTGGCGTTCACGATCCCGCCGTCGCCCGTGCCGGTCACCGGCCAGACGCTGGCCGTCGGCCTGGTCGGCGCGACGCTCGGCGCGCGCCGCGGCATGGCCTCCCTCGTGCTGTACGCGCTGCTCGGCCTCCTGCTGCCGATCTACGCCGAGGGCGCGCACGGCTGGAGCGTCGTCTGGGGCGCGAGCGGCGGCTACATCGTCGGCTTCGTCTTCGCCGCCGGCGCGATCGGCTGGCTGGCCGCGCGCGGCGCCGACCGCCACGTCGCCGCAGCTTTCGCGGCCTTCGTCGTCGGGCAGCTGCTCGTGTTCGCCTTCGGCCTCGCCGGGCTGAAGATCGCCGTCGCCGAGTCGTGGGGCTGGACCATCCACAACGGCTTCTCGATCTTCATCGTCGGGGGCATCATCAAGGCCTTGATCGGCGCTGCGGCGCTGCCGAGCGCGTGGCGCCTCGTGGGACGGTTGGACGGGATCCAGCGGCCGCGCGGCTGACGGTCGGCGGATATCGCGGAACAACTCGCGGAACAACTTGAGCGCGATTCAGAGCACCTGAGCCGGCACGACCCCGCATGAACACGGGCGATACGCCTGAGCGCTAGAAGGTCCGCATTTGCGGGCCTTTTGCGTTGGTTGAGCGAATGTGGCGGAGCCGCCACCCGGTCCAATCCCGGTCCAAATCTTCCGCGGGACGCGCCCGGGCAGGTGATGTCGTTGGCGCTGATCCTCGCGAGCGGTGCTAGCGCCTGCACCGAAAGGAGCACCGCCAGAACGGCAGACGCTCCCCCTCGTCTTGTCTCTGTGAAGGAGGACGGGTTGTCAATGGCGTTGGTATCGGGCTGTGGCTAGCGGCCCGTCGGTGATGGTTGTTGGTGTGGAGCGGTGCTCATGTCTCTATCGCCCCGTCGGTGTGCGGGGATGTGGCGAAATCGGAGCGGCTCGTCCGGCGGTGCATGTCCAGCATGAGCCGTCAGGCGGCTAGCCGAAACGGGGCACCTGCCGGAGCGAAGGGTTGGTTGTTGGTGAGCATGTGCCAGATCGCCTCGGTCAGGCGGCGGGCGAGGTCGATCTGGGCGACCTTGGGCCGCGCTGGCGGCCCAGGCGGCGCTTGGTGTGCTGGTAGCGCTCGGCGTAGTAGGGGTGCTTGCAGGCGTTCAGCGCGGCCTCGAAGAGCGCCCAGCGCAGGTACTGGGGCCGTGCTTGGAGGTCGGGCCGCGTGCGTCGACACCGCCGGACTGCCGGACGCGTGGGCAGAGTCCGGTTTAGCCGCAGAGCTTGGCCGGCGAGGCGAAGCGGCCGATGTCGCCGATCTCCGAGGCGATGGTGTAGGCGTTGATCCAGCCGATGCCCGGTGCGGTGAGCGACACGGGGATGTAGCGGTGGTCGGCTCCTTGGCGCTTGAGTTGGACGGTGAGCTCGGCGATCCGCAGATCGAGCTCGTCGATCAGCTGCAGGCTGACGTCGATGTTGGCCCGCCATGGGTCCGGGATCGCGAGGCGGTCGAGCAGTTCGCGGCCGGCGTGGCCGAACAGGTCGGAGACCGGGCAGGGGTGGCCGAAGGCGACCAGGCCGGCGTGGATGCGGTTCTTCAGCGTCGTGCGGTGACCGACCAGGTGCAGCCGGAAACGGGCCAGCTCGCGCTCGCGCCGGACCGCCGGGTCGGGCAAGCCAGATCTCGGCGACCAGGTCGCGCGCCGACACGTGGCCAGCACGCGCGCGTCGATCTTGTCGGTTGCACGCCCAGCGGGGCCAGGCCCTTGACCTTCTGGGCGTCGGCGATCAGCACGTCCCAGCCGTGCTCTTCGAGTTGGTCGTGGACGAACCGCGCGCCATTCATCGACTCGATCACCCCGCGGACCGCCGGCCATGCATCGCCGTCCTCGCCGCCAGCCCGCGGAGGCCGTCGGCATCGGGCGGCGAGGCCCACTCATCCACGATCTCACCGGCCGGCCGGCGACAACAGGCAGACGTCGACCTTTCGGCGACTCAGATCCAACCAGCGTGCAACATGGGAGACAGGCCTCCTTGGACTCGCTTCTCGGTGATACGTCGAGCGTCCCACCGAGGAGGCCCTCCTTCATCGCAGTCCATTAGGGTGATCGGGTCGGCCATCCGGTGCGAAGCTTGCGTCTCGGACGTGCGGGCCAGCGCACCGTGACGCGCGTGCCGATGAGGTCAGCCGGACCGCGGGCTACCTTCCGGGTCAATCATCTCGACGACCACGGTCGCGAAGCGACCTGCTCGCCACTCGTACAGATTTAGCCGCCACGCGGCTCGTGGTCGGAAGCGGCGGCCAGCGATCGCGTACAGCGGCGTCGCGGTGCGGAAGCCGCCGTCTTGCGCGATGGCCTCGGCCGTCTGGGCATCCTGTCGGCTCGGCACGAGCGACCCGCGCGGATGGGTATGCCAGTCGCCCAGGTAGGCGATCATGCGGCCGCTGTCCTCGTAGATGCGCGCCCCCTCCGCGTTCTGCCACTCGGCGTCGGGCTCGAACGCGTGGCGCTCATGGCGCGCATGTGGGCCGGGACCCAGGATTCTGGCGACGACCGTACGATCCCCGTCGCGCCAGCCCAGTAGCGCACCGCCGGTCTCCCGCCGAGGCCACCGCCGGGCCTCGGCCAAGAGCTCGGTCAGCGCGTTCCGGTAGATCCAGCAGCGGCTCGACACGCGTCGCAATCCGGATTGAGTGGCAGCGACGCAACGGCCATGCGCGGGCGCTCGGCATCGTCAGGGCGACGGCGGAAGCTCACAGCTGCGTAGTCCCAGTCGGCGTCGGGGTACCCGCCCGCGGGAGCCAGGGTGCCAACCGCCATCCGGGTGAGGATGGCGGCGGCCTCGGTCGCGTCCAAGCCGGCGCCGGACACCGTCGGGTGGCTGCAGCCCTGGACGACCACCGAGGCGCCGATTCCCCGGTCGGCTTGAGGCAGCGCGCCTGTGCGATGGGCCGTTGTGAGGCAGGTGAAGCACGCCGTGCGCCCGGGAAGGCAGCGGACGAACTCCGCGCCGACGAGCCCGTCGGTCATCCATCCGCTCACCATCGGCACGTCGGCCTCGCCGGCCACGCGTCCGAGGAACTGGGCGACCTGGTGGGACCCAGTGGCCTCGACGAGAAGATGCGCGCCGTCGAGGAGCGCGGCCACGCGTTCCAGCGGGGACCGGCCGGCGGGCCACTCGTCCTCGCCGAATCGCAGGTGATGGCCCTCCGCCTCGCAGTAGGGGTTGCTGCGTTGGCACGCGGAGGCCACCGCCTCGGCCTTGGGGTCGCCGACGCTACCGAGGTCGAGGCGGTGACGGACGATGTTGCCGAGCTCGAGGCGGTCGAAGTCGAGGATGTCGAACCGACCGACGCCGGCCTTGGCGAGCTCGACGGCGACGTGCGCGCCCATCGTCCCCGCGCCGGCGACGACGACTCGCGCTCTCGCCAGGCCGCCGAGCTCGGGCGTCCGGCGCCGCAGCTCCCGCTCATCGAGATGCTGGGCATGCAGCAAGGCCCGCGCCTCGGGCTTGACGCCGTGGTCGACGTAGAGGAACAGCCACGCCTGGCGCTCAGAGCCGTCGGCGCCGGCCTCCTCGGGGAACGTGAGGGCGGCGATTTCGACGCGCGGCGGCTGTGGGATCCGGCCCTTGCCGCGCAGTCGCCGCGGCACGGGACGGCTCAGAAGATCGGGATGGTGCTCGAGGATCCACGCGTGCACGGAAGCGCCGGCAGGCCCCGCGTCGAGCGGCGGGCAAGCCAGGCGGCGCCACGGCACCCGGAGGCGCTCCGTCTTCTGCTCACCAGTGTCGGCCGCGGCATCCGTCGTCGCGCGGGTGCCGACGGCCTGGACGAGGAAGAGCCGCGGGCGCAGGCGGGCTAGGGTCAAGACGCCGCCGTCACCGTCGGGGTCGACGAGGTCGGCGGGCACAAGGACCGAGGCGTCCCGTGCGTACTGGAAGTGGGCGGTGGCAGGCTCGGGCATCGGCGCCTCGTTACCGCGCACGACGTCTTCGCCCTGCTCGGCGTCGGCGAGCAGCCGGCGCAGCTGCTGGGTTACGAGGTCGGCGCCGCCCCACTCCTGCGCCTTCCAATCGTCCAGTGGGCGCTCGAGGAGGCAAAAGTTGCCGCCGAACGGGTGTTGATGACGGCTGAGCAGCCCGGCCGGCCCGTACACGACCGGCGGCAGCTCGGGGTACTCGCTCGGGTAGGCGACCTGCAGCGGCACCTCCTCGCCGCGATACGTCACGGCACTGTGGATGACGAGCCGCCCGGCCGCCCGGGCGTCCTCGTCGACCGCAGCCGAGAGCTCGCGCGCCACGAAGCGCGCGAGCTCCCAGGCCAGCAGGTCAGGGAAGCGCTCGAACCAGGGCCGGACGTCGATCACGCGTGGCGGCGCGGCCGTCCGTGATCCGGCGGCTGCGGCGGCCCGGGCTTGGGGTCGGGCGGCCCGTGCGGGTCGGGGTGGTCGGGGTGGTCGGGGTGGTCGGGGTGGTCGAGGCGTTTGGTGGCCGCGTCGGCGAGCCCGAGCTCCCGGTCGGGGAGGC
>NZ_DATHDY010000034.1:0-4446 GCF_035318805.1 Baekduia sp.
GCCGCCGGCGTCCCGCAGCTCACGCGGGCAGCGGTCACCGCCGCCGCCGAGCGCGTGCAGGACCTCGTCCGCATCGCCACGACCCGCAATGGCGGCGCCCGCGCGATCCTCCAGCTCAAGCCGGCCGAGCTCGGCGCCGTCGACGTGCACCTGCGCACCACGCGCGAGGGGCTCGTCGCGACGATCGCCGCCCACGACCAGATCGGCCTCGACGCCCTCCAGCAGGCGGGCGGCGAGCTCCGGCGCTCGCTCGAGGACCGCGGCGTGCAGCTGCACCGCCTCGACCTGCAGCTCGGCGCCGGCCAGAACAGCTTCGGCAACGGCGCCGATGCGCGCGACGCCAACGCCGGCAGCCGCGGGAGCGCCCGCTCCGGCGTGCCGGCCGACGACGACCTCGTCGTGCAAGACCTCTCCACCACGACCGTCACGAGCACGCCCGCGGGCGTCCTCGTCGACGTCCAGGCCTGACCGAGGAAGGACCCCACCATGTCCAGCAGCTCCGCCATCTCCGACCAGATCGTGTCCCCCGCCTACACCCAGACGTCCTCTGCGCCCAGCAGCTCACTGGACAAGAACGGCTTCCTGAAGATGCTCACCGAGCAGATCAAGAACCAGGACCCCACGTCGGGGCAGGACCCCAACCAGTACTTCCAGACCATCTCGCAGATGACGACGGTCGAGCAGCTGACCAACCTGGCCACGCAGTCGGCCGTCACGCTCGCGGCGCAGAAGAACACGAGCGCCCAGGCGCTCATCGGCCGCACGGTCACCTACCCCGGCGCCGACGGCGTCCCGGTCCAGGGCCTCGTGGAGAGCGTGCAGCTGTCCACCAAGACCGGCCCGTCGCTCACCATCGCCGGCAAGGCCGGCTACAGCCCGGACATCATCACGGCTGTCAAGTAATGAGCAGTTCCTTCAATCCGGCACTCGTCCCGCCCGGCGTCTCCGCGCCGGCGGTCGGTGCGCGGACGCAGCCCGTACGGCCATCCGTCCAGGCGCCTCAAGGACCGGCCTTCGCGGACGTTCTACGGGATACGACGGGAACGAATCCCGTCACGTTCTCCAAGCACGCCGTCCAGCGCCTGGAGCGCCGCAACCTCGCCGTGGACCCGGCGTCGATGCAGCGCCTGCAGGACGGGGTCGATCGTGCCGCGGGCAAGGGTGCCCGCGACGCGGTGGTCCTCGTGGACGACACGGCGTTCGTGGTGTCGGTCCGCAACCGCACGGTCATCACGGCCGTCGGCACGGACCAGATGAAGGACCACGTCTTCACGAACATCGACAGCGCCGTCATCGCCTGACGTCGCAGCAGCACCGAAAACGGAATTTCACCCACACCCGGCTGGACCCCATTGGGGAAGCCGGAGGACCTCACAGGAGCCTCCACCAGATGATTCGCGGCATGTACTCGGCCATCTCCGGCCTGCGCACGCATCAGACGATGCTCGACGTCACGGCCAACAACCTGGCCAACGTCAACACCGTCGGCTACAAGGCCTCACGCACCACGTTCAAGGACCAGCTGCAGCAGACGCTGTACGGCGGGTCCGCGGAGGGCCCGAACACGGGCGGCACGAACGCCGCCCAGATCGGCCTCGGCGTGCAGCTCGGCTCGGTCGACGCCGTCATGGGCGCCGGCTCGCTGCAGAACACCGGCAACCCGCTCGACGTCGCCATCCAGGGCGACGGCTTCTTCCGCGTCGGCCTCGGCGACCCGTCGACGACGCCGCCCACGATGCCCACCGAGATGAACTACACCCGCGCGGGCAACTTCGTCCGCAACGACCAGGGCTACCTGACCACGCCCGAGGGCTACTACGTCATGGGCCGCGACACGACCACGACCCCGGCCACCGACCAGTACATCCAGATCCCCAGCGGCGCCACCGGCGTCGCGGTCGGCACCGACGGCTCGGTCACCTACGTGCCCGGCGGCGGCGGCAACCGCACCACGGCCGGCACCATCGGCCTGGCGAAGTTCCCCAACGACGAGGGCCTGCTGCGCCTCTCGGGCAACCGCTGGGCCGCTCACCCGGCTGCGGGCACCGAGATCGTGGGCGTGCCCGACGGCTCGACGTTCGGCCAGACGATCGGCGGCACGCTGGAGATGTCCAACGTCGACCTGGCGTCGGAGTTCACCAACATGATCGTCGCCCAGCGCGGCTTCCAGGCCAACTCGCGGGTCATCTCGACCGTCGACCAGATGCTCCAGGACCTGGTCAACCTCAAGAACTAGCTCAAAGGCAGTACGGGGCCGTGGCACGGCCGCCCGCGCAAAGGCGGAGGGCCTTTGCTCGGGCGGGCGTGACGCGGCCCCGAATCGTTGCGCGACACCGAGGAGCACACCATGATCGAGCTGCACAAGCTCTCGCACGAGCGGGAGCCGTTTCACCTCAACCCCGACCTGATCGAGCGCGTCGACGCGTCGCCCGACTGCCACGTGACGCTCACGACCGGCACGCGGATCGCCGTGTGCGAGTCGGTGCCCGAGGTCGTCGGCAAGGTCCGCACCTGGCGCGTGGACGTCCTCGCCGAGGCGATGCGGATGGCCCGCTGAGGCATCCCCCCGTAGGGGGATCCGTCTCAAGGGCGGACCCGGCCCGGTCGATCACCGGGTCAAGCCAGTTCTTCCCGACCGGAGTCCGAATGTCCGAAGAGTCCCTCTCCCGCCAGCTCGTCGTCTTCTCGCTGGGCGAGGAGGAGTACGCGCTGCCGATCACCCAGGTGCACGAGATCATCCGGTTCACCGAGCCGCGATCGGTCGCGTCGTCGGACCCGAGCGTCCGTGGGGTCATCTCTCTGCGCGGCAAGATCCTCCCGGTCTACGACCTGGCCACGCGCCTCGGCGTCGAGCACGCCGACGTGTCGGAGGCCAAGATCGTGATCGTCGAGACGGCCGAGGACATGGCCGGCGTCGTCGTCGACGACGTCGAGGAGGTCATCACCATCCACGCCGACCAGCTCGACGAGGCCCCCACCGCCGGCGGCCGCGGCATCGACGGCATCGCCAAGATCGGCGACCGCCTCGTGGTGCTCCTCGATCCCGAGGGCATCGTCGGCGCCGCCGCGCTGAACGTCGACGCCTCCCCCGCCGAGGTCGCCGACGACGTGCGCGTCGCCGCGTAGGTCCGCTCCCGCCGTGCTCGCCGCCGCCCGCACCGCGACGCCGTCGCGCATCCTCGTCGCCGACGACTCCACGTTCATGCGGCGCCTGCTCACCCAGGCGCTGCGCGACGCGGGGTTCGACGTGGTGGGAGAGGCCGGCGACGGCGACGAGGCGCTCGCCCTCTACCGGGACCTGCGCCCCGACGCCATGACGCTCGACCTCGCCATGCCCGGCATGGACGGGATCGGCGTCCTGCGCGCGCTGCGCGGCGAACGCTCCTCACTGCCCGTCGTCGTCGTGTCGGCGTTCTCGCCCGCCCACGGCGCCCGGGCGGTCGACGCCCTCGCCGAGGGCGCCTTCGACCTCGTGGCCAAGCCGGCCTTCGGCGAGCCGCTCGACCAGTTCGTCGGCGCGCTGCGCGAGAAGGTCACCGCGGCGGCGATCGCGTCGGCGAGCGCGCCGGTCGCCGCGCCGCGCCGCGCCCCGCGCCCCGCGCGGACGGCGACCGACGGCGGCTCGGCCGTCTCCCGCCTGCGCGCCCGCCGGGCGCCGGCCGCCTCGAGGAAGGTCGTGCTGATCGCCACCTCGACCGGCGGCCCCCGCGCCCTGGCCGAGCTGATCCCCGCGCTGCCCTCGCCGCTGGGCGCCGGCGGCATGATCGTCCAGCACATGCCCGCGGGCTTCACCGCCTCGCTGGCGCAACGGCTGGACCGCAGCTCGCAGCTGACGGTCGTCGAGGCCGGCGGCGGCGAGGTCCTCGAGCCCGGCACCCTGCTCCTCGCTCCGGGCGGCAGCCACCTGCGCCTCGACGACGACGGCGGCTCGGTCCGGCTCAGCGCCGAGGCCGCGATCGGCGGGCTGCGCCCGCGCGCGGACCTCACCATCGCCGACGCCGCCAAGGCGTTCGGCGAGCGGCTGGTGCTGGTCGTCATGACCGGCATGGGCAAGGACGGCCTGAAGGGCGCCCGCGAGGTCCGCGCGCGCGGCGGCCGCATCCTGGCCCAGGCCGAGTCGACCTGCACCGTCTACGGCATGCCGCGCGCCATCGTCGAGGCCGGCCTGGCCGACGACGTCCTGCCGCTCGGCGAGCTCGCCGAGGCCATCGCGGGGGAGACCGGGTCATGAGCGTCACCACGACCCCGGCGCCCGGCCGCGGCGTCGCCGACGACTACGAGCCCTTCTGCGTGCTGTTCCGCCGGCTGTGCGGGATCGACCTGCTCCAGTACAAGCGCGGCCAGATGGAGCGGCGCATCCGCTCGTTCGTCAGCACGCGCGGCGGCGACGCCGACCTGCTGACGTACTGCGCCAAGCTCACCACCGACAAGGCCGAGCTCGACCGG
>NZ_DATHDY010000035.1:0-51588 GCF_035318805.1 Baekduia sp.
CCCACCGAGACGGTCTGAACCGGCCCCCGCGCACACGCCCACGACTCCGACCTACTCACACACCCGCGACAAGACGGCCAACCGGCCGATCACGCCGCCCACCCCGCCCACGCGCGATCAAACGGTGGATCGAGGCTTAGATCTTTCCCTCGCGACGCGGAGTTCGCTGCCACAGCCGACCGGGCTCCCGACCTCCACGCCCGCCGGCGGGAGGGCCGGCGGCTGCATCCTGACGACCAGGTCGCCGGCCGCCCTGAACGAACTCGCGTCGGCAGGTACTAGCACTAGCCGATCGACCAGCGACACCCGACCAGGGCGTGACCACACTGTTCCCGATGCCTCAGACCCCTCTTCGCCCATGAACCTCGTCCGCCACTTCGAGGTCCTCAAGCGAGGCCGGGCGATTCTTGCCCTCGGCCTGCTGGTCGCCATCACGCTCGCCGTGCTGGCCACATGGCGCGTGTCCTTCAACGGGGGACCGAAGCTCACGTACCGCAAGGCCGAGGTGTGGGCGGCGTCGACGAAGCTGTTGATCACCCAGCCTGGTTTCCCGTGGGGCCGCAGCGTCCTGCCGGGCAGCATCACGGCGCCCGACGCGTCGACCGCCGACGGCTCCGGCGTGCCGACGGACGACAAGGGCCGGCGACTGCAGTTCGCCGACCCAAGCCGGCTGGCCTACCTGGCGTGGATCTACTCGCACTTCCTCATGGGCGACGAGGTGCGCACGATGCTCAGCTTCAAGCCGGAAGGGATGGACATCCAGGCCTCGCCACTGACCGCAGGCGGCAACATGAGCGCCTCCGCGCTGCCGATTATCGGCCTGACGACGCGCGCGACGAGCGCGTCCGACGTCCAGCGCCTCAACGACGGCGTGCGCCTGGCCCTCGAGGACTACCTGACCCAGCAGCAGCGCCGCAGCGGGACGCCCACGACCGACCGCGTCGTGGTCAGCGTCGTCGACCGACCCGGCCCCATGCTGGAGAAGGGGCACTCGATCAACCTCGGCATCGTGGCCTTCCTCCTGGTCATGTCCGCGACCGTCGGGGTGCTCTATCTGCTCGAGAACCTCCGCCTCCAGCGCCGGCAGGCGCCCCCCGAGGAGATCTGGGGCGACTCCGAGGCGACGCTCGCCGGCGAGCGTCGCATCAACGCCCAGCAGGAGTTCGCCGACGCGCGGCTTCACGCGGGTGGGCCCGCGCTCGGCGAGCAGCGTTCTGTCCGCTAGGCGATGAGCGGCTCGACGAGCCTCCGCGGCCAGGTTTTCCGGGGCCTGGCCTGGAAGGTCCTGTCGCAGATCGTCGGCCAGGGGAGCCGGCTCGTCGTCGCGGTGGTGCTGGCGCGCATGCTCGCGCCGCGCGACTTCGGGCTGGCCGCGATGGTGCTCGTCTTCTCGAGCCTCGTCATGGTCTTCTCCGACCTGGCGCTCGGTGCAGCGCTCGTGCAACGCAAAAAGCTCACCGAGCAGGACCGCGCCACAGCGTTCTGGACGAGCGTCTGCGCGGGCGTGACGTTCACGCTGCTCGGGATGGCGGTCGCCGCCCCGCTGGCGAGCTTCTACGGCGAGTCCACGGTCCGCGGGCTCGTGATGGCGCTGTCGACGACGTTCCTGATCGCGTCGATGGCCACGACGCACGAGGCGCTGCTGGTGCGCGAGATGCAGTTCCGTGCGGTCGAGCTGCGCAAGATGTTCGGATTGCTTGCTGGCGCCGCGGCCGGCGTCGTGACGGCGGCGCAGGGTGGCGGGGCGTGGGCGATCATCGCCCAGCAGGTCGTCACCGCGCTCGTCACGACGATCCTCATCGTTCAGTGCTCACCGTGGCGGCCGAGCCTGCATTTCTCGCGCAGGTCGCTGCGCGACCTGGGCAGCTTCAGCGGCTTCGTCATGGGCCACCGGCTCCTGTACTACCTCCACCGCAACGCGGACAACCTGCTCATCGGCCGTTTCGTCGGGGCGGCCGCCCTGGGTGTCTACGCGTTGGCCTACAACGTGATGCTGATACCGTTCAGCCGCATCGCCGGGCCTGTCCAGCAGGTCATGTTCCCCGCCTTCTCGCGACTGCAGGACCAGCCGGAGCGGATCGCGGACCTGTGGATCCGCGCGACGCGGATCGTCGGGGCGATCTCGGTGCCGGCTCTGTGCGGCCTCGTGGTCGTGGCGCCCGACTTCGTGCCGGTGGTGTTCGGCGACCGCTGGAAGGAGGCGGTGCCGCTGATCCAGACGCTGGCGTGGGTCGGCCTGCTTCAGTCGCTGCAGACGTTGAACACCGAGATCCTCCAGGCGCGCGACCGGACGTCGACGATCTTCCGGTTCTCGGTGACATTCTTCATCGCCCACGTGACCTCGTTCGTCATCGGCCTGCACTGGGGCGTGGAGGGTGTCGCCGCGGCGTACGCCATCTCCAGCACGCTCGTCGAGCCGGTGTTCACGTGGCTGACGGCGCGGTCGCTGGGGATCTCGGTGTGGCGGCTCCCGCAGGCGCTCGCCGGGATCGTCCTATCGTCGGTGCTGATGGGCGGGGTCGTGTACGTGCTGCGCTCCGGGCTCGTCGACGCAGGGGTGGGCCAGCTGCCACGGTTCCTGCTCTGCGCGACGGTCGGCGTGGTGGTCTACCTGCCGCTGTGCGCGCTGCTGCAGCCCGAGCTGCGGGGTGAGGCCCGCTGGCTGCGCAGCCTGGTCGAGCGCCGGCGTGGTCGCGCGCTGACGGCCGAAGCCACCGCCTAGTGGGTCGGCCATAAACGTTTGACCGGAAACTCGCCGCGGGCGGCGAATTGGGATCCATCACGACCGATGGAGGTAGCGATGCGTCCCGCGGAGGTGTTTGTCCGTGCGCTCTCGCTCGAGGAGGGCGCGCGGTTGAAACAGATCTCCAAGAAGGCCAAGTACCAGTCCAAGCGTCAGCGGGCGATGATCGTGCTGGCGTCATCGACGGGCATGTCGGCGCCGCAGATCGCGGCGTTGGTACGTACCGACGAGTCGCACGTGCGCAAGGTCATCCACGCGTTCAACGACCAGGGGTTCGAGTCGCTGGACCCTGACTATCGGGGCGGGCGTCCCAAGAAGACGACGCCCGAGCAGCGCGACCAGATCGTCGCGGTCGCGCGCGCCCGCCCCGACACCCAAGGCGTCGCGCTGACACGCTGGTCGCTGACCAAACTGGCCGAGCACCTGGCCGGCCTGGGCATCGAGCTGTGTGAGGAGGCGTTGCGCCAGACGCTGCGCACGGCCGGCCTGAGCCATCAGCGCACCAGGTCGTGGAAATGGAGCCCCGATCCGGACTTCGCCGAGAAGGCCCGACGCGTCCTGGGGCTCTACAGAGCCAAACCCAAGGACGGGGTGGTCGTCTGCTTTGACGAGATGGGCCCGATCTCGTTGATCCCGCATCACGGCTCGGGCTGGGCCAAGGCGAAGCGGCCCGAGCGGATGCGCGCGACCTACTCCAAGAACAACGGCGTGCGCTACCTGTTCGGCGCCTACGACGTCCACGCCGACCGGCTGCACGGACGCCTTCGCGCGCACAAGAACGCCGGCGAGGTGCTCGCGTTCTACCAGCAGATCCGGATGCGCTACAGGCCCAGGCTCAGGCTCTATCTGGTTGCCGACAACCTCTCCACCCACAAGACCCCCGCGATCCGCGAGTGGGCCGAGGACACGAACACCGAGCTGGTGTTCACACCGACCTACGCCAGCTTTTTGAACCGCATCGAGTGCCACTTCTGGGGCATCGGCGAGTTCGTCATCAACAACGCCGACCACCCCAACTGGAACATCCTGGCCAAAGCGATGGCCGACCACATCCGCTACCGCAACGGACCCCACCGCGACCAACGCCTCATCGCCGCCGAACGCAAACTCCTCATCGCCGCCTGACGGCCATTACCGGTCAAACGTTTCTGGCCGACCCACTAGTAGGCCACCGTCCGGTCTGCTCGTTCGTCCAGCCCATCGGGCCCATAGGTGGCGTACGCTGCAGCGATGGCCCTCGTGGATCCCGGCGAGCTTGCGCGACGCGCGATCAACCAGTCCGGGACGCTGCGCAGGATCGTCAAGAGCGGTCAGGTCCAGCACCTGATCCAGACCGAGCGGGCGGCGCGTGCGCTGCAGCCCGTGGGGCGCTTCCTCGCCGGTCAGCAGCGGCGCGACGGAGTGGGGGCATACACCCTGCGGGCGACAGGCACCCGCGTCCACCTCCGCCACGGCACGCGCGACGTGCACATCTTCAACGAGATCTTCGGCAGTGCCGCGGCGGCCTACGAGCCACCGGCCGAAGCGGAGCTCCGGCTGCGCGGCCCCATCCGCGTCGCCGACGTGGGCGCCAACGTCGGGCTGTTCGGCGTCTACGCGGCCGGCCGTTGGGACGTGCAGACCCTGCATTCCTTCGAGCCCGATCCGTCGAACCTCGAGCTACTGGCGGCAACGGTGGCGTCACATCCGCTCGGTGACCGCTGGACGGTGTCGCCGGTGGCCGTCTCCAACTGCGTCGGCAGCATGCCCTTCGTCGCCGGCCGGTTCTCGGAGTCACGCCGGGCGACCAGCGAGGAGGACAGCATCGACGTCCCAATGGTCGACTTTTTCGACGCGGTCGGCAGTGTCGACCTGCTCAAGATCGACATCGAGGGCGGCGAGTGGCGGATCCTCGACGATCCGCGATTCGCCGCCCTCGATGCGGCGGTCGTGGTCATGGAGTGGCACACGGTCGGGTCGTCGCACGCCGATCCTCACGCCGCGGCGCGCGCGGCGCTGACCGACGCTGGTCTGGTGCAGCAGCATGAAACCCCGGCCCCGCACGGCTCCAACGGCGTCATCTGGGCCTGGCGTTGAGGCGCCGGGTCTAGCAGGCCTGATAGCTAGTCGGCCGGTTAGGTGTCCCCTCGAACGTCGCGGTTACCGTTTCGCGAGATGCCTACAGCGCCCGCCGTCTCCGTCGTCGTCGCCACGCACAACCGGGCCGACCGGCTCCAGACGCTGCTCGACGCGCTCGCCGCGCAGACGCTGGCGGTCAAGCGATTCGAGGTGGTGGTGGTCGACGATGGCTCGCGCGACGAGACGCCCGACGTGCTCCGCCGCGCCGAGGCCCGCGAGGACCTGCGAGTGCGGGTGCTGACCCAGCCGCAGGCCGGCGGCCCGGCCGCGGCGCGCAACCGCGGTTGGCGGGCGGCGGAGGCGCCGGTGATCGCGTTCACCGACGACGACTGCCGGCCCACGCCGCGCTGGCTGCAGACGCTGCTGACCGCGGCCACCGCCCGCGAGGACCAGGTCGTGCAGGGCCGCACGGAGCCCGACCCGCTGGAGTGCGAGGCGCTGGGCCCGTTCGCCAAGACCCTGAGAATCGACGGCATGACCCCGCACTTTGAGACCTGCAACATCGCCTACCCGCGCGCGATCCTCGAGACGGTCGGCGGCTTCAACGAGCAATACCCACGCTACGGTGAGGACTCTGACCTCGGCTGGCGTGTAAAGGACACAGGCGCCACCGTCGTCTTTGCGCACGACGCGATCGTCTACCACGCCGTCTTCCCAATCGGCAGGGCCGGGACGCTGAAGGCGGCGCTCATCGCCACGCATGATGTCCGCTGCTACAAGGAGAACCTGGGGCTGCGCCAGTGGCTTGTCGGCGGCGTGTTCTACAAGCGCTCCCACGCCCTCATGCTTGAGGCTGCCCTCGGCCTCTGGCTGGCGCGTCGAGCCCCGGCCGCGGCGCTCTTCGCGTTTCCATACCTCTCCAACGTCGCATCACGCACGAGGATGCGGCACGGCGCAAGGAGGGACATACCCTTCTTCGTCCTCTGGGACGCGGTCGAGCTGGCCGCCACCGTGCGCGGTGCGGTGCGGCATCGGTTGCCGGTGATCTGAGAGTACGCGGGGCGGGCAGGGCCGTTCGGCGCTCGTCGCGCGCCCGCAAAGTGGGTGGGATTCGAAGTAATCGACGGCGAGCGAGCCGCTGGCCCGCTTGCGCTCCCACGGCAACGCGTGGTCTACGCGATTAGTGTCCCCGAAGTGCCTCCGAGGGCAGTCGCGCGACAAGGATGCACGCCGGCGGGCAGTCCGTGCTGCGGACCGGGTGTGGACCGCCCACCTCGCGAACGCATGACCGCTCGCGGCAGACCCCATGCACCACGCCTCGCTCCGTCCGTCGATGACTCCGGACCACGCCGCGCACCCACGGTGGCACGCAACGATCGGAGCTCCGAGACGAAGCGCCCCGGGGCCGGAAGCGACCGCACTCCGCCCCCTACGCGGGCGGGCGGGCAGCCGGTGGCACCGCCGCCGTGGCCCGCTCCGAGCCCAGCACCTCGTCGAGCACGCCCGAGATCCGACCCACCAAGCGCCAGCGCTCCAGGCCGCGCAGCTCGGGCGAGTCGACGCCTTGGGCGACCTGCTCGACCCGCCCGCGCTGGATCGCAGCGCGGATCGCCTCGGACAGCGCGCCGACGTCGGACGGTCGGCACACCGTGGCGTGGTCCAGCCCTGCCAGCAGGTCGCGCACGTCGCCGTCCGGGACCGCGGCGAGGATCGGGCGCTCCGCCGCCAGGTACTCGAAGGTCTTGTACGGGATCAGCCCGGCGCGGCGGCCGGGGGGCAGCTCGTGCATGGGGAGGAAGAGTAGGTCGGCCGAGCACATGAGCCCGACGGTGGCGGGGTGGTCGAGCCGCCCGAGCTGATGCACGTAGTCGCGCTCGCCGACTGCGGCCCGGTCGGCTGCGGTCAGGTCGCCGGCCAGCTGCAGCTCGACGCGGCCCCGCAGCGCCGGGCTCTCGGCGATCACCCGGTCGAGCGCCTCCATCAGATAGACGTGGGATCGCGTGAGGATGTCGACGTCGACCGACGTGCCGCCCAACAGCCGGCGCACCGGCAGCGAGCGGCGGTGGCGCCGCCCGAGGTCGGTGTGCATCGAGCCCGTGTGCACGATCCGAAACGGCGCATCGACCCCTGCGGCCGCGCGCGGCGGCCCGGCGAACGCCTCGCTCTCGAAGCCGATCTCGATGCTCGCCACCCGATCGGCCGCCGGCCGCGGCAGCACGCGGCGCATGTGCACGGCCGCCTCGGGCGCGCACATCACGACCGCCGACGCGCTCGCCAGCCCTCCGCGCATGCGGTGCAGGTCGATCCACTGGTGGACCGCCGTCGGCTGGACGCGCATCTCGTCCAGCGCCCACGGGTCCTCGAGGTCGGCCACCCACGGCTTGCCGAGCTCCGCGGCCAGGCGCGCGCCGGCCCACGCCGTCTCGTAGGGCGCGCAGGAGACGTAGATGAGGTCGGCGTCGGCGCCGACCTCGAGGCCGAGGCGCACCACCTCGTCGGTCCACCAGCGCACGCGCGGCGTGGTACGCGCCAGCCAGCGGCCGGCGCGGCGCGTGAGCGGCCCCTCGACCGGCTCGGGCCCGGGCACGCGGTGGATCTCGGTGCCCGCCGGCAGCGTGGCTAGGAGCCCCGGGTCCTCGGGGCTCCACCGGTCGGTCCCTGCGCCGGGACCCGTGATCACGCGCACCTGATATCCGGCGGTGGGCAGGTGGCGAACCGTGCCCAGGGAGCGATGCACGCCCGCGCCGCCCAGCGGCGGGAAGAACCGCGCGATCAGCAGGACGCGGCGAACGGGGTCATGCGTGAGGGCCTCGGGCTCCACGGACGCCGGAGGCTACTTGTCCGCTCGCGAGGCCCCGAGCGGGGAACCTCGACCATCGGCCAGGACGCTCGACGCCCCGCCCAACACAATGGAGGAATGCCGATCGAGCAGCAGCGGAGCGGACGCTAGCGTGGGCTCTGCGCTCGCGGTTCCCGCCCCGCCCGGGCTCCGCAAGGAGCGCGTAGTCAAGGCCTGGGCGGCCCTGGCGGCGCTGCTGGCCATCGGCGCCGGCCTCGCGGGCTTCAACCCGCTGCTGCTGGCCATCCCACTGGCCGTCGGGATCGTGTTCACCGCCGTGCAGTCCTGGCTGCTGCAGTGGCGCGTGCTCCTCGCGTTCCTGTTTCTGGTCATCCTGCTCGTCCCGATGAAGCGCTACGCGCTGCTGCCGGGCGCGCTGCCGTTCAAGATCGAGCCCTATCGGCTGCTGATCGCCGGCATCACCGTCGCCTGGCTGCTGTCGATCCTGGTCGAGCCGCGGATGCGGATCCGCAAGACCGGCCTGTCCGTGCCTCTGCTGGGCTTCTTCGCCGCGACGCTCATGTCCGAGGCCGTCAACGTCGGCCGCATCGGCTACCTGGGCGTCGGCAGCGAGGTCGTCAAGGGGATCACGTTCCTGACGAGCTTCGTCGTCGTCGTCTACGTGGTGTCGAGCCTGGTGACGCGGCGCCGCGACCTCGAGATGCTCGTGCGCGTGCTCGTCGTCGGCGGGACGTTCGTCGCGCTGGCGGCGATCGTCGAGTCGCGCACCGGCATCAACATCTTCGACAAGCTCCACAAGGTCTTCCCGCCGCTGAAGCTTGAGCAGCCCGTCGTGCTCAACGCGAGCGACGAGGGCGGCCGCGGCGGGCGCCTGCGCGTCTTCGCGTCGGCCGAGCACCCGATCGCGCTGAGCGCGGCGCTGGCGATGCTCGTGCCGCTGGCGATTTACCTGGCCAAGCGCGATGGACGCTGGCAGTGGTGGCTCGCGGCCGGCGCGATGGCGGTGGCCGTCGTCTCGACCGTGTCGCGCACTGGCATCGTGATGCTGATGGCGATCTTCGTCGTCTACCTCTGCGTCCAGCCCGCGGCGACCCGGCGGGCGCTTCCGCTGCTGCTGCCGATGCTGATCGCGATGCACGTGGCCGTGCCGGGCGCGATCGGCGGCCTGAAGAGCTCGTTCTTCCCCCAGGGCGGCCTGGTCGCCCAGCAGCAATACGGGGCGGGGACGCGCGGCAGCGGACGCCTCGCCGACCTCGGGCCGGGCCTCGCGGAGTGGCGCAACAGGCCGTGGTTCGGTCAGGGCTACTCGACGCGCATCACCGACATCGACAACCCGCACTACAACGCGCCGATCCTCGACAACCAGTGGCTCGGCTTGCTGCTGGAGATCGGGATCGTCGGCGCCGGCCTGCTGATGTGGCTGTTCTGCCGCGTGATCCGGAGGCTGAGCCGCTTCGCCCGGCGCGACCCGACCGCGCACGGCTGGCTGCTCGCCGGCCTCGCCGCGTCGCTGACCGGCTACGTGGTCGGGATGTTCACCTATGACGCCTTCAACTTCACGCAGGTGACGTTCCTGGCGTTCATCCTCGTCGGCCTCGCGGTCGCGGCGCTCAGCCCCGATCCGGTACGGGACCCCCACGACGCCGAGGCGGCCGCGCCGGCCCGCGTCGCGGTCCCCGTTCCAGTTCGCTGACCACCCGCCCGGCGCATGCTTCATGTCGGCGGCCGCGCTGCCGATCACCCGAGAGCGGAGCAGGCTGAGGGTTCGCCGACTTGACGACGAGGTAGACTTGCGCCCGTCGCCGGGTGGGGTCCAGTCCCCGGCGCCAGGTAGGGGACTCGGGAGGCCGGCGTCGAATGTGGACGTGCGGTCACTGTTTGCCGTCTTCGTTCCGTCGCTCAAGGAGCATCATCTGTGCGGACTGCTGCCCGTCTGATCCTCTCCGTGCTCGCGCTGGGCGCCGGCCTCTGCCTGCCCCCCGCGGCGGGCGCGGCGGTGTACCTGTCGCCGGCGGGCAACGACGTTGCGCCCTGCCTAGCGGGGTCTCCCTGCAGGACCTTCGATCGCGCTTACCGGGTCGCAGCGCCCGGCGACGAGGTCGTGCTCGCGGCCGGCAGCTACGGCGACGTGGACCTGGCGAACCTGCCGGGCAAGGCGTCAGCCGCCAAGGTCGTGTTCCACCCGGCGCAGGGCGCCACGGTGAAGCTCGGGTACCTCAAGGTCGCCAACAGCAGCAACGTCGAGGTCCGCGACGTCGAGACTGACGGCTGGGGCGTCACGCGCGGCTCGGCCCACGTGGTCCTGCGCAACGTCACGGTGTTCGACGAGCGCGACGGCGGCTACTTCTCGGGCGCCGACGACGTGCAGGTCATCGGCGGCGAGATCGGGCGCATCGACCCGGGCGACGGCATCCACTTCAACAACGGCTACGGCACGAACACGAACATCACCATCGATGGGTTGTTCATGCACGACCTGACGCGCAACGTGGACCCGGCGGCCCACACCGATTGCGTGCAGACCGGCGACATCACGGGCCTCGTCATCCGCAACTCGCGGTTCGTCAACTGCGCCACGCAGGGCGTGTTCCTCAACCCCTACAACGGCGGGGCGACGAGGAACATCACCATCGAGAACAACTGGTTCGGCCCGGCGCAGCTGGGCTACAACAGCCTCTACATCGGCGATGCGCATGACGTGGTCGTCCGCAACAACAGCTTCCGCCAGAACATGTACATCTCGCCGACGGCGAGCGGCGTATCGATGGTCAATAACATCCTCGGCGGGATGGACGCCCACGGCTGCGCGAGCAACGCCTCCAACGCCACAGTGTTCGACTACAACCAGTCAGCAGCCGGGTGCAGCGGCGCGACGCACCACACCGTCAGCGCGGGTGTGCTGTCTCAGTACGTCAGCTCCAACGCGTCACCGGCCACGGCGCTCGACCTGCACCTCAAGGGGAGCGCGACCGCAATCGACAAGGGCAGCCCCTCCAACTTCGCGCCTACCGACTTCGACGGCAACGGCCGGCCGGCGGGCAAGGCGCCCGACATCGGCGCCCACGAGTACGGCGCTGGTCCGGTCATCCCGCCTGGCGGTGATGGCGGTGGCTTGACCGGCGGCGGCTTGACCGGCGGCGGCACGCCGCCCGGCAACAGCTCGGTGGTGCCGGGCAGGCCCGGCCTGGCTGAGGTGCTGCAGACTCTGCCCGTCGCCACGGCCGCGGCGGTGTCGCGTCTGGCCGCTCCCCGGACCGGAAGCAAGGCGCCGTTGACGGTCGCGGGTTTCGAGCAGGGCACGATCTGCCGGCGCGCGACGCAGTCCTGCCGGCGGACGAGCACCCGACTGCGTGTGGTACTGGCCAGCGCGACGGTGCTCACGGCCCGCTTCCGCCAGATCCGCCCCGGGCAGCGCGCCGCGGTGGTGGGCACGGTCAAGCTCAAGGGCCGCAAGGGCTCCAACATCTTCCGCATCCGCAGCCGTGGGCTGGGCCGCGCACGCTACCGCGTGGTCATCACCGCGCCCAACGGCGCGCGCGTGGACCTGCCCTTGCGCGTGCGCTGACGCCCGGCTGCCCACCCGGCCTATGGGTTCGCGCCGCGCGTGAGCAGCACGCGCAGGCGCTGCTGTTCGCGCAGGTGACGCACGGCCCCGGCCTCCGGGCAGCGCGGCGTGCGCCGGAGAGCGGCCGAGGCGTAGCCCCAGACCATCGCGAGGGCGACCGGGTCGCGGCGCGTGCCGTACAGCGCGCGCAGCAGCAGGTAGCT
Source organism: Baekduia sp. (assembly GCF_035318805.1). Classification (GTDB taxonomy): domain Bacteria; phylum Actinomycetota; class Thermoleophilia; order Solirubrobacterales; family Solirubrobacteraceae; genus Baekduia. Next base: position 11,370 of record NZ_DATHDY010000035.1, read on the forward strand.
CGGCCGGTAGCCCATGTACCACGAGGCCGAGCCAAGCACGGCGCTGGCCCGCAGGCGGTCGCGCTCACGGCCGCCAGTCGGCCGGTGGTGGCGGAATCCGAAGTCGTTGAAAATCGCGGTGCGGTATCCCATCAGCGAGGCCTGGACCTCGTCGAGCCCGTCCCAGCCCATCTTCGGCTCGAGCTTGAGCGCCTCCTCATAGCACGCCCACCGATACGCGCGGGAGGCCCCGCGCGGATGGGTGCCCGCGACCTTCTGGCGGACCCACTCGCCGTCCTCGAGCTCGTAGCAGCAGCCGCCGGCGATGCCCAGGTCGGGCTGCTCGGCAAAGCGCCGCATGAGCGTCGCGAAGTAGTCGGGGTCGAACGACGTGTCGGCGTCGACCTTGACGAGCACGTCGACCGCCGTCGGCAGCGCCGCGGCCCCGCGGCGGAACGCCAGCAGGTCGCGGCCCTCGCGCCGGCCCTCGGTGAGCTGGCCGTCGGTGGCCGGCTCGGGCATGCACACGACGATCCAGTCGTGCTCGGCGGCGAACTTCGCGCCGAGGTCGTCGGTGCCGTCGTCGGAGCCGTCGTCGACGATCACCCAGTGGGCGGGCAGCAGCATCTGGGCGGTCAGCGACTCGGCCAGGCGGCCGAGGTTGGCGCGCTCGTTGCGCGCCGGGGTCACGACGGCATAGGTGAGGCTCATGAGGCTCCTGTGGCGGGACGGGTGACGGCGCGCAGGGCGGCGAGGTGGCCGCGGCGCTGCGCGGGCCGATGCAGCTTGGCGAGGGCGTGGACGGCCTCGCCGAGGCCGACGGCGAGCGCCTCGAGCGCCGCGGCGAGGCGGCCGCGGCGCTTGCGGGCGTAGGCCACGCGGCTGGCGGCCAGGACGGGGCGGAGGCCGCTGCGGTCGCCCGACGCGCCGCCGACGTGGCGCGCGCGCGCCGCGGGCTCGAAGCGGACACGATGGCCGGCGTCCCAGACGCGGCGGCAGATGTCGGTGTCCTCGCAGTAGAGGAAGAAGCGCTCGTCCATGCCGCCGAGCTCGGTGAGCACCGAACGGCGGATCAACAGGCACGCACCCGAGACCCAGTCCGGCGTGCCGGGCGTGGCGTAGGCGGCCGGGTCGTGGATCAGCTCGTCCAGGCGCGGCAGTAGCCGGTGCACGAACAGCGCCTGGGCCAGGGTCGAGGGCAGCGTCGGGAAGCGGCGCTGACTGGGGGCGGGGGAGCCGTCGTCCTCGACGATCACCGGCCCGGCGACCGCGGCGGAGGGATCGGCCTCCAGCGCGCCGATCAGCCGCTGGAGGTCCTCCGGCGCCAGGCGTGCGTCGGGGTTGAGCAGGAGCACGTAGGGCGCGTCGCCAGCGGCTGCGCCGATGTTGCAGCCGAAGGAGAACCCGCCGTTGCGCCCCGAGTGGACGACCGTGGCCTCGAGATCGGCGACCGTGTCGGTCGCGTCGTCGGGGGAGGCGTTGTCGACCACGATCACGCGCACGCCCGGGGCGCCCGCCAGCGGCGCCACGCAGTCGCGCAGTGTCGGGCGGCTGTTGTAACTCACGACGACGACGTCGACGAGCAGGGGGAACGGCGCGGTCATGCCCCTGGAACTGTTGCGCAGGGCGGGCCGGGCCGTCCTGGCCACTCGGGTAGGCCGGCTCCCGGAGCTCGGCTCTACGTTCTCGCTGTGACCCCGCGCGCCCGGCTCACCGTGCTGTTGCTGGGCGGCTCGGTGCTCGCGGGCTGCGCCGGCCTCGGTAGCTCGCGCACCGACGATCCGCTCTACCTCTCGCCGGCCGGCCGGGACTCCGCCCAGTGCACGCGCGAGCACCCGTGCCGCACGCTCAACGGCGCGCTGCGCCGCGCGGCGGCCGGCGGCGAGATCCGCCTGCTGTCGGGCCGCTACCCCGACCAGGATGTCAACGCCACGCCGGGCGGCGGCGACCCGATCCTCGTGCGAGGCGCCGACGGCGCGCATGTGCGCGTGGGCGTGCTGACGATCACGGGGCAGGGCCTCGAGCTGCGCGGCCTGCGGCTGGCCGGGTGGCACGCGGTGCAGGGCGCCGAGCGGCTCACCTTCCGCGATGTCCATACGAGTTGGTTCTTCGTCGACAGCGTCTCGGACCTGCGCATCCTCGGCGGCACCGTCGGGCCCGCCGACTCGGTCGACTCCCAGATCCGCGCCACCGACACGCGGGGCGCGCCGGTCCCGCGCAACATCCTCATCGACGGCGTGACGTTCCGGGACTTCACCGCGCGCAAAAACCCGGCGGTGCACGTCGAGTGCCTGCAGTTCGGCGCGGGCGAGCACGTCGTCGTGCGGCGCAGCACCTTCCGCAACTGCGCCACACATGCGGTCTTTGTGAGGTCCTGGGGCGGGACCGCGAGGGTCCGCGACTTCACGTTCGAGAACAACCGCTTCGGGCTGGTCCCCGGCGGCTACTACTCGCTGCGGGTCGTCAACAGCGAGCCCGGGACGATCAGCCACATCATGGTCCGCGACAACTCGGCCACGACCACGATGCAGGTCGACGACGGCATCCCGGGCGTGAGCTTCGTCGGCAACCTCGCGCCGCGTGCCCCGTGGCAGTGCTTCGCCGACCAGCGCTACCGGGGCAACGTTTGGTCGGCCGTTCGCTGCGGCGCCACCGACCGCCAAGTGGGAGAGCGCGTTGTGGCCGTGGCGGCGCGCGACCACCACCGGCGCACGGGCGCCCGCGGCCTCGCGGCGCGCGGCTGATGGGCGCCGAACCTGGCCATCCGGGTGGTGCGAGTCCCCCTGGGCACGGCCATGCTCCAGGGCGGTGCCTTCGCTCACCCGCACGGCCGCGGTCCGGCCGGGAACGACCCGCCGCAATTCCTTCGACCTGCTCCGCCTCGCCGCCGCGCTGGCCGTCCTGGTCTCCCACTCCTTCGCCTTGGCCGGCGACCGCGAGCCCCATGTCGGCTCGCTCGCGCTGGGCACGATCGCCGTTCTGGTCTTCTTCGCGATCAGCGGCTTCCTGATCACGCAGAGCTGGATCCTCGAGCCGCGCCTGCTGACCTTCCTGGGCAAGCGCGCGCTGCGGATCATGCCCGCGCTGGTGGCCGTCCTCGTGTTGTGCGCGCTCGTACTCGGCCTGGTCGCCACCACGCTGCCGCCGACCGACTACCTGACCGATGCCGGCGTGTGGAAGTACGTCGGCGCCAACGCGCTGATGAAGACGACCTACGAGCTGCCCGGCGTCTTCACGAGCAACCCGTTCCCGGGCGCCGTCAACGGCTCGCTGTGGACGCTCAAACACGAGGTCCGCTGCTACCTGCTGGTGGCGATGGTCGGTCTGGCCGGCCTACTGCGCGACCGCCGCGCTGCGACCGCCGCGCTGCTGGCGGCGATCGGCGTGGCCGCCGGCGCCGACGGCCACGGCCCGGACGTGCTCGGCGACCCGGTCCTGCTTCGCTCCTTCTGCGTGGCCGCGCTGCTCTACGTCTGGCGCGAGCGGGTGCCGTGGTCGGTGCCCGCCGCCGTCGCCCTGTTGGGCGCGTGGGTCGCGACCTCCGGCAGCGAGGCGGGCGTCTGGGTCGCGACGCTGGCGCTGCCCTACGCGACCATCCTCGCCGCCTACGCGCTCCCGGCCTCCTGGCAGCGGCTGACCTCGCGCGGCGACATCTCCTACGGCGTCTACCTCTGGGCCTTCCCGGTCCAACAGGTGGTCGCCTCGGCCTGGCACGACGTGCCGCCGGGGATGCTGATCGCGCTGACGCTGCCGGCGACCGTCGCGCTGGCGATCGCTTCGTGGGTCCTCATCGAGCGGCCCGCGATGCGGCTCAAGACACGCCTGGTCGGCCGTCGGCGAGGGCCGGGCGCGACACCTGCCCCGGCCGCGGCGACGGCGCCGCCGTCGACCGCATCGGCGTAGGCGCCGGAGCGCGTCGACCTCGCCGTGATCGAATGGTACGGCCCGTTCACTCGCGGCCTTGGCGGGATGGACCGCTGGAGCGTGCTGCACCGCGAGCCCAACACCTCCCGCGACTTCGACACCGTGGCGCTGCGGCGGGCTCGGCCGGCGGCTGCCTGACCCCACCGGCGGCGTCGGCGTGGTCAGCTATTCCGGAGGGCCCGCGGGCGTCGTCGGTGGCGGTCCGATGGTGCGTCGCCGGCCGACGCCTAGGAGCTTGAGCGCCAGGCGCCCGCCGCCGTGGCGGGTCGGGCCCGGGAGGCGCGGGGCCGCGAATCGGTCCCACGGCCCAGGGACCCACCCCCAGGCGAGCTCATAGCCGGCCGCCGCGGTCGCGGCGCGCACGCGCTCGTCGTGCGCACCGAAGGGGTAGGCGAGCGTGCGGCACGGGCCGCCGCTAACGGCTTCGACGCCCTCGCGACAGGCAGCCAGGTCGGCGGTCAGCGTCGCGTCATCGAGAACACGCAGGTCGTCGTGGCGCATCGAATGCGCGCCGAGCTCCATGCCGGCGGTGACCAGCGCGCGCGCGTCGTCGGCTGTCATCAGCCGCCCGGCCTCGCCGCCGACGACGTGGTGCGCGCCGCCCCACACGCCGGGGTTGACGTAGAACGTCGCCCTCACGCCGAGCCGCCGCAGCAGGGGCGTCACCACGGTCAGCGCATCGCGCCAGCCATCGTCGAACGTCAGCACAGCGGTGCCCCGGGGCTGACGAGCGCCGCCGCCGGCCGCGACGACCTCCTCGGCGGTCAGGAACCGATAGCCAGCGCGCTGCAAGAGGCGGATGTGGGCCTCCAGGTGCTCCGGCGCCATCACGAGGTCGAGCGGGTCGTCGCCCGGCGCCACGTAGTTGACGCCGTGATAGGCCAGCGCGACGGGCCGCAGGGCGCGTCGGAGGGCCACGGCTAGTGCACCCCCGCGGGCTGGAGGAAGGGCGCGAGGCCATCCGCGTCGAACTCGGGCAGCTCGAGCGCGCGCAGCAGTCGCTCCGCGACCGCGCGCCATGTGAACAACGCCGACCGGTCGCGGGCAGCCGCGCCGACGCGCATGGCGGTCTCTGCGTCGGCGTAGCGGCGCATCGCGGCGAGCAGGGCCTCGTCGTCGGTGGGATCGACGACCTGGCCTCCGTCGCCGATCAGGTCCGCCGAGCCGCCCGCGGCCGAGCCGATGACCGGCAGCCCGGCAGTCATAGCCTCGATGTAGGCGATCGCCGACGCCTCGCGGTGCGATGGCATCACGAAGCAGGTGCACGTCTGGAACAGGCGCTCCAGCTGCGCTGTGTGGTCGGGACGGTCCATGCGTAACACGCCGTGGCCCGTGACGCCCGGCGCGTCGAGGGACGGATGTCCACCAACGACCTCCAGCCGCGCGCCGGGGTGCTCGTCCCGCAGCCGCGCGAAGGCCCGCAGGACGCCGGGCCCGTTTTTGCCCTCCCAGTCGAGGCCGACGAACAGCAGGCGCGGGATGTTCCAGCCGCGCGGCGCCGGGACCGGGTCGTAGTTGCGGCCCAGGCCCACAGAATGGACCTTGTGCCGGGCGATGCCATAGTCGCGCACGACCGAGTCGGCGGCCCACGACGTCGACAGGCAGCAGGCCGTGGCGCGCTCGTAGGCCCGGCGCTGACGGGCCATCCGTGCCACGATCGCGCGTCGCGACAGCGACTCCCAGCCTGGGTAGTCTAGCTCGACCGCCTGCGGGATCGTGAGGTCCTCGAACGTGACCACCGGTGGACCGGCCGGCACGCTGTAGCCGGTGCCGATCTGGACGATCGCGTCGACCGGCCCCGCACGTCGCAGGCGCCCGGCGAGCGCGGAGCCGCGCACCACGGCGACGGTGGGCGAGATCCGCGCGACCGTACGCCCGTGGCGGATGGCGCGGCGTGCCCCGCTCTCGTGCGGGCGCGTGCGGGCGAGGGCCACGGCGTTGAAGGTCACCGCGTCGACCGCGCGCGGCAGGCGCGCGTCGATGCGCCGAACCTCGAGGCCGAGCTCGGCCAGCCCGCTCGCGATGCCTGCCGGCGTGCCCGACCAGGTTCCGCGAGCGTCGGAATCGCCCGGGAACACGATGCCAACGGTCGTGCTCGCAGTCATGGGCGGCCACGCTAGTCGGAGCCCACCGGCAAGGCCCTGACCTGTCGAACAGGTTGTCCGGTGAGCGCGAGGTTAGAGAACTGGCCTTGCGGGGCACTTGCAGGCGGAGCGTCCACCTTCGGCTGCCGTCTCTCAAGCAGGGGACCCCGGGAGCCGAACGGACATCTTGGCGTCGCAGTCGTCAGCGACGTCGTCCCATATCCGGTTTCCGTCCGCGTGTGGTCCAGCACGTCGGCCGAGCCTCGCAAAAGGAGTTCATCCCCCGTGCGGTCATCCGTCCGTCGGTCAGTTCCGGCTGCCCTCGTCTTGACTCTGGGCCTCGTCGCCAGTGCGAGCGGCGCCGCACCGACCAGCTACGTCGCACCCAGCGGCAGCGATACCGCCGCGTGCACCCAGGCCGCGCCGTGCAAGACGTTCGACCGGGCCTACCGCGCCGCCTCGGCCGGCAGCGAGGTTGAGATCGCCGGGGGGACATACGGGGGCCAGGACTTCAACGGTCCGCCCGCCAAGGCGACCAGCGAGCGGATCGTCTTCCGCCCGGCCGCCGGCGCCACGGTCAAGATCGGCTACCTCGGCGTGTCGAACACCGATAACGTCGAGATCCGCGGCATGGAGACCGACGGGTGGGGCGTCACCGACGGCTCCACCAACGTGATCCTGCGCGACGTCACGATCTTCGACGAGCGGAACGGCGGCTACTTCGGCGGCGCCCACGACACGCAGATCATCGGCGGCGAGATCGGCCGCATCGATCCCGGCGACGGCATCCACTTCAACAACGCCGGTGGCAACACGAACACCAACATCACGATCGACGGTCTGTACATGCACGACCTGACGCGCAACCTCGATCCGAGCTACCACACCGACTGCATGCAGACGGGCGACGTGGCGGGCCTGCTGATCCGCAACGCGCGGTTCGTCAACTGCGGGACGCAGGGGATCTTCCTCAACCCCTACAACGGCGGCGTGACCAAGGACATCACGATCGACAACGTCTGGTTCGGGCCGGCGCAGCTGGGCTACAACAGCCTGTACGTCGGCGGCGCCACCAACGTGACAGTGCGCAACAACAGCTTCACGCAGTCGATGTACGTCTCCGCGACGGCAGTGAATGTGCGGATGATCAGCAACATCTTCGCGGCGATGGACGCGTACACGTGCCAGTCCAACGCGAGCAACTCCGCCGTCTACGACTACAACATGTCGCAGAACGCGTGCTCGGGCGCGACGCACCACACGGTCAACGCCGGCCTGTCCTCGCAGTTCGTCAGCGCCACCTCGTCGCCGTCCTGGGCGCTGAACCTGCGCCTCAAGGCGGGCGCGGCCGCGATCGACAAGGGCAGCCCGACGGGCTCGACGACCACCGACTACGACGGCCATGCGCGCCCGGCCGGCCTGGCCCCCGACGCCGGCGCCGACGAGTACGGCAGCACGGGAGGCAGCACGCCGCCCCCGCCCACCAACGTGGCGCCCGACACGTCGATCAGCGCAGGCCCGACCGGCTCGACCACGGCCACGACCGCCAGCTTCTCGTTCAGCGCCAGCGACGACAGCACGCCGGCCGGCTCGTTGACCTACGAGTGCTCGCTCGACGGCGGCGCGTGGTCGGGCTGCAGCTCGGCGAAGGCCTACAGCAACCTGACCGTCGGCAGCCACAGCTTCTCGGTGCGCGCCACCGACACCGATGGCGCGACGGACGCGACGCCCGCCACGCGCAGCTGGACCATCACCTCGTCGGGCTCGGCCACCACGTTGTTCGGTAACGAGAACGTCGAGTCCCTGGCCGACCGGCTCATCGACGGCCAGGCCGAGGCCTGGCCATTCACGGCCGCCACCGCCGGGACCGCCGCCACGGTCAGCCTGTACGTCGACCCGTCGTCGACCGCCTCGGGCGCCGAGCTCGGCATCTACGCCGACAACGCGGGCGTCCCGGGCACGATTCTCGGCCAGGGGACGCTGACCAGCCCGACCGCCGGCTGGAACACGGCAGTGGTGCCGGGCTTCTCGGTCACGGCGGGGTCGCAGTACTGGATCGCCATCTTCGGCACGGGCAGCGGGGAACTCCGGTTCCGTACCCACCCGACCGGCGGCGACTGCCTCGCGCGCCTGTCGGCCACCAACACCTTGTCGAGCCTCCCGGGCTCGTGGTCCGGCACCGGCACGGCCAGTGAGTGCCCGGTCTCGGCCTACGTCACCGCCGGCAGCGGCTCGCCGCCGCCGGCCGACACGGTGGCGCCGGACACGTCGATCTCGAGCGCGCCGAGCGGGTCGACGACGAGCACGTCGGCGTCGTTCTCCTTCACCGGCTCGGACAACGTCACGGCGGCCGGATCGCTGACCTTCGAGTGCCAGCTCGACACCGGCGCTTGGGGCGGGTGCACGTCGCCGAAGGCCTACTCGGGCCTGGGGGTTGGCGCGCATACGTTCAGGGTGCGCGCCAAGGATTCGGCGGGCAACGTCGACACTTCGCCTGCCACGGCGAGTTGGACGACAGCGAGCCCGCCGCCGCCGGCCGACACGACCGCGCCGGATACGACGATCACCTCCGCGCCGGCCACCCCGAGCTCCGCTACGTCCGCGACGTTCGCGTTCAGCGGCAGCGACAACGTCACGCCGGCGGGCTCGCTGACCTTCGAGTGCTCACTGGACCTTGCAGCGTGGGCCGCGTGCGCATCGCCGAAGAACTACAGCGGCCTAGCCGTGGGCAACCACAACGTCCGCGTCCGCGCGAAGGACGCGGCCGGCAACGTCGACGCCTCGGCGGCCAGCTTCAGCTGGACAATCGTCGCGCAGGACACGACCGCGCCCGACACGACGATCACCTCGGGCCCCGATGGCCTATCGCTCAGCACGACCGCATCGTTCACGTTCACCGGCTCGGACAACGTCACCGCCTCAGACGCGCTGACGTTCGCGTGCTCCCTGGACGGCGGGCCGTGGCTGATGTGCACGAGTCCGCAGGGATACGACAACCTGTCGCTCCTCGGCCACAGCTTCGCGGTGCGGGCGACCGATGCCGCGGGCAACATCGACCCGTCGCCGGTCGTCTACTCGTGGTCGGTCGCGGCGCCGACCGTGCCCGGCACCGTCGAGCCGACTGATCCGACGGGCACGCCGACGACGCCGCCGGCCACGACGCCGGCGGTCACCCTCGGCGCGCCGACGGAGGGCAGCACGTTCAGCTCGCGGCTGGCTTACAGCGCCACGGCGGTCGCGCCGCAGGACGCCACGGTTAAGCGTGTTGAGTTCTGGTTCGACGCCAACCGGCTCGCCCGCGACACCGCCGCGCCGTACACGTACTCGTGGAAGGTGCCTAGCTCGACGAAATCCGGACCGCATACCGTCAGCGCGCGTGCGTACGACAGCGCGGGCCGTGTCGCGTCGGTCGCGACGACCGTCATGCGCACAACGGGCGCGACCGCCGCCGCCAAGCCGGTCGCCGCCTCGCTGATGGCGATCAGCGAGCCGAGCGGCGGCACCGAACTCGCGGGGCGCACGCGTTCCAGCCGGCCCATGCGCGTCGAGCTCGCGCCCTGCTCCGGCGAGCGGAAGACGGTGCGACCAGTCCAGGTCACGCTCCGCCCGGAGTCGGGGAAGCTGAGCGGACGTCATCGCACCGGCCGACTCTGCGTGGTCGGTCTGATTGCGCAGCCGTAGGGACCGGCCAGGCTCAGACCGCGCCGGCCCGGGCGACGCCGGCGCGGTCAAGCCCGGACCGCAGCTCCGTGACCAGCGCCGCCACGCCCGGCAGCCCCCCGCCCGTCGTCGCGGGCGCGCCGTCGGCATGGTCCGCGATGGCGTCGGCCAAGCCCGTCTCGTTCTCGACGAGCGTCACCAGGCCGCTGGCCGCCAGCCGGCGCGCGAGCGGCAGCTGATGGTCGTCGACGGCCTCGCCGAGGTGCAGGCGGCGCGGCACAACGACCGGGCGCCGCCCGCACCGGCGGGCGAGCATGATCGACCCGACGCCGGCGTGGCAGACCACGACGCGCGCCGCGCGCATCCGATCGGCCAGCTCATCGAAGCCGAGGAAGTCCAGCCACTCGCCGGCGCCTGACGTGATCGCCGACGAGCCGTATTGGACGACGAGCTTCTCATTGATCCGCAGCGCCGCCGCGGCCGCGACCAGGCGGTCAAAGGGCTGCTCGTTGGTGCCGATGGTGACGAGGACCATGATCAGTTGGCGAACAGGTTGCCGGCGAAGCGCAGCCGCGGCGAAGTGGCGGCGAGCTCGGGCCATTGCACGAAGACCTGCTCGGCGACCGGGCGGATCATCCGGCCGCTGAGGGACATCTCCTCGATGCGAGTGACGCTCTCGACGTAGAACACCGGCACTCCGCCCAGCCGGCTCAGCCAGGCGAACGGCACCGCGACGCCGGCGCCGGTGGTTAGCATCGCTGCTGGGCGTTCACGGCGCAGGACGTGCACCGCCAGCCGCAGGTTGCGCAGGAAGTTGCGCAGGTTGCGGTTCGTCGGCCCATAGGCGTGGATCACGCGCTCATTGGCGAGCAGCACGCGGCTATCGGACTTGTCGAACGTGATCCACACGCGCGCGCAGTCCTCCCAGGCGTCGCTCATCAGCGTCAGCTGGAGCAGGTGGCCGCCTGAGGAGCAGACGAGCAACAGCGGCCCACCGTCGCCGGTTCCGCGCGGCCGCCTACGCATCCCGGCCGATCGCTGCGACGTCGCCGTAACGGGCGACGAGGATGTCGGCCACGCGCTCGGACGCGTGCCCGTCCCACAGTGAGATCGCGCACGGCGTCGGCTCGCCGCGGCTGGGCCGCACCTCGGCGATGTCGCGCGGATCGTCGCCCAGCATGGTGTTCGTACCATGGGTCAGCGTTACCGGCCGCTCGGTGTTGGGTCGGAACGTAAAGCACCTCACGCCGAGCGCAGAGGTCTCCTCCTGCACACCGCCGGAGTCCGTCACGACGGCGCCCGCCGAGGCCTGCAGCGACAGGAACGCGAGGTAACCGACCGGCTCGACGCAACGTACCCCCGCGGCCTCGAGATGCTCGAGCGCCCCGTTGGCCGCCAGGCGCATCCGTGTGCGGGGGTGAATGGGGAACACGACTGGCGCGTGGACGGCCAACAGCGCGAGTGCCTCGGCGATCGCAGCCAGGCGCGTGGGCTCGTCGACGTTCTGTGGGCGGTGCAGTGTGACGAGTACGTACTCGCGCTCGGCGACGCCGAGGCCGCGCCAGGTCTCCAGTGCGCGGGCCCGCCGCTCGCAGCGGCGCAGCGAGTCGATCATCGTGTTGCCCACGTAGTGGACGCCGTGGCCCGGGATCCCCTCGCGAGCGAGGTTCTCGGCGGCCTCCGGGCTGTGGGTCAGCAGGACCTCGGAGAGCCGGTCGGTCAGGACGCGGTTGATCTCCTCGGGCATGCTCCAGTCGAACGAGCGCAGGCCCGCCTCGACGTGCGCGACCGGGATGCCGAGCCTCGACGCGGCGAGCGCGCAGCCCAGCGTCGAGTTGACGTCGCCGGCGACCACGACCAGCGACGGCTCGGTGTCGAGCAGGACTTGCTCGAACCCGACCAGGACCTTGCCCGTCTGCACGCCGTGCGAACCCGAGCCCACGCCGAGCAACCGGTCGGGCTCCGGGAAGTCCAGATCCTCGAGCACCTCGTCGGACATCCGGCGGTCATAGTGCTGGCCCGTGTGCACGACCACCTGGCGGAACGCGTCGCGGCGGCCGAGCGCGGAGATGACTGGGGCCATCTTCACGAAGTTGGGACGCGCGCCGACGACGTGCACGACCGTCGGTGAGCCAGCCCGGGCCTCGGGGTTGCTGACGGCCATCACCGGCTGCCCGCTCATGCGCGCACCCCGAGCCCGTGGTCGCTGTGCAGCACGTAGTGCGCCACCAGCGTCTCGCCGGCCCGCTCGCCGGCGCGGCCATCCCACAGCTCGATGGCGGCGGCGACCGGCGGCTCGCCGGTGGGGCGAACTTCGGCGATGGCGGCGGGGTCGGCGCCGATCAGGACATTGGTGCCGTGCAACAGCGTCGCGGCACGCGCGGTGTCCTCGCCGAGCGTGTGGCACGCGACGCCGACGGCCGAAGCCTCGTCTTGGAGGGCGCCCGCGTCGGTCACCACGGCGCCGGCGCCGGTGAGGAGCGACAGCGCGTCGACGTACGACAAGTCCGTGGCGCAGCGCACGCCGGCCGCCGCGAGTGTGGTGAGGTGGCTGTTCTCGGCCGGCGCCCAGTCTGTGCCCGGGCGCACGCGGACGATCGCCGGCACATGCGTGTGCAGGCGCGCCACGGCGTCGACTGCGGCGCCGAGGACCTCGGCATCAAGCTCCGGCTCGCCGCCGCCGAGGTCCACGAGCACGTATCCGTGGACCGGCAGGCCGTAGGACGACCACGCCTGCCGGGCAAGCGCGGCGGCCTGGTGTCGGCGCAGCATGTCGATCCCGGTGTGACCGACGGCGTGGACGCGGCTGTCAGGGATGCCCTCGTCCAGCAGCTGGTTGGCGTCGTGCGCCGAGAAGGCCAGGAGCGTGTCGGCCAGGCGGTCGGTCAGCACCCGATTCAGAGCCATGAGCGACGGCGCGCCGCCGGTTTGCCGCAGACCGGACTCCACGTGCGCCAGGGCGACCCCCTGCTTGGCGGCCGCGAGCGCGCAGGCGAGGGCGGCGTCGCCCGCGCCGGCCACGACCACCAGATCGGGCTCTTCGTCGAGCAGCGCCGCCTCGAATCCCGCCAGCATGGCCGCGAGCTGCTCCGTGCGGTCGTCGCCCTCGACGCTGAGCCAGCTGTCTGGCGCGGGCATGCCAGGATCGGGGAGCAGGTCGTCGGCGGTCACCGCCGTGTCAGCCGCGCACGCGTGCACCACGACCTGCCGGAACTGGCCGCCACGTTCGAGCGCCGCGACGAGCGACGCCATGAGCACCACGTCGTCGGGACCGCCGAGGGCGTGCAGCACGATCGGCCGGTGGTCGGCGGCGGTGGAGGTCTTGATGGGCTGCGGCGGCACGAGCCGCAGGCCGGGACCACTGATGATTCGATGGCCTGCCATGTGATGCGGCGAGCGTAAGCGGGGCCGATCCAGGGAGCCCTGGTCCTCCGGTCAGTTCTGGTTGTGGGAGATGTCGGGCGTCCATACGTTCACCGCCATGTTGCGCGTCAAGCGAGATCGAATCTCGGCCATGATGGCCGCTGTCGTCGTCGCCCTAGCCGCCCCAGCCGCGGCCAATGCGGGCGTCTTCGGCAGCGCCGGGCCGTTCGATGGAGCCGCCACGCAGCCGCTCAAGATCAATGACTCGCTCGTCGCGGCGGCCGCAATTCCCAGCGGGTTCATCGAGGACACCGTCTGGAGCGGCCTTATCGCGCCGTCGAACCTCCGCTTCGCCGCCGACGGTTCGGCCTACGTCGCTCAGCTCGACGGTGTCATCGAGAAGTTCGAGAGCCTCACCGATCCCACGCCGACGACCGTCGTGGACCTCAGCAGCCAGGTCGCCTTCTTCGGCGATCGCGGGCTCATCGGCATGGCGCTGGACCCGCAGTTCACGACCGGGCGCCCGTACATCTACGTGTTGTACACGTACGACGCCAAGATCGGTGGGACGGCGCCGCTGTGGAACGACAACTGCCCGAACCCGCCTGGGGCAGATATCAAGGGCTGCGTGGTCAGCGGCCGCCTGTCGCGGATCAATGCCAACACTGGCGCCGAGACTGTCCTGATCAAGGACGAGTGGTGCCAGCAGTACTCGAGCCACTCCGTCGGCGACCTGCAGTTCGGCCCGGACGGTGCGCTGTATGCCAGTGCCGGCGACGGCGCGAGCTTCACGTTCGCCGACTACGGCCAGGACGGCCAGCCGGTGAACCCGTGCGGTGACCCGCCGGGCGGCGTCGGCGGCGCGATGAGCCCGCCCACCGCGGAGGGCGGCGCCCTACGCTCCCAAGACGCGCGCACTAGCGCCGACCCCACGGGCCTGGACGGCGCGATCATCCGCGTGGACCCGGACACCGGGGCCCCGCTGCCCGATAACCCCGGCACCGGCGATACGAATGCCAAGCGGGTCATCGCCTATGGCATGCGCAACCCGTTCCGGTTCGCATTCCGGCCCGGCACGACCGACCTGTACTTCGGCGACGTCGGCTGGAACAGCTGGGAGGAGCTCAACCGCATCCCGAATCCCACCCAGGTCCGCAACTACGGGTGGCCGTGCTACGAGGGCACCGGCCGGATGAGCTCGTACGACAACCTCAACCTGAACATCTGCGAGAACCTCTACAGCTCGGGCTCAGTCACCGCCCCGCTGTTCACCTACGGTCACGGGTCCACAGTGGCCGACGAGAGCGTCTGCTCGCCCGGCACCTCGTCCACCTCGGGCATCGCCTTCAACAACGGCACGAGCTTCCCCGCCGCCTACAACGGGGCGTTGTTCTTCGCCGACTACGCGCGCGGCTGCATCTGGTCGATGTTCGCCGGTGCCGGCGGCGTCCCCGACCCGGCGACACGCCAGGTCCTCGTCGATGGCGCGGATACCCCCGTCGACCTGCAGACGGGTCCCGACGGCGCGCTGTACTACGTGAGCGTCGGCTCCGGCTCCATCCACCGCATCAGCGCCGTCAACGCCAACAAGGCGCCGACCGCGCACGCGACCGCCAGCCCGACATCCGGCACCGTGCCGCTGATGGTCAACTTCGACGGCACCGGGTCGACCGACCCCAACAACGACACGCTGACCTACTCGTGGGACCTCGACGGTGACGGGACCTACGGCGACTCGACCGCCGCCAAGCCGTCGTTCACCTACACCATCGAGGGCTCCTACACCGTGCGCCTCAAGGTCGCCGACCCGGGCGGCGCAACGAGCACCGCCCAGCTCACCGTCACCGCGGGCGTCCCGCCCACGGCGACCATCGCCGCGCCGGCCACCGGCCAGAGCTACGCGGTGAGCGACCTCATCAATTTCTCGGGTTCGGCCGTCGACGGCCACGGGGCGGCCATGGCCGCCTCGCGCCTGACGTGGCAGATCGAGTTGCACCACTGCTCGGCGATCGTGCCGGGCAGTTGCCACGTCCACAACCTGCAGACCTATAACGGGGTAGCGTCTGGCTCGTACACGTACCCCGACCACGAGTACCCGTCGTACCTGACGCTCGTGCTCACCGCGACCGACGCCAGCGGGCTGGCCGACACGAGGTCCGTGCGCATCGATCCCAAGACCGTCGAGTTGACGTTCACGTCGTCGCCCTCGGGCCTGCCGATCTCGGTAGGCGCCGAGGAATCGATGACGCCGTTCACCCGCACCGTCGTCCAGAACGGCACGGTGGCGGTGATCGCGCCGACACCGCAGATTCTCGGCGGGACGTCCTACGACTTCACGTCGTGGTCCAACGGCGGCGCGGCGGTCCACCAGTTCACCGCCCCGACCGCGGCGACGACGTACACCGCCACCTACACGGCGTCACCGTGCCCGACGTACACGGGACTGGTGGGCCAGTGGGGCTTCGACGAGGCCAGCGGCACAACCGCGACGGATGGCACGGGCAACGGACTGAACGGTTCGATTACGGGAGCCGTCCGCTCGTCGACCGGCAAGTTCGGTGGCGCGCTGAGTTTCAACGGCACGAGCGACGTGGTCAGCGTCGCCGACAACGCCAAGCTCGACCTGACCACCGGCATGACCCTCGAGGGGTGG
Organism: Baekduia sp.; assembly: GCF_035318805.1. Classification (GTDB taxonomy): domain Bacteria; phylum Actinomycetota; class Thermoleophilia; order Solirubrobacterales; family Solirubrobacteraceae; genus Baekduia. The sequence goes on from NZ_DATHDY010000035.1 coordinate 27,033, forward strand.
GTCAACCCGACGACGCTGGCCGGCTCCTGGCGCACGGTCGGCATCAAGGAGAACACGGGCGCGCTCGTCTACGCGCTGTACGCGACCAACAACACCAACATGCCGAGCGGCCACGTCTCGACGCCGGCCGAGTCCGACACTCGTGGAACCGGCACGGTGCCGCTGAACGCGTGGACGCACCTGGCAACGACCTACGACGGCGCGACGCTCAAGATGTACGTCAACGGTACGCTCGCCTCGAGCAAGGCCGTCACGGGCTCGATGCCCAACAGCGCCGGCGCCCTGCGGTTCGGCGGCAACAACGTCTGGGGCGAGTACTTCAGCGGCAGGCTGGACGAGCTGCGGCTCTACAGCCGCGCGCTGACGCAGGCCCAGATCCAGAGTGACATGACCGCCCCGGTGACCTGCAGCGGCGCGCCGCCGGCGCCCGTGCTGAGCACGTCGCCCGCGAGCCTGTCGTTCAGCGCCACGTCGGGCGCGGCGGACCCGGCGTCCAAGACCATCAACGTCACCAACACCGGCGGTGGGACGCTGAGCTACACGGTCGGCGACGACCAACCATGGCTGTCCGCCTCGCCGGTCAGCGGCTCCGCGCCCGGGACGATCACGGTCTCGGCGTCGGTCAGCGGCTTGGCGGCCGGCACCTACACCGCCAACGTCACCGTGACGGCGTCCGGGGCGAACGGCTCGCCGAAGACGATCCCGGTGACGTTGACCGTCGCGGCGGCCCCGGCCGCGCCGACGCTAACGACATCGCCCTCGAGCCTCGCGTTCTCCGGCGTCTCCGGGGCAGCCGACCCGGGGTCCAAGACCATCGACGTGACCAACACTGGCGGCAGCACGCTGAGCTACACCGTCGCCAAGGACCAGCCGTGGCTGACCGTGTCGCCGGCCGGCGGCACGGCTCCCGGGACGATCACCGTCAACGCGTCGCTCAACAGTCTTGCGGCCGGCACCTACACCGGCAACGTGACCGTGACGGCGTCCGGCGCAAGCGGGTCGCCGAAGACGATCCCGGTGACGTTCACGGTCGCCGCGCCGCCCGCGCTGGGGGTCACGCCTTCCACGCTGGCGTTCACCGCCATGCAGGGCGGCGCGAATCCGGCGCCGCAGACAGTCGACGTCTCCAACACCGGCGGCGGGACGCTCACCTACACCGTCACCAAGGACCAGAGCTGGCTGACGGTGACGCCGACCAGCGGCACCGCGCCGTCCACGCTCACGGTCGGGGCGAACAGCGCGGGGCTGGCTCCGGGGAGCTACACCGGGACGGTGGCCGTCTCGGCGCCCGGCGCGGGCGGCTCGCCCAAGACCGTGTCAGTGGCGCTGACCATCAACGCCGCCCCGCCGGCCCCCAGCGGCCTGGTCGGTGCCTGGGGCTTCGACGAGACCTCGGGCACGGGCGTCACGGACGCGTCGGGCAACGGACTGAACGGCACGCTCACCGGCGCGACGCGCACCACCACCGGCAAGTTCGGCGGGGCGCTGAGCTTCAACGGCACCAGCAACTGGGTGACCGTCGCCGACAACGCCAAGCTCGACCTGACGACCAAGATCACGATGGAGGGCTGGGTCAACCCGACCGCGCTGGGCTCCACCTGGCGCACGGTGATGATCAAGGAGGGCGCCAGCTCGCTCGTGTACTCGCTGTACGCCAGCGAGGGCACCAGCAAGGCCAGTGGACACGTCTTCACCAGCACCGAGTTCGACACGCGCTCGACGGCCGGCGTCGCGCTGAACACGTGGACGTACCTGGCGACGACCTGGGACGGGGCGACGCTCAGGCTGTACGTCAACGGCACGCTGGTCTCCAGCAAGCCGGTCACGGGCACGATGCCCAACAGCTCGGGTGCCCTGCGCTTCGGCGGCAACAGTGTGTGGGGAGAGTGGTTCAGGGGCCAGCTCGACGAGATCCGCGTCTACAACCGGGCGCTGGCGCAGTCGGAGATCCAGGCCGACATGACCACGCCGGTGTCGGGCGCCGGGTTGAGGGTGGCTGTCGCCTCGGCCAAGAAGGCCAAGAAGGACGTCAAGAAGGCCGCCAAGCAACGAAAGAGCGGGTCGAAGCCCTCCAAGGGCACGGCTCATCGCAAGGCCCAGGCACCCAAGGCGAAGTACCCCGGCAAGCACCGGCGCCCGCGGTGAGCGACGCCGTTGCGTGGCCGCCCTTCGGCGTCCGCGGCGTAGCTGGTCCTCGGGAGCCAGGACCAACACCTAGCCGTTCGGTGTGGCCCAGTGCAAGGCCGCGCACCTAGCATCGCCGCCGTGGCCTCCGCACCCTCGAGCATTGCGCCCAGCGTCGGCGCACGTGACGTTCCGATCCAAGACGCCATGCCGCACCGACCGGTGCTCGCGGCCGTCCGGGACTTGCACCGCCACTTCAACGGTCGCCCGGCGCTCCAGGGTGTCGATGTGGACCTTCGCGCGGGCGACGTCCACGCGCTGCTCGGGCCCAACGGTGCGGGGAAGACGACGCTCCTGCGTGTTCTCACCGGGCTCGCCGCACCGACGAGTGGCACCGTGACGATCCTCGGCGAGGATGGATCTGGCCGGCGATCCCGGACGATGGCCGGCCGGGTCGGACTCGTGCCATCGGGCACGCGGACGTTCTACCTGCGAATCAGCGGCCTGGAGAACCTGATCTTCTTCGCGCGGCTGCATGGGCTGCGTCGCCGCGAAGCGACGAAGCGTGCCCGGGAAACTCTGCGCGACGTGGGGCTCGGCGAAGCGGCGGACCGTCGCGTGGACACGTATTCGCAGGGGATGCAACGGCGCCTCGCGATGGCGCGCGCGCTGCTGACCCGGCCGGACGTGCTCCTCGTCGACGAGGCCACCCACGACCTTGATCCCGAAGGCGCCGAGGCCGTGCGGCAGCTGACGCTGCGCGCGGCCGGCGATGGGGCCGCAGTCCTGTGGACCACGCAGCGAGTGGAGGAGATCCGCGGCTTCGCACACTCGGTGACGTTCCTGGATCGCGGCGTCGTCAGATTCGCGGGCTCGGTCACACAGCTGATCGACCGTGCCCCGATCGGCCGGTACGTGCTGGCTCTCCGCGACGGTGTCGGGAACCCCGTGCCGGCGCGTGCCGTGTCCGAGGCGGTGCGCCATCTCGCGCACGTCTTGCCGGCACCCGGCGCCGACCATGTGCTCATCGAGCTGCGAGGCGGCGCACCGTTGGGCCGCGTGATCGCTGCGCTGGCCGTCGATGGCCACGACGTCGTCGCTTGTCGGCCCGAGCGCTCCGAGATCGAGGAGGCGTTCCTGGCCCTGACGTCGGAGGGACGTGCGTCATGACCGCCGTCTTCCGGGAGGGCCTCAAGCTCGGCGCGTTCCTGCGCCGCGATTTCAAGATCATGACCAGCTACCGCGTCGGGCTGTCGTTCGGCGTGGTCTCCCTTGCGATCCAGGCACTGCTGTTCTCGCTGATCGGTCGCGTCGTCGACCCTGCCCGCCTGCCGATGTATGGCGGCACGCGTGCCACCTACGTCGAGTTCGTCGCCGTCGGTCTCGTCTTGACGCTGCTGGCGGGGCTCATGCTCGACCGGGTGGCCAACGGCATCCGCCAGGAGCAGTTCGTCGGGACGCTGGAGGCGTTGCTCACCACGCCGACCGCCGTCGCGACGATTCAAGTCGGGACCGCAGCGTTCGAGCTCCTCGCCGTGCCGATCCGCGCCGGGGTCCTGCTGCTCATCATCGCGTTGGCGTTCGGTCTGCGGCTCGAGGCCGAGGGCGTGCTGCCCGCCGTCGTGCTGCTCCTGGCCTTCGCTCCGTTCGTGTGGGGCCTCGGGCTCCTGAGCGCCGCGCTGGTGCTGACGTTCCGACGCGGTGCGGGCGTGGTGGGGCTCCTCACGACCGTCATGGGCATCTCGGCGGGCGCCTACTTTCCGCTGTCGGTTCTGCCAGGGTGGCTTGCGACGATCGCGCAGGCGAACCCGCTGGCTCTGACGCTCGAAGGGCTGCGTGCGGCCCTGATCGGTGGCCAGAGCTGGGGGGCGATCGACACGACGCTCGCCGTGCTCGTGCCGCTCTCCGCCGCCGCACTCGCTGCCGGCGTCGTCGCCTTCCGCCTGGCGCTGGACCGCGAGCGCCGGCTCGGCACGCTGGGGCTGTACTGATGACGGGCAGCGACAGGCGGAGCATGTGGCAGGCGGTCGACGCGCTCGTCGACGCGGCACCCTCGTTCGAGCACCTGCGCTGGCATGGCCTCCATCTGCTCGCGGCGCGCCGCCGGCGCGAGCAGGGCGCCGCTGTGCCGCAGAACATTCGCGTCGAACAGCGTCTCGCCGCGGTCCGCGCGCTCGGCGCCCCGGAGTTGCTGCGCCGGCTCCGCGACGCCGTCGACGGACCGGTGATCCTCGTCAAGGGACCCGAGGTCGCCGTGCGCTACCCGGACCCGCTGACGCGGCCGTACCGCGACCTCGACGTGCTCGTCTCAGACAGCGTCGCCGCCCAGAAGGCGCTGCGCGCCGCCGGCTTCAGGGAGGTGGGAGAGCCTTCCATGTACCGGGGCATCCACCATCTTCGGCCATTGCAGTGGGACGGTCATCCGCTATGGATCGAGGTCCACCACCAGCCGAAGTGGCCGGACGGACTGAGCGCCCCGACCGCCGCCGAGCTGACCGACCGCGCGGTGTGCCACGCCGCGGTCGACGTCGGCGGGGTCGCGGCGCTGGACCCCGCGGCGCATGCGGTGCTCCTTGCCGCACACGCCTGGGCGCACACGCCGCTGGCGCGCCTGAGCCACCTCGTCGACATCGCGGCCGTCGTCCAGGAGGCCGACGCCGCAGAGGTCCGGGGGCTGGCCGAGCGCTGGGGATGCGCACGCCTCTGGCGGACGACCGAGCGGGCCGTCGATGCTCTCTTCAACGGCAGCGCTCCCAGCCTTGCGATGCGAACGTGGGCCCGGCATCTCGCCGCCGCGCGCGAGCGGACGGTCTTCGAGCGGCACGTGCAGGAGAGCGCCGCGCCGCTCTGGGGACTCCCGCCGGTCCCGGGCGCCAACGCCGCTGCCGCCACGCTGCTCGGCACGGCGCGCCGCAACCGTGGGGAAAGCTGGAAGTCCAAGTTGCATCGCAGTCAGGCCGCCCTGCGCAACGCGGCACGCGCAAAGTCGCTACACGACGCCGAACTCGCCGAACCAGGGAGGGACCCCCGATGACCGACACACTCCGTCTCAACGCCGCGCGCCTGCGCTGGACGGCGATCGACGACGAGGTCGTGGCAGTGGACAAGACTTCGTCGGTCTACCTTGCCGCGAACTCCAGCGGCGCCGCGCTGTGGGACGCCCTCGCGCGTGGCGCGACGCGGGGCGAGCTCGTCGCGACGCTCATCGCGGCGTACGGCTTAGAGCCCGAGCGCGCCGCCTCCGATGTCGATGCCTTCATCAGCGAGCTGGGCCGGCACGGCTATCTCGAGGCGTGACGAGTGCGAAGCCCGCCGGATACGGCGACGCTGCGAGCCGCGTGGTGGACCCTGCGCGCGCTGACCGCGACGCACCGCGAGCTGCGCAAACGCCCGTTCGAGTCCGTCGTGGTGGCGGCGCCCCCGTCGCTTCCCCCGCACGCCCTCCGCGGCGTGCAGGCCGTACTCCGGCGACGCGAGCCGACCTGCCTCGAACGCTCCTTGGTGCTGCAGCGATGGCTCGCCGCGCACGGCGACCGGCGTGACGTGATCATCGGCGTGCTTGCTCCCGCAGACGGGTTCGGAGCGCACGCATGGCTCGAAGGTGAAATACCATCGAGCCCGTTCCGTGAGCTCACCCGAGTAGCGCCGTGACCGGATCGCCGCTCACGGACCTGGAGGTCGTGACGAGCATGCCGTTCGGCGCGAGCAGCGCGCCGCCCCGGCTGTTGGCCGCCGGCGATCCGCGGGCCGCGATCGAGGCGGCGATCCTTCCCGCCCTGCAGCGCGGACCATGCGTGGTGAGCTTCTCCGGCGGCCGCGACTCCTCGGCCGTGCTCGCCGTCGCGGCAGCGGTCGCCCGGAGGGAAGGCCTGCCGTTGCCCATCGCCGCAACGAACCGGTTCGTGGCCGCACCGGCGTCTGACGAGCGCGAGTGGCAGGAGCTCGTCGTTCGCCACCTCGGGCTTGCGGACTGGGTGCGGCTCGAGCACGACGACGACCTCGACATCGTCGGGCCCGTGGCCACGGCGGTCCTCCGGCGCCACGGGCTCCTGTGGCCCTTCAACGCGCACTTCCACGTCCCTCTGCTGGAGGTCGCACGCGGCGGGTCGCTGCTGACGGGCATAGCCGGCGACGAGTTGTTCAACGCAGCGTCGTCGCGGCCCGGTCCAACACGACTTGCGGCGCGAGCCCTCGCATGCGCTCCGCGGCAGCTACGCATCCGGGCGCGCGCGCACCGCCACGGTCCGGCGGCTCCGTGGCTGAGCCGACCTGCTCGCCGCCGGCTGCATCGGGCGGCGGCGGTCGAGCATCTGGCCGAGCCGGGGAACCTGGACGCCCGAATGGCGTTGTGGCACACGTTGCGCTACCTCGAGATCGGAACCGCGAGTCTGGCGCTGCTCGCCCGCGACGCGGACGTCCACTTGGCCCATCCGCTCTGGGACGCGGCGTTCTGGGGCGCCGTCGCCGCAAGCGCCCCGTTGGGGGGCTTCGTGGGGCGGACAAGCGCCATGCGCGCACTTTTCGGCGACGTCCTGCCCGACAACGTGCTCAGCCGCGTCGACAAAGCGGCGTTCAACGACGCGTTCTGGCGCACGCCGAGCCGGGAGCTAGCGGGGTCGTGGAACGGAGAGGCGCTGCCCGAGGCTCTGATCGACCGCAGCGCCCTGCGCCGGATCTGGACGTCCGCCGCCGCGCCTCCCGGGCAGACGTTCACAGCGCTGCAGGCAGTGTGGCTCGGGCGCCAGCGGTTGGCTCGGTCAGCTCGCGCTCACGGCAGCCAGGAGCTGCTCGCCGGCAGCCTCGATTGAGCTCCAATCTCGGGGACGACAGAACTCGTACGACGGAAGAGCGCTGAGGTCCATCAACGGCCCGCCGCCGTCCACCGCGTCACGTCGCACCCCACGATGCTCTGCGAGCGCCCGCAGCTTCGCCGCTCCGCGCAGGCGACGGACAGCAACATCGTCGGCCCATCGGAGGTGGACGAACCCCCCGAGCGGAACGGACGCCGGCACGGTGGCCAAGGTCACGCGCCAGCGTTCGCGCGCGCCGACGCGCCCAAGCGCCTCGCCGTTTCCGAGGTGGGCGGCGGAGCCGGCACGCAGATCGATCGACCGGGGACCGGCAAGGGCATGGCCGTCGTCGACGATCAGGACGTCGTCGGCGAGCACGGGGACGCCGCGCCCCGCCAGCCATGCCAGAAGCGTGCTCTTGCCCTCGCCCTTGTGCCCGAGGACGCCCCAGGCCGAGCCGCCGCAGACGAACGTGCCGGCATGGAAGGTTTCGCGTCCCATCCAGTGCGCAGCGACCAGGACCGCGGGCGCGAGGAACGGGTGTACCAGCGCGGCGGGAGTGAGCTCGCCGGGGACGGAGAAGATGACTCGGCCGGATGCGCGCTCCAGCCGGATGGAGCCGTCGACCGTCTGCAGGCGGAGGTCGGCAGTGTGGTCGTCCATTCGATCGCGCGGGACGCGGGCGCGGCCACGCTCCACGACGACGCGCAACGCGGGCCAGGAGCCGGGCGCCGTCACGAGTAGATCGTCGGCGGCCTCTAGGCCCTCGAGGCGGAATCCGTAGGCTCCGCGATGCTGCGAACTGGCCGATTGGGGTGTGGACTTCACGAGACCACCACCCTAGGCTCTTCGCACGATGCCTCCTCACAACGACACTGACCGAGCGTACGAGCCGCCGGCCCTCGAGGTCCTCGGCACGGTTGCCGACCTTACGCTCGTGGACAAGAAGTACGGGGAGAGCGACGGCTTCACGTTCCAGGGCGTGTCAATCACGAACGCCTCACCGTGAAGGTGCGCCGGGCTTGAGCGGGTCTTGAGCGCAGCCGACCGCAGCCCTCCGCTCGTTCGAGGCTAGTTATTCGTCGAGTTTGCGGACTGCCGGCTCACCGCCAGCGCTCGAGCAACTCCGCGTCGCCCACCTGGCGGACGACGCGCGCCGGAACGCCCATGACCAGGCCACGCGGGGGCACGTTGGCGGTGACGACCGCGCCGGCGGCCACGAAGGCCTCCTCGCCGATCTCCACGCCCGGCGTCAGCACGACGCCGCCGCCGATCCGGCAGGCACGGCGCAGCGTCGCGCCGCGCAGGTCGTAGTCGTCGCCGTGGCGGTTCATGGTGTCGTCGTTCGTGGTCATCGCACACGGCCCGACGAAGACGTCGTCCTCGACCACGCTGAACCCGGTGATGTAGACGTTGGTCTGGATCCGCACCCGGTCGCCGATCGTGACGTCGTTGTCGATCGCCGACCCGCGGCCGATCACCGTGTCGCGCCCGATGCGCGCGCGCTCGCGCACGTAGGACTGGTCGCCGACGATGCTGCCCGCGCCGATCCGCGCCGCCGCGAAGACGATCGCCCCCGCGCAGATCGCGGCGCCGTCGCCGATGGTCAGCGGGTCGTCGCCGACCGGCTCGGCGCCGGAGGTCGGCGCGAGCTTCGGCGCCTTGCCGAGGATCACGCCGTCCTGGATCACGACGTCGTCGCCGATCACCACGCCGGGGTGGACCACCACGTTGGCGCCGAACGAGACGCCGGTGCCCACCTGGGCCGAGGGACTGAGGACGAGGTTGGGTGCCTGGACGCTCATGCGGCGCGACCCTAGCGGGGCGATCGGCCGTTGACGACCGGGCCTGCGGGCGCCGCGGCCGCGTTGCGCTTCGTTAAGCGCAGCGCGAATGCGTCACGTCGCGGGCATACCCTGGACACCGCCGTGCTGCTCGAGGAGCGTCCCGTCCCCACTTCGGTCTCGCAGGCGCCGTCCGGTACGGCGCGCGTCGGCGCGCGCGCGCACGGCGCCTGGCTGCTGGCCGCAGGCTCGGTCGCGGTGGCCGCGCTGACGCTCCTGCTGCCCAGCGCGCCGACCTACGACCCGTGGTCGTGGATCATCTGGGGCCGCGAGGTCGCTCACCTGGACCTCGTCACCACCGGCGGGCCGTCGTGGAAGCCGCTGCCGGTGATGTTCACCACGGTCTTCTCGCTCTTCGGATCGGCCGCTCCGGACCTGTGGCTCGTCGTCGCGCGTGCGGGTGCGATCGCGGCGATCGTGCTGGCGTTCCGCGTGGCGCGGCGCCTCGGCGGCGGCGTGGCGGGCGGCGTCGCGGCGGCGGCCGCGCTGGCGATCGCGCCGTGGTGGATCCGCAACGCGGCGCTGGGCAACTCCGAGGGCCTGATCGTCGCGTTCCTGCTGGCCACGGTCGACCGCCACCTCGCCGGCGACCGCCGCGCCGCGTTCTTGTTCGCCGTCTGCGCCGGCCTGCTGCGCCCCGAGGCGTGGCCGTTCCTCGGGCTCTACGGCCTCTGGCTGCTGTGGCGCCGGCAGCTCCCGATCGCGATGGTGCTCGGCGCGGGCGCCGGCGTCGTGGCGCTCTGGCTGCTGCCGGAGCTGTGGGGCTCGGGTGACCTGCTGCGCGCCGCGCACCGTGCCAAGGACGTCAACCCGGGCGCGCCGACCTACGCCGACAACCCGGCACGCGAGGTCCTGCGCGACGCGGGGGAGATGCTCACCGCGCCGCTGATGGCCGGGCTGACCGCCGCGGCGGTGATGCTCATGGTCCGCCGCGACCGCGCGGTCGCGTTCATGGTGGCGCTGTCGATCGCCTGGCTCGGTCTCGTGGCGTACATGACCTCCGACGGCTTCTCGGGCAACCAGCGCTACCTGATCGCGCCGGTCGCGCTGCTGATCGTCCTCGGCGGCGCCGGCGCGGGCTGGGCGCTGCAGCGCGGGGTCGTCCTGCTGCGCCGCGCGGTCCCCGGCGTGGTCGGGCGGCACGTCGGCCACGCGGTCGTCGTCGTGGCGACCGTGGCCGTCGGCGTCGGCTTCGCCGCGCCGAGCTTCCAGCGCTTCGTCCCGACGATGCACGGCCTCGAGTACCAGGCCGACCTCGCCGACGAGCTGCCCGGGCTCGTGCGCGCGGCCGGCGGCGCGGACGCGCTGACGCGCTGCGGCACCCCCTACACCGGCGCGTTCCTCGTGCCCGTCGTGGCCTGGAACCTGCACCTGCACACCCAGCAGGTGCAGCTGGCCCCGCGGGCGCCCGCCGTGGTCTTCCGCGTGCGGACGACCTCGCGCACCCACCCGGTGCCGTCGCTGGCCGCGGTCGGCGACCGCGACACGCTCGCCACGGGCACGCGCTGGCGGATCGTCGCCGCGTGTGGGAGCGGCGGGGCGTGAGCGCCGTGGCGGAGGGCTCGGCGGGCGCGACCGCGCCGGTCGGGACGGACGCGAGCGCGGGCGGCGGAGGCGCGCCCGGCGTGCGCTGGTGGCGGCGCCCCGCGGTCCTGTCGGCCGCCGGCGTGCTGCTGCTCCTGCTCGCCTCCGTGCAGCTGCGCACGCACGCGCTGACCGCCAAGTTCTGGATCGACGAGGGCCTGTCGGTCGGCATCGCCCACCATCCGCTCCTCGACATCCCGGGCCTGCTCCGCAAGGACGGCGCGCCGCCGTTGTACTACATGCTGCTCCACGTCTGGATCAGCGTGGTCGGCGGCGACGGCGAGTCGCGCATGCACGCGCTGTCGGTCATCTTCGCGGTGCTGACCGTGCCCGCCGGCTGGTGGGCGGGACGCCGGCTCTTCGGCACGCGCTCGGGCTGGGCGACCGCCGCGCTGTGCGCCACCTGCCCGTTCCTGACCTACTACGCCCAGGAGACGCGCATGTACTCGCTCGTCGCGCTCCTGGGCCTGCTGAGCACCGCGAGCTTCGCCATGGCCTACGCCTTGCGCGACCGGCGCGCGCTGCCGGCGTTCAGCGTCTTCACGGCGCTGACCGTGTACACCCACAACTGGGGCCTGTTCCTGTCGCTCGGCATGGGCGTGGCGTTCCTGGTGCTGTGGCGCACGGCGCCCGCCGAGGAGCGCGGCCCGCTGCTGCGCGACGGGTTCATCGGCTTCGGCGCGCTCGCGCTCCTGTACCTGCCGTGGGTGCCGACGCTGCTCTTCCAGGCCGCCCACACCGGCGCGCCGTGGGCCGAGAAGCCGTCGCTGGACGCGATCATCAGCGGGCTGCAGAACCTCGTCGGCGGCGTGGAGACCGCGCTGCTGGTGACGGTCGTCGGCGTCGCGGGCCTGGCCACGCTGCGCGGTGGCGCCGAGGGACGGCCCCGCTCGCGCGCCGTCGTCGCGCTCGCGGTGTCGCTCGGCGTGTCGGTCGCGCTGGCGTGGCTGGCGTCGCAGGCCTCGCCCGCCTGGACGTCGCGGTACTTCTCGGTATTCGTCGGCCCGGCGCTGCTGCTGGCCGGCGCGGGCATGGTGCGGTTCGGCAAGGTCGGGCTGATCGCCCTGGCCGTCGTGCTCGTGCTGTGGTTCGACCCGCACGAGCGGTCGATCCGCGGCAAGAGCGACGCCTACCGCGTCGCCCGCACCCTGCAGGACGACGGGCTGATCGCGCCGAGCGACCTCGTGGTCGCCGTCCATCCCGAGTACGGCCCGGCGCTGCGCTATTACCTCGGCGACGGCTACCGCTGGGCCGACGCCATGGGCCCCGTCGCCGACCCGCGCGTCTTCGACTGGCGCGACGCGCTGGACCGTCTGAAGGCCGCCGGCCCCAAGCGCACGCTCGACAAGCTCGCGCCCGAGGTGCAGCCGGGCCAGCACCTCGTGCTGTTCCTGCCGATCATCCGCACCGCCCGCTGGGGCGCGCCGTGGACCGCGGAGGTCCGCCACCGCTCGCCGCAGTGGGAGCACGCGCTGGACCACGATCCGCGCTTCCAGCGGGTCGCGCCGGTGCCGCGGTTCGGCCTCCGGCCGCTGCCGCGCGGCGTGCGCGCCGTCGTGTACCTACGCAAGTAGCCGCGCTCTCAGGCAACGCCCAGGCGCGGTTCAGGCGCGGTTGAGGTCGCGCGTGGATCCTCCCGGCATGCCCGACCTCCCTCCAGCAGCGCCGGCCCCGCGGCGGCGCATCCGCGCGCCCGGCGCGCGGCGGTTCATCGCAGGAGCGCTCGCCAGCGCGGTGGCCGTGTTCGGCGTCCTCGCGCTCCGCGTCAACGCCGGCACCGACCCCGCCCTCGGCAGCGCCAAGGCGTCGACCGCCGGCGACGCGACCACGACGACGCAGCAGTCGTCCTCCTCGGCCGTGACGGTCGACCCCTACGCCGCGGGCACGACGAGCGACGACCAGTCGTCGCCGGGCGCCACCTCCCCGGCGCTGCCGACCACGCGCGCGTCATGAGCCGGCTCGACGTCAGCTTCCCGGCGATGGGCGGCCAGGCGCGGCTCCTGCTGGCCGACCGGGCGCCGGGCGACGCGCCGTCGCAGCGCCTGCTCCACGCGGCCGCCGACGCCCGCGCGCTGCTGGCCGACCTGGAGGCGCGCTGGACGCGCTTCGATCCGGACTCCGACGTCGCGCGGCTGACCGCCGACCCGCGGCACGAGGTGCCGGCGCACGCGCACGTCCGCGCGCTGGTGCGCGCCGGCGCCTGGGCCGGGCGCGTCTCCGGCGGCCTGGTGGACATGACGCTGGGCGACGAGCTCGCCCGGGCCGGATATGCGGGCCACTGGGACGGCGCGACGGCGTCGCTGCCCGAAGTGCTGGCGGCCGCGCCCGCTCGTACGCCCGCGATGCCCCATCCCGCCGCGCGGTGGCACGACCTGGGCGTCGACGGGCGGGCGCAGACGATCCGCCGGCCGCCCGGGGTCACCCTGGACAGCGGCGGCCTCGGCAAGGGGCTGGCGGCCGACCTGGTCGCCGCGCGCCTCGTGGGGCTGCGCTACGTCGTCGACGTCGGCGGCGACCTCGCGATCGGCCACGGTGGCGGCGGCCTGCACGAGATCGCCGTCGAGGATCCGCTGCGACCCGGCGCCGGCGTGCACCGGCTGCGCCTCGGCGCCGGCGGCGTGGCGACCTCGGGCATCCACCGGCGCCTGTGGCTCGGCGCCGACGGCCGCCCCGGCCATCATCTGCTCGACCCGGCGACGGGCCGCCCCGCGTGGACCGGCCTGCTGGCCGCGACCGCGGTGGGGCGCACCGCCCTGGAGGCCGAGATCATCGCCAAGGTGGCGCTGCTGCGCGGCCCGTCGGGAGGGCGGGCTGCGCTCGCGGCGCTCGGCGGCGTGCTCGTCGGCGAGGGCGGCAAGGTCGAGGTCGTGCCGCCGCTGCGCCGCGCGGCGGCCCGGACCGTCCGGGCGCTCGCCGAGACGGCCGCCTGACCGTGGACCCCTTCAACTACACCTGGTGGCTGGCCAGCCGCGCGTTCGGGATCGTGGGCTTCACCGCGCTCGGCGTCGTGGCGGTGCTCGGCCTGGTCTCGGCGCTGCGACTCGTGTCGCCCGCGCGCGCCGCGCGGATGCGCCCGTGGCACGAGCGCCTGGCCCTCACCGGCCTGGGCTGCACGGCGCTGCACGGCGGGCTGCTGCTCTTCGACCCCTGGCTGCACCCGGGCGTGCTCGGCGTCTTCGTGCCGTTCACGATGGACTACCGCCCGCTGTGGACCGGCCTGGGGACGATCGCCGGCTACGCGCTGGCCGCCTTCGGCCTGTCCTTCTACCAGCGGCGGCGCATCGGGGCGCGGCGCTGGCGCAGCGCGCACCGCTTCGCGTCCGTCGCGTTCGTGCTCGGCGGGCTGCACGCCCTGATGGCGGGCACCGACGCGCGCAGCCCCGTGCTGCTCGCGCTCATCCTCGGCTTCGGCGTGATCATCGTCACGATGGCCGCCGCCCGGGCGTTCGGGTTCCCGCAGCCGCGCCGCGCGCCGACCAGCCCTTCCGTTCAGGCCCGAACGGCCCCCCTGAGCGGGCGGGGCGCTCGGTGAAGAACTGTTAGGACGCGTTAGCGGAAGGGCGGAATCGCGCGCGCAGCGGGCAAGGTTGGGGCATGACGCTCGTCGACTCACCGCCGAACCTTCCGACGTCCGAGGACGACGACGGCTCGGGCGACGCTCGCCCGTACGTCGTCATCGGCGGCGGCCCGGCCGGGCTGTCTGCCGGCTACCTGCTGGCGAAGGCCGGCCGCAAGGTCATCGTGCTCGAGGCCGAGGACCAGGTCGGGGGCATCGCCAAGACCGTCGTCGATCCCGACGGCTACCGCTTCGACCTCGGCGGCCACCGGTTCTTCACGAAGAACAAGGAGGTCGACGCCCTGTGGCACGAGATCATGGGCGACGAGTTCCTCAAGCGCCCGCGCATGTCGCGCATCTTCTGGCGCGGCAAGTACCTCGACTACCCGCTCAAGGGCACCGACGTCATCAAGAAGCTCGGCCCGATCGAGCTGACCCGCTGCGGCATCTCCTACCTCTGGGCGCTCGTCAAGCCGAAGGGCCCGGAGGACAACTTCGAGCAGTGGGTGTCCAACCGCTTCGGCAAGCGCCTGTACTCGCACTTCTTCAAGGGCTACACCGAGAAGGTCTGGGGCGTCTCGACCACTGAGCTGCGCTCGGAGTGGGCCGCTCAGCGGATCAAGGGCCTGTCGTTCTTCAGCGCCGCCAAGGCCGCGTTCTTCGGCAACAAGGACAACGAGATCAAGTCGCTCATCGACGCCTTCAACTACCCCCGCTACGGCCCCGGGCAGATGTGGGAGATGATGACCGAGCGCATCGAGGAGATGGGCGGCGAAGTGCGCCTCGAGTGCCCGGCGACCAGGATCGAGGTCGAGGACGGCCGCGTCGTGCGCATCGACACGCCGCAGGGCGCGATCGAGCCGCGCGGCACGATCTCGTCGCTGCCGCTGCGCCACATGGTCGGCCTGACCAGCCCGGGCGCGCCGGCCGAGGTCCAGAAGGCGGCGCAGGGCCTGCGCTACCGCGACTTCATGACCGTCGCGCTGATCCTGGACGGGGAGGACCTCTTCCCCGACAACTGGATCTACATCCACGAGGACGGCGTCCGCGTCGGCCGCATCCAGAACTACCGCTCCTGGTCGCCCTGGATGGTCCCCGACCCCGACACGGCGTGCGTCGGCCTGGAGTACTTCGCCTTCAAGGGTGACGACCTCTGGACCATGGACGACGACAAGCTCGTCGAGCTGGCCACGCGCGAGCTCGACCAGCTGGGGCTCGCCACGCCGGACAAGGTGCGCCGCGGCTACGTCGTGCGCGTGCCGCTCGCCTACCCGATGTACGACGAGACCTACGCGGAGCGCGTCTCCACCATTCGCGGGTGGCTCGATCCGCTGCAGGACTTCGTCCAGGTCGGCCGCAACGGCCTGCACCGCTACAACAACTCCGACCACTCGATGCTGTCGGCGATGCGCGCGGTGGACAACATCCTCAAGGGCACCGAGCACGACATCTGGGCGGTCAACGTCGAGTCGGTCTACCACGAGGAGGAGACCGACGCCGACAACGAGAACCCGTACCACACGGTTCCCACGACGGTCTACGAGCGCGAGCCGCTGATCTCCAACGGCTAGGAGAGGCTCCGTCAGCGAGGCGTCAGGCGTGCCCGACGAGCACGCCGACGACCGCCACCAGGATGCCGCCGAGCGTGACCTGGACGAGCGAGACCGGCAGCGGCACCGCCATGAAGCGACGGCGGACGAGCGCGATGACGACGAGCTCGACGGCGACCACGACGTAGGCGACCGCGAGCGCGGTCGAGACGTCGGAGATGAGGAACGGCAGGGTGTGGAACGTGCCGCCGAGGAACGTCGCGCCGCCGGTGATGACGCCACGCGAGAGCGAGCTGCCGCGGCCCGTGACCGAGCCGTCGTCCGAGAGCCCCTCCGACAGCGCCATCGAGATCGCGGCGCCCAGCGCGCTGGCCAGGCCGACGAGCAGCGCGGCGCGCGAGCCGGCGAGGTAGGCGGCGGCGAAGATCGGCGCCAGCGTGGAGATCGTGCCGTCGATGAGGCCGATCAGGCCGGGCTGGACGCGCTGGAGTACGAGGCGCCGGCGCTCGGGGTCGAACGTCGCGGCGTTGGACTCGGCGGGCGGGAGATGCAGTGCCTGCTCGCTCACGACGTCCATAATACAAGAGGCTAAAGATAAGGATGCCCTAACATGTGAAAGGAGCGTGTTCGAGCATCCGACACCAGAGGCCGCGCAGGCCGCCGAGGACCGCCTGGTCGTCGCGCTGCGCGAGCGCGGCCAGCGGGTGACCTCGCAGCGGCTGATCATCCACCGCCTGCTGCGCGAGCTCGACCGGCACGTCACCGCCGAAGAGGTTCTGCGGCGCGCGTCCGAGCAGCTGCCCGGCATGTCGCTGCCGACGGTGTACGCGACGCTCGACCTGCTCACCGAGCTCGGCGAGGCCCGGCGCGTGAGCGTCGGCGGCCCGGTGCTCTACGACCCGCGCACCGAGGACCACGCGCACGTGCGCTGCCGCACCTGCGGGCGCGTCGAGGACCTCGCCATCCCGATGCACTCGGCGCCCGCGCTGCGCGCCGCCCGCGCCGCCGGCTTCGAGGCCGGCACGGCCGAGCTGGTCGTCGAGGGCCGCTGCGCGGCCTGCTCGGCCGGCGCCGACGCCTGAGGGGCCTCCCGGGCGCGTCGAGGGACGACTGAACCGCGACTATCGCGGTTCAGTCGTCCCTCGACGCCGCTGGGCGGGTGGAGGATGACGCGCCCCGCATCGAGGGCGCGGCCGCCGGGGCGTCGCCCGCCGCGCCCGCCTCGCCGTCTGCTTCGTCGTCGCCGTGGCCCGAGCCGCGGGGCAGCTCGATCGGCAGCGTGAGGGTGAAGCGGGCGCCGGCGCCGCCGGTCCGGCTCGTCAGCTCCAGCTCGCCGTCGAGCCGGCGCGCGAGCTCGCGGCCGATCGCCAGGCCGAGCCCGAAGCCGCCCTCGCCGCCGGTGCGCGTACCGCGCTGGAAGCGCTCGAAGATCACCTCGCGCTCCTCCACCGGAACGCCCGGCCCGTGGTCGCCCACCTCGAGCGTGGCGCGCTCGCCGTGGTAGGCGGCGGCGATGTGGATCGCCTCGCCCGCGGGCGAGAAGCGCAGGGCGTTGTCGATGAGGATCCGCGCCACCCGCGCGACCGCGCCCGGGTCGCCCGCGGCCCAGACCGGGCCGGTGGGCGGCACGATCTCCAGCGCCACCGAGCGGTCGCGCGAGCGGAGCTCGAACTCGGCGGCGACGGCGCGGGTGAGCTCGCCGAGCTCGACGGGCTCGCGCCGCAGCTCGACGCCGGCGTCCAGGCGGCTGAGGTCCAGCAGCTCGGACGCGAGGTTCGAGAGCCGGCGCAGCTGCCCCTGGGCGCCGCGCAGCACCGCGCTCGCGTCCTCGACGTCGAGGTGGCCCGCGTCGAGGTCCTCGGTCAGCAGCTCGAGGTTGCCCTGCAGCGACGTGAGCGGGGTACGCAGCTCGTGGCTGGCGGTCGCCACGAACGCCCGCCGCGCCTCCTCCTGCCGGCGCAGCGCCCGCTGCATCGACGCGAGCGCGCGCGCGAGGTCGCCGACCTCGTCCTGGCCGTCGTCGACCGGCGGCGCCGGCGCGTTCACGCCGTCGGCCGCCAGGGCGAGCGCGCTGCGGCGCAGGCGCCCGAGGCGGCGCGACAGCCCGGTCGAGAGGATGATCCCGAGCAGCAGCGCGACGCCCAGCCCGAAGACGGCGGCGGTGAGGAACGCGCTGCGCACGACGTCGACCGCCTGGGCCGACTCCGTGTCGGGCCGGCGCACCGCGAGGATGAAGTGGGGGTTGGTCACCGGCAGGGGGACGGCCAGCCGGGTCCCCTCGGCCTCGGTGTTGCTCTGCACGGTGCGTCCCGTCCCCGACGCCTGGAAGACGTCGTCGAGCTCGGTCTTGCCCGAGCCCGTGTCGAAGGGCGGAACGGTGCGGACCGGGTCGATCGCCGACGGATAGAGGATGACCCGCGCGCCGGTGCGGGCAGAGAGCTTGCGCATCGCCTCGGCTGCGTCGTTGGCCCGGAAGTCGTAGACCCACTTGTGCTTGCTCAGCTCGGCCTCGATGTTGCCGCGCGTGGCCAGCACCGTCGACCGCACCGAGTCGCGCGACTCCGTGCGCAGCCGCGTCTGCAGCGGCGACAGCAGCGCCAGCGCCGCGACGCCCAGCGTCACCACGCTCGTGACCAGCAGGGCCAGCAGCAGGCGGGTCCGCAGGCTCATCGCCGGCTCACCGGTCCCGGAAGCGGTAGCCGGCGCCGCGGACGGTGAGGATCAGCTTCGGATCGTCGGGGCGCTCCTCGAGCTTCTCGCGGAGGTGGCGGATGTGGACGTCGATCGCGCGCGGGTCGCGGTAGGCGCTGTCGCCCCAGATCGCGCGCAGCAGCTCCTGGCGGTTCTGCAGCCGCCCCGGCCGGGCCATCAGGCAGTGCAGGAGCTCGAACTCGGCGAACGTCAGGCGCACCGGCTTGTCGTCGACGGCGACCTCGCGCTGGCGCTGGTCGAGCACGACGTTGCCGATCTCCATCAGGCCGTCGTCGAGCAGGTTGCCGTGCGCCCGGCGCAGCACGGCGCGGATGCGGCTGCGCAGCTCGGCGAGGCCGAACGGCTTGGTGACGTAGTCGTCGGCGCCGGCCTCCAGGCCCTGCACCGCGTCGGCCTCGGAGTCCAGCGCGGTGAGCATGATCACCGGCGTGACGTTGCGGCGGGCGCGCAGGGCGCGGGCGACGTCGTACCCCGTCGGCCCCGGGCCGAGCGCGACGTCGAGCAGGATGACGTCGAACTGGCCGCGGCCGGCCTCCTCGAGCGCGTCGTGGCCGTCGGCCACGGACGTGATGCGATGCCCCTCGCGCTCGAAGGAGCGCGTGAGCATGTCGCGAAGCGCGTCGTCGTCGTCGACGACCAGGATGTCGAGCGCGGAGCCGGGCGGCATCGTCAGGCCCTGAGGGTATCGGCGGGCGGCGTGGCGGCTACGCCACCCGGGCGGCGCGGCGGGCGGCCGCGGCGGAGCGCAGCTGCTCGTGCTCGACCTGGCGCTTGAGCTGCTGCAGCGAGCGGCGCAGGTGGCCGCGGACGATCGGGGCGGCGACGTGCTCGGCCAGCCATCCGAACGGCCCCGCGCCGGCCACGCCGTAGGAGAGGCGCAGCTCGACGCGCGTGATGGAGGCTCCCCGGCCGTCTCCCCTTTTGCGCAGCCGCCAGCGGCCGCGCTGGTCGATGCCGACGACCGACACCCACGCCATGTCGCGATCGGTCTCGTGCTCGACGATCTCCACGAGCCCGCCGACCTCGGCCGAGCCGACGTGCATGAGCATGCGGTAGCGCGCGCCGAGCCCGCTGGCCCGGTCGCCGACGACCTCCCAGCGCGTGATCCCCGACATGAAGTGCAGGTACCGCGACGGGTCGTCGACGAGCGCCCAGACCGCCGAGGCGGGGGCGTTGACGTCGATGTCGGCGGCGACGCGCATGCCGTCGAGCCCTACCCGATCACCGGGAAGCGACGCTCGGCGGAGAGCGCGTCGAGCGTCTCCTGCATCAGGCGCGTCACGTGGGCGTGGACCTCGTCGACGTCGGGCTCGGCGCCGAACTCCGCGCGCACGTCGATCGGCGGAAGCACCTCCACGGTGATCTTGGCGGGCAGCGGGACGTGCCCCAGCATGTCGCCGACGTTCAGGCCCCACGGCGCGGCGAGCGAGATGGGCAGGACCTTCAACCGAAAGAGCTTGTCGAGCATCAGCAGGCGGCTGAGCCATTCGCCCTGCGAGAGGAAGAGCGCGGTCTCCTGGCCGCCGATGGCCACGACCGGCACGATCGGCACGTCCTCGTCGAGGGCCAGGCGCACATAGCCCTTGCGGTTGCCGAAGTCCACGCGCCCGCTCTGCCACGACGGCCGGTGGACCTCGCGGTCGCCGCCCGGGTAGACGAGCACCGCGGCGCCCGAGCGCAGCGCCTTGCGGGCGTTGGCGGGCGAGGCCGCGACCGTCCCGTACTTGCGCAGGAAGCCGAGGCCCGGCAGGGAGAGCACGAGGTTGTGGGCGAGCTGGTGGAACGGGCGCTCGACGCCGAAGTACGCGTGGAAGGCCAGCGAGAAGACGGTCGTGTCCGGCGTGAGGTTGCCGCCGGAGTGGTTGCCGACCAGCAGCACCGGGCCCTCGTCGGGCACGTTGCCCAGGCCCCGGACCTCGCCGCGGAAGTAGAGGCTGCTCAGCAGCCACATGCGCGGCAGCGTCTCGCGGATGTAGTCGGGGTCGCGCTCGTCGAGGTCGGCCGGCGGCGCGCGCCGTGTCAGCGGGCCCGCGGCCGCGCGCAGGGCGCGCTCGATCAGCGAGTGGCCGCCGGAGGGCGCCGCCTCCGCGCCGGCGTCGCGTGGATCCTCGGTCGCCGGCGGCGGGGCGCCCTCGGCGCGACGGGTGCCGTTGCGGCGCTGCCCGTCGGGCGAGGCGCCTGCCGTGCTCTGCGAAGGGCCGGCCATGGCGACGATCGTAGAGCAGTGGGTGCGCCGCTACGCGGCGCGCTCGGTGCGCACGGACGCGCCCACGGCCGCGGGCGCGGGCAGGCGCCGCGGGCCCGTGACCTCGGCCCGGTCGAAGATCCGCCGCAGCATCCCGGCCGTCTGCTCGGCGCGCTCGACCTGCGGCACGTGCCCGCAGCCCTGCAGCACGATCTGCTCGGCGCCGGGCAGCGCGGCGCCGACGTGGCGGCGAAAGCCGGGCGGGATCAGCGGGTCGTGCGAGCCCCAGACGAACAGCGTCGGCGGCTCGAGCTCGGCCAGGCGCGGGTAGAAGCCGCCGTGGCCGAACGGCCGGTCCAGGTAGATGTTGCGCGCCGAGGCGTAGAACGCGACCCGGCCGCCGGCGGAGCCGTAGATGCGCTGGAACTCGTCGACGACGACGTCGGCGACGCTGGGATCCAGCGCGTCGGGGTCGCAGAACATGGACCACAGCCGGCGCTCGACCGTGCCGCGGCGCAGCTTGTGGGGCAGCAGCCCGAACTCGGGGCGCAGGAGGCGCACGAGCGGGTGGAAGTCGCGCTTGACGAAGGCCACCGCCGGGCAGAGCGCCACGATCGACCGCACGCGCTCGGGCGCGCGGAGCCCGAGCTCGAGCACGACGCGGCCGCCCATGGAGTTGCCGGCCAGGTGCGCGGACGGGATCTCGAGCGCGTCCATCACGCCGAGGACCGTGTCGGCGAACCACGTCGCCGAGTACGGGGCCCGCGCCGGCTTGGACGAGCCGCCGAAGCCGGGCAGGTCCAGGGCGTGGACGCGGTAGCCGCTGTCGGCGAGGTACGCCGCGCAGTCGAAGAACGAGGACTTCGCCGCGCCCAGCCCGTGGACGAGCAGGACGTCGGGGCCCGCGCCGGTCGTGAGCACCGACACGCGCCGCGCGGGCGGGGACGGGATCTCGACGTCGTGGACGCGCATGAGCGGGTCGCGGCCGTCGGGCAGGCGGAACAGCCCCTCGAACCGGACGGCGTTGTCGAGCTCGCCGCGGACGTACAGCGTGCGGGCGCGGAAGGCCTCGAGCCCGCTCAGCTCCCCGGCGCGCAGGCGCAGCCACGTCTCGGCGTCGGTGCCGATCACGACGTCGGCCGGCCGGCCGCTGATGCCCTTGCGCACGCGGGCCGCGTGCTCGGTGCACCGGACCTCGAACGTGTGGCCGACGTCGCCCAGCCGCACGTGGTAGGTCACGTCGAAGCCGGCGGGCGCGCCGAGGTAGCGGTCCGGCAGCGTGCGGAACGCCGCTTCGACGCGGGCCAGGAGACGTTGTTGCAGGCGGGATGCAGACACTGAGGGAGCGCAGACTAAGGCGTGGCCCGGCTCGAACCGGGATCGGTCATCCGTCCAGGGGGGCGGCACGCCTCCGGGATCGGACGACGACCCCTGCCCGGATAGGCTGGGACCCGTGCCCGACATCCGTCTCCACGACACACGCACGGGCGAGAATCGCCCGCTCGTTCCGCGTAATCCCGGCAAGGTGGGCATCTACGCGTGCGGTCCGACCGTCTACAACCGCGTCCACGTGGGCAACGCGCGGCCCTACGTCATCTTCTCCTGGCTGAAGCGCTTCCTGGCCCACGAGGGCTATGACGTGACCTTCGTGGCCAACGTCACGGACGTCAACGACAAGATCTACGACGCGGCACGGGCGCAGGGCGTCGGCTCCGCGGAGCTGGCCCGCGAGATGACCGCGCACTACGTCGCCGACACGGGGGCGCTCGGCCTGGGCCGTCCCGACCACGAGCCGCTGGCCTCGCAGACGATCGACGGCATCGTCGACCTGATCCAGGCGCTGATCGACCGCGACGCGGCCTACGCCGTCGAGGGGGACGTGTACTTCCGCGTCCGCGCCGACGACCAGTACGGCGTGCTGTCGCACCGCGACGTGGACCTCGAGCAGATGGACCAGGGCGAGGACGACGCGGATCCCGCCGGCAGGTCGCTGAAGGAGGATCCGCTGGACTTCGCGCTGTGGAAGGCGCACAAGGAGGGCGAGGACACCGCCTGGGACGCCCCGTGGGGGCGGGGACGCCCCGGGTGGCACATCGAGTGCTCGGCGATGGCCGAGGACCTGCTCGGAGTGGGCTTCGAGGTCCACGGCGGCGGCTCGGACCTCGTCTTCCCCCACCACGAGAACGAGGCCGCCCAGACGCGCATGGCGCACGGCGCCGAGCTCGCCCAGATCTGGATGCACAACGGCATGCTCGAGATGCGCGGCGAGAAGATGGCCAAGTCGGTCGGCAACATCTCGCTGCTGCCCGACGTGATCGAGGAATGGGGACGCGAGACGCTGCTGCTCTTCTTCGCCGGTGGCCACTACCGCCAGCCGATCGTCTTCGCGCCCGACACGCTGGCCGCCGCCGCCGGGCGCCTGAGCCGCATCCGCGAGGCCGCGCGGCGCCTGGTCGACGGACCGTCGCCGCCGGACATGGCCGTCCACCGCGACGCCTTCTTCGCCGCGCTGGCCGACGACTTCAACACCGCCCGCGCCCTGGCCGCGGTCGCCGAGTGGGTCAGCGAGGCCAACCGCCGCGAGGGCGTCGGCCGCGATGACCTCGTCGAGATGCTGGACGTCTTCGGCCTGGCCGACGTCGCCGCGCCCGCGGCGGTCGAGGTTCCCGACCCCGAGGCGCAGGAGCTGCTCGCTCGGCGCGAGGCGGCTCGTGCCGCCCGCGACTGGGCGGAGGCCGACCGGCTGCGCGACGCGCTGCGCGAGCGCGGCTGGGTCGTCCGCGACGGCAGCGACGGCGTCGAGCTGGTGCCCGCATGAGCCCGCGTGGCGGCTCGGGCGGCTCGGGCGGGTCGGGCCCCGACGACGAGGGACGGCCCGGCCCGCGCGGCAAGCGCGGCGGCAAGTCCCCGGGCCGCAAGCCCGAGGGCGCCAAGCCGGCGGGCCGGCAGACCGGCAAGCGCCGCACGGCGCGCGACGGGGCCGGCGCGGCCGCCGACCGGGATGCCGCCGGCCCGCCGCGGGCCGGTCGCCCCAAGCCGGCGCGCTCCCGCGGCGTGGTCCGCGGGCGCGACGCCACGCCGCCGCGCGAGGTCACCCGCCCCGACGCCGCGCACTTCCTCTACGGCCGCAACCCGATCCGCGAGGCGCTGCGGTCCGGCCGGCGGCCCGTCAACCGCGTGTGGGCGACCACGAGCGCGGCGCGCGAGCCGTGGCTGGAGGGCGTGCTGGTCGAGGCGGCCGACGGCGACTGGCTCACCGCGCGGGCCGGGACCGACGCCCACCAGGGCCTGTGCGCCGACGTGGGGGAGTATCCCTACGTCGACGAGGCCTCGCTGCTGACCGGCCCCAACCCGCTGATCGTGGTCCTCGACGAGGTCCAGGACCCCCAGAACCTCGGGGCCATCGCGCGCACCGCGGAGGCCGTGGGCGCCACGGGCCTCGTGCTGCCGCGCCATCGCAGCGCCGAGGTGACCCCGGCGGCCGCCAAGGCCTCGGCCGGGGCCGTGGAGCACCTCCCGATCGCCCAGGTCCGCAACGTGGCGGACTTCCTCGCCGACGCCAAGGGCGCGGGCTGCTGGATCTACGGCGCCGCGGCCAAGGGCGCGCCGTACCGCCAGCCCGACTACGAGGGCGGGGTCGTCCTCGTGATGGGCGCGGAGGGCAAGGGCCTGCGCCCGCGCGTGCGGGCGATGTGCGACGAGATCGTCGCGCTGCCGCTGCGCGGACGGATCGAGTCGCTGAACGTCTCGGCGGCCGCCGCGGCCCTGCTCTACGGCGTCCTGGACGCCCGCTAGCGGTCGAGCTGACCGCCACCCCCGCAAGAATCCCTGCAATCTCTTGACGGCGCTCCATAACTGTGGGAGTGTGCCGCCCACATAACGGTCGACCTGAGGTTGAGGACCTCGGTCGAGATATTTCAGATGGCGCCAGGGGAGGAGTGCGCCACTGAGCTGATTCTCCCTGCATTCGTGCAGAAAGGAACGCTCGTGGCTCGTCTCTCCTTCAACCCTCAAGGCCAGGTTCAGGTCGATGATGGGTATCTCATTGCACTCGCGAAGTCGGGCGACGCGATCGCCTACGACCGCATCGTGCGTCGCTACTACGGCTTCGTCCGCCTGAAGGCGTCGTCGTACTTCCTGGCCGGCGGGGACGCCGACGACCTCATCCAGGAGGGCCTCGTCGGCCTCTACAAGGCCGTCCGCGACTACCG
>NZ_DATHDY010000036.1:0-3545 GCF_035318805.1 Baekduia sp.
CAACGGTGACGGCGAGCTCCCCGGCGGCGGCCTGGGCCAGGCGTACGTCGCGGTAGGCGCCGGCCTCGACGGCCAGCGCGGGCGTCTGCGCGCACGCGGCAGCGACCCACCCGTGCAACCACTCCCCCGTCAGGTCCGCGCGGGCCGCATCGAGCGTCCAGGGGCTCGGCGCGACGATGACCTCGGCGCCCGTCACGCGGAGCTGCTCGACGGCGGCCGCGACGGCGTCCGGGCCGAGCAGGCGCCCGGCCGTCGTCGTGCGGCGTTGATGGGCGTTGAACGCGGCGCCGATCCGGGCGTCCAAGGGATCGGCCGGGGTCAGGACGACGCGCCCCACGACCGTGAGCGCGAGCAGCAGAGGACACCGCTCGATCCCGGTCCAGACATCCAGGACCCCACGCAGCTCGTTCGTGCTCAGGATGTCGAGCAGCGCGGAGGCGACGATCACATCGGCGCCGGCCAGGTCGTCCGGCGTCAGCCGCGTGATGTCCGACATCCGCGCCTCGACGGTGACCGCGGCGCCATCGGCCGCCGGGCCCGGCGCAGCGGCGACGGCGAGGTCCAGGAGGTCCGCGTCGCGATCGTGCACGACCCAATGCTGCGGCCCCGACAGCCGAGGCGCGAGCCAGCGGCCCATCGCTCCGCTGCCGCCGCCGAGGTCGTGGATGACGAGGCGATCGGTCCCGGAGAGGTGGCCCGCGAGGCGCTCGGCGAGCCGGGCCGAGCGCGCCGCGGCGTCGGCGGGCTCGCGCAGCACGAGCCACCGCGGGCTGACCCGGACCCCCGTCGCGCTCATCGCGCCGCTCCCGCGAGGACGCCGGCGACGACCGCCGTCGTGGCCGGCCACCGGCACAGCGACGCGCGCCGCTGGCGGGCGGCCCTCCGCAGGCGCCCGCGGAGCTCGGCGTCGACCAGCCAGGCCCGCAGGCCGGCACCGAGGGCGGCGGAATCGCCGGGCGCGACGAGCAGTCCTGGGCGGGTGCCGTCCGCCCCGTGCCCGAGGGCCTCCGGCACGCCGCCGACCTCCGTGGCGAGCACCGGCAGGCCGCGAGCCAGGGCCTCGGTGACCACCATGCCGTACGTCTCGGCGTGCGAGGCGAGCACGAGCAGGTCCGCCGCGGCGTACGCGCCGTCGAGCGGCGCGCCGGTGCACGGTCCCGGGAAACGCACCCGATCACCCAGCCCGCCCGCCCGCGCGCGGCGGCGCACACCGTCGGCGAACGGCGCGTCACGGAGCAGGCTGCCCACGCACGCGCAGCGCCAGGGCAGGTCCATC
Organism: Baekduia sp.; assembly: GCF_035318805.1. Lineage (GTDB taxonomy): Bacteria > Actinomycetota > Thermoleophilia > Solirubrobacterales > Solirubrobacteraceae > Baekduia. Next base: position 1,277 of record NZ_DATHDY010000036.1, read on the forward strand.
GCCGTCGCCAGCCCGCCGAGCAGCACGTCGTGGCCCTTGTCGGGCGTCACCGCCGCCACGCACAGCAGCGCGCCCCCGGCAGCGCTCCCGGGCGCGAGATCGGCCTCGTCGACGCCGGGCTCGGCCACATGCACCCGGTCGGCCGGCAGCGCATACAGCTCCCCCAGCCGGCGCCGGGTCCAGGCGCTCGTCGCGACGACGGCGACCGCCGCCGCCAGGACGTCGCGCTCGCGGGCCCGGACCGCGCCGGCCTCGGCGTCCGGCGGGCGGTGGCCCAGCGGCATGTGGACGAGGACGACCTGCCGCACCCGGCACGCGTGGGGAACGAGCACCTCGGGAGCGGCGCAGGCGATCAGCCCGTCGAGCAGCACCACGGCGCCGTCCGGGATCCGCTCGACAGCGCGCGCCAGCGCGGTATGCCCCGACGCGTCGGGCCGCGGCCAGGCGCCGGCCACCGGGCGCTCGTACACCACCGAGCCGAGCGCGGCGAGCCCGGCGCACACCCGGCGGTCGTAGGTGTTGCCACCGCTCGGCCGCTCCGGGTCGTCGATGCCCTCCGGGACGATGACGTGGACCTCGGTCACAGCGATCGCTCGTAGCTCGCCCACGCGACGTGGGACTCGTGCAGCGTCACGGTCAGACCGTCGAGCTGCCGCCCGCCGTCGCCGAGGCCGCCGGTCCGCGCGCAGTCGGCGAGCCGATCGGCGACGGTCCGGGCGAGCACCTCGGTCGTGGTGTTCACCCCGGCGAAGCCCGCCTCGTCGTCGAGGTTGCGGTAGGTGAGCTCGGACACCACGACCCTCAGCGCCTCGGCCGCGCGGCCGATGTCCACGACGATCCCGTCGTCGTCGAGGGTGGCGCGCCGGAACGTGGCATCGACGACGTAGGTGGCGCCGTGCAGGCTCTGCGCCGGCCCGAACACCTCTCCGCGCAGGCTGTGGGCGATCATCATGTGGTCACGGATCGTCACGGTGAACACGCGCTACCTCCCTCGTAGGTGATGGTATGGCAGAGCGCCGGCAGGGTCCCGAAGGCCAGGCGCTCCATGACGTCGGGCAGCTGGTCGAAGCGCGACTGGCCGGTGACGAGCACGTCGAAGGCCGGGTCGCGCAGGAGGTCGAGCGCGAGGGCCAGCCGGTCGCGCGCCGAGCGGCGCGCGCTGCGGGCCGGAGAGACCGTCCCGACCTGGCTGGCGCGGATGCCCAGGCGGCCCACATGGAACGCGCCGCCCAGCGAGAGCCGCACCTCGGCGTCGCCGTACCAACTGAGGTCCAGCACGGTGCCCTCGGGGGCGAGCAGGTCGAGCGCGCACTGCAGCCCCGGCGACGTCGCGCTCGTATGCACGACGAGGTCGCACCCGCCGGCGGCGTCTTCTGGCCGCGCGAAGCCGGCGCCGAGCGCGGCCGCGACCTCGGCCCGGGAGCCGTCGACGTCGACGAGCGTGACCTCGACCGAGGGGAACCGCGCCAGCAGGCGAGCGACGCAGCACCCGACCATCCCGGCGCCGACGACGGCGACGCGGTCTCCCAGCAGCGGAGGTGCATCCCACAGGGCGTTGACGGCGGTCTCGACCGTGCCGGCGAGCACGGCGCGCGCGGGCGGCACGTCGTCGGGCACGACGGTCACCGCGCCGGCGGGCACCACGTACGCCGTCTGGTGCGGGTACAGGCAGAAGACCGTGCGGCCCCGCAGCTCCGGCGGTCCCTGCTCGACCACACCGACGTTGAGGTAGCCGTACTTCACGGGCCCAGGGAAGTCGCCCTCCTGAAACGGCGCGCGCATCGCGGCGTACTGGCTCGGCGGCACGCCGCCGCGGAACACCAGCGTCTCGGTGCCACGACTCACGCCGGAGCGCAACGTCCGGACGACGACATCGCCGTCCCGTGGCACGGGCAGCGCGACCGGCCGGATCTCTCCGCGCCCGGGCGCGCGCAGCCAGAACGCATGGGCGTCATCGAGCACGTCCTGTAGGACACCACCCTGGGGCGATCGTTCCCGGGGTCGAGTCTGTTCGGCGACCTACCTCGCTTCGCGTTCCGAAGGCCAGCGCTACGAAGACGTGGTCTTCAACTACGACGTGTTCAAAGCCAACGTCGACCCCGCCGACGTCGCGGCGGTCGAGAACGAGACGCTCTTCTTGAGGGCACGCCCGCCCACGCAGAGTTGACCCGAGTGCGCGTTGAGGGGCCCGACCGATGCCGGCAGCGTTGCCGCATGACGGCGGCTTCGCCGTCCGTGCATGGGCTCGACCGCCTCTACGAGAAGCCCT
>NZ_DATHDY010000037.1:0-59930 GCF_035318805.1 Baekduia sp.
GGGCGCTCGGCCAGCAGCTTGGCCGCGTAGAGCACGAGCGCCAGCTTCATGATCTCCGACGGCTGGAAGACCAGCGGGCCGGCGCCGAGCCAGCGCCGCGCGCCGTTGACCTCGACGCCGAGGCCGGGGACCTTGACGAGCACGAGGCAGACGAACGCCCCGGCCAGCAGCGGCCCGGTGATCTTGGGCACGATCTCCAGCCCGCGCCGCGCGAGGACCTGCATCAGCGTGAAGCCGATGGCGCCGTAGGCCACGTACCTGACCATGAACGACGTGCCGTCACCCTGCCCGGAGAGCAGCGTGCGGGCGGACGAGGCACTGAACACCATCACCGCCCCTGCTGCCAGGAGGCAGAGGGTGGCGGTGATCAAGATGTTGTGCTCGATCGAGTGGGGATGGCGGCGGCGGGCCATCAGGCCCTAGATTCGCGCCAGCTCCCGGAAAGCCTCCCCGCGGACCTCGAAGTTCGCGAACTGGTCGTATGAGGCGCACGCGGGCGCGAGGAGGACGACGTCGCCCGGGCGCGCGGCCGCGCGCGCGGCCGCCATCGCGTGCTCGAGATCGCCGGCCTGCGTGGCCGGCGCGGCGCCGTCGAGGGCCTCGGCGAGCGGGCCCGCCTCCTCGCCGATGAGGTAGACGCCGGCGCAGTGCGCGGCGACCGCGTCGCGCAATGGCGCGTAGCTCTCCCCCTTGCCGCGACCGCCCAGGATCGCGTGCACGGGCACGTCGAACGAGGCGAGCGCGACCAGCGCGGCGGCCACGTTGGTGGCCTTGGAGTCGTTGACGTAGGTGATGCCCTCGCGGACGGCGACCTCCTCGAGGCGATGGGGAACGCCGGCGAACGCCCTCAGCGCGGCGCGCACGCCGTCGAGGTCCAGGCCGCGCGCCAGCGCGACGGCGGCCGCGGCCATCGCGTTGCGCACGTTGTGCGGGCCGCGCAGCGCCAGCTCGCCGGCGCGCAGCAGCGGCTCGCGGTCCCACCAGAGCGTCCCGGCGCGCAGCGACAGCTCGGCCTCGGGCGAGTCGCCGAAGCAGACGCGCCGCGCGCAGCCGCCGAGGTCCGCGATCGCCAGGCCCTCGGGCGCGACCGCGACGTCGTCGTTGCCCTGGTGGGCGAAGACCTTCAGCTTGGCCCGGTGGTAGGCGTCGAGGCTGCCGTGGCGGTCGAGGTGGTCGCTGTCGAGGTTGAGCAGGACCGCGGCCTCGGGCGCGAAGGCGACGGTGTCGTCGAGCTGGAAGGACGAGGCCTCGCAGACGACGACGAGACCGTCCCCGCCCGCCCCCAGGTGCTCGTCCAGCGCGAGCGAGGCGTAGGCCGTGCCGACGTTGCCGACGACCGCGACCGGGATCCCGCACTCGCGGTGGATGTGGCCGAGCAGCTCCACGGTGGTGGTCTTGCCGTTGGTGCCGGTGACCGCGATCACCTCGTTGGGGACGCAGCGCCAGGCGAGCTCGAGCTCGCCGAGCACCGGGATCCCCCGCTCGCGCGCCGCGGCGATGACCGGTGCGTCTCCGGGCACGCCGGGCGACTTGACGACCGAGCGGACGCGCTGCAGCAGCTCCACGCCGTCGCTTCCGGCGTGGACCTCGACGCCGTCGGGAAGGTCGGCGCGCAGACGGTCGGCGGGCGCGCGGTCGACCGCGACGACCTCCTCGCCCCGGGCGTGCAGCAGCGCCGCGGCGGCCTGGCCGGAGCGGGCGAGGCCGACGACGAGGTGGGGACCGGGCGGCAGCGGCGGGCGGAGCGACATCGGGCCGGGACGGTAGTCCTTCGCGCAATTGGGCAGTCCCGAGAGCTGTGGTCCGTCTCCGCCAGGCGCTCGCCCTCCTGCTCGTCGTCGCCGCCGCCGTCACCGGGACGGTCGGCGCGCTGGCGCTCGTCGACGGCCAGCGCCGCCTGTCGGTGGGCACGATCCAGGTCGGCGTTTCCCCCTTCCACGACGGCGCGCTCGACCTGTACGTCCCGCTCGTGGACTGGGGCGCGCGCTTCGGCGGCGTGCGGCTGCCCGCGCGGCTGAACGTCGAGGTGCGCTCGGTCGATCGCGACGTCGTCCAGCGCGTCGCGCGCGGCCGGCCGGTGGACGTCCGGCAGGTGCGCGACGAGGCGGCCCGGGCGATCGCGTCGTACCTGCGCCGGCTGCTCGCGCTGTCGCTCGTCGCGGGGGTCGTGCTGGGCGGGCTGGTCGCGCTGGCGGTGCGCGGCCACGCCGGCGTCCCCGGCCCGCGGGTGCGCACGGGGCTGGCCGTGGCGGCCGGCGCCTCGGTCGTCACGGTGGCGATCGTCGCGCTGCTGCTGCCGCCGCGCGGCCGGATCGCCGATCCGACGTACTACGCCCACGGCCCCGACCTGCCGCGCGCGCTGGACGCGCTGCAGTCGCTGCGGCGCTCCGGCACCGCGCTGGACCAGGAGCTCAACGGCCAGCTCGTCGGCCTGGCGCGGCTGGTCGTCGCGCCCGGCGAACACCCCGCGCTGAGCGGGCGTCCCCGGCTGGTGCTGGCGAGCGACCTCCACAACAACGTGCTCGCGCTCCCGACGCTCGAGCGCGCCACCCGCGGGCTGCCGCTCGTCTTCGCCGGCGACCTGACCGACAAGGGCACACCCCTGGAGGCGAGCCTCGTGCGGCGCATCGCGCACATGGGCCGGCCGACGATCGTCGTCGGCGGCAACCACGACTCCGACACGCTGTTGAAGGAGCTGGCCGGCGCGGGCGCGATCGTCCTGACCCAGTTCGGCCGGCTGCGCGCCGACGGCTCGCACGGGCCGATGGTGGTCCGCGTCGGCGGCCTGCGGTTCGCCGGCTACGACGATCCGTTCCTGCGCCGGGCCGGCGAGCAGTACGAGGACCGCTTCCGCCGCGGCCTGACGATCGCCGCCCAGGAGGACTTCCGGCGCTGGGTCGCGACCGTGCAGGACCGGGTCGACGTGATCGTCGTCCACGAGCCGGAGGTCGCCGCGGGCGTGCTCACCGACCTGCGCCGCGACCCGCCGAAGAAGCCGCTGATGGTCCTCGACGGGCACACCCACCGCCCGTTCCTGGAGGCCGACCCCAACCTCCTGGAGGTCAACGGCGGGACGATCGGCGCCGGCGGCACGGGCAACCTCGCCGACGAGCGGACCAACCTCGGCCTCGCGGTGATCACCTACCGCCTCACGCCGACGCCCCTGCCCTTGGCCGTCGACCAGGTCTCGATCGATCCGGGCTCAGGCTCCTCGTCCGCCCGCCGCGTCCGCGTCGACCGCCAGCTCCGCGCCACCGCGAAGGCCCAGGGCTAGGCGATCGACTGCTGGTAGATCGTGAAGCCCGACGCCGCGCAGACCGCGGCGATGATCCAGAAGCGCAGGATGATCTTGGTCTCCGACCAGCCGAGGATCTCGAAGTGATGGTGGATGGGCGCCATCAGGAACACGCGCTTGCGGAACGTCTGGAAGCTGAAGACCTGGATCAGGACCGACAGCGCCTCCACGACGAAGATCCCGCCGAGGAGGATGAGGATCTCCTCCGTCTTGGTCATGACCGCCAGGCCCGCGATCGCTCCCCCTAACCCGAGCGACCCCGTGTCCCCCATGAAGATCGTCGCCGGGAACGCGTTGAACCACAGGAAGCCGACGCACGCGCCCACCAGGCAGCCGGCCAGCAGCGCCAGGTCGTCCTGGCCCGACGTGATGAACGTGATGCCGATGTAGGCCAGCAGCACGATCGCCGCGCACCCCGCGGCGAGGCCGTCGAGGCCGTCGCTCAGGTTCACCGCGTTGGTCGTGCCCGCCACCACGAGGTAGATGAACAGCGGGTAGAACGGCCCGAGGTCGACGGTCGCATCGATCGTGCGCAGGCGCAGCGTCGAGGGCAGGTCGGCCTTCTGGGTGGCGATCCACCACAGCAGCAGCGAGATCGCGACCTGGCCCCCGAGCTTCATCTTGCCGCTGAGCCCGAGCGACCGGCGCCGGATGATCTTCGTGAAGTCGTCGGCGAAGCCCAGCAGCGCCGACAGCAGCGCGGCGAGGTACACGCCGATCGAGCGCCAGTCGTAGTCGCTGAGCAGGAGGAACGGCACCGAGACGGCGGTGAAGATGATGATCCCGCCCATCGTGGGCGTGCCGGCCTTCTCGTGGTGGCCCTCGGGCCCCTCCTCGCGGATGTTCTGCCCGAACTCGCGGCGTCGCAGATAGGCGATGAAGCTGGGGCTGAGGAAGATGCAGATCAACAGGGACGCCATCCCGGCGATCAGGACCTGCCCCATCAGGCGGTGAGCCCCTGCGCGACGACCTCGAGGCCGACGCCCCGGGACCCCTTCACGAGCACGGTGTCGCCGTCCTGGAGCAGTCCGGGCAGCAGCGCGACCGCGTCGGCCGCGGTCGCGACCGCCCGGACCTCGCCACCGAACGCGGGCCCCATCGCCTCGGCGAGCGGCCCGACGGTGACCAGGAGGTCGACCCCGACGACCCGGGCGTGGGCGCCGATCTCCTCGTGGAAGCGCCGCTCGCCGGGCCCGAGCTCGAGCATGTCGCCGAGCACGGCGACGCGGCGGGCGGGCGGGTCGACCTCGGACGCGGCAAGGTCGTCGAGGGCGGCGCGCATCGACATCGGGTTGGCGTTGTAGCAGTCGTCGATGACGACGATCCCCCGGCCCACGTCCACGCGCTGGCCCCGCAGCTCGCTCAGCGCGACCTCGAGGCGACCGGTCGGCTCGACCCCGATCGCCCGCGCCGCGGCCAGTGCCGCCAAGGCGTTTGCCCGCATGTGCGCGCTGAGACGGTCCCCGCCCGCGGTGATCTCGAGGCCCTCCGGAAGGGCGTCCACGTCGCCGCCCGGGCCGAAGGTCACCCAGCTGACGTCGTCACGCGTACGGTGCCCTTCGAGCAGCGGCTCGCCGGCCGGCACGATCGCGGTGCCGCCGGGCTTCAGCCCGTCCAGCAGCTCGGCCTTGGCGGCGGCGATCGCCTCCACCGAGCCCAGCAGCTCGAGGTGTACCGGCCCGACGTTGACGACGATGCCCACGTCGGGCTCGGCGATCGCGGCCAGCTCGGCGATCTGGCCCGCCCCGCGCATCGCCATCTCCAGGACGAGCACCTCGGTGCCCGCGGGTGCGCTCAGGACGGTCAACGGCAGCCCGATCTCGGTGTTGAGGTTCAGCGGCGTGGCGATCACGCGGCGCTGCTGGTCGACCATCGCGGCCAGCAGGTCCTTCGTGGAGGTCTTGCCGGTCGAGCCCGTGACGCCGATGACCTGCGCGCCGAGCTCGCGGCGCCAGGCCGTCGCCAGGCGCTGCAGCGCGGCCAGCGGGTCCTGGGCGACGAGCACGGCGCCACCGCCGTCGGTCGGGTCCTCGACCCCGCCCCAGCCCTCGCCGACCAGGACGCCCCACGCGCCCGCGCCGAGCACGGCATCGGCGAAGCGGCCGCCGTCGACGCGCTCGCCGGGCAGGCCGACGAACAGGTCGCCCGATCCGGCCTGGCGCGAGTCGATCACGGCCCGCGTCGGGCCGCTCGTGCGATCGCCGGGCTCGACGAGCCGGGCGCCGGCCGCCTCGGCGACCTGGTCAGGCGTCCAGTCGCGCACGCAGCGCCTCCCGGGCGACCTCGCGGTCGTCGAACGGCAGCTTCACGCCGCCGGCGACCTCCTGGTAGGTCTCGTGGCCCTTGCCGGCGATGAGCACGACGTCACCGCGATCCGCCTGGGCGATCGCCCGCTCGATGGCGGCGCGCCGGTCGGTGATCCGGGTGACGCGATCGGTCCCGCCCGCACCCGCGGCCATGGCGTCGATAATCGCCTCGGGGTCCTCGCTGCGCGGGTTGTCGGAGGTGAGGATCACGGTGTCGGCCTGCCGCGCGGCGGCGGCGCCCATCAGCGGGCGCTTGCCGCGGTCGCGGTCGCCGCCGGCGCCGACGACGACGATCAGGCGGCCCGTGGCCAGCTCGCGGGCGGTGCGCAGGACGTTGTCGAGCGCGTCGGGCTTGTGGGAGTAGTCGACGATGACGGCGAACTCCTGCCCGGCGTCGACCGGCTCGAAGCGCCCGGGGACGTCGCCGGCGCCGGGAAGCGCCGCGGCGACGGTCGCGTCGTCGGTGCCCAGGGCGCGCGCGGCCGCCAGCGCGACGAGCACGTTGAGGACGTTGAAGCGCCCCGGAAGCGGCGCGCGCATCGCGGTGCCGTCCACGGTGAAGTCGGTGCCGTGCGGGCCGGGACGGAGGTCCACCGCGCGCACGGCGGCGCCGGGCGCGTCGATCCCGATCGTCACGGCCTGCGGGAACTCGCGGGCCAGGCGCGCGCCGTAGGGGTCGTCGACGCAGGCGATGAGCGTCGCGCCCTGCTGCGCGGCCACCTCGAACAGCGCGCGCTTGGCGAGGAAGTAGTCCTCCATGTCGGCATGGAAGTCGAGATGGTCCTGCGTGAGGTTGGTGAACGCGGCCACGTCCCAGTGGATCGCGTCGACGCGGTGCAGCGCCAGCGCGTGGGAGGAGACCTCCATGACGGCCGCCGCGTCGCCGCCGTCGCGCATCGCCGCGAACGCGCGCTGGAGGTCGATCGCCTCCGGCGTCGTGCGCACGACCGGCGCCTGCACCCCGCCGATCCACGACGTCACGGTCCCCATCAGCCCCGTCCGGCGACCGGCGGCCTCCAGCAGCGCGCGGACCATGTAGGACGTCGTCGTCTTGCCGTTGGTGCCGGTGATCCCGACCATCGCCAGCGCGGCGGTCGGGTCGCCCGCCAGCCGCGCGGCGGCGGGCGCCATCGCGGCGCGGACGTCGTCGACGACGATCTCCGGCACGCCGAGGCCCAGCGGGTGGTCGACGACGAGCGCCACGGCACCGCGGGCCACGGCGTCGGGCGCGAAGTCGTGGCCGTCGGCCGTGAAGCCACGCACGCAGAAGAAGACCGTCCCGGGCTCGACGCGGCGGGCGTCGAAGGCGAGCGCGCGGACGTCGGCTGCCGGGAGCGTCGGATCTCCGAAGAGGTCGCCCAGGAGCATCGCGGCGACCATAGCGGCCTGGACCCCGACCTACTTCGGCGGGATCTTCTGGTATTGCAGGGCGAAGCCGGCGATCTTCCCGAACGCCGGCGCCGCGACCTGCCCGCCGTAGATGTCGCCCTGCGGCTCGTCGACCATGATCGAGATGAGCAGCTGCGGGTCGTCGGCGGGCGCGAAGCCGACGAAGGAGGCGACGTACGCCGACTGCGAGTACTCACCGGTGGCCGGGTTGATCTTGTTCGCCGTGCCCGTCTTGCCGGCCAGGGTGTAGCCCTTGAGCTTGACCTCGGCGGCGGTGCCGCCGGCCGCCAGCACGCCCTTGAGCATGTCGCGCAGGGACGAGGCGGTCGCCGCCGACATGATGCGCCGCCCGACCGACTGGGTCTGCAGGCTGCCGTCGATGCGCCGCACGACGTGCGGTGTGCGCAGGATGCCGCCGTTGGCGATCGCGCCGTAGAACTGGGCGATCTGCATCGACGTGACGGCCTCGCCCTGGCCGATCGGCAGGTTGCCCATCGAGGACCCGGAGTACTTGTCGAGCGCCGGGACGATGCCCCGCTGCTCGCCGGGCAGGTCGGTGCCGGTGGGCTTGTCGAAGCCGAACTTGCGCAGGTAGTAGTCGAAGCGCTCCGCGCCGAGCCGCCGGCCGATCGTGATCGCGCCGACGTTGTCGGACTGCGCCAGGATCTGGCGTGTCGTCATCGTCGCCCAACCGCGATCCTCGGCGTTCTTGATGGTGCGGTCGGCGACGACGATCTGCGGCGGCAGGTCGAACGACGTGTCCGGCGTGACCTTGCGGTCCTCCAGCGCGCCGGCGACGGTGATCGCCTTGAACGTGGAGCCCGGCTCGTAGGTGATGCCCACTGCGCGGTTCATCAGCGCCGACTGCGGCGCGCCCGCGGGGTCGTTGGCGTTGACCGTGGGCCAGTTGGCCAGCGAGAGGATCTCACCGGTGGAGGGATCGGTGACGATCGCGGTGGCGCCCTTGGGCCGGTAGGTGCGGCCGATGCCCTTGAGCACCTCCTCGACCTTCTCCTGGATGTGGGAGTCCAGCGACAGCTCCACGCGCGCGCCGGGCTCGGCGCGCTTGAGGTCCTTGACCTGCACGTCCTCGCCGTGGCCGTCGCGCACGATGCGGCGCTCGCCGTCGCTGCCGTGCAGCTTGGCCTCGAGCTCGTACTCCAGGCCGGAGGAGCCCTTGCCCGCCATGTTGACGCCGCCCAGGACCTGCGACGCGAGGTAGTCGTGCGGGTAGACGCGGCGCTGACCGGGCTGGAACTCGATGCCCGCGATCGCGAGCTTGCGGATGGCGTCGGCCTTGTCGGCGGGAACATGGTGGCCGAGGTAGACGAAGCCGGTGTCGCGGCGGGCCAGCTGCTTGAGGACCACGGCCTGGTCGACGCCCAGCAGCGGCGCGATCTGGCTCGCCGCCTTCACGGGGTCCTTGACCAGGTAGGGCGTGGCCGAGACGTCGTCGGCGGCCTGCGAGGCGGCGAGCTCGACGCCCTGGCGATCGGTGATCGTGCCGCGGCGGGCCGGGAGGACGGCCTGGGCGACCTGCTGGCTGGTCGCGGCCTTGGCGAGCATGTCGCCCTTGAGCGTGCCGAGCTGCAGGGAGCGCAGGCCGGCCAGGCAGATGAGGGCCAGGAAGAAGGCGAAGAGCAGGCCGATGCGCCGCTCGACCAGGACCACGGCTAGTTCCCGGTCGGGGCGGCCGCGCCCCCGGCGGTCGCCGCCGCGGTGGTGGCCGCGGCGGGCGGGGACTGCGTGGTGCCGGGCGCGGCGGTGGCGCCGGCGGGGGCTTGGGTCTGCGGCGGCGCGGCCGCCTGCTGCTGGGTCGTCGCGGGCGGCTGCGCGGCCGCGGAGGTCTGGGTGGGCGCCGCGGTCGCGGCGGCGGTGGTGCCCGTCGGGGTGGCGGTGGCGGTGGCGGTGGCGGCCTGCACGGGCGCCGTGGTCGCCGTCGCCGTCGTCGCGGCGGCGGCGGCGGTCGCCGCCTGGGCGCGCGCCATCGCGTCGGGATCCGGCGAGGTCATCGTCTGTGCCGCGCGGGCGGCGGTGTCGCCGGCGCCGGCGCGGACGTAGTGCTCCGCCCCGTCGGCGGGGACGACCATGCCGAGGCCGCGGGCGACGCTGTCGATCCGGTCGCCGGACTCCATGCGCGAGACGGCGCTGCGCAGGTTGGCGTTCTGGCTCTCGAGCGTCGAGGCGCTCTGCACGGCGCGACCGATGCCCGCGTTCAGCTTGAGCATCGAGACCTGCATGAAGACGATGCCCATCAGCCCGGCGGCGACGAGCGGGATCCACAGCTGCCCGCGCACGAGGCGGTCCAGCAGGCGCGAGTCGGCCAGCAGCCGGCAGCGGCGCAGCGCGCGGACCGCGAGCGGATCGGCGACGGTCGCAGCGCCGGCGCGGCGACCGGTCGACGCGCCCGAGCGCTTGGGGCGGGCGGGGCGGGCGGCGGGGCGGGCGGCGGGGCGGGCGGGGGGGCGGGCGGGGCCGGATACCCGTCGGGGAGCGCGCGGAGCGGCGGTGCGCGGAAGCGCGCGGCCGGCGGTGGCGGCGGGCGGGGTCATGTGGTGGCGTCCTCTTCCCTGAGCTTGCGGGCCGCCCGCATCCGCGCGGACGTCGATCGGGGGTTGCTGGCGATCTCGCCGGCCGACGGCGCGATGCCGCGGCCGATCAGCTCGGCTTCCGGCGTCCGGCCGCAGACGCAGACCGGCAGGCTCGGCGGGCAGGTGCACCCCTGCGCACGGGCGGCGAGGAAGCGCTTCACGCGGCGGTCTTCGCCGCTGTGGAAGGAAATGCCTGCAAACCGGCCACTCACACGCAGGAGGTCCCACGCCAGCGGGAGCGCGGCGTCGACCTGGCCGAGCTCGTCGTTGACCGCGATGCGGATCGCCTGGAACGAGCGCTTGGCCGGATGTCCGCCGCCGAAGCGGGCCCGCGCCGGGATCGCGTTGGAGATGACGTCGACCAGCTCGCTGGTCGTGCCGATCTCGCGCTCCTGGCGGACGCGGACGATCGCGCGGGCGATGTTGCCCGCGTAGCGCTCGTCGCCGTACTCGCGCAGCAGCTGGGCGATGCGCCGCTCGTCCCACGCGTTGACGATCGTGCGGGCGTCGAGCTCCTGGTCGGAGTCCATGCGCATGTCCAGCGGCGCGTCGTAGCTGTAGGAGAACCCGCGCTCCCAAGTGTCGACCTGCATCGAGGAGATGCCGAGGTCGACGTAGACCATGTCGGCCTCGATCCGCTCGGCGACCAGCTCGCGCAGGCCGTCGGCGAAGGAGGCGTGCAAGAAGCGCGTCCGGCACGGGACCTCGGCGGCGAGCGCCTCGAAGTGGGCCTCGGCGACCGGGTCGCGGTCGATGGCGATCAGCGTGCCGGTCGGGCCCAGACGCTCCGCGACGAGGCGGGCGTGGCCCCCGGCGCCGAACGTGCAGTCGACGGCGATCTCGCCGGGCTGGGGGTTCAGGGCCTCGATCAGCTCGCCGGCGAGGACCGGGACATGTGAGGCGGTCATGTCATACGGGATAGTGATCATCACGCGGTTGCGGGGGCATCGAAGGCCGCCGAGATGTCGAAGATGTCCGCGGCGAGCTGGTCGTTGTAGGCCGTCCAGGCGTCGCGGTTCCAGATCTGGAGGTGGTCGCCGGCGCCGACCACGGTCACCTCGCGCGTGAGCTTGCCGTGGTCCATGAGGAACGGCTGCACCGGCACGCGGCCCGCGCTGTCCAGGCCGCCGGGCGTGGAGTTCGCGGAGAGGAAGGTCATGATCTTGCGCCCGCGCTGGCTCATCGGATGCACGTCCTGCAGCGCCGCGCGGCGGAAGTCGTCGTAGCCGGCCGTCGGCCAGATCGCGACGCAGGGCTCGATGTCCTTGGCGAGGACGAGACCGCCTTCGAGCGCACCCCGATACCGCGCAGGAACCGTGAGGCGGTTCTTGGCGTCGAGGGTGTAGTCGGCTTGGCCGGTGAACGAGGTGTCCATGTGGACGGCTGCATCGCGGAAGAAAAGGGGCCGGGGTGGAGGAGTGGGAGGAGCTCCTCCACCCCGGTCCGCAGGGAGCGTTGTATCCCACTCTCTCCCACGATGCAACACCGATTCCACACTTTCCCCCACCCGCGGACCACGAGGGGCTCAGGAACGGCCCGAATCCCGCATGGGCACTGGGGTTTCGGCGGTGGGAGGCCGCGACTCGTCCGTATGACGAGAAGCGCACCGCGGGTTGCAGAACGGCGCGCCGCAACGTCGCTTGCGCGTTTGGCGCGGTTCCGTCCGCGGCGTGTGCCTCTGGTGGGAGGTGGTGGGAGGCCCGGCGACCCCCGTCCAGACGCGGCGCCCCGCGCCGGCACTCGCCCGTACCATTCGCGCCATGTCCTCCCTGCTCCTGCCCCGCTCCGTCACGGCCTTCGTGGCGGCGGCGGCCGTCGCGGTGCCGGTCGCCGGCTGCGGCGCCGGCGGATCGTCGGCGGGCGGCGACCCCGGCGCCGACCCGGCGGCGTTCGTCCCCGCCTCCGCTCCGGCTTACGTGGAGGCGCAGATCCGCCCCGACGGTGCGCTCGCCGCCGGCGCCCGGACGGTCGCGGGCAAGCTCCTGCGCACGGGTGACCCAGGCGGCAAGATCGTCGACCTGCTGGAGAATCGGCTGAAGGACTCCGGCGCCACCTACGCCGAGGACGTCGCCCCGTGGCTGGGCAGCCGTGCGGGCATCGCGGTGACGGGCGTGCGCGACGGCTCGACGCCGGACCTGGTCGCGGCGATCGTCTCCAAGGACGACGATGCGGCCGGGAAGTTCGTCGACGGCCTCAAGGGCACTCAGGCGCGCAAGTACCGCGACGTCGGCTACCGCTTCGAGGCCGATGGCGACCTCGCCGCCGCGGTCGTCGACCACGTCGTGCTGATCGGCACCGAGCGCGGCTTCAAGTCGGCGATCGACGCGCGGTCGGGCGACCGGCTCGCGGGCGCGGGCAACTTCAAGGAGGCGCGCGCCACGGTCGGCACCGACGGCCTCGGGTTCCTCTACGCCGATCCGGCGCGGATCTTCGACCTGGCGCTGGGCGCGGTGCCGAAGGGGACCGGCGGCGCGGGCGGCGCCCAGGCCTCCCAGGCGCTGAAGGGGCTGCTGGCCGGGTCGGGCATCCGGTCGGTCGCCGCGTCGCTGGACGTCGCGGCCGACGCCGTGCGCGTCGACGCCGCGGTCATCGGGATGAAGACGACGACGGGCGCGGGCGACGGTCCGGGCGCGGCCGCCGCGGTGCCGGCGGGCTCGTGGCTGAGCCTCGGCGTCGGCGACGTCGGCGGCACGGTCGAGCGCGCGCTGGCGCAGTTCGGCACGAGCGGCGGCTCGGGAGCGACCGGCGGTCTGGATCCGGCGGCGCTGCTGCAAGGGCTGCAGGGCGGCCTCGGCGTGGACGTCCAGAAGGACTTCCTGTCCTGGATGGGCGACGCGGCGCTGTTCGTCCGCGGCACGACGATGGACGAGCTCGGCGGAGCGCTCGTCGTGCAGTCCAAGGATGCGGCGAAGTCGAAGGCCGCGATCACGACGATCCGCCGGCTGCTGCAGACCTTCGGCGCGCGGCCCAAGCCCCTCACGGGCGTGAGCGGTGCCGAGGGACTCACGCTGCCGGCCGGCGGCAAGGCCGGGGCGATCCAGATCGCCGCCAAGGGCGACCGGTTCGTGATCGCCTACGGCCCCGACGCGCTGAAGGACGCCCTGGCGGGCGGCGCCGCCCTCGGCGACTCCGCGCCGTTCAAGACGGCCGCGGGCCTCCTGGAGGGCGCGAAGCCGTCGCTCTTCCTCGACACGCCGCAGGTCGTGAAGCTGCTCGGCGCCCGCGCACCGAGCCGGCCGGGCTTCGCCAAGGCGAAGCCGGCGCTCGAGGCGTTCGGGCCCGCCGCGGCCGCGGTGTCGTCGAGCGGCGACGTCACGCGGCTGAAGGTGGCGGTGCAGGTCCCGTAGGGCTGCGCTCGCCGCGGCGCGACTCAGGTCACGAGCTGCAGGCGCGGGTTCGGGCGCTCGCCGCGGCCGACCTTCGCGCGCGGCTCGCCGTCGACCTTGACGATGTCGGCGGTGAAGTCGTTCTGCCCGCGCAGCAGCGAGGAGCCCACGCCGTAGGCGTCGACGGGCGCGTCCTGCTCCTCGAAGCTGCGGATCTTCGCGGCGTCGAAGCCGCCGGAGACGACGATGCGCACGCGCTGGTGGCCGGCGGCGTCGAGCGCCTGGCGCACGCGACGCGCGAGCTCGACGTTGACGCCGCGCGGCGCGTCCTCCCCCAGGTCCGCGAGCGCCTCGTCCACCAGCCGCTCCGACGTGTCGAGCCGGACGCCCCACAGCTCGTCGGCGAGCGCGTCGGCGACCTCGACGGCCGTCCGCGCCGAGTCGTTCTCGAAGTCGACCAGGACCGTGACGTTGATGCGGTCGCCGTAGCGGTGCGAGAACGCGCGCGCGGCCTCGACGGTGTCGCCGCCGTAGGCCGCGATGAGCGCGTGCGGCACCGTGCCGACGCCGCGTCCGCCCCACCAGGACGCCTGGGCGTCGGTCGACACGCCGATGGCGCCCGCGACGTGCGCGGCCCAGCCGTCACCGGTCTGCACCAGCCAGTGGTCGTGGCGGGCCGGGAAGTACAGGATCTCCTTGCCGCGCGCGGCGGAGACGACGTCCCGGACGTTGCGCATGATGAGCGAGCGGCGCGCCATGGTGCCGAGGTAGACCGTCTCGAGATGGGCGAACTGGGCGTAGTCGCCCTCGATCGTCATGACGGTCTCGTTCGGCGCGACGACGTCGCCCTCGTGCAGCGCGTGTACGACGAGGTCGTCCCACGCCGGGACCCACACGCCGTCGTCGCCGACGTGGCCGGCGCCGACCTTGAGCACCGCGATGGCCTCGTCGACGCCGCCGAGCAGCGTGTCGTGCTTCTGGAAGACCTGCATCATCACGCGCGGGTGGCGATCCTCGGCCTCCAGCAGCTCCTTGGTGGAGTTGAAGTAGGCGTCGCTGTAGTAGCCGGCCCGCAGGCGCCCGACGGGCAGCTGGAAGGTCGCGGGGTCGAGTCGCAGCGGGTCCGGCGCCATCGGGCGACCGTACCGCGCGTCAAGCGAGTCCATGCACGAGACCGGCCGCGACGAAGAGGAGCACCGCCGGCACCAGCAGGAGCGCGACCGCGAGCTGGATCCGCGGCGCGGCCGCGGCGGCCTGCTCGTGCAGCCGCCGCGCCCGGTCGGCCCGGGCGTCCTGCGCGAGCGCGTGCAGCGCCGGGCCGAGCGGCGCGCCGTGGTGGTCGGCGCGCTGGACGGCGGCCGTGAGGACCGCGATCGCGGGCAGCGGCAGGCGCCGCTGAAGAAGGCGGAGCGCGTCGGCGCGCGGTACGCCGAGCTGGAGCCGGGCCGCGAGCGCGCGCAGTTCGGCGGCGACCAGGCCGCTGCGCCGGCGGCCGACCTCCTCGAGCGCGCGCCCGATCGGCAGCCCCGCCTCGACGCCCACGCGCAGCAGGTCCAGGACGTCGGCGAGCTCGAGCCCGGCGCGAGCGGCGCGGCGCCGGGCGCGCCGCGCGAGCCAGAGGTCGGGCGCGAAGAAGCCGGCCGCGGCGGCACCGGGGAGCACGACGAGCGCGAGCCGGGTCGGCAGCGCACCGGCCAGCGGCATGGTCGCCAGCGCCGCCACCACCCCACCGCCCGCCTTGGCGGCCATCGCGTCGGCGGTGCGCACCGTGGCCGGCAGGCCGCTCGCCGCCAGCCGCGCCCCGAGATCCCTCGGCGCCGCCGGCGCGCCGATCCTCCGTCCCAGCCGCGTCAGCGCCGCAACCCACCGCGCCGCCCTCCCCCGTTCGCGAGTCGCGCTCGCCGCCGCCACCCGCGCTCGTGCGACGACGACCGCGAGATCGGCCAGCCCGGCGGCGGCCAGCGCTCCGGCGACGCCGGCGAGGGCCGTCGCGAGGGTCATGCGGCCCCCAGCCGGGCGAGGCGGGTGATCACGGTGAGGGCGAGGGCGCCGACGGCGAGCGCCGCGACGAGCAGCAGGCGCGAGCGCGGGTCGGCCAGGAGCGTGGCGAGGGAGCCCGGTGCGACGAGCTCGCCGAACGCCAGGCCGGCGAACGGCAGGCCCGCGACCAGGCGCGCGGTCGCCCGGGCCTGCGCGGTGAGGCCGCGGGCGTCGGCCTCGACCCGCCGGGCATGCTCGCGGGCTTCGGCGACCGAGCGCAGGAGGCGGGCCAGATCGCCGCCGGCCTCACGCTGCAGGAGGATCGCCGCCACGAGCGTGTCCCACGCCGGGTCGTCGGCGCGACGGCGCAGGCGCTCCAGCACGGCGTCGGTCGGCTCGCCGAGCGTCAGGCGGCGGGCCACGACCGCCAGCTCGCCGCCCGCCGCGCCGCGCACCGCGCCGGACGCGCCGAGATCCTGCAGCGCCCCGCGGATGCTGTGACCTCCCGCCAGCGCGTCAGCGAGCGCCCGCGCGACGGCCGGCACGCCGTCGGCGAGCCCGCGACGCCAGCGGCGGCGCCTCGCGGCCACCGCGGGCCCGACCGCCGCGGGCCCGGCTCCCGCCAGCACCGCTCCGGCGACCGGGCCGGCCAGCAGCCAGCCGGCCGACAACAGCGCGCCGGCACCCAGCACCGCGAGTCGCCGGCGCTCCGGCGCCGTCGGCTCCCGCCCCGCACGCCCCGCCAGCCGCAGCGGCGCCACCACGCGCCCGAGCGCCTGCACCGGCCGCGCCTGCTCGAGCACCGCGAGGCCGTCCCAGGCGCCGAACACGGCGAACGCCGCCGCCAGCGCGGCGAGCAGCGGCGCGATCACGCCGCCGCCTCCAGCCGCTCGGCCAGCCGATCGGAGAGCGGGGCGCGCCAGCGCGGGCGCGAGTCGCGGATGGTGTAGACGTCGCGCGTCGCCGGGCCGGAGGCGATGCGGACGACTTCGCTGACCGCGACGACCTGGCGGCGCCCGTCGCGCAGGCGGGCCTGGTGGACCACGAGGTCGAGCGCGTCGGCGATCTGCTCGCGGATCGCGGCGTGGGGCAGGCCGAGATCGGCCATGAGGGCGAGCGTCTCGACGCGGCGCAGCGCCTCGGCCGGCGAGCCGGCGTGCACGGTCGAGAGCGATCCGTCGTGGCCCGTGGTCATCGCGGCGAGCATCTCCAGCGCCTCGCCGCCGCGGATCTCGCCCACCACGATGCGGTCCGGGCGCATTCGCAGCGCGTTGCGCAGGAGCCGGCGGATGGTGATCTCGCCGCGGCCCTCGACGTTCGGCGGGCGCGCCTCCATCCGCACCACGTGGGGCTGCTGCAACCGCAGCTCGGCGGTGTCCTCGATCGTCACGATGCGCTCGTCGCGCGCCACGAACGACGACAGCGCCCCCAAAGTGGTGGTCTTGCCCGAGCCGGTGCCGCCGCTGACCAGCACGTTCAGCCGCGCCTGCACCGCCTGGGCCAGGAAGTCACGCAGGGGCGGCGACCACGTCCCGCACGCCACGAGCGCGTCGGCATCGAGCGGCCGGGCGCGGAAGCGCCGGATCGTCAGCAGCGGCCCGTCGACGGCCAGCGGCGGCAGCACCACGTTGACGCGCGAGCCGTCGCTCAACCTCGCATCACACAGCGGCTCGGCCTCGTCGACCCGCCGCCCCAGCGGCGCGAGGATGCGCTCGATCGCGTGGCGCAGCTCCGCCTCGTCGGCGAACCGCACCGTCGTCGGCTCCAGCCGGCCGGCGCGCTCGACCCAGACCGTGCCGGCCGGGCCCGCGGCGTTGACGAGGATCTCGTCCACCGACGCATCGGCCATCAGCGGCTCCAGCGGGCCCAGGCCAAAGGAGCGCCGGGCGATGCGCGCGGTGAGATCGGCCCGCGTCGCGGCGTCCAGCAGGCCCGCCTCGCGATCGACGAGCGCCGCGATGCGGTCGGTCAGCGGCGCGCCGCCGGCCGCGCCGTCGCCCTCCCCGGCCACCGCGAGCAGCCGCTCGCGCAGCGCATCGGCCAGATCGTCGAGTCGGTCGCGTGCGGTCTCCACCTCCACCCAAGGGCGCGGCGCAGCGAAACTCGCCCCCCTAGGTCCGCCGGAGAACGACGACGGCCGGGCGGATGATCCGCCCGGCCGCGTGCCGCGAGTGCTTGGTGCCGCGTGGCCGCTACGGGCCGTCCACGTGATACGGGCTCGCCCAGTCCTCCTTGGCCGGGTAGTAGCCCTGGGGCACCGGGTAGTGGCAGTAGCTCGAGTAGGTCGGCTTGCACGGGTTGAACGGCTGGACGCGCGCCACCGGGTTGGTCCCGCCGGGCCGGCCGTAGCTCACGCCGTCGACGCTGAACCCCGACGAGACGTAGGTGCTGCACCAGTTCAAGGGACGCCCCTGCTCCTGGTCGTTGCGGTAGCCGTCGTGATCGACGTCATCGTCGCCGTCGCGGACGTCGTCGCCGTCGGTGTCGTGGTCGACGAAGTCCAGGCCCGAGAACGCCGGTCCGGCGTAGTTCGACTCGACGTAGTCCGCGTTGCAGCGGTTGCCGGGCGCGTTGGCCCAGGCATTCCACCACGCCGGGCTGCTCAGGGGACCGTTGGCCTCCACCCAGTTCGTCAGCCCATCGCCGTCAACATCGCGATCGGCGTCGCTGGTGGAGCCGTCGGTCTTCTGCGTGCCGTCGCTGTAGCTGAGCGGGAAGATGAGGTGGCAGTTGTTGTACGTGGCGTCGTGCACGTGGCCCGAGCAGGACCCGTACAGCCAGGCCTGGTACTCCTGGGTGAGGGTCAGCGAGTCGCCGTCGAAGTCCGAGTTCGCGTCGGTCTTGTCCAGCGCGTTGGGGTAGGCCCGCTTGCCCGGGTAGGGCACGTTCGAGTTGTTGAGGTCCCTGGCCGAGTAGTACTCGAACCCGTCGCTCACGCCGTCGCCGTCGGTGTCCCAGGCCAGCGGGTTGGTCCCGAGGCCGTTCTCGAACCCGTCGACCAGGCCGTCGCCATCGTCGTCCTCGTCGCTGGCGTTGGGCAGTCCGTCGCCGTCGATGTCGCTGGAGCCCAGGAGGCACGCGGCATTGTCGTAGCTGGGGACGCAGGCGTCCAGCGGCGAGACCTTCCGGCTCTTGAACGGCAGCGACATCATGCTGAGGTACTCGGTCAGGTTGGAGATGCCGTCGTGGTCGACGTCGTCGCCGTCGTCGCGTAGCCCGTCACCGTCGGAGTCCGGGGACAGCCAGTCGAGCGTGTCGACCTTCTGCACGTCCACGAGGCCGCCGGAGATCTTGTCGGTGCAGTAGAACGGCACCTGGTTGATGCCGCCGCACTGGAGCGGGCTCTGCTGCGCCAGCTCCGCGGCCTGCGCGAGGTAGCTCGGGGTGAAGATGCCGAAGTCGTAGAACTTCGGGTCCGAGTCGGCCTGGCTCTTGGTGATGCGCGCTGCCTCGATCGTCGTGCCCGCAAGGTCGCCGCGGGTTTCGTCCATGTTCGGGAAGCCGTCGCCGTCGGCGTCGCGCTCGAGGTCCGAGAGGAACCCGTTGCCGTCACGGTCCATGTAGCCCTGGCCGGCCGGTACTGCCCCGCGGCCCGTGGAGGCGCCGTTGCCGCCGCTGTAGCTCAGCGGGATCGCGTTGCCGCCGTACGTCGCCCAGGCGCTGTACTCCTCAAGGTTCGTCAGGCCGTCGCCGTCGCTGTCGATGGCGGCGTCCTTGGGATCAAGCGGGTTGGGGCTCGGCTTGGTCTTCGGGTAGACACCGCCGTTGCGATCCTTGGCCGACTGGATCTCCCAGCCGTCGGACATGCCGTCGCCGTCGGAGTCGCGCTTGCAGGCGTCCGTGCCCGCCGTGGCCTCCAGGGTGTCGGAGGCGAGGTCGTTGTCGTCGTCGCCGTCCTTGGCGTTGGACACGCCGTCGGCGTCGCAGTCGCCGGCGGAGCCGGAGGCCGAGGACGTCGGGGAGAGCAGCGGCGACTGGCCGGTCTTGGTGTAGGTCTTGCCGAGCTTGGTGGCCATGACCCGCAGGCGGAAGCGCGTCGGCTGCGGAGCGCCGCTCTTCTGCTTGAAGAAGGTGAGGAGCTTGGCCGGGACGGTGACCGTGATCTGCGTCGTGGTCGCCTTGTCGGCCTTGACGAAGAGGGCCTTGCCGCCGTCGCGCTTGAAGACGACGTAGTTCTTGGCCTTGCCCGACTTGTACGTCTTGCCCTTGATGACGATCTTGTCACCGATGCCCGCCTTCATCGGCGAGACCTTGGTGACGGTCGGGTACGTCGTCTTCTTGGTGGTCTTCTTCTTCGACGAAGTCGTCTTGGACTTCGCCGTCCCCGCCTTCTTGGCGACCGGGGCAGCGTTGGCAGCCGCGGGGACCATGAACATGGCCAGCGCGAGGACGAGAGGAAGGGAACGAAGGATTCGCAGCATGAGTGAGCCTCGGCCCGGGGTATCGGTCGTGTGGGTGGAGCCTTGAGGTGCGGACCCGCTGCTGGACGGGTGACCGAGGCGCCATCGGACGTCCGCGATCAGACCCCGGCGGGGCCGATCGACCGTCCTCATCGGAGATCTGCCCCGACCGTCGTGCCGGCCACGCCGCGGCGGTGATCGCCCGCGGCCCGCGGCAGGAGGCGAAGCTCGCGGGCGAACGACTGCGCGGCCGCGAGGAACACCGCCTGCCGCACCGTCACGCGCAGCGAGACCGCGACGCGCGGTCCGCCCTCCTCGGCACCGGCCTCCGCGGCCGGGCCCGCTGCGAGGACCTCGGCGTCCTCCAGCGCCACCGACGTCGA
This sequence comes from Baekduia sp., assembly GCF_035318805.1. Taxonomy (GTDB): domain Bacteria; phylum Actinomycetota; class Thermoleophilia; order Solirubrobacterales; family Solirubrobacteraceae; genus Baekduia. The sequence goes on from NZ_DATHDY010000037.1 coordinate 19,671, forward strand.
ACCGCCGCCGTCGCCGCGCTCCCGGGTCACGAGCACGTCGACGCGGCCGCCGGGGCGCACGAGCTCGATCGAGCCGCGGGCCACGACGTCGGCCACGCGCTCCCCCGGCCGGACCGGCGCACCGGCCACGCGGGTGCCGTCGTCGACCGCCGAGGGCGTCACGTCCTGGCCCAGCTCCAGCGCGACCGCGGCACGGGTTCCGGCGAGCGCCGCGACGGAGGCGTACGCCGCGGCCGGCGCGAAGCGCGCAGGCACGCGGCGGATGCCGAGGTAGCGGGCGTCGAGGCGCGTGCCCGCGGCGAGGCGCGTCCGCGCCACCACCACCGGCACGGCCGGGCCGACCGAGCGCCGCAGGGCCGCCTCGCGCCCGGCGACGTCGGAGGCCGCCAGGGCGCCGAGCACCAGAGCGAGGCCGAGCAGGAGGGCGGCGCGGCGCCGGCGCGTCACGGGCGGGCCGCCGCCGCCGGAAGCTCGATGGCGACGCGGCCGCCGCCCGCCGACGGCACCGCCGCGATCCGGCCGCCGCAGTGCGTCAGGACGTTCGCCGCGATCGCCAGCCCGCGCCCGCGACGGCCTCGCCCCGCCCGCGGCCGGCGCGCGAGCTCGGCGACGGACGCGGGGAGCCCGGGGCCGCCGTCGGCCACCTCGACCCGGACCCGGTCGCCGATCCTGCGCGTGCGGATCTCGACGATCCCGCCGCCGTGCTCGATGGCGTTGGCGACCACGTTGCCGGTGGCCTGCGCGACGCGCAGCGCGTCGGCGTGCACGACCGCGGTGCCGGGCCCGGGCACCAGCACCACCCGAGCGCCGTGCGCCGCGGCGACCTCCTGCCACGTCTGCACCTGGCAGCGCAGCAGGGCGTCGAGGTCGACGTCGGCGCTGACGGCCGCCGAGCGCGGGTCCTCGAGCGCCAGGACCGCTCGCCGCAGCTCGAGCTCGAGGGCGGCGACGAGGATCGGCGCCACCTCGCCGCGACGCGCCGCGCCGTGGAGCGCGAGCTGGGCCGCCGACAGCGGCCCACGGACCTCGTGCGCGACGCGCGCGGCGCGCTCCCGCAACGCCCGGCACCGGTGCCACGCGATGACGGCGGCGGCGGCGCTGAGCACCGCGACGAACGCGGCCGGCACGGCGCTCATGCCGCCTCCAGCTCCAGGCTGCTGGAGCCCGGATCGTCGATCAGGCGGTAGCCCACGCCCCAGACGTTCAGGACGAAGCGGTCGCCGGCGATGCCGAGCTTGGCGCGCAGACGGCAGGCGTGGCTGTCCAGCGTCCGCGTCGTGCCCCTCGCCCGGTAGCCCCAGACGCTGCGCAGCAGCGCATCCTTGGTGTGAACGGTCGTCGGCGACGCCGCCAGCACGCGCAGGAGCGCGAACTCCTTCTGGGTCAGCGCGATCCGCCGGCCGGCCAGCCGGACGTCGCGCGACGCCGGGTCGATCTCCAGCGTCCCGACCCGCACGCGCGACGGCCGGCGGCGGCGCTCGGTGCGGCGCAGCAGCGCCCCGACGCGCCCGCGTAGCTCGGCGTACGAGTAGGGCTTGGCGACGAAGTCGTCGGCCCCCGCCTCGAAGGCGCGGACGCGGTCGACCTCACCGCAGCGACCGCTCAGCACGAGCACGGGCAGGTCCGGATCCATGCGGCTCACCGCGCCGTCGGCGGCGCGGACGCGGCGCACCACGTCGAGGCCCGAGGCCTCGCCCAGCCCCACGTCCAGAATCGCCAGATCGGGGAACTTCGTCTCCAGCAGTCGCAGGGCGTCGGCGGCCGACTCGGCGACGAGGAGCTCGTAGCCGTCGGCGGTCAGCTCGTCGGCCAGGAACGTCCGCGTCGTCGCGTCGTCCTCGGCCACGAGGATGGTCGCGGGCGTGTCGTGGGTCATGCCCCCACAAGGGCGGCGCGTTGCAGAACTCGCCCCCCTCGGCCCACCGGAAGGGTCCGGTCAGACCGCACCGAACCTCATCCCGACGGCGGGCCGCACGAGGAGCGGACGGACTGCAAGATCCATCCCATCACCTGCGGAGACGAAGGGATCGGGCATACGATGCCGACGACTCCGGGAGCCGCCGTCCTACCTCGGCGCGACTTGACCGATTCACCATATGAACGACGCACGCCGAGGCAACTACGACAGCGGTGAGGACTTCGTCCTCGAATACGGCGAACTCCGGTTCACCTTCAACGAGCGCGACTTCCGCGAGCGCTGCGAGCAGGCCGCCAACAAGCTGGGGTTCGTCTCCGGCCGGTTGGACGACCCCGAGCTGGAGGACCTGGTGACCCTGTCGGTCAACGGGGAGATCCAGGAGCCCGCGTCCGCGCTGGGTGAGCACGTCAACGACTGCTGGCCCGAGCTCGTCGGCCCCAGCGACCGCTCGCTGGTGCACTGGCTGCGCCGCCTCGTCTTCCGCTCCGCCTGGCTGGACCAGCGCGTCAAGGAGGACGAGCTCGACGTCGAGTTCGACGCCGAGACCTCCTCCTTCATGTACGTCCAGCCGGACCGCGACGGCGAGCCCGTCGAGCTGGCCCCCGAGCCCTCCTGGGGCCGGGTCGCCTACGTGCCGCGGTAGGCGCCGGCGGCGATACCTCAGGCTCGAGTCGAGCCTGAGGTCGAGCCTGATCGAGGGTTAGGCGCCGAGCGCCTGCGCCCGCGCCTGGGCGATCGCGTCGGCGCCGGCGTCACCGACCAGCAGCTCCGGGCGCAGCGTGCCGCTGTTGACCAGGTCGAGCGCCGGGAAGCGGCCGGTCCGGGTCAGCGTGCGGTCCAGGGCGATGATCGTCGTCTCGCCGCCGACGGGCGCGGCCGCGGTGGCGACCACGGTCAGCGAGCCGCCGTCGACGATGTTGCGGGCCGCCCCCAGGGCGCGGCGCGCGGCGTGCGGCGGCAGGCCGTCGATCGCGTCGATGAGCACGACGACGTCCCCGCCGCGTGCGGTGATGCGCTTGGCGGTGTCGATCGCCCGCTCGACGGCCTGGGTCTGGGCGTCGGGGCTGGCGCCGATGGTCAGCGCGGCGGCGGGCTCGATCTCGCCCGCGCGCCACTCGGCGCACTCCTCGGGCCGCACGGCCGCGAGCACGACGTGGACCTCGAGGCCCTCGACGGCCTTCAGCGCGCCGGCCAGGCGCTTGAGCGCCTCGGACTTGCCGGCGTGGGCCTCGCCCACGATCGCGGCGCGCGAGCCCTTGCCGATCGGCGTGAGCCACTCGATCGCCTTGAGCGTCGCGTCCTCGGAGCCGAGCGCCAGGCGCTCGGTCGGCAGCGTGCACGGCAGGTCGTCGAAGTGCGTGCCCTCGGCGACCTCGTCGGCGGGGCGGCCGTTGATGGTGTCGATGCGGATCAGCGACGGGTAGCGCTCGGAGCGGCGCGGCTCGCGCACCGGGCCGGCGACCTGGTCGCCGGAGACGAGCTCGCAGCGGCGGATCTGGGCGGCGGAGACGTAGACGTCGTCGTCGGAGGCCTCCGGCGGCGTGACGCGGACGAAGCCCGAGCCGTTGGGCAGCAGCTCGACGGTGCCCTCGGCGATGCGGTCCTCGCGATCGGCGTCGCGGTCGTCGCGGTCGCGGTCGCGGTCGCCGCGGTCGCGCTCGGCGCGCGGGGCGGGCTTCTCGTCGTCGCGGTCGCGATCGCGGCCACGGCCACCACGGCTGCGGCGGCGCGGCTTCTCGTCGATGGCCTCCTCGCCCTCGGCGTCCGCCTCCTCGGCGGCGATGACCTCGTCGACGACCTCGTCCTCGGTCGCGATGACGTCGGCCTCGGCGTCGTCGGACGCGTCGGCCTCGGCGTCGTCGGACGCGCCGGCCTCGGCCTCGTCCTCGTCCTCGGCCTTGCGGCGGGTGCGGCCGCCGCGGGCCCCACGCGTGCGGCGCTTGGGCGCCTCCTCGGCGGCGGGCGCCTCGGCCTCGACCACGACCTCGCCGTTGGCCTCCTCGCCGCCCTGCTGCTCGATGATCTTGGCGACCAGGTCGGCCTTGCGCAGGCGCCGGAAGCCGTCGATGCCGATCTCGGAAGCGATCGTGTGGAGGTCGGCGAGCGGGCTGGCCTCGAGGGCGGAACGGGTAAGAACGGACATGGAGTCCTCCTCGGAAATGGGTGTCGGTAGGCGTCCATCCCGCGTTGCCTTGCAGCGGGACGGCGACTCTCTCGTCGCGGACCGTAGCGAAGTCCCCGGTCAGGACGACGTTTCGTCGCCGGGCGATGTCCCCGCGCGGATCCACTTCAGCCCGTCGTCGGAGGCGTCGACCTCCCCCACCTCGGCCCCGCCGTGCAGGACCTCGCGCACCGCGAGGAAGTCGACCGTCGCGGCGACGTCGTGCACGCGGACCATCGCCGCACCGCGGTCCGCGGCGTAGCCGACGGCGGCCAGCGTGCCGGCCAGGCGCTCGGCCGGCGGCCGGCCGGTCACCGCGGCGAGGAAGTACTTGCGCGACACCGCGGCCAGCCACGGATGGCCGAGCGCGGCGAGCTGGTCGATCGCGCGCAGCGACGCGACCGACTCGGCCGGGGACTTCGCGAAGTCGGGCCCGGGATCGACGATCAGCCGGTCGGCCGGCACGCCGTGGGCGCGCGCCACCGCGCAGCGCTCGGCGACGAACGACACCACGTCGCCCACGACGTCGCCGCCGTAGTCGGCGAAGTGCTCCTCCTTGGGCGCGGCGCGCGTGTGCATCACGACGAGCGAGGCGCCGGTGCGCGCCACGTGGTCGGCGAGCGCCGGGTCGCGCAGGCCGCTGACGTCGTTGAGCAGGTGCGCGCCGGCGTCCAGCGCGGCGCCCGCGACCTCGGGCTTCCAGGTGTCGACCGACACGACGACGCCCTCGGCGACCAGCCGCTGCACCAGCGGGACCACGCGCGAGCGCTCGACCTCGGCGGCGGTCACGCCCGTGTAGGTCACGCCGGACTCGCCGCCGACGTCGATGAGGTCGGCGCCCTCGTCGACCAGTCGCAGCGCCAGCGCGACCTGCGCGTCGAGCGTCGTCGTGCGCACCGCGTCCGAGAACGAGTCCGGGTTGGCGTTGACGATGCCCATCACCAGCGGCCGACCCGGCCGCAGCGCCAGCTCGCGGTCGCGCAGCAGCAGGCGCGCGGGCGTGGATCCGGGCGCGTCAGTCACGCTGGGGAACGTAGTGCAGGAACAGGTGGTCGCCGGCGCGGTGCACGTCGCGGAGACCCAGCCGGCCGGCCTCGGGCAGCTCGGCGGCGCCCTCGAGGATCGTCGGCGCGTCGCCGGCGATCAGCCACGGCGCCACGGTCAGCAGCAGGTCGTCCAGCAACCCCTGCACGACCAGTTCGCGCAGCAGCGTCGGACCGCCCTCGCAGAGCACGCCGCGCACGCCGCGCGCACCGAGATCCGCCAGGAGCGCGGGCAGCGCGAGCGTCCCGGGCGCCAGGCGCACGACCTCGACGTCGGCGCCCACCTCGGGCGCCGCGGCACAGGACTCCGTGTAGACGAGGATCGACCGCCCCGGCTCGGAGAACAGCCCGACCTCCACCGGCAGCTCCAGCGCGCGCGAGACCGTGACGACCGTCGGATGCTCCGGCAGCCCCGCGGCCGCCCGCCCGGCGCGCTGGTCGGCGTCGAGCAGGTTCGCGTAGCGCTCGGCCTTCATCGTGCCGGTCCCGACGAGGATCGCGTCCACGCCGGTCCGCAGCTCGCGCAGCAGCGCCCGGTCGGCCGGATGGCCGAGCGCGACCGAGCGGCCCTGCACCGAGGCGCGCCCGTCGGCCGAGGCGATCATGTCGGCGACGACACGCGGGCGCGCACCGGCGGGCCGCTCGTCGCGCAGGCCCAGGCCGGCGACGAGGTCGCGCGCCGTGCGCGCCTCGCCGTCGTCCAGCCGGTGCAGGGAGTCAGCCAGCGCCCGCCCCGCCGCTACTTGCCGCCGATGCGGATCTTGCGCTCCACCGCGACGGCGTTGCCGGCGTCGTCGGCCGCGCTGACCCGGATCGTGAAGGAGCCGGTGTGCCCGTAGCGGTGCGTCGCCTTGCGCGCCTGCGTGACGGCGCTGCGATCGCCCCAGTCGATCCGCACGTACTTGATCCCTGCGGCCTTCCCGCTGGGCGGGACGACGTCGGCGGCCTTCGCGGTGACGGTCACCGCGCGCTGCTTGCGCTTGACCGAGAACGACGCGGTCGGCGCGACGGTGTCGACCTTGAGGGGCTTGACCGTCGTGGTGACGGTCTGGCCGCGACGGTCGGTCGCGACCACCCGCCACGTGTGCAGACCCTCGGAGACGGCGCCGACCGGCAGCACGGACTTCGTCTGCTGGGTCTGGGCGACGGGCTTGCCGTCGATCAGCACGCTGTAGGTCAGCGGGCCCCACAGCTCCAGCGCCGTGCCCCACGCCAGCGGCTGCAGGGCGACGTTGCGCCACAGCTTCGAGCTCGTGCTGATCTGGAACGCGCCCGGCAGGCGGTCGTAGGAGGCGGCGACGAGCCGGCGGGCGTCGCCGGTGCCCTGGACGAAGACGAACGAGAAGTCGCCGGTGCGGTTGGCCGCGACGTCGAAGCCCGCGCCCGGGTCGGCCGGGCCGAGCTCCGGGTTGGTCAGCAGCGTGTCGGGCCCGGGCGGCGGCGCGTTGCGCACGTTCGGCTTGTCGTCGTAGAAGACGCCGTGGACCGTGGCGTCGGCGGTGCTGATCCAGCCGACGACGCGATCGGTGGTCTCGGCGACCGCCCCGTCAGGCTGTGCCGGCGCGCCGGAGCCGCCGAGCGGCGCGGCGGTGTTGAGCACGTCGTCCTTGAGGACGCCGGCGATGGCCGAGCCGCCGGTCGTGCCGACGGTCGCGACGCCCTGGCCCTTGCCGTTGAGGTCGACGCGCGGGGTCTCCACGCCCTCGCCGCCCCAGCCGAGGCCGTCGAACGCGACGGGCGGCTCGGTGCGTGAGCCGCGCAGCCGCACGCCGATCGCGCGCGGCTTCTGCACCGAGCCGTCGGTGAACTGCTGGCGGAACGTGATCCAGGCGAAGCTCGAGTCGTCCTCGATGTCGACGTCCGGCGCGTCCGCGGTGCCGCCCGCGTGCCCCTCCAGCTCGCCGACCGTCAGGTCCTGCGGCGCGGTCGACACGTTCGTGCCGAACAGCCGGCGCGCGTAGACGCGACCGTTCTCGCCCCAGGTCGCGACGGCGGTGCCGTCGGCGGAGATCGCCACGCGCGAGCGCGCGCTGCCGACGCCGGCGGTGGCGGCCGGGTCGATGTCGAGCGGCGCGGCGAGACCGGTGAAGGCGGTGGCGCTGCGGTCCATCCGCGCGGCGAGGACGTCGCCGTTGGCGGTGTAGGTCGCGAACGCCGCGCCGTTGAACGACATGTCGACCGACGGGTCCGAGGCGCCCGACGCCAGCAGCTGCGGGGCCGCGAACGCCGGCGCGCCCGCGGGCCGCACCGTGGCGAGCGCCGAGCCCCCGCTGATGAACACGACCACGAGGCGGCCGCCGTCGGAGGCGGCGACGACCGGCTGCGACGACGCCGCGTCGATGCCGACGTCGACGCGCTCGGGCGTCTGGTAGGCGCCGCTGACCAGGCGCGAGACGAAGACATGGTCGACGCCCCCGTCGCGGCGCACGTAGGCGACCGCGCCACTGCCGTCGCGGGCGACGTCGATGTCGCCCACCGAGCGGATGTCCGGCGAGGGACCGTCGATGGGCTCACCCGTGAAGAACGCCGCGTGGGCGGCGGTGGCCGGCGTGAGGGCGGCGAGGGTCGTGACGATGAAGGCCAGGCGGCGGCGCATGGGCTGCGGAGCTGCTCCTCGGAGGGGACGGAAACTGGACGGCGGTCGTGTCGGGGAAACCGGCGCCGGACCGGAAGTTACGGTGCGCGCCCGACGGTCGTCGGTCCGGCGGTCATCCGGGAACCAGTCCCTCGGCCGCCGCCTCGCCGGCGAACGCCGCCGCTGCGCGTCGCTGCGCGGCGTCGTCCCAGCCGGTCTCGGGCGCCATCGCGGCCGCCACGCGGCGGGCTGCGGCGCCGCCGTCGGCGGTCACGTCGCGCGCCGCCACCAGGCCCAGGCGGGTGCGGCGCAGCAGGACGTCGCCGACCGTGCGCGCCTGCTCGCGCCGCACCGCGTAGACGGCCTCGGCGAGCAGGTCGGGCTGCGATGCGACGACCGGCCCGGCGAGCTCTGTGCGCTCGGCGGCGATGGCGAGCACGTCGTGCGCGGCGTGCCCGTAGCGGGCGGCGAGCGCGGCGTACGCGCCGCCGGCGACGCCCGCGACGCGGGGCAGCGCGGAGGCCTCGGCGGCCTGTCCGAGCGGGATCTCGTGCGTGCGGCACGGCGCGTCGCGCGCCTCGCGCTCCACCAGCCGGTCGACCGCCATCTTCGCCATCCGCCGCCACGTCGTGAGCTTGCCGCCGGTGATCGTGACCATCCCGCTGGAGGTCTCGTACAGCTCGGCCTTGCGCGAGATGTCCACCGACTTGCCCTGGTCGGCCGACGAGATCAGCGGCCGGACCCCCGCGAACGCGCCGGTGATGTCCGACGCGGTGAGCTCCGTGCCGAAGAACGCGTTGACGGCCTCCAGCAGGTACTCGACGTCCTCGTCGGCCGGGCGCACGTGGTCGAGCTCCGGCGTCGGATGATCGCTGTCGGTCGTGCCGACCAGCGAGCCGCCCAGCCACGGCAGCGCGAAGATGAACCGGCCCCCGCCGGCCGGCACGATCGCGCCGGCGTTCAGCGGCAGGTCCGCGCGGCGAAACGTGATGTGCGTGCCCCGGCTGGGCCGGATGATCGGGACCTCCGCCTCGTCGTGCAGCTCCTCGGGCCGCAGGCGGTCGGCCCACACGCCGGTCGCGTTGACGACGTTCTGCGCGCGCACGGTGAACGACTCGCCGGACTCCGCGTCGGTCACGCGCACGCCGCGCGCGCGACCGGCCTCCTCGACCAGCTCGGTCACGAGCAGCCCGTTCGCGCACACGGCGCCGAAGCGCTCGGCCTCCGCCAGGACGGTCAGCACGAGGCGGCTGTCGTCGGTCTGGCAGTCGTAGAACAGGTAGCCCGAGGTCGGCTCGCGCGCGGCCAGCGCGGGCAGGCCCTCGGCGACCTCGCCGGCGTCGATCATGCGGTGGCGGTCGGGCGACCAGGACTCCGTGGACGCGGCGTCGCGCTCGCGCTCGCGGCCGCGCCGGCGCAGCGGCGAGCGCAGCTTGTCCACCGACATGACGTCGTAGAGGTTGAGGCCCATGCCCATCATGCGATCGGGGCGCGCGCCGTCGAACGCGGGGACGATCAGCGGGAGCGGCCTGACCAGGTGCGGCGCCAGGGACACCATGATCTGGCGCTCCAGCAGCGCCTCGCGCACGAGCCCGAGGTCGAAGTTCTGCAGGTAGCGCAGCCCGCCGTGGACGAGCTTGCTGGACCGGCTCGACGTCCCCGACGCGAAGTCGTGGCGCTCGACCAGCGCGACGCTGTAGCCGCGCGTGGCCGCGTCCAGCGCGCAACCCGCGCCGGTGATGCCGCCGCCCACGACGACCACGTCGAACTCCTCGCCGGCGAGGGCGGTCACGGCGTCGGCGCGGGCGATCATCGGATCGCGGAGTGTGCCAGGGCCTCCGGTCCCACCCGGACCCCACCCGCCGCGGGCGGTAGCGTCGGGGGACCGTGGCCGACAGCTACCTCGTGCTCTTCGTCGCCGACGCCGCCCACGACGGCCACGCGGAGGCCCTGCGCGCCGCAGCGCGCAACGTGCCGGACGCGGGCTTCTTCGACGATCCCAGCGGCGGGGACGAGCGCACCGTCGGCGCCTACGTGCGCACCGAGACGCTCACCGGCGGCGCCCCGCTGCTGCGCGCCGTGGCGGCCGTCTCGGCGCGGCTGGACACGCGCTTCGAGGTGCAGTTCCGCGAGCAGAAGGTCGGCCACCTGGTCTCCGGGACGCCTGACGACGACCTCGCGGCTGCCGTCCCTCTGGGGGACATCCCCGAGCCGCTCTAGGGTCATCCCGGATGGTGCGCGGGCCCGCGCCGCGCGATCTTGCTCCCATGCCCGAGACCCCCGACTCCCCCGACGCACCCGAGCCCCAGGATCGCCGGCCCGACGACGAGGCGCCGACCGAGCAGGCGCCGCGGACCGACGTCCCCCCGGCCGGCGAGGCGCCCACGACGGCCGCCCCCGCCGCCGGCCCGCGGCGCCTGCTGCGCTCCCGCGACGACCGCGTCATCGCGGGCGTCTGCAGCGGCATCGCGCGCTACTTCAACATCGACCCGCTCATCGTCCGCATCGCCGCCGTCGCCCTGGCGTTCGTCGGCGGCGCCGGCGTCATCGCCTACGTCGCGGCGTACTTCCTCGTCCCCGTCGACGACGGCACCGGGCATCCGGTCGACCAGGGCCCGTCGCGCCTGGCCACGGTGCTGGGCGCGATCGCCATCGTCCTGGCGGGCATCGCCCTGCTGGACGGCAGCTTCGGCTTCGGCTTCGCCTGGACGCTCGCGCCCTTCGGCTTCGTCGTCCTGATCCTCGTGCTCGTCGGCCAGCGGCTGCTGCGCCGTCGCGGCGAGGACGAGCCGCCCGTCGCCCGCCTGGTCAAGGTCACGATCCTGCTGCTCGGCGTGCTCATCGGCTGCGCGCTGCTCTTCGCCGGCTCGGCCTGGGCCACGGCGGCCGGTGGCGGGACGGTCGTCGCGGCGCTGGTCGTCGCCCTCGGCGTCACGATGGTCGCGCTGTCCTTCCGCCACGGCGAGGCGCGCTGGCTGGCGCTGCCCGCGCTCGTGCTGGCGATCCCCGCCGGGGTCGTGTCGGCCGCCGGGATCGACCTGGACGGCGGCGTCGGCGAGCGCAACTACACGCCCGCGACGATCGCCGACCTCAAGCCGGGCGGCTACCAGCTGGGCGCCGGCGAGCTCGACGTCGACCTGCGCCGGATGCAGTGGCCCGCCGATGCGCAGGTCTCGCTCCGGCTCGACGTCGGCACCGGCCACGCGCTGGTCGTCGTCCCCTCCGACGTGTGCGTGCAGGCCAAGACCCACGCGGGCCTCGGCTACGTGGACGTCCTCGGCGACACGTTCGCCGGCGCCGACGTCGACGACGAGGCCGGCACCGTCGCGCGCCACCAGGGTCGCCGGCTGATCATCGACGGCGACGTCGGCATCGGCGCCATCGAGATCCGCCACCGGCGCCCGCGCGACGACTGGCGCGGCCCCGGCGGCGACCGCGCGTGGCACGACGACGTCGACACGATCACCGACCTGCTCGCCGACGCGGGCTGCGCCGGGGCGCGGGCGTGAGCCGGCCGGACCTCCCGACCCTCGTCTCCGGACTCTGCGTCATGGCCCTCGGCTCCGCCCTGCTCCTCGACAGCGCCGGCCAGCTGAACCTCGACTTCGGCTCGCTCGCACCGCTGGTGCTCACCGTGATCGGCCTCATCCTGCTCGTCAGCGGCCTGGCGCGCCGCGACGGGGCGTGAGCGGCTTGCCCGCACGCGCGATGATCTGCCGGTGAGCGTCTCCGCTCCCACGTCTCCCCAACGTCCGGCCCTGCGCCGCGACCCCGACCGCAAGCTCGTGGCCGGGGTCGCTTCGGGCATCGCCCGGACGCTGGGGATCGACCCGCTGCTGGTGCGCGTCGGGTTCGTGGTCGCGACGATCCTCTCCGGCCTCGGCGTGCCGCTCTACCTCGCCGCGTGGGTGCTGATGGCGCCCGCGACCGGGGGCCCGGCGCTCGCCTCGCGCCTGCGCGCGCGGCCGGGCGGCCTCCAGGTCGCCGCCGGGGTGGGGTGCCTCGCGCTCGGCGCGCTGCTGACCGTCCGCGAGCTGGGCTTCTGGTGGAGCGACGCGGTGACGTGGCCGTTCGTCCTCGCGGTCTCCGGCGGCGCGCTGGTCTGGCACCACATCACGACGGGCGCCGCCGCGCCGGAGCCGCCCCTGGTCCGCACGCCGCGCGGGCCCGAGCAGGCGCCCGAGCCCGTCGCCCTGCCCGAGCCCAGCGACCGGCTCGGGACCAGCGACCTGCGGGCGATCTACCAGGGCGGCTTCGGCGTCGCGCTCGTCGTGGGCGCCGCGCTGCTGTTCCTGCAGGCCAACGGCGCGCTCAGCGGCGCGCGCGACCTCGTGCTCTCGCTCGTGGTCGTCTCGCTCGGGCTGGGGCTCGTCCTGGCGCCGTTCTGGCTGCGCCTGGTCCGCGGGCTGACCGCCGAGCGTGCCGCGCGCATCCGCTCGCAGGAGCGCGCCGAGGTGGCCGCGCACCTGCACGACTCGGTGCTCCAGACCCTCGCGCTCGTGCAGAAGCGCGCCGACGACCCGCGCGCGGTCGCGACGCTCGCCCGCCGCCAGGAGCGTGAGCTGCGCACCTGGCTCTCGGGCGCGCCCGAGGCGCGGCCCGACGAGCGGCTCGCCGACGCGCTGCGCGCCGCGGCTGCCGAGGTCGAGGAGGCCCACGGCACGCCCGTGGAGGTCGTCACCGTGGGCGATCGCGACCTCGACGAGCGCACGCGTGCGCTCGTCGCCGCCGCCCGCGAGGCGCTGGCCAACGCGGTCCGCCACGCCGGCAGCGACGCGCCGATCTCCCTGTTCGCCGAGGTCACCGACGGCCACACGGAGGTCTTCGTGCGCGACCGCGGCCAGGGCTTCGACGTCGGCACCGTGCCCGAGGACCGGCGCGGCGTGCGAGAGTCGATCGTGGGCCGGATGGCCCGCCACGGCGGCCGCGCCACCGTGCACAGCACGCCCGGACAGGGCACCGAGGTGGAACTGGTGTTGGATGACTGAGATGAACGACCCCACCCACGCGCTGCCGACCGTCGTGCTGGTCGACGACCACGCCCTGTTCCGCGCCGGCGTGCGGTCGGAGCTGGAGGGATTGGTCCAGATCCTCGGCGAGGCCGGCGACGTCGAGGGCGCGGTGCGCGAGATCGTGGCGCGCGCGCCCGACGTCGTCCTGCTCGACGTCCACCTCCCGGGCGGCGGCGGCGTGGAGATCCTGCGCCGCCTGGCGATCGAGGCGCCCGACGCCAAGTGCCTGGCGCTGTCGGTCTCCGACGATCCGGAGGACGTCATCGCGGTCATCCGCGCGGGCGCGCGCGGGTACGTGACCAAGACCATCAGCTCGACCGAGCTGGCCGAGGCGATCGGTCGCGTGCAGGACGGCGACGCCGTCTTCTCGCCCCGGCTGGCGGGGTTCGTCCTCGACGCGTTCGCGGGTGGCGGCGGCGCCGGCGGGCCGAAGTCCGACGCGGTCGATCCCGAGCTCGACCAGCTCACCCCCCGAGAGCGCGAGGTGCTGCGCCACATCGCCCGCGGCTACCTGTACAAGGAGATCGCCCAGCGGCTCGGGATCTCGGTCAAGACCGTCGAGGCGCACGTCAGCGCGGTGCTGCGCAAGCTGCAGCTGTCCAGCCGCCACGAGCTGAGCCGGTGGGCCGTTGAGCGACGACTCGTCGACTGAACGGCTAGGTTCCCGGGCGATGCCCCGGACCTCCCTGATCACCGGCTTCCCCGGCTTCCTCGCCGGCCGGCTCATCCCGCGCCTGCTGGCCGACGACGACGAGGCCCGGATCGTCGCGCTCGTCGAGCCGCGGATGGTGGAGCGCGCCCGCGCGCTGGCGCCCGACGGCGTCGACGTCCAGCCCGGCGACATCACCGACCCGACCCTCGGGCTGGACCCGCAGACCTACGACCGGCTCGCCGGCGAGGTCGTCAAGGTCTTCCACCTCGCCGCCGTCTACGACCTCGCGGTCGGCGCCGAGCTGGCCGAGCGCGTCAACGTCCAGGGCACGCAGCACGTCGTGGACTTCTGCCGGCGCGCCGCGAACCTGGAGCGCCATCACTACATCTCGACCGCCTACGTCGCCGGCCGGCGCTCGGGCCTCGTGCTCGAGGCCGACCTCGCCGCGGGCCAGGCCTTCAAGAACTTCTATGAGTCCACCAAGTTCGCCGCCGAGATCCTCGTCCGCGCGTCGATGGAGGAGATCCCGACGACGGTCTACCGTCCGGCGATCGTGGTCGGCGACTCGCAGACCGGCGAGACGCAGAAGTTCGACGGCCCGTATTACCTGCTGCGCTCGATGTCGGGACCGACCGGCGCGCTGCTGCAGGTCGGCCGCGGCGACGCGCCGTTCAACGTCGTCCCGGTCGACTTCGTCGTGTCGGCCATCGCGGCGGGCTCGCGCGACCCCGAGGCGGTCGGGCACACGCTGCACCTCGTCGATCCCGAGCCGGTCTCCTCGCACGAGCTGGCGCGGCTGCTGGCGCTCGAGTACCGCGGGCACGAGCCGAGGATCCCGCTGCCGCCCGGCGTCGTGGACCGCTCGCTGAAGTACGCGCCGATCCGGAAGCTGTTCGGGGGCACGCCGCGCGAGTCGATCGTCTACCTCAACCACCCGGTCCGCTTCGACACGGCGCAGGCGGCCGAGATCCTCGGCCGCAACGGGCTGCGCTGCCCGCCGTTCTCGGAGTACGTCGGCGAGATGGTGGCGTTCTTCGTCGCGCACGAGCACGACGACGCCTACCGGCCGCCGCACGAGAAGTAGCGGGGACACCCTCCCAGGCTCGGACGGGGACTGTCCCTACCCCGCGCGCAGGCCGTCGATGACGAACTCGACGAAGCGGCCGGCGTCGACCGGTGCGCGGTCGCGCGCGGCCATGACGGCGCCGACCGCGCACATCAGCGCGGGCACGTCGTCGACCGTGAACGTCGTGCGCATCCGGCCCTGGGCCTGGGCGCGCTCGATGAGCTCGCCGACCACGCCGGCCAGGACGAGGCGCTCGGCCTCGGCGCTGGCCAGCGCCTCGCCGGAGTCGGCCCAGCTGATGCGCTGCTGCAGCGTGGCGTCCTCCGCCATGGCGTCGAACGACTCGCGCAGGAAGCCCTCGAAGGCCTCCCATCCGTCGTCGCGCTCCGCCCACCGGCGCGCGACCCCCGCGTGGTGGCGGAACTTCGTGGCCATCAACTCGCCCAGCAGCGCCTCCTTCGTCGGGAAGTGGCGGTACACGGTGCCGACCCCGACGCAGGCCCGCCGCGCGACGTCGTCCATCTGGGCCGCCTGGCCGGCCTCGGCGAACACGTCGCGCGCCGCGTCCACGATCCGCTCGCGGTTGCGGCGGGCGTCGGCGCGCAGGGGCTTGGGCTCCGCGGAGCTCATGTCCGCACTGTAGCGCCGAGGGTTGACAAGCGGAACCGGTTCTCCGTATGGTGCGGCGAAGAAACGGACCCACCTCTCCACTTCCCTGGATCCCGGAGGATCTCCCCCTTGCCTCCCTCCTCGTCTCAGAGCACCAACAAGTGGCTGGCGCTCGCGCTGCTGGCCACCGCGCAGTTCGTCATCGTCCTCGACGCGTCGATCGTCAACGTCGCGCTGCCGTCGATCGGCAAGGACCTCAACTTCAAGCAGGACAACCTCTCGTGGGTCGTCAACGCCTACACCTTGATCTTCGGCGGCTTCCTGCTGCTCGGCGGCCGGCTCGCCGACCTGCTCGGGCGGCGCCGCCTCTTCATGGCCGGGCTCCTGCTCTTCGCGACCGCCTCGCTGGCCGGCGGCTTCGCGCAGAGCGAGCTGTGGCTCATCATCGCCCGCGCGGTGCAGGGGCTCGGCGCCGCGCTGGTGTCCCCCGCCGCCCTGAGCATCGTCACCACCACGTTCCGCGAGGGCGCGGAGCGCAACACGGCGCTGGGCGTCTGGGGCGCCGTGGCGGGCTCCGGCGGCGCCGCCGGCGTCCTGCTCGGCGGCATGCTCACCGAGTGGGCCGGCTGGCAGTGGGTGCTGTTCGTCAACGTGCCGATCGGCCTGGCGGCCGTCGCGCTCGCGCCGCGCCTGCTCGGCGAGAGCCGGGACGTCGACCGCGTGCGGCACTTCGACGTCGCCGGCGCGATCACCGTCACCGGCGGTCTGGCGATCGGCGTGTACGCGCTGGTCGACGCCAGCAACGCTGGCTGGACCTCGACGCAGACGCTCGTGCTCGGCGCGATCTCGCTCGCCCTGCTCGCCGCGTTCGGCGCGGTCGAGCGGCGCTCGCCGTACCCGCTCGTGCCGTTCTCGATCTTCCGCCTGCGGACCCTGCGGGGCTCGAACGTCGTCGGCCTGCTGATCGGCATGTCGCTGTTCTCGATGTTCTTCTTCATCTCGCTCTACCTGCAGCAGGTGCTGCACTACAGCGCGCTGAAGGCGGGCTTCGCCTACCTGCCGCTGGCGTTGTGCATCATCTTCTCGGCGGGGCTGGCGTCGCAGCTCGTGACGCGGGTCGGCTTCAAGCCGACGCTCATCGCCGGCCTGCTGTTCATCACCGCGGGGCTGCTCTGGTTCGCCCAGGTCTCCGCCGGCGGCAGCTACCTCGGCGACGTCCTGTTCCCGTCGCTCCTGGCGGCGATCGGCCTCGGCCTCGCGTTCGTGCCGGTGACCATCGGGGCGGTGACGGGCACCAAGCCCGACGAGGCGGGCCTCGCGTCAGGGCTGATCAACACCTCCCAGCAGGTGGGCGGCGCCCTCGGGCTGGCGATCCTCTCGTCGATCGCCAACAGCCGCACCGATCACGTCCTCGCCGGCGGCGAGCGCAGCGCGACCAACGCGCTGACCGAAGGCTTCCAGACCGCCTTCCTGGTCGGCGCGGGGTTCGCGCTGACCGGCGCGATCCTGGCCGCCGTCCTCATCTCCTCGCGCGACAGCCGCGAGCAGGTCGAGGCGGCGCGCAGCGGCGAGTCCGACCCCGTCCCCGTCGCCGTCTGAGCGGCGGCGACCAAAGCTGCACGGCCCGCGCCGAGCGGGTCGCGCACGGCAGGGGGCGGCGCGTGGTGGCGCCGCCCCCTCCAATCCTGCCCGGGGTCACCGCGCCCTCCAGACCCCTGTCGCCGCTGCCGCGCGTGCGTACTCGCCGAAGTCGCGCGGCGGGCGACCGAGCGCGCGCTGCACGCCGTCGGCGAGGCTCGCGTTGCGACCGTCGAGCACCTCGGCGAAGAGCGTGACGAGCATCCCGGCCTCGTCGCCCGGCACGCCGTGCTCCACGAGCATCGCGCGCGTTGCCCCCGCTCCTCGTCCTCGAGGCCGGCGCCTCCGACGGCGCGCTGATCCCGCTGCTGGCCGGCGAGATCGTCAAGGACGACCCGGGCCAGGAGGCGGTCCTCGACCGCCTGCTCGACCTGCTGCTGATCACCACCCTGCGCTCCTGGTTCTCGCGACCCGACGCCGAGGCGCCCGCGTGGTACCGCGCGCATACCGACCCGGTCGTCGGGCGGGCGCTGCGGATGCTGCACAACAACCCCGCGCACCCGTGGACCGTCGCCTCGCTGGCCGGCGCGACCGGCATCTCGCGCGCCGCGCTGGCCCGCCGCTTCAACGAGCTCGTCGGCGAGCCGCCGATGACCTTCCTCACCGGCTGGCGGCTGGCCCTCGCCGCCGACCTGCTGCGCGAGACCGACGCGACCATCGGCGCCGTGGCCGACCAGGTGGGCTACGGCAGTCCGTTCGCCCTGAGCACCGCGTTCAAGCGCGTGCGCGGCATCAGCCCGCAGCAGTACCGACGCCACGGACCCGGCAGCCCATGGTCTGGACGGGTCTCCACCAACACCATTAACAACCCGACGTTCTTCATGAACACAAAATAGGAGCAGGCGCGCGGGCCGGTAGGATCCGCGCCGCCCATGCTCCGCCGCGTCCGCTTCCGCCTGACCTTCGCCAACCTCGTCGCCAGCATCGCGCTCTTCGTCGCGCTCGGCGGCGGCGCGTACGCGGCGGTCTCGGGGATCCCGGGCCAGGACGGCAAGATCCATGGCTGTTACAACACCAGCAGCGGTGCGCTGCGCGTGGTTGCGCAAGGTCGGTCGTGCAAGGACCACGAGAAGGCGCTGGCCTGGAACGAGCAGGGGCCGCGTGGCGCGACGGGTGCGCGCGGCGCCACGGGGGCGACCGGTCCGCAGGGGCAGGGCGGTCCGCAGGGCGCCGCGGGTGCGGACGGTCCCGCTGGTCCCCAGGGCACCGCCGGCGCCGACGGTTCCGCCGGTCCTCAGGGCCCGGCCGGCGCGGACGGCGCCACCGGCCCCGCCGGACCCTCGGCGCCCGAGCCTCCGGTCGACACGCCGGACTCGACCTACAAGCTCACGCTGCACGAGCCGGGTGGCGACGTCGTGGCGTCCCTCAGCTCCTTCGGGATCACCGTCAGCCCGTCGGGCACCGCCGGCAACTGGAACCTGGGGTTCTCTCGCAAGCACGACAACGTCAGCCCGGCGCTCACCAAGCTGGTCGCCAACGGCCAGATGGCCCTCGACGCCACCCTGACGGCCACCAGCGCGGCTGCGGCCTCCGACCACCCGACGACGCAGCCCTACGCGACGTGGGCCCTGCACAACGTCGCGGTCACGAGCTACACCGATGCCGAAGCCTCCGGCCAGGGCAGCGACACCGGCACCCTCGCCTTCACCGCGTCCTCCACCACGCCGGGCTTCTCCATCGACGACACGCTGCTACCCGCGACCACGCGCCGCCGTGCCGGCACGATCACGTTCAACCTCCCCGGAGGCGCGGCCACGTCGGACCTCTACGAGACGAACTGGAGCCTTTCGAACTCGGGCGGGAGCGGCTCGGGCACCGGCGCCACCGTCGCCGACTTCACCGCGCTCACCGTCACCCACCGCCTCGACGAGTCGTCCCCGCGCCTGCTGTCGCTGCTGCGCAGCGGTGCGACGATGCTGAGCGCGACCGTCAAGCTCCAGGATCCCGCAGAGCCGCAGCCCCACGCGACGTACGTGCTGTCCAACGCCAGCGTCGGGCCGTTGTTCGTCGGGGGCGAGAACCACCAGACCGAGCAGGCGGTGCTCTTCTACACCCGGATCAGCACGACCGTCCGCTCGGCCGACGGCACGACGACGTCCTCCTGCTGGGACCTCGCCGGCAACGCCGCCTGCTGAGCCGCCTTCAGGCCACTGGCTCGCGCGGGCGCCAGCCGTCGCGGGCGTGGTCGAACGCGTCCCAGTCGATCGGGGTCGGCGGATCGGTGTCGGGATCGTCGCCCCCGCCCCCTCCGCCGTCGTCGTCCCAGCCGTCGTCGTCGCCCCGGCGGCGGGCGACCCACGCGGCGAGGCACAGCGCCTCGACGCCGCAGACGACGAACGCGCCGGCCATCCCGTCCTGGCCGTCCAGCAGCGCCTCGCCGGCCAGCACGTAGAGGCAGATCGACAGCCCGACGAGCGTCCGGGCGAGGCGATCGTGCGCGTTGCGGGCAGGCACTCCGAGGAAGGCTCGTCCCACGGAGAGCACCAACGCGGCGGCGACGATGGCCTTGATCTCGAGCGGCAGCGCGCTCACACCGTGAGGCTACCCCGATCGGCGCCCCACGCAAAGTGGTCCGGCGCCCGTGGGGCGCCGGACCTGCGGCCTACAGCGCCTTGAGCTCTTCGGTGATGTCGGCGACCGAGCCCTTGGCGTCGCCGAAGAGCATGCTCGTCTTGGGGTTGACGAACAGCGGGTTGTCGATGCCGGCGTAGCCGGAGCTCATCGAGCGCTTGAGCACGATGACGCTCGCGGACTCGTCGACGTTGAGGATCGGCATCCCGTAGATCGGGCTGTCGGGCTTGTTGCGGGCGTCGGGGTTGGTCACGTCGTTGGCGCCGATGACCAGCGCGACGTCGGTGCGGCCGAACTCGCCGTTGATGTCGTCCATCTCCCTGAGCTGCTCGTAGGGCACGTCGGCCTCGGCCAGCAGCACGTTCATGTGCCCGGGCATGCGGCCCGCGACCGGGTGGATGGCGTACTTGACCTCGACGCCCTTGGCCTCCAGCAGCTTGGCCATCTCGCGCACCGCGTGCTGGGCCTGTGAGACGGCCATCCCGTAGCCGGGGACGACGACGACCAGCCGGGCATAGGCCATCTGGATCGCGACGTCGGCGGCGCTGGTGGAGCGCACGGTGCCACCCGACGCGCTGGTGGCGCCGGCGGCGGCCTCGATGGTCCCGCCGAACCCGCCGGCGATCACCGAGGTGATCGAGCGGTTCATCGCGATCGCCATCTGCTGGGTCAGCAGCGTGCCCGAGGCGCCGACAATCATGCCCGCGACGATCAGCGCGGTGTTGTTCAGCGCGACGCCGGTCGCCGCCGCCGACAGCCCCGTGAACGCGTTGAGCAGCGAGATGACGACGGGCATGTCGGCGCCGCCGATCGGCAGCACCAGAAAGATGCCCAGCAGCCCGGCGCTGACCAGCACCCCGATCATCAGGATCTCGGAGTGGGAGCCCGCCACGATCGCCGTCCCGCACGCGACCGCGATCGCGCCGAGCGCGACGTTGATCAGCGTCTGGATCTGCGCGCTGCCGATGACCTTGCTGCCGCCGTCGATGAGCTCCTGCAGCTTGCCGAAGGCGATGTTCGAGCCCCAGAACGAGACCGAGCCGACGATCGCGGCGAAGACGCTGAAGATCGCCACGTAGGTCGGGCGATCGGCAAACCCGTCGGAATCGCGGAACTCGACCCACGCGATCAGCGCGACCGCGCCGCCGCCCACGCCGTTGAACAGCGCGACCATCTGCGGCATCTGGGTCATCTTGACCCGCCGCGCCGCCGGCACGCCCACCGCCGTGCCGATCGCCACGCCCAGGATGATCAACACGATGTTGTTGACGTCGGGCACCAGCAGCGTCGCGACGATCGCGATCGCCATGCCGACCGCCGCGATCCGGTTGCCGCGCACCGCGGTCTTGGGACCGGTCAGCCCGCTCAACCCATAGATGAACAACCCGAAGCTGATGATGTACAGGATCGACCGGAAGTCGGCATCGGTGAGAAACGACGCGGTGACGGGCGCAAGCCCGAACGACACTGTCGCGATCACGCCGCGCCCTCCTCGGTCGCCGGGGCCTCGATCTGCTCTTTCGGCTTGGTCTTGAACATCTCGAGCATCCGGTCGGTGACCAGGAAGCCGCCGACGACGTTGATCGTGCCGAAGGCCACCGCGATCACCAGCAGCAGCTTGTTGAGCGTGCCGCCGGCCAGGCCCTCGACGAGCAGCAGGATGCCGCCGAGCACCACGATGCCGTGGATGGCGTTCGTGCCCGACATCAGCGGCGTGTGCAGCGTGTTGGGCACCTTCGAGATGACGGCGTAGCCGACGAAGCCGGCCAGCACCAGGATCGCCAGGTTCGTGACGAGCATGGCTTACAGGACCTCCCCGTTCTTGACGACGCAGGCGCCGGCGACGATCTCGTCCTCGAAGTCCGGCGCGTATGCCCCGGACTCGTCGTCGGCCAGCAGCTCCAGCAGGGCCTGCAGGTTGCGCGCATACAGCGCGCTGGCGTGCTCGGGCATCGTCGCCGGCAGGTTCAGCGGCGAGACGATCGTGACGTTGTACTTGACCACGGTCTGGCCGGGCTCGGTGAGCTCGCAGTTGCCGCCCGTCTCCCCCGCCAGGTCGACGATCACGCTGCCGGGCTTCATGCCCTGCACCGCCTCCGCGGTGACCAGCCGCGGCGCCGGGCGCCCCGGCACCAGCGCGGTGGTGATGACCACGTCAAAGGTCTTCGTCGCGTCGGTCAGCGCCTGCTGCTGGCGGGCCTTCTCCTCGTCGGTCAGCTCGCGGGCGTAGCCGCCCTCGCCCGCCGCCTCGATGCCGAGATCCAGCCACTTGGCCCCGAGCGACTCGACCTGCTCGGCCGTCTCGGGCCGCACGTCGTAGCCCGTGGTCTGCGCGCCGAGGCGGCGCGCGGTCGCCAGCGCCTGCAGCCCCGCGACGCCGATCCCGAGCACCAGCACCTTGGCCGGCGGGATCGTGCCCGCCGCGGTCATCAACATCGGGTAGAAGCGCGTGGAGTGCTCGGCGCCCAGCAGCGCCGACTTATAGCCCGACACGTTGGACTGCGAGCTCAGCGCGTCCATCGACTGCGCCCGCGAGATCCGCGGGATCGCCTCCATCGCGAATGCCGTCGCGCCGGTGTGCGCGATCGCCTGCAGGCCGTCGGGGTTGCCGCGCGGGTTGAGGAAGCCGACGAGCGTCGTGCCGCTGCCCAGCCGGGCCAGCTCCTCCGCCGTCGGCGGCGCGACCTTGACGACGACCTCGGCGCCCCACGGGTCGCCGATCGTCGCGCCGGCGTCGGCGTAGAGCTCGTCGGGGACCAGCGCGGCCTGTCCGGCCCCGCCCTCCACGACGATCTCGTGACCCTTCGCGACGAGCTTGCGCACGACTTCCGGCACGAGAGCGACTCGCCGCTCGCCCTCCGCCGTTTCCTTCGGGACGCCGATCTGCATAAGAGCGGCGGACCCTATCCGAACAGGCATTCGCCGCGATGTGCCGTTCGCCACAACGCACAGCCTCGTGGCAAACGGCTCAGCAGGCGGCCGGGCGGCGCGGGGCGACCGAGACGGGAAGGCGCCGTCGGCTGAGCGCGACGGTCGCGTCGACGGACGCCAGGACGCGGCTGCCCGCGTCGTCGCGCGTGAACTGGAAGGCGCCGCCGGCGCGCTGCAGCGTGCGCAGGGCGCGGCGTGCGCGCGCGTCGCCGCGTCCCATCGCGCCCTGCGCCTCGATCGCCAGCGCCGTCGAGTTGGCCTCGTTGCGGTCGCGTCGTCCGAGGGCGAAGCCGCCGGCCGCGGTGCGCTGCGCGAGCATCCACTTCAGGCCCGCCCGCAGCGTGCCGTTGCTCCTGCTGACGCCGGCCGCGCGTGCCGCGAGGATCGCCATCGCCGTGCTCGTCACGTCGTCGGCTCGACCACCCGAGCGGGTGAAGTCGAAGTTCCACCCGCCGCTCCCGCGGGCCCCGAGCAGCACGCTCACGCTGCGCGCCGACGGGCCCGCCCGCAGCGCATGGACCGCGAGCATGCCGAGGGTCTGGTCGAAGATCGTGGAGCCGTAGCGACCGGCGCGTCCGTAGCGCTGCAGGCGGCGCAAGAGGTCCAGGCCGCCGGCGCCGCAGCGCGGGTTGCCGGAGCCCGACGCCACGAGCGCGAGGATCGTCTTGCCGGTCGCGCCGGCGGTCTGCGCGTAGCCGTTGGCGCCGGCGCGCAGCGCACCGGCGCGGCGGGCGGCCTCCGCGGCGGGCAGGCGCCCGGCTGCGCGCAGCGCGACGAGCGTGTCGGCGGACATGCCGTCGGCGCCGGGCTTCACGGCGCCCGAGAGATACGCCGCGCCGGCGCGGGCGGCGCCGGCATCGGAGGCGCGGGCGACGGCGGGCGCGAGGGCCAGCAGCGCGGCCGCGGTCACGGCGAGCGCGGGGACGGCTCGGAAACGGCGGTGCGTCATGCGGGTGGGGACTCCAGGGGGGTCGGGATCATGGGGGCGGACGGCGCGGCGGAGACCCAGCGGACCTCGAGCCGCGCGCGGTAGCGCTGCAGGACCCGCACGAACGCGGGGCCGAAGGCGAGGAAGAACGCGACGTTGCCCACGGCGTGGGCGATGTCGAACGGCAGGCCGGCGGCCTCGACGGCGCCCCACTGCGCCAGCGACGGCGTGCCGCCGGCGGCCGTGAGCGTCGACAGGTTGGTCAGCGCGCCGTACATCAGGCCGCAGAGGGCGCAGATGACGGCGGTGCTCCAGCGCGGCAGACGCCGGCGCGTCACGCGCCCCCAGCCCGCGCCGATCACGCCGACCAGGCCCCACGCCGCCATCTGCCACGGCGTCCACGGGCCCTGGCCGAAGACGAGGTTGGAGCTGAGGCCGCCCAGCGCGCCGACGGCGAACCCGGGCGCGCCGCCGAGCACGTAGCCGCTGAGCAGCACGATGTCGGTCGTCGGCTTGACGTTGGGCAGCGGCGCGAACGCGATGCGGCCGATCGCGGCCAGCGCCGCCAGCGTCGCGACCATGGCCAGGACCTTGGACGACGGGTGCGTGCGCTCGTACCACGCGAAGCCCGCGGCGAGGACGAGCCCGAGGATCGTGAAGGTCGTCAGCTGCCAGGTCACGGCGCCGCCACCTCCCGGCCGCGCAGCACCGCGGCGCCCGCGTCGGGCAGCAGCGCGCGCCCGCCGGTGACTCGCGCGGTCTCGGTCGCGAAGTACCAGCCGCCGGCCAGCACGGACGCCGCCGGGCCGTCGGCGATCGGGCGCCCGTCGGCGAGCAGGACGATGCGGTCGGCGACCTCGGCGGCGAACTCGGGGTCGTGCGTGGCCACGACGACGGCGGCGCCGCCGGCCGCGAAGGCGTTCAGCCGGTGCGCCAGGGCCGCCTTGGCGGCGCGGTCCATACCGCGCGTGGGCTCGTCGAGGCCGATGACCGCCGCCGGCTGCGGCGAGTCGAGGACGATCGCGAGCGCCAGGCGCTGGCGCTGGCCGCCGGAGAGGTCGTGCGGGTGGCGGTCGACGAGGTGCTCGAGGCCGACGGCGGCCAGCGCCTCGGCCGAGGCCTCGTCGCCGACGCGCTCGTGCAGCAGGTAGTCGTTGGGGTCCTGGAGCAACAGCGCGACGCGGCCGGCGGCCGTGACCGTGCCCCGCGAGGGCGCCATCAGCCCGGCGGCGTGACGCAGCAACGTGGACTTGCCGGCGCCGTTGCGGCCCATGAGCGCGACGCGCTCGCCGGGCGCGATCGCCAGGTCCACGGCCCGCAGGACGGTGGCGCCGCCGCGGCGCTCGTGCCACACGCCGTCGAAGACCAGCGCCGCGGCGCGCCGCTCGCGACGACCCGGACGGCTGGGGGCGCTCGTGTCGCCGTCGGCGGGCTCGGCCGGATCGAGGTCGACACCGCGCGCCCGCAGCGCCCGGCGCGCCTCCTTGACGCCGGTCGGGGCCGGCGCGATGCCGGCGCCGTGGAACATGCGCGCGACCGGCGTCTGGAGCTCAGGGGACGCGTCGGCGGCCCAGGCGAGGAAGTCGGGCGGCGGCGCGTCGCAGGCGATCGCGCCGTCGGCGAGGACGACGACGCGATCGGCGGCCGGCAGGCACCGCTCGAGCCGGTGCTCGGCGAGGACGATCGTCGTCCCCCACTCCTCGTTGAGACGCCGCAACAGCCAGATCAGCTCGTCGCCGGCGACGGGGTCGAGCTGGGACGTCGGCTCGTCGAGCAGGACGAGCCGCGGGCGCCCCGCCAGCGCCGCGCCGAGCGCGACCCGCTGCAGCTCGCCGCCGCTGAGCTCGTTGGTCGCCCGGTCGAGCAGGTGCGCGATGCCGAGCGCCAGCGCCGCCTCCTCCACCCCGCGCGCGACCGCGGCGGCGCCGTGGCCACGGTTCTCCAGCGGGAAGGCCAGCTCGGCGCGCACGGTCGTCAGCACGACCTGCGCCTCGGGGTCCTGGAACAGCGACCCGGCGATGCGCGCGACCTCGGCGGGACCGTGCTCGCGCGTGTCCAGCCCGCCGACGCGGACCTCGCCCGCGAACGTCCCGCCGTGGAAGTGCGGGACCAGCCCGGAGGCCGCGCGCAACATGGTGGACTTGCCGCCGGCGCTGCGGCCGGCGAGCACGACGAACTCGCCCTCGGCGACCGCGAGCGACACGTCGCGCAGCGACGGCGCCGTCGCGCCCGCGTAGGTGTAGGTGACGCGGTCGAGCTCGAGGACGGGCGCGGTCGCGCTCAGGCTCATGCGATCCCCCGGCGCGACGTGAACGGCACGAGCGCGACGAGCGCCAGCGCGACGCCCAGCGCCACCGCACTCCCCGCGCCGCCGGCCTCGATCAGCGGATAGGGCTCGAATGGAGCGATCGGCGCCGTGCGCGCGACGATCGTCAGCAGCGCGATCGCCGTGGCCGACCCCGCGAACGCCAGGTCGTGGCGCGACCACGGCCGCGCGCCGACCGCGCCGCGCCGCGCGGTCCCGTACCCGCGGACCTCGAGCGTCGCGGCGACGTCGAGCGCGCGGTCCAGCGCGCCGCCGGCCACGGCGCGCAGCACGGCCAAGCGGGCGGCCGCCCCGTCGCCGCCCCGGTCGGCCCGGCAGCGCCGCGCCTCCTCGATCCGTCGCGCGTCGGAGGCGAGCACCGGCACCAGCCGCGTGGCGAGCGTCGCCGCCAGCGCGCTGCGCACCGACACCCGGCGCATGAGCCGCAGCAGGTCGTCGGGGTCGACGGCGACCGTGAACAGCGCGAAGGCCGCGGCGACGACCAGCAGCCGCAGGCCGAAGAGCAACCCGTACACCAACGCCTCGAGCGTCAGGTCGACCTGCCCGAACGGCGGGACCTCGCCGACGCGCGCGAGCACCGTCAGGCCCTCGCGGACGACCAGCACGTTGACCAGCGCGATCACGAGCGCCCACGGGACCATCCACGCCGCGGTCCGTGCGACCTCGCGCAGGACCCCTGCTCCCGCCGCGCCCGCGAGCACCGTGAGCGCGAGCGCCGCGAGGACGATCGGGTGCTGGGCGGCCAGTGCCGCGGCCGCCAGCGCCGCGCACCACGCGCCACCGGCCGCGGCGCGGGCCGCGTGCAGGGGGCTCGCGCGGCGGCGGTACCTCACGGCGCCTCGGGGACCGGGACGGGCTTGCCGCCCGACAGCGCGATGGCGAAGCGCCCCGCCAGCGCGCCCTCGTCGAAGGCGCTCGCCGCGGTGGCGATGCTCGCGGCGTCGGTGCCGGTGACGATCCAGACCGGCTCTCCGCCGGCGCCGCCCTTGCGGTTCTCGACGGCGGTGGCGGCGACCAGGCCCGTGCCGGCGCCCAGCGTGCGGGTCGCCTTGCCCTGGCCGTCGAGCAAGGTGATGGACTTGCCGTCGGCCGCCGGCTTGGCGAAGACGCCGCTGATCGCGGGGCCCTTCTCCAGCAGCTTGGCGGTGCTGTCGCCGCGCAGCGCGATCCACGGGCCGACGAGGATGCGCAGCGTCTCGGAGACGTAGCTGTTGCCGATCCCGCCCTTGGCCGCGGGCAGGCCGAGCTCGGTGAGCTTGTCGGCAATCGCGTTGCACGCGTCGGAGTTGGCGTCGACGCACTCCACGCGGGTCGGCAGGCGCCGCCCGTCGACGCCGTGCACGAACGGCTCGGGGAACGAGCCGACGACGGCCGGCACGTGGTCGGTGACGCCCCAGTCGTGGAAGTCCCACCAGACGCGGTCGCCCTGGTGGACGCGCACCGACGCCGCGCCCTTGTCGGCCTGGATGCCGTTGACGTAGAAGAACCAGTCGACCGGCCGCCCCGCGCGCTGGCCGCCGCTCGTGCCGTCGATGGACTGCACGAAGCCGCCGCCGTAGCGCGTGCTGACCTTCGGGACGTTGCGCTGCAGCAGGCGCATCACGGTGTCCGACCCGCCGGTCTTGGGCTGGTCGGTCTGGGCGACGCCGCGATTGCCGAAGTCCTGGGTGACCAGCAGCTGGGTCTGGCCCGGCGTCTTGCCCGCGCCCAGGCCGCACCCCGCCACGACCGCCGCCAGGACGGCGACGGCCACGGTCGCGAGCATGCGGCGCCGGGCGCGGGTAGGAGACTGTGTCGCTATCGCGACTGGGGACCCACCTCCGGCGGCGACGGCTGGCCGTCGTGGGCCTCGGCCTCGCTGGCCGCCTACGGCACCCCTACGCAACGGTGAACACCACCCGCGACGTGCCGCGGGCCAGGGCGGCGGTCTTGTTGCCCGCCTTGTCGACGACCTGCAGGTCGAGGACGAAGCGGCCCGGACCGAGCCTGGACGGCAACAGGTAGGTGAAGTCGGATTTGGCGCCGACCGAGAACCACCTGCCGTGCGTCGCGCCGCACTTCTTCATCGCGACGAAGCGCTCCGTCCTGCCGTCGAAGGTCGAGCACGCGCGGGCGTTGGTCCGTGTGATCCGGATGCGCACGTCGGCGATGCCGCTGGGCTCGTCGGCCACGCGGCCGGCGAGCTGGCGCGGGCCCTTGCCCTTCTTGTACTTCTTGCCCTCGGGCAGCGCGGTGAAGGCGGCGTTGGCGGCGCGCTTGTCGGGCGAGCCGCAGAGGCCGTCGTCGCCGCGGGTGACACAGGGGGGCGCGGGCGCGATGGTCGTGCCGCCGGCCGCG
This sequence comes from Baekduia sp., assembly GCF_035318805.1. Taxonomy (GTDB): domain Bacteria; phylum Actinomycetota; class Thermoleophilia; order Solirubrobacterales; family Solirubrobacteraceae; genus Baekduia. The sequence continues at coordinate 47,438 of NZ_DATHDY010000037.1, forward strand.
GTGCTGCCGCAGAACCCGTCGCTGCCGGTCGTCGCGCAGCCGCTGATCCGCGCCGGGGCGCGGTTGCCCTTGGTGGCCAGGAGCGTGTAGGGGCCGGGAGCGACCGTGACCTGCGCGGTGCCGTCGGCGCCGGAGGTCGCCGTGGCCGTGCCGCCGGCGACGGAGGCGCCGGCCGACGGGGTGATGGTCGTCACGCCCGGATCGAATCCGGTCGGGCCGAAGTACGTCGAGGTCTCGGTGACCGTGACCGCCGTGGCGCGCCCCGGCACGAGCGCGGCGGGCGCGTCGAGCAGCACGGGCTCGCCGTAGCCCGCGTCGGCGAAGGCGCCGCTCCAGAAGAACACGACCTTGTCACCGTCCTTGACCGCCGCGGCGCAACCGGAGTCGTTGACGAAGCGGCCGTTGAGGTAGAAGGACCACGAGCCGCCGGGGCCGAAGGGATGCGACTCGCCCTTGATCGTGTCGACCGTGTAGGCGCTGCCGGCCCAGTCGCCGCCGGTGAACGCCTCGAGCGCGCCGACGATCGTCGTGCCGTCGCAGTCCACGCCACCGGGCTTGGTGACGTGGCCCGGCGTGGTCACCGTGGTCGGCGACGACTGCACCGTCTGTCCTTCGATCTCGACCGAGACCGATGCCGCGAATGCCGAACTCGTGGTTGCTGCGAGCGTCAGGCCTCCAATCAGGAGGCCGAGGATCTTGTGCTTCATGCGGGAGCCACCCCTTGCCGCGAGGGCGTCGTGTCCATGACGGTCGGAGGCAGGTCTCCTGGCTTCCGGGCCTCTCCTCCTCCGCGCCTTCCCAGGTCTCTCGATCCCAGTGGCTTGCGCCGGCGTGCGGCGCGTGCGGTGAGGCTCTCGCCCGGTCACAGTGGCGGGTCCGCGCCGGTATCGCACCGGCTTCCCTTCACCACCGACCCTTGATAGGCGCCAAGCGTACCGCGCGGGCGCTGTCCGGCGGGGCTGGCCGGCGATAGCCTCCGAGGCGATGACCGTCAACCTCACGCGGATCTACACCAAGCTCGGCGACGGCGGGGAGACTCACCTCGGCGACATGAGCCGGGTGCCCAAGACGCACCCGCGGATCGAGGCCTACGGGGTCGTCGACGAGCTCAACGCCCATCTCGGCGTCACGCTCGCGCTGCCGGACCTGCCGGCGCAGCAGGCGCAGTGGCTGCGGCGGATCCAGAACGACCTGTTCGACGTGGGCGCGGACCTCGCCGTCCCCCACGGCGGCGACCGGGCGCGCCTGCGCGTGGACGAGGGCTACACGACGTGGCTGGAGGGCGCCTGCGACGAGGTCAACGCGACGCTGGAGCCGCTGAAGTCCTTCGTGCTGCCGGGCGGCACGCCGGCGGCGGCGCAGCTGCACGTGTGCCGGACGGTCTGCCGGCGCGCCGAGCGGCGCGCGATCCACGTGGAGGACGGCAACCCCGAGGTCGTGCGGTACCTCAACCGGCTGTCGGACCTGCTGTTCATCCTCAGCCGGGCCGCCAACGGCGGCGAGGAGCCGCTGTGGCAGCCGGGGGCGACGCAGGCGGCGGAGGGCGACGCGGCCGGCGGCGACGCGCCGCCGAGCTAGAAGGCCCCTGGAAATCAGGCGGTCCGGTCAGATGTGGTCGTGGACCGAGCCAGGCGCCGCACGATTCCGCAGGCAAGGCTTCCGCCTTGTCAAGGGATCGGGTGGTGATCTGGCGATGTGTCCACGGCCGCAGCTGGCCGCAGCGCCTTTTTCAGGGGTCTTCTAGGACTGCCGCGCGGGCGCGTGGCCGCCGCGGAAGCCCGCGGCCAAGACGCCGGCCAGCAGCGTCGCGAGCACGGCGATGGCGATCGCGCCGGCGACGAACGTGGTGTGCGTCTCGGCATAGCCGACGAGCGCATGGGGGCGCGCGAGCGCCAGGCCGGCGGCCGCGCCGGCGGCGAGCATCGCGACGGCCAGGGCCGGCACGACATCCACCGGGCGCGTGACGCCCTCCGCGCCGCGCCGCGTCGGCCAGCGCAGGTCGGCCGCGCTCACCGCGGCGATCCCGAGCAGCACGTAGGTGGCCGCGACGAGGTAGCCGCCGAAGACGTCGGACGGGAAGTGCCAGCCGAGCGTGAGGATCGCGTAGGCGACCGCGAGCGCGAAGGCGCCGCCGAGGGCTGCGACGGTCGGCCGCAGGCGCGGCGGGGCGGCGAGCACGGCGGACAGCGCCATGGTCATCGCGGCCGTCGAGTGCCCGCTCGGCCACGACGCGGCGGCGATCTGCGAGTGGCCGAGCCACTCGTCCACGCGCGGGGAGGCGAGCAGCTGCTTCAGCGACTCGGTGGTGGCGCCGGTCAACACGAAGAGGACCGGGATCAGCAGGGCCACGCGCCAGCGGCCGCGCAGCAGCGCGACGAGCGCCAGGCCGAGGCCGGCGAGCGCGTACGGCGCCGGGTCGGCGAGGTGGGCGATCGTGTTCAGCGTCGGGCTGAGGCCGGGCGCGTTGAGGTCGACGAAGCCGTTGAGCGTGCGGGCGTCGCCCTGCTGGGTGACGGGCACCAGCTTGGCCAGCACGCCGGTCGCCGCGAGCGCGGCGAGGCACGCGAGCGCCAGCAGCAGCGGAGGTCCGGGGCGGCGGAGCATCACCTGCACGGTAGCCGCGGCGAAGCAACGCCTCCTGAAGGGTGGGCGCGCGAGACGGACGGCACCTTCGTGGGCATCCGGCCCATCCTGGTGCCATCCGTCCGCGCATACGCCGCGGTGGGGTGTGAACCGCAACGACTTGGTGAGACGCGGCGGGATCTTGGACCGGATCCGACCGCACGGCAACGCCTGGTCGAGAACATCCACGTCAACGACGCGGTGCCGGCGAACCGGGACACGCCTGTCCACTATCTCCCCCGCCGGCGCCGTGCGCCACTGGCCGGAGGTCAAGGCTTGCCGTTCGCGGGCAGGACGTTCCCGGGATGCGCACGCGCCGGGTGTGCCCGACCGTGCGCTGCCGTCCTGTCGCCGGAGGCGGCAGCGCCGGTGGTCCGACGTCTCGGCGGCGACGCTCAGCCGCCGTCGTGTGCCCCGGCGAGCGCGTGCGCGCCGTGGCCGACCTTCCTGATGGCCTCGCTGTACATCGCCATCTCGCGACCGACCCCTTCGCCGGTCACCGCGGGCACCACGCCGAAGTTCTCGACGATGAGCGTGGCATCGATGACCGCGCGACGGAACTCGTCGTCGTCGGTCAGCGCAGCGCACTGCGCCTCGGTGCCATGCACCATGAAGAACCCCCCGAGGTCACCGCCGTGCGGATCGAGCAGCGCGACGTCCATGCCCTCGATCCGCCCGCCGGACTGCATCTGCCCGAGCATGCTGACGAACTCGTCGAAGACCTCGACGGCCCGCTCCTCACGCCCCCTCACCGGTTCTCCCCACCCGATGAACAAGGCCCGATCAGCCATCACGACTCCTTCCTGTCGCTGAGCTTCTGAGCGTCTCACCACGGGGTGCGCGGTGCAAGGGCGCGATCGGCGGCGAGCGGCCTTCGCCATGCGGACGGCCGTGCGATGGGTCGCTCGCGGCGGAACCCAATGCAGAGGGTTCGTCAGCGGTGTATCGTCGGCGCGTGCGCGCCGTGCTGCTGGCCTTGCCTACTGCCGCGACCCTGGTGGGCGTCGCGGTGGCCGCGGCGCCAGAACGGCCGGAGGGCGCGCCGGCGACGTGCCGGCACCAGTCCTCGGCCGGGTTTTCCAAGAGCTCGCGCAACCTCGTCGTCGGGCCGCTCGTGCTGGTCGGCGCGCGCGAGTATTCGTCGCCCGCGGTGATCGCGAAGTTCGGTGGGCAGAAGTACCCGGCGGTCGTCCTCACCGGGCATCGCGTCACCGTCGAGCTGTCGCGTGACGTGCGGCGCTCCACCTCGCTGCTCTACGCCGACGACCACTGGAGACGGTCCGACGGCGGGCGGACGGTCGGCGACGGCCACCGGGTCGTCGACTTCCGCTCATGCGCGACCGAGGGAGGCGGCAGCTTCTACGGCGGACGCGAGGCCACGTTCTGGTCGGGGTTCGTGCTCACGACCGTGCCGCGCTGCCTGAAGCTGCGCATCTGGGTCGACGACGAGCGCACCCCGCGCCGCGCGCAGATCCCGCTCGGCAAGCGCTGCGCTGAGAAGCCGTCTCCGACCGGGTCTTGAGACAGCTTCTCACAACGGGTCACGTGGAGCCCGGCGGTCCGGTTTCCGGGTGCTGATCACGACTGTGCCGGCCAGGACCTTGCACGGACGCTGCCGATTCCGGCAGAGTGGCGCCTGAATCGGGACGCCGCCGTCCCAGTCCCCGTATTGGGGGGCGGCCGCGTCCACTCACGGATGGAGGAGGAGACATGCACGTGATGACATGTGCCCGAACGCGCCGCGCCGTGGTCCTGGCGAGCGCCGTGGCGGCGCTCGCCGCGCTGGCCCCCGTGGCCGCAGCCGACGCCAGGCCACGACTGGAGCGGTTCTCGATCGAGACGCTCTCGAGCCGAGCCGACAAGGTGACCGGCGACGACGCCCTCGTCGAGGTCCAGGTGCCGTCGAACGTGCGCGTCGATCGTGCCCGTGTGCTGCGCAACGGCACGGACGTCACGAGCGCCCTGACGCCCGACGCCGCGGACCCGCGCCGCCTCGTCGGCGTGGTGGGTGGACTGCGCAAGGGCATCAACCTGCTCACCGCCGACGGCGGCCGTGGCAGCCTGCTCGCGACCGACGCGCTGCTGGTCGTCAACCGCGCCATCACCGGCCCGGTGTTCTCGGGCCCGCATCAGACGCCGTACGTCTGCCGCACGGCGCAGTCGGGCCTGGGCGAGCCGACCGACGCCAACTGCTCGGCGCCCACCCAGACGACGTACTTCTACCGCTCGACGGCCGGCGGCTTCAAGCCGCTCGCGGACCCCGCGTCGCGCCCCGACGACCTCGCCCAGACGACGACGCGCGCCGGCGAGACCGTCGACTACGTCGTCCGCCTCGAGTCGGGCACCATCAACCGCGCGGTCTACCGCTGGGCCGTCCTGGCCGGCGGTGGGCAGACCGGCACGGGCTGGAACCACCGGCTGTCCTACCAGTTCGGCGGCGGCTGCGGCACGGGCTACCACCAGGGGACGCTCGCCGCGAGCGCCGTGCTCGACGACGCCATGTTGCGCCGCGGCTACGCCGTCGCGACCGCGAGCCTCAACACGTTCGGCGTGTCGTGCAACGACGTCCTGTCGGCCGAGACCATGATGATGGTCAAGGAGCGCGTCATCGAGGGCCTGCACGACGCGCCGGTGTGGACGATGGGCTGGGGCGGCTCGGGCGGCGCGATCCAGCAGCTCATGATCGCCTCCAACTACCCCGGGCTTCTGGACGGCCTCGTGCCCGCCGCGACGTTCGAGGACAACTCGTTCGCTGAGCCGGTCGACTGCCGGCTGCTGAACCGGTACTTCGCGACGGGCGGCGCGACCATGACCGGCGCGCAGCGACTTGCCGTCACGGGCTATCGCAGCCCCGCGACGTGCCTCGCCTGGGACTCCGCGTTCGCCAACGTCATCGTCGCCGAGGCCGGCTGCGACGCCGCCGTACCGGTCGAGCTGCGCTACAACGCGCTCACCAACCCGACCGGCGCGCGCTGCACGCTGTGGGACAACGCCGTCAACGTGTTCGGCCGCGACCCCGCGACCGGGTTCGCGCGGCGCACGCTCGACAACACGGGCGTGCAGTACGGGCTCAAGGCGCTGAAGGAGGGCGTCATCTCCGTCGACCGGTTCCTCGATCTCAACGACAAGGTCGGCGGCTACGACAACGACGGCCGCCCACGCGCGGCACGGGCCGTCGCCGATCCCCAGGCCATCGCGACCGCGTACCGCACGGGACGCATCACCCAGGGCAAGGGCGGACTGCCCGACGTCCCGATCATCGACGCACGGTCCTACACCGACACGGCCGTCGACATCCACACCTACATCCACTCCTACATCGTCCGCGACCGCCTGCGCAAGGCCAACGGCAACGCCGACAACCAGGTGATGTGGCGCACGGCGGGAGCGGGTGCCGGGCCGATGAACGAGGCCGCCCGCGACACGATGGCCTCGTGGCTCGACGCCATCGCGGCCGACCAGTCGGCGGCCCCGAAGGCCGGCAAGGTCGTGGCCAACAAGCCGGCGACCGCCGTCGACGCGTGCTGGACCACGGCCGGCCAGCGCATCGACGACCCCGCCGAGCTGGACGCGACCGGTCCGTGCACGCAGCTGTTCCCGCCGGCGTCCACGCCGCGCCTGCGGGCCGGACAGCCGCTGGACTCGCTGACGATCAAGTGCCAGCTGCGCCCGGTCGACCCGGCCGAGTACGGCACGCTCACGCCGGAGCAGCAGGCGCGCCTGAACGCCGTCTTCCCCGACGGCGTCTGCGACTATACGAAGCCCGGGGAGCACCAGCAGCCGTTGAAGGGCACGTGGCTGTCGTACGGCACCTGAGCCGCCGCGCTCGGACGCCGTGACACGACGCGAGGGGCCCCGCCGGCGGCGGGGCCCCTCGCCGGCACCGCTCCCGAGAACGACAAAACCCGCGTAGCGGGCGCGGGCTCGGTCAGTACCGCCGCCACGGTTCCTCGGACAAGATCAGGGGTGCGGCCGCCGGGCGCGCGGTTGAGGCGAATCCCGTTAGAACACTGGCGATCCGGCTCCGGCGCAACTGCTAGGAACCGCGAGAAACCGTTCTGCGCCGGTGCTGTTGTGCCCACGCTGTCCCCACGGAGTACGCTCCCGGCCGTCATCGTCTGCGAAAACTGCGGGAGCCCGCCAGGATGTAGCCTTCAGCAGCGCCGTCCGCCGCTCCCGCGAGGATGCGCAGCATGGCTCATCGAACCCACAGGGTCCACGACGGCGACAAGACGGTCACCGTCGGGGCGAACGACAAGCTGCCCGAGCAGGTCGAGATGGTCTATCGGCTGGCGTTGGAGTCCATCCACCGGCTGAACGACCTGGAGGAGGACGTGTCGACTCTGCGTCGCGCGCTCGTCGACCTCAGCGGCCCTGCGTACGAAGGGCTGTTGCAGTCGCACGAGCGACCGGAACGGCCCGACCGAGCCTGAGACCGACCCCAGGAACCCTCAGCGACCCTCACGCCCCGAGAGTCGCAGAGGTCGCCGCTAAGCCTGGGGCCACTCCACGAACAGGCCGCTTATGCTGCCGAACGTGGCGGCCGCCACCGTCATGGTCAACGTGTTGTCGTCGAGCACGAGCGCGGACGGTGACACCTCGAAGTCGGTGGACGACGCGGCGGCGTTGACGTAGGTGTTCGCGTCGCGCGGGACCGCGCTCGATGAAGCAACGTCCGCCTTCGACGCCGAGGGCTTCCGCAACGCAATGCGGGATCTCACGAAGTCGCTGGCTCCGAAGGAGCGAACGGCGACCCGCAAGACGCTTCGAACGTCGGCACGAGGTGCGCGACTGGCTCAAGAGGCTCTACGACGGCAGGTGCCAGGTCTGCGGCGTCCGCTTCAAGAAGCGCAGTAGCGGCTGGTAGTCGGAGGGCGCGCACCTGCGTCGGGTGGCGCTGCGACTGCCCGACCTCGACGTTGTCCAGAACATGGTCGTGCTGTGCGCTGACCACCACAAGATGCTCGACCACGGCTTCATGCGGATCGAGTGGGACACCGGGTCGGGCAAGCTCATCGCGCGCGACACCGACAAGGGCGATGTCGAGATGACGAACAAGCACTTGGCCGGGGGCGTGGACGGCGACTTCGTCTGCACGGTCGCAGGAGCCCCATCGTGATCTGCGGTCTAGGTTGGAGCACTCGACGTGCCTGAACTGGCAGGATCTCCGCCATGCCGGTCATCGTGAAGGTGCGCATCAGGGGTTCCGGTCCCAATGTCGAGTCGAAGCTGCGAGCGCTACGAGCGCGCCTTGACCAAGGCCGGGGCGTGATCGCTATCTGGACTTCACCTCGGTGGCAGTCGGGGAACGCCGAGATGGTGGACGACGTGGCCGAGGTCGAGATGTTGAACGAGGAGAAGCGCGTCCAGGCGCTCCACGCGGTGCGCGAGGCGCTGCAGACCGTCGACCCGAGGGGCGAGACCATCTTCGGCGGCGACTTGGACTTGGAGCCACTGTCGCTGTAGGCATGTCGCTGCGGCTTGGTGAACGGTCAGCGCGGCCCGTCTAGGGCGCGTCTGACCTGTTCTTCGATGCGGTCCACCGCCTCACTGACCGACTTCGACTCTGGCCTGGGCGGCGCGGGAGAGGACGCTTCACGGGCATCGCGCCCTAGCGCACGCTGCTCCTGGGCGTAGCGGCCACCCAGGATCTCCTTCTGGCGACGACGAACGGCGTAGTCCTCATAGATCGCGTCCTGCGTACGGCGGACGTTGACGCTATGCACCCAGAACATCACCGCGATCAGCGGCGGCAATACAAGTGTGGCCGTGGCCCACTCGGGCAGATGCAACGCTTGCGCGATCTTCATCAACCCTCCTCCGACAATGAGGAAGGCGACGAGGTAGCGGATCTGGCCCGCGCCGGACTCTGCCTCCTCGTTGCGGTCGCTGGGCATGGAAGCCGAGCTTAGATCATCGCTCCAAGAGCAGTTAGATCGAGTGTGCGGCCCCACGCATAACCCGGTCCCGTGCCGTCGCGACCGGGGGCCGCCGCCAACACCCTGCGACCCCTGAGCCCCGCGTTCATCCGGTTCTTGAGATTCCGTCTCGTCTACCCGGACGCCGATGGGGCCGAATATTGTTCGACGTTTCTCGAACCGTCTGTCAGCGGCCCTAGGGTTGCTGAAAGAATCGATCGTCGGTGGAGGCCGGTCGCGGTACACGCGGCAGAGGTCTCACAGGCCGGAGGGATTAGCAAGTTATAGTACAACTAACGCCGTCCGGCCGCGCCGGGACCAGGAACACCGCCCGTCGAGCTGACCGCCCTAGCGTCCGCTGATCGTGTGCATCGCCTTGGCCGTGATGCGGGCGAGCGGGCCGCGCAGCAACGCCCACAAAACGGCTGCGGCAAAGAGCACTGACCCCAAGCCACTGACGACACCCCAGGCCGCAGACTTAGCGGCCAGTCCCACGGCCAGTCCGACTGACGGTGCGAGGCCCAACAGGAACAACAAGACGGCCAGTCGGTCGCTGTTCCAAGCCCTCTGGACCCTCGTGGAAACGCTGGCCACCGCCCGCACGGTCGCGCTGGCGGTCATCTCGTAGCTGCGCGTAGTCGACCCGCAATCCCGGCAAGGCATTCGGGGCGTTCCGTGCTCACCAGACAGCGAGGGCGGAAACGGACCAGGCCCGTCGTAGAGCACCGCGCCGCAGTCCTTGCATGTCATGCGAGCCACGAGCGGAAGCATGGCCCTGCGACCGGACGGTGGCTAGGCGTCCGGGGATCTCCGGGGAGATCGTCACCGGTGGCACCGACAGAACGGCCTTCCGAAACTCGCTGAACGTGCCTCCCGGTCCTCAACGACAGGTCCGGCGTCCGCGCCGGACTGGACACTGCGGGCATGAGTGACACTCTCGCCATCTGGGGCGCAGCCACCGGCACCATCGGGACGCTGACCGGCGTTGGAGGGCTCGCGCTGACGGCGTGGCGCGACCGCCGCGACCGCAAGCGCGGAATGCTCGTCACCCACGGGTGGCAGTACGCCTATGACCCTGAAGGCAGCCTTCTTGACGTCTGGGTCAACGTCACCGCTTACAACACCGGCCGGCGGCCGCTGCATATCGAGTACGTCGGGTTCGAGGCGATGGTTCTCGGCGACCGCAAGCTCGCTGAAGACGCCGGGATCGATCTGCCGCCCGAGAACAACCTATGGGTCAACAAGCGATTCGAGATCGCCCTGAACGGAGAGACGATCGAAGTCGCGGCCGACGGCCCTTCCGTCAAGGTCTGGACTCGTCTCGTCCCGATGTGCCTGCACGGCATCGATCCAACGACAACCGAGTTCCGGGGCTACGTCGTGACGTGGCCCGAAACGTTCTGGTGGGAGAAGGAGCCTCAGCCGCTGCTCGCCCGCCCGTCGCAGATCCACAAGACGCGGGACGAGGTCGGAAGCGCGGTCGCAGCCCTGGTGATCGACCAGACGCTCCCCGAAGACATGGCACCGCCGTTCGATGCGCCCGGCGGGGTCGTCGGTCTGCAACGGCTGATCCTTGACGGCGATGTGGAACGCACCAGCGACCTGTTCCCGAATGCCAGCGCGCCGCAGGATGCCGAGGACGCCGACCCGAAATCTTGAGGTTCGATCCTCTCCCCTGTCCCCACGGGCGTCCCCACACAACCCTCTGGAACGAACGAAGCCCTTGCAATGCAAGGGTTTCGCGTAAGCGTTCAGTCGGTCGGGGGGACATAACGTCGGCCCGTCGAATCTGATCGTGTGGAGCGGGTTGAGGCCGAGGCGATCTATGGGCAGGGCCGTGATGCCGTCGTTGAGGTGTTGTTGGCGTTGTCGGCGCAGAACGAGCGGCTTGAGGCTCAGGTCCAGACGCTGACGGCGACGGTCGCGCGGCAGGATGAGCGGATCGCGCAGCTCGAGCGCCAGGTCAAGCGGTCGTCGCGGAACTCGTCGCAGCCGCCCAGCGCCGATTCGCCGAGCACGCCGCCGCGGCGCGGCAAGGATCGGTCGGGGCGCAAGCAGGGTGGCCAGCCGGGCCATGAGGGCAAGGGCCGGGAGCTGTTGCCGACCTCGGCGGTCGACGAGGTGATCGTGCACTGGCCGGCGGCGTGCGGCTGCGGGCACGTCTTCAGCGAGGGCGAGCTGGTCGGCGTGGGCGAGGCGGTACGCCATCAGGTCGAGGAGCTGCCCAGGTTGGCGGTCACGGTGACCGAGCATCAGTGCCCGCGCGTGCGCTGCCCCGGCTGCGGCAAGCGCCGGCGCGCGCAGCTGCCGGCCGAGATCGCTGCCAGCGCGTTCGGGCCACGCTTTCACGCGGCGGTGGCGGTGCTGTCGGTGCGCAACCGCGTCTCGCGCCGCGATGTCGTGGAGTGCTGTGAGCAGCTCTTCGGCGCGCGAATCTCCAGTGGCACGGTCGACGCGATCCTGGCGCGGGTCGCTGACGCGCTGGTCGACCCCTATGACGATCTGCAGGATCGCGTCCGTCAGAGCAAGTGCATCAACATGGACGAGACTGGGTGGCGGACCGCCGGCCAACGGCGCGCGCTGTGGGGCGCGTTTACCGCCCGGCACGCCGTGTTGCGGGTCGCTGCCGATCGCGGCGAAGAGCACGCCAAAGCGCTGCTGGCCGACACCACCGCGATCGTGACCTCCGATCGCTGGTGGGCCTACACACACCTGCCGCTGGGCCGCCGCCAGGTGTGCTGGGCGCACCTGCGCCGCGACTTCAAGGCCCACGCCGAGGGCCTGGCGGCCGAAAAGGAGTTCGGCGAGCACGGCCTGCGGGTCTGCGAGCAGCTGTTCTGGGCCTGGGAGATCTACCAGCACGTCGGCGACCGCCGCGACCTGCGGCTGCGGATCGGTGCGCTGCGCCGTGAGCTCAAGCCGATCCTGCGCACCTACCAAGGCAAGGCCCCGCGCTACAAGTACACGCGCGGGATCGCGCGCAACCTGCTGAAGGTCTGGCCGGCGCTGTGGACCTTCGCCGACCACCACGGCGTCCAACCGACCAACAACCACGCCGAACGCGCGCTACGCGGCGCCGTCATCTACCGCAAGCTCAGCCTCGGCACCCAGTCCGACGACGGCGAGCAGCGCATCGAACGGCTGCTGTCCGTGCACACCACCTGCCGCCTCCAACACCGCCCCCTGCACGACTACCTCGTCGACGCCTTCACGGCCCACAGCCGCGGCGACCCCGCACCGCTGCTCGCCTGACGCCCAGCGACGACCAGCCGACCCACTGAACGCTTACGGTTTCGCAGTACCGCCACGGGGATTCGAACCCCGGTTTCCGCCGTGAGAGGGCGGCGTCCTAGTCCCCTAGACGATGGCGGCAGGGGACGTGGAGGGTAACAAACGGGCGCTGCTGCACGAGCGGACGTGGAAGCTCGGCCGGCCGCTATGCTCGCTCCACGCCGGCGGATGTGGCGGAATTGGTAGACGCGCGGCGTTCAGGTCGCCGTGGAGGCAACTCCGTGGAGGTTCGAGTCCTCTCATCCGCACCTTCGATGTGACGTGCGAGCCAGGGCCCTCGAGCGATCGGGGGCCCTGGTCGTTGCGGCGCGAGCCCTAGGCCCGCTGGCCCTCCATCGCCGGGGCGAGACCGACCTGCTGCATGAAGGTCAGGTTGTCCCACTGGTCCCAGCTCTCGGCCAGCCGCCCGTCGGCGCTGAAGCGATCGATCGACATCCCCGTGAAGTCCGCCCGGCGGTGGGTCGGCGGGTTGCCCATGAGCTCGCCGTCGTTGGTCCCCGTCGCATGCCAGCGGGTGACGACGCGGTCGCCGTCGGCCACGAGGTCGTCGATCGTGACCTGCAGGTCGGGCATCGCCGCGCGGTAGGCGCCGATCCGCTCCTTGTTGGTGTCGAGTCCGCGAATCTCCTCGTGCATCGCGAGATCGTGGTCGACGCAATCCG
>NZ_DATHDY010000038.1:0-6236 GCF_035318805.1 Baekduia sp.
GGCAGACATCGACCTGTGGGAGATCAACGAGGCCTTCGCCTCGGTCACCCTGCAGTCGATCCGCGAGCTGGCCATCGACGAGGAGCGCGTCAACGTCAACGGCGGCGCCGTCGCCCTCGGCCACCCGATCGGCGCCTCCGGTGCCCGCATCCTCGGCGCGCTGGTCCACGAGCTACGCCGCCGCGGCGGCGGCCTCGGCGTCGCCGCCATCTGCTCCGGCGGCGGCCAGGGCGACGCGGTCATCCTGAGGGTGCATGGGAACGGGCAGTAACGACGACGAGCTTCGCCCCGGGGACCCGATCTCGCCCCCTGGGCGAGTGTCGGCCGCGTTCTTCGACCTGGATCGGACGCTCATGTCGGGCTCGTCCGGGTTCTTCTGGGCCCGCGCCGCCGCGAGAGCAGGGATGATCTCGCGGCGGCGCCTGGCGCTCGACGCCTGGGAGAACGTGAAGTTCCGGCTGCGCGGCTCGACCGACGAGAGCACCGACAAGGTGATGCTCCGCGTCGGCGAGATGCTCGTCGGCAAGCGCGCGGTGGACTTCCAGCGCCTCGGCCCGCAGGTGCTGGCCGGCGTGCTGCCGCGGCTGTACCCGCAGATGCTCGAGATCGCCTGGCAGCACCAGGACGCCGGGCGGCCGGTGTTCATCGTCACTGCTGCTACGCAGGACACCGCCGGGATGATCGCCCACGTCCTGGGGTTCGACGGCGGCCTCGGGACGCCGCTGGAAGCCGTCGACGGCCTCTACACCGGCAAGCTCGCGGGCCCGTTCGCCTACCGCGACGGCAAGCCCCAGCTGATGCGCGCGCTGGCCGATGACCAGAGCATCGACCTGACCGACTCCTACGCCTACTCCGACTCGGAGTCGGACCTTCCCATGCTCCGCGCGGTCGGCCACCCGGTCGCCGTCAACCCCGACGGGGCGCTGGCCCGCGTCGCCCGCGAGGAGGGCTGGGACGTCCTGCGCTTCGACCGCCTCGGCGGACGCCTGAAGATGATCGGCGGCCTGACCGCCGCCACCCTGCTCGGCGCCGCCGGCGCCACCGCCCGCCGGAGGGGCGCTGCCCGATGAGGTCGAACGTCCTCGTCGCCGCCTTGCGACGGACCTGGAGGCACGTTCGATGAGCTACTCAGAGCTGACCCACGAGCAGCGCGAGATCCGCGACCTCGCCAAGCGCTTCGCCGACGAGGAGATCGCGCCGCACGCCGCAGCGTGGGACCGCGAGCACCGCTTTCCGCGCGAGGTGTTCACGGCGCTGGGCGAGCTGGGGCTGATGGGCGTGTGCGTGCCCGCCGAGCACGGCGGCGCGGGCGCCGACTTCCTGTCCTACATGTTGGTGCTGGAGGAGCTCGCGCGCGCCGACGCCGGCGTCGGCGTGACCGTTGCGGTGCACACCAGCGCGGGCACGCTCCCGATCCTCGCCAGCGGCACCGAGGAGCAGATCCAGCGCCTCGTCCCGCCGCTGGCCCAGGGCCACGAGATCGCCGCGTTTGCGCTGACCGAGTCGGGCGCGGGCTCCGACGCCGGCGCGATCCGCACGCGCGCGACCGACGGCGAGGCGGGCGCGCCGCTGCTCACGGGCACCAAGCAGTGGATCACCAACGGCTCCTACGCCCACACCTTCGTCGTGTTCGCCAAGGACCCTGACAAGCCGAGCGCCTACCTGGTGCGCCGCGGCGCGCCGGGGTTCTCGGTCACGCGCGAGGAGGAGAAGATGGGGTTGAACTCCTCCTCGACCGCCGACCTCGCCCTCCAGGACACGCCGGCCGAGCGCCTCGGCGCAGCGGGCGGCGGGATGCGCATCGCGCTCTCGACGCTCGACGGCGGCCGGATCGGCATCGCCGCCCAGGCGCTCGGGATCGCCCAGGCGGCGCTCGAGCTGGCAACCGGCTACGCCAAGGAGCGCCACGCCTTCGGGCGCCCGATCGGCGGCTTCGGCGCCATCCAGCAGAAGCTCGCCGACATGCAGACCGAGGTCGAGGCGTCGCGCGCGCTGGTCTGGCGCGCCGCGCGCCTGAAGGAGGCCGGCCGGCCGCACACCGTCGAGGGCGCGCAGGCCAAGCTCTTCGCCTCACGCGTCGCGCGCCACTGGACCGGCGAGGCGATCCAGATCCTCGGCGGCTACGGCTACACCAAGGAGTTCCCGGCCGAGCGCTATTACCGCGACGCCAAGGTCACCGAGATCTACGAGGGCACCAGCGAGATCCAGCGCCTCGTCATCGCCCGCGCACTGCTCGGCGAGGCAGCCCGCGACTGACCCCAGCCGGGGTCTGACCCATCTGCCAGGCCTCCGTCCCGACCCCGGCGCTTCGGGGTCTGACCCCTCAGGGTGCCCCAGACCGAACCACCCCAGCCGGGGTCTGACCCATCTGCCAGGCCTCCGTCCCGGCCCCGGCGCTTCGGGGTCTGACCCCTCAGGGTGCCCCAGACCGAACCTCCACAGCCGGGGTCTGACCCGTCTGCCTGGCCTCCGTCCCGGCCCCGGCGCTTCGGGGTCTGACCCCTCAGGGTGCCCCAGACCGGGAACGCAGCCGACCCTGCGCCCGTAGCCTGCACCCATGGCGCCGCTGCGCATCGATCCCGTCGCCGAGGCGCGCCGCCATTGGGAGGAGCGCTGGGGGTCCGAGCCGTCGCGGCCGATGGCGGCGGTCACCTCCATCATGCGGGCGCAGCAGGTGCTGCTGGCCCGGCTCAACGAGCTGGTGCGCCCGTACGGCCTCACGTTCCCGCGCTACGAGGCGCTCGTGCTCCTGTCCTACACGCGCCACGGCGAGCTGCCGATCGGCAAGCTCGGCGAGCGCCTTCAGGTCCACCGCACGTCGGCGTCGTCGATCGTCGCCGCGCTGGCCGACGACGGCCTCGTGCGCCGTATCCCGTCCGACCGCGACGGCCGCGCGACGCTGGCCGTCATCACCGAGACGGGCCGGACCGCGGCCCGCGCCGCGACCGAGGCGCTCAACGCAGCGGAGTTCGGCCTCGGCGCGCTGGCCCCGGAGGAGCAAGAGGGGCTCACGAACGTGCTGCGTGTCCTGCGTCTCGACGCCGGGGACTTCGTCGCGTAGCATGAGGACCCCACGGATATGAGGAAGTCCTCCTAAATGACCACCACGCAGCGCCCCACGGTTCCGACGACGCACGAGCAGTGGCTCGAGGCCTACGGCGCGACGCCGGAGCGCGACGCCGAGTTCGTCTCCCTCTCGGGCGAGCCGGTCAAGGCGCTCTACACGGAGGCCGACCTGCCGGCCGATCGCGACGCCTCCATCGGCGTCCCCGGCGGCTATCCGTTCACCCGTGGCGTGTACCCGTCGATGTATCGCGGGCGGTTGTGGACGATGCGCCAGTTCGCGGGCTTCGGGACGGCGGAGGAGACCAACGAGCGCTTCCACTACCTGCTCGAGCACGGCCAGACGGGGCTGAGCACGGCGTTCGACATGCCGTCGCTGATGGGCCACGACTCCGACAGCCCCCGCTCGCTGGGCGAGGTCGGCCGGGAAGGCGTCGCGGTCGACACGACCGTCGACATGCAGGACCTGTTCGCCGGCATCGACCTGGGCGACGTGAGCGTGTCGATGACGATCAACGCGCCGGCGGCGATCATGCTGGCGTTCTACGTGGTGGCGGCCGAACGCCAGGGCGTGCCGCCGGAGCGCCTCGGCGGCACGATCCAGGCCGACATCCTCAAGGAGTACATCGCCCAGAAGGAGTGGTGCTTCCCGGTCGACCACGGGATGCGCCTGATGGGCGACATGGTCCAGTGGTGCACCGAGACGATGCCGCGCTGGCACCCGGTGTCGATCTCCGGCTACCACATCCGCGAGGCCGGCTCGACGGCCCAGCAGGAGCTGGCGTTCACGCTCAAGGACGGCCTGACCTACGTCCAGCAGGCGGTCGACCGCGGCCTCGACGTCGACGACTTCGCGCCCCGGTTGAGCTTCTTCTTCAACGCCCAGATCGACTTCTTCGAGGAGATCGCCAAGTACCGGGCGGCCCGCCGCATCTGGGCCCGCGAGCTGCGCGAGACGTTCGGCGCCAAGAACCCCAAGTCGTGGCTGATGCGCACCCACGTGCAGACCGCCGGGGTCAGCCTCACCGCCCAGCAGCCGCTGAACAACGTCACGCGCACCGCCATCGAGGCGCTGGCCGGCGTGCTGGGCGGCACCCAGTCGCTGCACACCAACTCCTATGACGAGGCGCTCGCGCTGCCCACCGAGGAGGCCGTCAGGATCGCGCTGCGGACCCAGCAGATCATCGCCCACGAGACCGGCGTGACGTCCACCATCGACCCCTTGGGCGGCAGCTACTACGTCGAGGCGCTGACCGACCACATGGAAGCCGCCGCCTACGACTACTTCCGGCGCATCGACGAGCTCGGGGGCATGGTCGAGGCCGTCAAGCAGAACTTCTGCCAGCGCGAGATCGCCGACGCGTCCTACGAGCTGCAGGGGCGCATCGACCACGGCGACCGCGTCGTCGTCGGCGTCAACCGCTACACCGAAGGCGACGACGCCACCACCGAGCTGCTGCGCATCGACCCGGCGCTGGAACGCAAGCAGATCGACCGCGTCACCGCCGTCAAGAGCCGCCGCGCGGCCGGCCCGGTCGAGGCGTCGCTGACCGCGCTGAAGGAGGCCGCGGCCCGCGACGACGTCAACCTCATGCCCCACCTCCTCGACGCGGCACGCGTCCACGCGACCGAGGGTGAGATCATCGGTGCGTTGCAGTCCGTGTTCGGCTCCTACACCGAGACCCCGGTGTTCTGAGCCTGTCCCGCATGACTCCCGGAGGAGAGGCACACCCATGAAGAAGCTCGTCGCCGCAGTCGCCGCCACGGCGCTCGCCGCCGGCGCGTTGGCCATCCCGGCCTTCGCCGCCACCAAGACCGTCTCGGTCAAGGACAACCTGTTCGCGCCCAAGTCGATCACGGTGTCCAAGGGCACCACGGTCAAGTGGGTGTGGAAGGGCAAGGCGCCGCACAACGTCAAGGTCACCAAGGGCCCGGTCAAGTTCTCCTCGACGACCCAGACCAAGGGCACCTTCTCCAAGAAGCTGACCAAGACGGGGACCTACTCGATCCTTTGCACGATCCACGCACCCGACATGACGATGACCATCAGGGTCAAGTAACCGGACTACTCCAGGTCGAGCCTGAGCTGGCCGCTCGGCCGGAGGCGCTTGGTGCGCGCCTCCCCGGTCGGCGGCCCGGCCGGTTTGTAGACCGTCATCACGTCGCGCGGCGAGAGCGGTCCGGCCGGCCGCCCGTCGAAGCGCTCGACCATCAGGCGGCCCAGCCGCACCCCGGACACGACCGCGTGGAAGCGCCCGGTCGTTCCCCGGGCGAGCACCACGTCCCCAACCTCGATCTCCGCCATCGCGGAGGCAGGGTATCCGCCGCGACGCGCACCGATGCCGCCGAGCGGTACGATCCCGCCGCCTCCGGGACGAGCGGGCCTCGTCCCCCGAAGGAGCCCAAACATGCCTGCGACACCCACCCAGCGCAAGATCCGCGTCGTCGTCGCCAAGCCGGGCCTCGACGGGCATGACCGCGGAGCCAAGATCATCGCCCGCGCCCTGCGTGATGCAGGCATGGAGGTCATCTACACAGGCCTGCACCAGACGCCCGAGCAGATCGTCGAGACGGTCATCCAGGAGGACGCCGACGCCGTCGGCCTGTCGATCCTCTCCGGAGCCCACATGACGCTGGTGCCCCGCATCGTGGCCCTGCTCTCCGAGCAGGGCATCGACGACGTGCTCGTCACGGTGGGCGGGACGATCCCCGCCGACGACATCGCACCGCTGAAGGAGCTCGGCGTCGCCGAGGTCTTCACGCCGGGCGCGCCCACGCAGGAGATCATCGACTTCATCCGGTCCTCGGTCGAGCAGTCGCCCCGTACGGGCGCCTAGCAGCGACGGTCCGACTGGTCTGAGAAACCCAGGACCGGTACGGTCCCTGTCGCCGATTGACTCGTCAGTCAACGGAGCAGGTACCATGTTGCCGGTCGTCGTTCGTTCGCCAGAGGAGGCCCTGACACCGTGAAGATCGCCGTGTTGGTCAAGGAAGTCCCGGACGCCGCCGTCCAGAAGCGCATCGACCCGTCCACGGGTCGTCTGGATCGCAGCGGTGAGAAGAACCTCAACCCGTATGACACGCACGCCATCGAGGCGGCCATGCAGATCAAGGAGGGTGGCGCCGTCGCAGTCGACGAGATCGTCGCCGTCACCATGGGCCCGGAGTCCGCG
>NZ_DATHDY010000039.1:0-4167 GCF_035318805.1 Baekduia sp.
GCTGCGGTAGTAGTCGTCGTAGATCCAGCGGCGCCACATCTCGGCGTAGCTGTCGCGGTCCTTGCGGCGGTCCTTGGTGCCGTACTCGATGAACGTCCCGATCGCCGCGTCCACGACGCAGTGGTTGTTCCACCAGGCGTAGCGCAGGTCGCGCTCCAGCAGCTCGCGGTTGCGCTCGTCGGCCAGCGCCATCAGGATGATCG
Organism: Baekduia sp.; assembly: GCF_035318805.1. Lineage (GTDB taxonomy): Bacteria > Actinomycetota > Thermoleophilia > Solirubrobacterales > Solirubrobacteraceae > Baekduia. The sequence goes on from NZ_DATHDY010000039.1 coordinate 204, forward strand.
AGTAGCCGTTGGAGATGTGGCGCGACTCGTCCGACTGGACCGAGTGGAACACGGTCGGCAGCAGGTAGTCGCCGTTGGCCGCCGCCTCGGAGGGCATCGCCACGAACAACACGTTGGTGAACGCCGTCTCGGCGACGATCGTCAGGTACACGTTGGCCGCGGTGATCGCGTCACCGGTGATGAACCCCTCACCGAACTGCCGCCCGATCGTCCCCGCGTAGCAGTTCGAGAAGCCCTTCTCGGAGATGTCGAACCCGGCCGGGTCGATGTAGTGGTTCATGTACAGGCGCTTGAGGTTCATCTGGATCGTCGAGTGGCGCACCTCGTCGATCATCTGGATCGCCAACCCGTTGTGAACCTCGGGATTGGGCACCGCGTTGATGGCCAGCGGCATCGCCCGCGCGGCCGAGATCTCCGGGAACGGGATGATGCTCAAGAACAGCTTCTGCCACTCCATCCAGCGCTCCTGGACCTGCCGGAACATGTTGCCCCGGATCGCGCCGTCCATCGCGCCGAACACCCGGTTGTCCTTCTCCTCCTCCATCGGGAAGTAGGAACGCAGGACCTGCTTGAGCGGATCCTTCTTGGGAGCCTTCTCGAAGGTGTAGTCGGTGGCGTACTTCTCGACCGGCGACACGAACGTCGGCTCCCAGGACAGCTCCTGGATCTTCTGATGCGACTTGGTGATGCTCGGGCGACTCACGGCTTCCGCCTCCTGTTCAACGGGGTGGACTGCGGGACCGGTGCGCGCCCTCTGCGGGCCTCAGGTCCGGCTTGCTGCTTCTTATAGTCCGAGCGCCTTTCATCGGCCTTTCAAACGCCGGGGACCGCCAGAACGGTCAACACCCTCGGCCAGAGGCAACGGTTCCGCGGGACAGGTCAGCGGAGGCGGTGCGGGTACGACCATCTCCTTGCCTTGCATGTACCAATGGGGATGACCCGGACTGACTGATGCCGCAGAACCCATGGCTGGCCATCGACGCCGCCACGTCGCCGATGGTGCGCGCCAAGCAGTTGCGCCAGGCCTGGGAGGACTTCCTCTGCGAAGGGCGGCTGGAGGGCATCAGGACGCCGATCGCCGAGTCGTGGCAACGGTCGTACGCCGCCGGCGTCGACCCGTCGGGCGACCACGCCGCGCCGGCGCTCGCCGACGCTGACGAGGCCGCGGCCCGCTGGCACGAGCATCCGCTCGCGGCCGCGGCCGCGGTCATCCGCGACTGCCTGGCGCCCATCGCCGTCGCGGCAGGCCACCTCGTGGTCGTCAGCGACGCGGACGGGATGCTGCTGTGGATCGACGGTCCGGCGGGCGTCCGGCGCGCTGCCGCCGACTCGATGAACTTCACCGAGGGCGCCGGATGGAGCGAGAGCGGCCCCGGCACGAACGCCATCGGCACCGCGCTCGGAGCGGGCCACGCCGTCCAGGTCTTCGCCGCCGAGCACTTCAGCGAGGTCGTCCAGGAATGGACGTGCGCGGCCGCGCCGGTCCGCGATCCCGACACCGGGCGGCTGCTGGGCGTCATCGACGTGACCGGCGAGCTCGGCACGGTCCATCCGCACAGCTTCGGCTGTGCGGTGGCCACGGTCCAGGCCGTCGAGTCGCACCTGCGGTGCCTCATGCACGAGCGCGACGCGCGGCTGCGGGCGCGCTACGAGGACCGCGCCGGCAGCGGGCGAGCGTTGCTCGTGACGCCCAGCGGACGGATCCTCTCCGCCGGCGACGCGGTGAGCGCGATCGGCGGGCAGCGGCTGGCGGTGCCACCCGGCGGCGGAGAGCTCACGCTCCCGTCCGGGGTGCGCGCGTTCGCCGAGCCCATGGGCCGCGGGGACGCGTTGGTCGTGCGCCCGGCCGACCAGCGCACCGCGGCCCGGTCCCGGCCGCTGCTGAAGCTCACGCTCCTGCGGCGCGACCAGCCGCACGTCGAGCTCGACGGACGGCCGCTGCAGCTCAGCCGCTGCCACACGGAGATCCTCGCCCTGCTCTCCGACCGCCCAGCCGGCATGACCACCGAGCATCTGGCCGCCGAGCTGTACGGCGACGACGGGCGGCCGAGCGCCGTGTGGGCGCACATCTTCCGGATGCGCAAGCTCCTCGGGCCGTGGATCGACGCGGCGCCGTACCGGCTCTCGCTGGACGTCGAGTCCGACGTCGCGCGCGTCCGGGGGCTGCTGGAGCGCGGCGCCGTTCGCGAGGCCGCCGAGCAGTACGAGGATCGGCTGCTGCCCCTCTCGGAGGCGCCGGGCGTCGTGCGCGAGCGCGACGCGCTCGAAGCCTGGCTCCGCCAGGCCGTGATGACCGCCGACGATGCCGAGGCGCTCTGGGCCTGGGTCCGATCAGCGTCGGGGCACGACGACCTCGCCGCGTGGAAGCGCCTGCTCGCCAACCTCGACTACAGCGATCCGCGGCGGAGCCTGGCGGCGTCGCGCGTCGGCTCGCTGCGGGCCTTCCTCGAGGCCTCCTGGGGGTCAGCCTGAGTGGCGCTCGAGGAAGCGGGCGACGTCGCCGTCTGCCTCCGGCTCGTCGGTGACGTACAGATGGCCGGCCTCGGGCCACAGCTGCAGCTCCGCGCCGGGGATCGCCTCGGTCAGCACGTACGCGTTCTTCGGCGACTGGAGCATGTCCTGCCCACCGTGGACGACGAGCGTCGGAGCGACGATGGCGCCGAGCCGGCCGTGCGTGCTGTGGGCCGCGGCGGCCGCGACCTGATGCAGGTACGCGAGGGCGTCCGGTGGATGCTGCAGGCGGCGCGCGATGTCCTGCGCGATGCGGTCGCCGTGCGATCGGCGCGTCTGCTGACCGTAGCTGTAGGGCACCGCCGCCCACGCGGCCTCCTCCGCACCCATCGCGCCCGCGCGCGCGAAGAAGGTCAGCACCTGCGGGTCCTGCGGGATCGCGCGCGGCCCGCCCGGCGTGGTGGCTCCCAGCACGAGCCCCTGGACGCGGTCGCGGTAGCGGAGCGCCATCTCCTGCGCGACCATCCCACCGAGCGAGATCCCGTACACGTGCGCGCGCTCCTCGCCCGCGGCATCGAGCACCGCGACGGCGTCCCTGGCCATCTGCGGAACGAGGTACGGCCACGGCGAGCGGTCGCTCAGGCCCATGTCGCGGTGATCGAAGGCGAGCACGCGGAACTGCGGCGCGAGTCGCTCGATCGTCCGCCAGCCTGCCTCCACCGACATCCCCTGGCCGAGGATGAGCAGCACCGCGGGCCCGCGGCCGGCGCTCTCGTAGTGGACACGCAGGGGACCGCTGTTGGCGAAGGGCATCTGTGCGACTCAGGATGCCGATGCCCGCGGGCCGCGGCCGCTGGCCGTCGTGACAGGCCACACCGACCGCCGGAACGGCGGCGCGGCGGTCACGCGGCGAGCGTGGTGCGTGCGCTAGCCGAGGAGCTCGCGTCCCAGCGGGATCGAGTGCTTGGCCAGCTCGCGCACGAACGTCGCCTGGGCGCTGGCGACCGTCGCGATCCACTCGACGTCGGTCTGGTTGGCCGCCTGCTCCTGATAGTCGGCGATCGACTCGAGGGTCTTCTCATACATGTCGAGGCAGAGCCTGGCAGCCTCGCGATGTGCCGCGAGCATCTGCTCGCTGATCTTGCCGAACGGCTCGGGCGCCGGCGTCGCGAACGGGAAAGCGCTACTCGTGGTCATGGTGATGTGACTCCCTGGTGGTTCCTGTGACGGAGAACGCCTGCGTCATGCTCCGTTGCCGGGGACGCGCAGGATGATGGCGTCGCCTTGGCCGCCGCCGGAGCAGATGGCGGCGACGCCGAGGCCGCCGCCGCGGCGGCGTAGCTCGTGGACCAGCGCGCCGAGGATGCGGGCGCCGGAGGCGCCGATCGGGTGGCCGAGGGCGACGGCGCCGCCGTTGACGTTGACGCGCTCCTCGTCGATGGCCAGCTCGCGGATCGACTGCAGGGTGACCGAGGCGAAGGCCTCGTTGATCTCCCACAGGTCGATGTCTGCC
>NZ_DATHDY010000040.1:0-10074 GCF_035318805.1 Baekduia sp.
GCTAACTGCGGCACAGGCCGGCCGCTGCTGCGCAACAGCCCCACCGCCTCGCGCTTGAACGCCTCGGAATACGGCGGGATCTTCGGCATCAACAGACATCCTTCCCGACCGAGTCAACTCAGTCAGACGATGTCCACGAAAGCGGGGGAATTCCACTAGCCCCGTCTCGGCAGCCTCACCTCTAGACGTCGGACGATTCGGTCGAGCGTCTCGGCTGTACTGCGCGCGCGTTCGAGCGCATCCACCAGCTCGCGCTCGCTGACCGACTCTCGGTTCGCGACCTGTCGCCGAGCCCGCGCAACCTCGAGCTCGACGTACAGGGCGAGTACCTCCGCGACCGAGCGATCGCCGATGACCGAGCGAAACTCCCTCCACGTCTCGTCATCGACGCCGACGCGAGCGATTCGCGACGCGGCCCGTCGTGGTTGCCCGAGGTCGCCCCCACGCCTCCGTGATCGTCGTCCCATAAAGCCTCAGTCGACGAGGCCCGCCCGTCACCCTCGTACGCGTTACGCGTCAACATGTAGCACTTGGTGCAAGTGTGTGCCGGTCCTTGCAGTGGAGTCTCGGCGACGGTGACGGCCGTCGGCGGACGTGTGACGCTCTAACAAATGGGCGCAGCTATGGCCTCAGACAGAGAGCGAGTTCGATCGCTGGTCAGACGACGAAGTACCGCATCCGCTCGGGGGGACAGACAAGAGTGACAAGCTCAAAGATGAGGTCGCCGTATCCGCGAGCCTCGTCAAGCGCCCGCTTGCGCTCGTCTGGGTCAAGAAACTGGTCGACAGCCTCCGCCTCGGGCCGCTGCGTGACATCGAGAAAGGCCACATACCGCTCCTCGAGTTGCCGCACGACATCCGCAGCGCTTGCATTCGATGCGCCGAGCTCGGCGAGGCGCTCGCGAGGCGTGAGCTCGCACAGGCGCAGAACCTCATCAAGGGTCACGGGCACCGGCGAGGACCCGAGATGCGCCGCCATTGAGAAGCAGGTGGTGAGGCGGCTTACCTTCAGCTTGTAGTTCTTGAGAGCGCTATCAGCCTTCTTGCGTTCACGCTCCGCCCCGGCGAGCTGGAGGATTTTGAGCCGATGGTGCTCGTAGTTGAGCGTGAGGGTGCGCCAGAATCGCAAAATGTCGTTCAGTAGGAAGACAGGAACGAAGTCCTCCGCGTGGTCTTCGAAGTCGCGGTAGTAGAAGCACAACACTCGTTCCAGCAGCCCGCGATAAGGACGCTCGTCGCTGACGGGCCGGCTCTCGAGCAGCAGCAACAATCGCGCGGTGAAGGCGTTCAGCGAGTCGTCTTCCGGAGATCCGAGAACCTCCTCCACTGTCGCCACGCTCTGGACCGTCAGGAACCTCCCGTGCCGCGTAAATGGCGGGAACCCTAGGTCCTTCGCAGCCTCAATCAGCCGCGCCATGACGAGGACCAGTTCGGTGTACGGGAACTCTACGTCTCGCCCCGCGTCGTGGAGGAAGAACAAGTCGATGTCGGAATCCGGTCCAGCCTCAAGGCGTCCGTAGGAACCGGTGGCGTAGACGCAGAGACCGTTCGAATCCAAGATGTCGCGTACGGGTTCGAGCTCCTCAGATAGCGCTGCAAGTCGGTCCTGGGAAAAGCTCCGGCGATCGTGCACGGGCGGAGCATAAGGGTGGACGCCGATGCAGCTTCGACAACATCCGCTCCGTGACGCATACTCCGACGGTGCCCCGCCCCGACGTATACATCTCTGCTGACGTCGAAACCGACGGACCAATTCCCGGGCCATATTCGATGTTGTCCTTCGCGATGACCGTTGTTGGCCATTACGACGGTCGGTCTTTCGAGCGCGTCGCTGATCGGAGCGCCGTGTTTGTACGGGAGTTGCAGCCGATCGCCGAAGACTTCGAGCCGGACGCGCTCGCCGTCAACGGTTTGGATCGCGATTACCTACGCGAGCATGGGGCTAGCCCGAAGCAAGCGATGGATGAGGCCAGCGCATGGGTGCGCGAGCAAGTTGGATCCGCACGAGCAGTGCTAGTCGCCTACCCGGTCGCCTTCGATTGGTCCTTCCTCTACTGGTACTTCCAGCGATATGCCGCGCATGGCTCGCCGTTCGGCCATTCATCATGTCTCGACATCAGGTCGTTCTTCTTGGCCTGTGCGGGGACCGTCTTCGATGAGGCCGACAAATCGCGTATGCCGAGCTTTCTGAGGGCATCGACGCCTCACACACACGATGCTCTGGATGACGCGGTCGAACAGGGCCAACTCTTCGCGAACATCTTCGAATGGTCGCTAAGCCAGCGACGCAGACAGCGGCATCGCTCATCAGCAGCGCCGTCCTGGCTTGCGGAGAGAGTGGTTCCAATCGTTTGATCTCGGGGTTGCTTCGGTTCCTGTCGCCCTCCTACGCAAGCGCTAGGCCGGACAGGACGCTGTAGGCGGCGAGAACAGACAGAAGACCGGCGAGCCGCAGGAAAGACACGGCGGTGACATTCGCTTCCACAAGTTTTTGGGCGCGGCGGTGCTGGCGTTCAAGTTCGTCCGCTGGATTGTCCGCAGGGTAGGGCAACACAGGTCGTTCGTTGGCTCGGATCGCCTCTTTGACCGCCTCATAGACGGACGATGACTCGACGGTGTGGAGCCCGATAAGCGGATAGAAGCTGGCGAGAAACGCCAGGGCGACGAGAATGCCGGCTGCGATGGCGTAGCCCTCGACGATCGCCGGATGCGAGTTGATTGCCAAGCCGGTGGCGATTAGAAGCGCCGCAATGGATGCCGATGCTCGCGTCTCGAGGCCACGTCGCTCATCCCGCTCGGCTTTCTCCTGATCACGTAGACGATCGAGCTTCTGTAGCGGGGTGATTGGTTCGCTCATGTAGTTCGGCGCCTCTCGATCAAACTCTTGTCTTGAGTGGGTAGCTGTCTGTGTGTCGACTAAGCCGTCGTCGGGTGTGGCCCTGCATGTCCCGCGCCGGAGCGCCGTACTAGGCGATCGTACGAATGGCGTCGGTTCGCGTCTCGTGACTCTGGTTCCGCTTGGTTCGGGTGTGCCTCAGCTCGGGTGCCGGCGTCGAGCATCCGCGGGACGTATGTCGCGGGAGAGATCCACGACAACCGCGTGAGCAGCAAGGTCGTTGGGCCCCAGGCGTGCAGAGCCGGGCCCATTCTCAGCAACCGGCCGGGGGTCCCCGAGCGGCGGCCCTCCTAGCACGACGCTGCCGACGTCGACCACGAGCGGTGATCGTCGGTGGACGAGGACGCCGCAGTTGCCGACGATGCAGGAAGCCAGTCCGAGGTCGGCGCAGCACAGGTGCAGGAAGCCGAGCAGCACGCCGGCATCCCGCCAGATCAGCGACATGCCGGCCGGGTAGCGGCTCAGCGTTCGCTGGGTTTGCGCGACGGCGACGATGGCCGCAGGTGGCGGCTCGGCAGCGCCCACGATCCGGCCCAGCTCCGCCAGGCCGTCGGCCGGCGATGAGTCGGTGAGGACGAGCTCGCAGGTCAGCGGGTCAAAGCTGTAGCGGCCGGGCACAAGGCCACTGACGTCGCCGGCCCACAGTTCGAGGTCCAGGGGGTGGCGGCCGCCGGCGGAGGGAGCGGGGCGTTGGGAGACGACGTAGCCGTCGGGACCGTCGCGCCACCCGGCCACGCGACCGGTGCGGATGAGCGCCGCGGCCACGTCCCCGGCGAGCGGCGTTGACCAGCTTGTCTGCGATCTGCGGCCGGCGAGAATTTCTGCCAGGGGACGGGAAGCCTCAGACGCGTGCGCCCCGAGCGCGACCCGCGGCCCGTCGTAGTTGGCGCGCCAGTCGGGCACCTCCGCCGTCAGGTGCGGACGCAGCCGCTGTGCCTCCCCGATGGCCGTGAGCGCTCCGGCTGACGGGAGGTCCGGGCCTTGCTTGGGCTCAGCCCGTTGCCAAGCCTCGAGGATTTGCTGCCCGATGTCGCCATCGAGGCGGGCGGTGCGGCCGTTGTCGTCGGAGGCGATGACCTCGCCGCCTTCGAGACGAACGGTCAGCGGCGTCACCGAAGCCTTCCCAGCCGTCCGAGAACCTCCCGGCGTTTGTGGCAGCCCGGACAGGCGCCGCAGGCGATGTCGGTCACGTGGCAGGAGTGTGTCCACCCCAGGACCTCGTCGCCAGCGCCCGAAGCGGTAACAAGCTGGTCGCTGGTCATGTCCACGCCCGGCGCCAGCACCCGCAGGCCGCCCTCCTGCATTGCCACGAGACGGTCGAGCGCCTCGTAAAATTCGGCAGTCCCGTCTCGGTGGCGCTCGCCGTCGCCGAGCACCGAACCGACGACGATGCTGCTCGCGCCGCGCGGCAGCCCCCAGCCGGCCGCGAGCGTCACCAGGAGCTGGTTGCGGTAAGGCCACCATTCCGGCGATGGGGCGCCGCCGTTCGCGGGCTGGCCGGCGAGCAGGCCGCTGCCCAGGGCCGCGCAATCGACACGCAGGACGTCGTGGCTGAGGCCCAGCTGCCGACAGACTGCAGCTGCGGCAGTCACTTCGGCCGCAGCGGGCCGCTGCCCGTAGTCAATGGTCAGCGTCAGCGCCGGCCGGCGCATCGCCGCCAGTGCCGTGGACTCCAGCCCGCCGGAGAGCACCAGCAGCTCCATGTCACAGCGCCATGCCCATCGACGCCCAGAGGGCGCGGTAGACAGCGGTCGGCAGGTCGGTGTGCAACTCGGCGCCGGTGCCGCGGAGCATCTTGAGGTCCTCCCGATCGGGCTGCTCGGTGTACACGACGATCGGCAGCCCGTGGTGGTTGGCCCAGCCGGCTTCGAATACCGACCCGGCGTCGGTGTCGTCCAGCAAGGCCAGCAGCGCCGTGCAGCCTTTGAGTCCGTCGATGTCAGCCTGCGCGACTTCGTCGTCGCCGATGCCGATGTCGTGAAAGGGCGAGAAGACTTCGCCGCCCAGCCCCGATAGGGCATCGGCCGTCAGCTCTACCAGCCACCGCTGACCCAAGTCGAAGAACGGGGCGGCGAGATAGACCCGCCCGTCGCTGGTATCCAGCTGACCGTCGCCGGGCTCGAAGTCCTCGGGCCTGAGGTCCAGGTTGCGGTCCGAGCACCAGCGCGACGCCGCGAACGAGCCGGCGCGGGCGGCCTCGATCGGGTCGGCGCCGCCTTCAAGCCAGGCCCATGCGAAGCCAGCGGCGAACACGTCGCCGGAGCCGATCGGCCAGACGCGCCGCGTCGGCCACGGGCCGACCATCTCCTGGGCGTCGGCAGTGGTCACCAGGGCGCCGCGCGCCGCGCGCTTCGTGACAATCACGTCGGCGCCTGAGCGCTCGCGCAGCGCTCGGGCGGCCACATGCAGATCCTTCTCGCCGGTCATCGCCCGTGTCTCGGCCGCGTTGGCCACGACCGCCAGGCGCCGGGCGCTCAGCCCGTCGAGGTTCAGGGCGCCCAGGTTGCGCGGCTGCTGCGGGTCGAAGACCAGGCCATCAGCCTGCGCGTGCGGCCCGCCTTCGATCATGCCGAAGACCAGCGCTGAGTCCCCGTCGACTTCGATGCGCTCGGCAGCGGCGTTGGGCCCGTCGATGGTGGGCGCCGAGAGCGGCGTCCAGTAACGGAACGCCACCGGCTCCGCCCGCTGGCGCCAGCGAACGTCGAGGCCCAGGGTCTCTGCAACGATCAACGCCTCCTCTTCGGTGCGCTCGTCGATGGCGCTGTGCAGGGTCACCTCGGGGCAGACGCCGCGCAGCGCTGCGGCGGCCCGCAGCCCCGAGCCCCCAAGCGTGCTCGTGACGCCGTCCGGCCCGGGCTCCCGGCACAACTCGGAGTAGGTGCCGCCGACGACGATCACGCAGGCTGGACCCGCACGCGGACGGCCCCGCCGGAAATCAACAGGACCTCGGCAACGAATCTGAAGCCGTCCTGGAGGCAGCGAAGCACCTCGGTGAGCCGGTCCAGCAGGCCGCCGACGACCGTGCCGTCGTTGCGGCGCAGTTCCACGACCGGCGGGACGCCGCCCGAGCCTGGTCGAAGGACCACGTCCAGGCGCTCGCCGATCGACAGCACCGCGACCGCCTGTGGCTGCGGCGTAGCCACTGTCGTGTTGAAACGCAGCTGCGCGCACCGCGTACCGCGGTCAGGCCCACCGAAGCCGCCGCCCCCTCCGCCGCCGCCACCACTGCCACTCATCTCAGGCTGACCTCATGCTCGCTCATCGGTAGAGCGCTGAGCGTACGCCCAGCGGTGGACGCCATGCCAGCAAGTAGAGCGTGCGACAGGGGCGTGCAGCGTCGAGGCTGCTAGCGAGCCAGCAGCAGCTGCTGCGCGGCGCCGAGCGCCTGCATGTGGTGCCAGACGCAGGCGTCAAGATCGGCGGCTGAGACCCGCCCGAGGGCCGCCAATTGGAGGAACGCATCTTCGAAGCGCCAATAGTCCCGCGGCAGCCGCCAGGCCGGCGAGAAGCAGCCGACCGCGAGGCCCGCGCGGTGCATGTGGATGTCGATGATCGCCACCTCGTCGCACGCGCAGTGGTTGCGCACGACCCAGGAAGCGGTCTTGGGGCCGACGCCGGGCAGCAGCATCAGCCAGTCGCGCAGCGCCACCGGATCTTCCGGCGGCCGGCTTGCGTCCAGCTGCGCGAGCGCCGAGGCCAGCCGGCGGGCGCGCTGGCGGGCGAACCGGTAGCGCATCGGCCGCGGCGCGCCGGCCACCATTAAGGGCGCGGTCAGAACGCGCTCAATCTCGGCGACGGACGGCGGGCGGTCGAGCAGGCCCGCGTCCCGGACGGCGTCGAAGGCGGCAAGCCCCACGGCGGCCGGTATGCCGAAGCCGCCGAGCATGCAAGCGGCGAGCTCATCAGCCAACGTCTCGCCGAGCTGGTGGCCGCCGCTTCGGGGCTGGCGGCGGGTCAGCTCGGCCCAAAAGGCCGCTGTGCCCAGCTGCCACGGATGGCCCCAGTCGAAGGCGAGGTGCTGGCCATCGACCGTGATCTCGACGCGCTCGCCGAGCGGCTCCGCCGCGCAAGGGACTGTCCGGGTCTGCGGCCGACTGGCGGGATCGGCTTGTGGGCCGCGTAAGGCGACCGGGGGCGGGAAGGTTGCGGCGGGCGCGGATGTGGGCGCGGCGGACAGCGAGGAGGGCATAAGGGTACGGCGATCTAGGGCGGCCGCTGACCGGCACGCTGCCAGGTTGCATCGCCGGCCGGGGACCTCCCGGCGCGCTGCGGTCCGATTAGCGACAGGTTCGCCGCCGTGCGCCGGCATCCTGCCAGCGTTACGTCCTATGCAGCGGCGAGTCTTGTGCCGATGCCCTACACGGTCAAGGAGCTGTACTACACGTTGCAGGGCGAGGGCGTGCACGCCGGCCGGGCAGCCGTGTTCTGCCGTTTCGCCGGCTGCAACCTGTGGAACGGCCGCGAGGCCGACCGCCAGCGCGCAGTGTGCTCGTTCTGCGACACGGACTTCGTGGGCGTCGACGGGCCGGGCGGCGGCCGGTACGAGACTCCGGAGGCGCTGGCCGACGCCGCCGCGGCGTTGTGGCCGGGCTCGCTGCCGGCGCGCGAGCGCGGGGCGTGGCTGGTCTGCACCGGAGGCGAACCGACGCTTCAGCTCGATGGCGAGCTCGTTGACGCCTTCCTCTCGCGAGGCTTTAAGCTGGCCGTGGAAACCAACGGCACCAGGCCGCTCCCGGATGGGCTGGACTGGGTGTGCGTGTCGCCGAAGGCGGCCGCCGAGCTGGCTGTGCGTGTCGGGGACGAGCTGAAGGTCGTCTTCCCGCAGGCCAACCTGGATCTCGATGCACTGGGTGAGATGGACTTCACCTACCACTCGATCCAGCCGATGGACGGTGCCGAGCGCGACGCCAACACGATGGCGGCTGTCCGGTACTGCCTTGAGCACCCGCCGTGGCGGCTGACGCTCCAGACCCACAAGCTGGTCGGCCTGCGATGAGCGACATGTTTGAGCTCAGGCGCACCTACCGGTTCGAGGCCGCCCACTTCCTGCCCAACGCTCCCGAGGGCCATCGTTGCCGGCGCGTGCATGGCCACTGCTACAAGATCGAGCTTCGCGTCAGCGGCGAGATCGACGAGGCTGCTGGCTGGGTGATCGACTTCGCCGACATCGACGCGGTCGCCGATCCGCTCCGCGCAGCGCTGGACCATCAACTGCTTAACGACATCGAGGGGCTCGCCAATCCGACGTCCGAGGCGCTCGCCCGTTGGATCTGGCAGAACGTCAAGCCGCGGCTTGAGGGCTTGTCGACGGTGATCGTTCGCGAGACGCCGCGATCGGCGTGCGCCTTTCGCGGATGATGTCGCGCCTCGCCGCTGCCCGTGGACGCTCACATGACTTGGGAGCGGGCACGCGCGGAACACCTCCATACAGCAGGGGAATGACCGCCAGGCGCGCGGCGCGCATGGTCCCGCAGCGACCCGCACGGGCGGATCGGCCGCCCGGACCGGATTTACTGATAACGACCAGTGAAAGTCGCTTAGCGTTCCGCCGTCGCTCAGCCGGCGTTGCGCCGTCCGTTGGTGAACTTGTGGGCGGACTGCGGTCAGCCCGGTCGTCTAGCGATCCGTGCGCCAGAGCCGCCAGCTCGCTACGCGTTCGGCTCGCTAGGGGACGTGTTCGGGGTCCACAACGGGGTCCAAGCCGCCTCCAACTCACCGCAACTCAGCTACCCTCAACCCCTATGAATGCTGGGATTTCACCCCAGCAGAACGCACCAGGATTCGCTGGGGGCCGGGCGGTCGCAGGTTCAAATCCTGTCTCCCCGATCGACAAGAAAGGCCCGCAAATGCGGGCCTTTTTCGTGGGCTGAGGCGGGTGTGGCGCGAGGCTTGCGGTCCAATTTGCGGTCCAATTTCTGCAGACGGCCGCGCGGCAACGGGCGCAAGTCGTGGTCCGCCCGGGCGCCGAACTGGGAGGCGGTGTCGCCTTCACGGGGAAGCGGAAGCGCGCGTCGGATCCGCCGTCGGCGCGTGGTTCGTGTACGACCTGCATCCCGCCTCGGGCCTCCACGGCATAATTTCGTCGTGGCGTGCAGCAGCGGGCGGGCGAGCCTCACCAGGGACCAGGACCGGCAGCTGTTCGTCGACTCGGCCGGCACATGCCTGCTGTGTCAGACCTCGCTGTTCCCCACGACGGTGGGAGGCCGGTCGATCCCGATCGCCGAACGGGCGCACATCGTCGCGCACTCCCCGGCTGGTCCGCGGCGAGCGGCTTCTCGAGACGATGTCGAAGTCGACGACCCGGCGAACCTCGTGCTCCTGTGTCCGACATGTCACACCAAGGTCGATCGCGCGCCGGAGGAGTGGCCGGCCGCGACGCTGGTGGACCTCAAGTTCGCCCGCGCGGCCGCAGTGGCTTGGATAGGCGGCCTCGTGACCTTCGCGAATCGCGCCGACGCTCGTGCCGCCGTCGAGGCGGTCCTGAGCGCGAATCGGGACACGTTCGAGCAGTTTGGTCCCGACGAGCACGACGGGTCGTTTCCCAACACCGAAGGCGCGGTGAAGTGGCGCGATGTCGTGCTGACCGAGATTGTTCCGCGCAACGAACTGGTGGTGTCGATCGTGGAGCTCAACCGGTCCCTCGCCACGGACGCCGATCGCCGCGCCGCGTCGCAGCTGCGCGCCCACACGCGCGACCTCGCCGCCAAGCACCGCGGCGATCCCCTGCTGGCACCCGCCAAGCGGTTCCCGGCGGCCGTCGAGGGGATCTTCTCGGAGCGCTCGCAATGATCGATTCGTACCCGGTCGACTGGTTCGCGCAGAAGATCGTCAGCCACAGCCACGTCGATGACGCCGCGGTAATCGACGAGCGGGAGGTCGCGCTCGTGCGCAAGCGACTGAGCCCCATAACGGTCGTGCCCGTCAGGAGTGACTACGTGCTGCGCGCGGACGTGGAGGAGGTGCTGGCCGATCGTCGACCGACCCTAGTCGTGCTCATCAACCGCGACGGCCATTATGCCTGGACGGCCAGGGACTTCGGTAGGTGTTCAGTTGGGTTGGGGGACATAACGCCGGGTTGTCGAACCTTGTGGTGTGGAGCGGGCCGAGGCCGAGGCGATCTATGGGCAGGGCCGCGACGCTGTTGTCGAGGTGCTGCTTGCACTGTCGGCGCAGAACGAA
>NZ_DATHDY010000041.1:0-70568 GCF_035318805.1 Baekduia sp.
GACGCCATCAAGGGCCGCATCAACCAGATCAAGGCCGAGGTCGAGAACACCGACTCCGACTTCGATCGCGAGAAGCTCCAGGAGCGCCTCGCCAAGCTCTCCGGCGGCGTCGCCGTCGTGAAGGTCGGCGCAGCGACCGAGACGGAGATGAAGGAGAAGAAGCACCGCGTCGAGGACGCCCTCCAGGCGACCCGCGCGGCCCTCGAGGAGGGCATCGTGCCCGGCGGCGGCGTCGCGCTGCTGCAGGCGTCCAGCGGCGTCAACGCCGATGCCATCGAGGACGAGGACGAGCGCACCGGCGCGCGCATCATCCTGCGCTCGCTCGAGGAGCCCCTCCGCCAGATCGCGGAGAACGCCGGCCTCGAGGGCTCGGTCGTCGTGGCCGACGTCCGCAAGGCGAAGAAGGGCTTCGGCCTGAACGCCGCCACCGGTGAGATCGTCGACCTCGTCTCGGCCGGCGTCATCGACCCGGCGATGGTCACGCGCTCCGCGCTGCAGAACGCAGCGTCGATCGCGAAGAACATCCTCACCACCGAGGCGATCGTCGCGGAGATCCCGGACAAGGACGCCGGCGGCGGCGGCGGGATGCCCGACATGAGCGGGATGATGTAACCAGCGCTCACGCGCTCCGCAACATCAGCAGTGTGCGAAGGGCCCGGCGTTCGCGCCGGGCCCTTCTGCGCTTGGTGGGTACGCTCGCGCCATGAGCCACACGATCAAGAACCTGCGCGAGAGCACCGACATGGCGCCCAAGTTCGGCTTCGACGCCGTGCAGGAGGCGCGCTTCTGCTGGCGCGACCTGGACGCCGAGCAGACCGGGCTCTCGCTCATGCGGGTCAAGCCGGGCCAGCGGTCGGCGTTCGCCCATCGCCACGACCAGGCCGAGGAGATCTACGTGATCCTGTCGGGCACCGGGCGGATCAAGCTCGACGACGAGATCGCCGACGTGGGACCGCTCGACGCGATCCGGATCGCGCCCGGCGTCGCCCGGGCGCTGGAGGCCGGCGACTCCGGCCTCGAGTACCTCGCCTTCGGCCCCCATCACGAGAGCGACGGCGAGATCCTCAAGGAGGACTTCTGGAGCTAGACGCCCTCCGGGGCTAGGAGACTGTGTCGCTATCGCGACTGGGGACCCACCTCCGGCGGCGACGGCTGGCCATCGTGGGCCTCGGCCTCGCTGGCCGCCTACGGCACCCCTAGTGCTCGTGCCCGTGGCCGGGCTCGTGCGAGTGGCCGTGGCCGTTCGGGTCCTCCTCGCCGCTGATCGACTCGAGGATCGACATGGCGGCCAGCTGCGCCGGCGTGCCGGCGATCGAGCCGTCGGGCAGCTCCTCGAGCTGCGGGGCGAAGGTCACGTGCACGTTGACCTCGTCGCCGCCGGAGTCCTCCAGGACGATGACGGCGCGGCCCGTGCCCTCGTCGGGGAGGGCGCCGGTGGCGGGCGAGAGCGCCTCGCGCGTGGCGCTGAGCACCTCGACGGCGAGCTCGCGCCAGTGGTTGGCGGCCTCGGCCTGCTCCTCCGGCGCCATGCTCGACAGGTGGTGCTGGTTGCGGGCCGCCAAGGCCTGCACACCGGCCTCCACGGCGCGTGTGCCCAGGAGCGCATCGGCGTCGATGGTCATCGGTCCCTCGTCGTGCTCGGACATGGACTCCATCGTCGCAGAACGTGATATCGGACCCGACCGCCCCGCCGGGTGTCAGCCCGGCGAGCGCGGCTGCAGCACCTCGCGCACGCCGCGCAGGCGGACGTGCAGGAGGCGCTGCGCCCGGCTGCTGTCCAGCGGGCAGTGGCGCGGCCGGCCGGGCGGCGCCGGGCCCCCGACCAGGGCGATCCTGTGCTGATCGTCGCCGCGGGCGGCGACGATCAGCCGGGCGAATTCCAGCCGGCTGACGGGGTCGGCGCCGCCGACGTGCAGCGGGCCGGCGTCCGTCGTCATGCCCGCGAGCTCCACGAGCGCCGTCGCCAGGTCGCCGACCTGGACCGGCGACCGGACCTCGTCGGTGAAGAACGCGACCTCGCGCTCGCCGCGAGCCGCCGCGAGCGCGAGCTCCTCGTGGGGCGAGGGCTCGACGCCGGGTCCGCCGTAGATGAGCGACGTGCGCGCCAGGACCGCGCCCGGATGGGCGGCGAGCACGGCGGGCTCGGCGTCGGCCTTCGTCGCCCCGTACGGCGTGACGGGATCGGGCGGGTCCTCCTCGCGCAGCGGACGTCCCGCGACGCCGGCGAAGATCGCGTCGGAGGAGACGTGGACCAGCCGGGCGCCGGCGGCGTGCGCTGCGGCGGCGACGTGCGCGGCGCCGTCCACGTTGACGGCGCGGGCGGCCTCGCCGTGCTGCCGGTAGGCGGTGTGGATCACCGCGGCGGGCGCCTCGGCGAGCACCAGCGCAGCGACCGCGCCGGCGTCGCGCACGTCGAGGGCGAACGAGCGCACCCCGCTGGGCGCGTGGCGATGGTGGGTCCCGACGACCTCCCAGCCATCGGCGGCGCCACGCTCGGCCACGGCACGGCCGAGGTAGCCGGCGGCGCCGGTGACGAGGAGCTTGACCACGCGGGGCCTACGATATTGCCGTGCCTGCCGGAACCGTCGCCTCGCTGCACCGCTGGCCGGTCAAGTCCCTCGCCGGGGAGCCGGCCGGCGCGCTGCGCCTCGATCCCCGCGGCGTCGCGGGCGACCGCGCCCACGCGCTGTTCGACGCGCACAAGGGCCGGCCCCGGCAGCTCACCGTGCGCCAGGCGCCCGGGATGCTGCGCTGGGCCGCCCGCTACGACGGCCTGCCCGGCGACGCCCTGCACCCCGACGACGTCCCGCTGCCGCGCATCGTGGCGCCTGACGGCGCGGCGTTCACGTGGGACGATCCCGGCCTGCCGCAGGCGCTGTCGGCCGATCTCGGCCGCGAGATCGTGCTGCGGCGCAACCTCGGCCTGATGCAGGACCTCGGCAACTCCGTCCTGGTCACCACCCAGGCGACGCTCGACGCGGTGTCGGCCGCGCTCGGCCGGCCGCTGGACCTCCGCCGGTTCCGCACCAACATCCATCTGGAGCTCGACGCCGACCCCTACGCGGAGGAGTCCTGGGAGGGCCGGCGCCTGCGCGTCGGCGACTGCGAGCTGCAGCTCCTGCATCCGTGCGAGCGCTGCGTCATCCCGACGCGCGACCCAGACACGACCGCCAAGGACCCCGAGATCCTGCGCTGGCTGACACGCGAGCACGGCGGCCTCTTCGGCATCAACGCCCGCATGCGCGCCACGGGCCGCGTGGCGGTGGGCGACGCGGTGGAGTTGTTGTAGACGTGGTGGTGGCGATGCGGGCGGGGCTGGCCGGGGCGGGATCTGCGACGCCGACTTGAGCCCCGGGCCGGCGCTGGGCGTTGGGCGTTGGGGGCGTCTCTCGTGGCGTCCAGCGCGCGCGCTCGGGGCGCCGCCGGCGTTGGAGGTGGGCGATGACGACGGGGGTCCGTATCGCCCCGGGCGCCGTCGGTCTGCCGCGGGGCGCCCGGGGGCCGGGTCGTTCGGGCGTGAACGGCAGGGTTCGGGGCACGGCCGCGCTCCGCGCCGGGGTGGGCCCGTACGACGCGGCCACACCGCGCCAGACAGGCCCACCCCTCCAAGCGGCTGTGGCGGCAGGCCCCGGGCGCGGAGAGGTCCCTCGTACTCACTCGTCATCGCCCCCGAACCACGTCCCGCGCCGCGACCACGCCCGAGCTGAACGCCACGGACGCCGACGCGCCTCCCACGACCGTCCCCCCTCAGAGCGCGGCCGCGAGCTCGTCGTAGGTCACCGCTCCGCCCGCGGGCGCCGCGCCGCCCCGAGCGCTCCCTACACCTCCCGCTCCGCACGCCGAAGGCCCGTCAGCGCCCACGCCATCAGGACGGCGGCCAGGCCGATCGCGCAGGCGAAGGCCAGCGCCACGTGCTCGGGCGCGCCGGAGATGAAGCCGCGCCCGGCCTCGACGATCGCGGTGACCGGGTTCCAGGACGCGACGCCCTCGATCCAGCCCTGCAGCAGGTCGAGCGGCACGTACACCGGCGCCAGGAACAGGATCAGGAAGATCGGGATCTGCATCGCGGGCCCGGCCTGCACGGTCCGCGCGCGCATCGCCAGCCCGGCGGCCCACAGCGTCGCCGCGACGTTGACGATCAGCGCCAGCCCGAAGAGGCCGACGAGGTCGACCCCCGAACCGTCGACCTGCATCCCGCCGATCAGCGCGGCGACTGTCACGACCACGCCGGTCACGGCGAAGCGCACCAGCGCCGAGCCCAGGTAGCCGACGATCATCCCGAAGCGGTGCGGCGAGGCCATCATGATCCGCCGCGCGAAGCCGCTCTCGAAGTCCATCGCGATGCCGAACCCGCTGAAGACGCCGCCGAACGCTGCCGCCTGCAGGAACACGAAGACGTACTGGAACGCCGTGTAGCCCGACGGGAAGTCGAAGCCCGGGACGTCGCCGACGCTCGACAGGCCGCCCGCGAACCCGATCAGGAAGATCAGCGGAAACAGCAGCGACGGGATCAGCAACGCGGGGTTCTTGAAGGTGTACTTGGCGCTGCGCCGCATGATCGCGCCGGCGACGTGCAACGTGGAGGCCAGGGCCGTCATGTGCGCGCCATCCTCGTCCGCAGCGACGCCGAGGCCGCCGCCCCGGCCAGCACGGTGATCGCCAGCGCGGCGCCGAAGCCCTTGGCCAGGGCCGGGCCGTCCCATCCGGTGATCACCAGCGAGCGCAGGCCCTCGACGAGGTAGGAGATCGGGTTCCACGTCGCCACGGTCCGGAACCAGTCGACGCCGATGAGGTTGCGCGGCATGCTCATCGACGACAGGAAGAACAGCACGAAGATGAGCGGGAACATCCCCTGTACCGCCTGCGACGAGCCGGTCCGCGTGGCCAGCAGCGCGCCGATCGAGGCGAAGGCGATCGCGACGATCACGGCGAGCACGAGCAGGAGCAGCGCGCCGCCGACGCCCGCCGCGATCGTGACGCCGGCCAGCAGCCCCACCGCGAGGTAGATGACCGCGCCGATCAGCGCGAGCAGCACCGCGCCCGCCATCTGCCCGATCAGGATCGCCGCGCCGCGCAGCGGGGTGAGCTGCAGCCGGTTCAGGAACCCGGTCTCGATGTCGTTGGCGATCTCGGTGCCGGCGGTGGTGGACGCGAACAGCGCGCCCTGCATGAACGGCACGGTGATCGCGAAGTCGAGGTAGCTGGCGGTCGGGAAGCCGGGGATCTTCGTCGCGGAGTCCAGGCCGCTGGCGTTGACGGCCAGCAGGAACAGCGGGAAGACGATCGTCGGCACGATGAGCGCCGGCTGGCGCAGCGTGCGGCGCACGGAGCGCCGGCTGAGCAGGCCGATCTCGGTGAGCAGCTCGTTCACGCGGGCACCGCCTCGGCGTCCGGATCGGCGTCGGCCGCCGCGCCGGCGCCCTCCAGCGAGCGCCCCGTCTTGGCCAGGAAGACGTCGTCCAGCGACGGCTGGTGCAGGTCGAGGTGCGACACCACCACGTCCGCGGCGTCCAGCGCGCGGACGATCTCGGCCAGCGCCTCCGCGCCGCCGGCCAGCCGCACGGCCACGCCCTTGGGCGACGCCGCGGCGGGCTCGCCGAAGCGGCTGAGCACGGCCGCCGCGTCGTCGCGCCGGCCCGGGTCGGCCGGCGTCGCCTCGACCGTCGAGACGCCGATCTCGCCCTTCAGCGCCTCGGGCGTGCCCTCGGCGACCAGCTTGCCGCGGTCGATGATCCCGACGCGGTCGGCCAGGACGTCGGCCTCCTCCAGGTACTGCGTCGTGAGGAAGACCGTCACGCCGTCGTCGGCGGCCAGCCGCCCGACCTCCTCCCACAGCGCGCTGCGGCTCTGCGGGTCCAGGCCCGTGGTGGGCTCGTCGAGGAAGAGGATCGTCGGGCGATGCACGAGCGCGAGCGCGAGGTCGAGCCGGCGCTTCATGCCGCCCGAGTAGCCGCCGACCTTGCGGTCGGCCGCCTCGGTGAGCCCGACGCGCGCGAGCAGCTCGTCGGCGCGCGCCGCGCGGTCGGCCCGCGACAGCCCGTGCAGACCGCCCTGGAGATCGAAGTGCTCACGACCCGTGAGGAACGCGTCCAGCGCCGCCTCCTGCAGCGCCGCGCCGATGCGGCGGCGCACGGCCGGTCCGTCGGTCGCGACGTCGAACCCGGCGACCCGCGCGGTGCCCGCCGTCGGCGGCAGGAGCGTCGTGAGCACGTGGACGGTCGTGGACTTGCCGGCGCCGTTGGGCCCGAGGAAGCCGTAGATCTCGCCGGGCCGCACGTCGAGGTCGATGCCGTCGACCGCGCGGATGCCGCCTTTGAATGCTCGAACCAGGCCGCGGACCTCGATCCCGTTGTCGGTGGTCATGCTTCGACCCTGGCAAAGACGATTGATCTTGTCAATCGTTTTTCATGCAAATGACCGGAGGCCGGTCCGGGTACCATCGCGGCGTGGACACGACCGCGGGACACCTCACGCCCGAGGCCGTCGAGGCCTGGACGGCGATGCGCACCCTCGCGATGGCCCAGCGCGGGCGCATGGTGGCCGTCGCCGCCGAGGCCGGGCTCTCCCCGCCGCAGCTGTTCGCGCTCCAGGCGCTCACCCCCGGCGAGCCCGCGCCGATGAGCAACCTCGCCGGCGTCCTGCGCTGCGACGCCTCCAACGTCACCGGCCTGATCGACCGCCTCGCCGCGCGCGGGCTGGTCGAGCGTCGGCCCGCCCCGCACGACCGCCGCATCCGCCACCTCGTGCTCACCGACGCGGGGATCGCGCTGCGCGACCGCGTGCGCGAGCGCCTCGAGGAGCCGCCCGACGGCTTCGCCGCGCTGTCGCCGGCCGAGGCGCGGCGCCTGCGCGACCTGCTCAGGAAGGTCGCGGCTGCCGGCTCGCCGCGCCGAGCGTGAACAGTTCGAGCATCGAGGCGAAGAGGTCGTCGGGCACCGCGTCGGGCTCGACGAACCGCTCGAAGGCCACGCCGTTGGCCATGGCGAAGATCATCGCCGCGAGCTGGTCGAACGGGAGGCCGGGGTCGAAGCCGCCGGCCTCGCTGCGCGCGCGCAGCACCGCGGCCATCCTGCTCCGCATCGCCGCGTAGCGCGACTGCAGCTCGGTGCGGAACCCCTCCTCGCGCGCGGCGTAGAGCGCGGCCTCGAAGAACAGGCGCGCCCACTCTGGGTCGCCGCTGAGGTAGTCGACGAAGTCGCGGCCGGCCGCGCGCGCCTGCGCCTCGGGCGGCTCGTCGGTCGACAGCGCGCGGTCCATGTCGGCCAGGCGCCGGGCGAAGCGCGCGTCGAGCATCTCCAGGAACAGCTCCTCCTTGGAGCCGAAGTTCGCGTACACCGCCCCCTTGGTGTAGCCGGCGTCGGCGGCGACCTCGTCGACCGAGGCCTGGACCAGGCCGCGGCGCGCGAAGACGCGCGCGGCCGCCTCGAGGAGGCAGTGGCGCGTGTGCTCCTGGCGCTGCTTGCGCGTGAGTCGCTCGGTCACCGGCTGGCGATGATCTCAGCGCCGCGGGCCGGAACCAACGTGATGACCCGCCGGCCTACCCGCTCGGACTCCGGCCGCGCCGGGCGCAGCGACACGTTGGCGACGATCGCGCCCAGGACGGCGCGCATCTCGGTCTCGGCGAAGCTCGCGCCCAGGCAGCGGCGCACCCCGCCGCCGAACGGCAGGTAGGTGTACGGGTTGGCTCGCACGCCGAGCCAGCGCTCCGGGCGGAACGCCGCCGGGTCGGGGTAGAGGTCGGGCCGGCGGTGGACGAGGTGGATCGACGGCGCGACGCGCGCCCCGGCGGGCAGGTCCCAGCCGCCGATCGTCTGCGGCTGCGCGAGCTTGCGCCCGACGAACGGCAGCACCGGCCGCAGCCGCAGCGTCTCGCGGATCACGGCGTCGACGTACTCCTCGCCGCCCGCGCGCGTCTCCTCGGTCAGCCGCTGCAGCGCGGCCGGGTGGCGCGTGAGCCGCTCCAGCGCCCAGGCCAGGGCCGTCGCCGTCGTCTCGTGGCCGGCGACCAGGAGCGTGACGAGCTCGTCGCGCAGCTCCGTGCCGTCCATCTCGCTGCCGTCCTCGTGGCGGGCGAGCAGCAGCATCGACAGCACGTCGTCGCGGTCGGCGAGGTCGTCGCGGCGGCGGTGGTCGGCGATGACGTCGGCGATCACCGCGTCGACCGGATCCAGGACGGAGGCGAAGATGCGCCGGCGGTCCGCGCGCTCGGGCCCGTAGACCAGGAGCTTGCGCATCTCGGCGGGATCGACCGTCGAGTCCAGGAACCCGCGCAGGTGGCGGCGCAGCGTCGCCAGCCGCGGGTCGCCCTCGTCGACGCCGAAGACGATCCGCATGATCACCTCGAGCGTGAGGTCCTGCATCCGCGGATGGACGGCGAACGGCTCGTCCACCGGCCAGGTCGCGACCTCGCGCTCGGCGATCTCCTGCATCAGCCCCACGTGGCGGCGCATCTTCTCACCGTGAAACGGCGGCAGCAGCAGCTTGCGCTGACCCAGGTGCGCGGCGCCGTCGAGCAGCAGGACCGACTTGTGCCCCAGGAACGGCAGCAGGATGACGTTCGCCGCCCCGGCGTGGAAGATCGCCGGGTCGCCGGTGAAGACCTGCTTGATGTCCTCCGGGTCCGACAGCACGACGAAGGTGTCGCGCCCGATCTTCATTGTGAACACGTCGCCGTAGCGCTCGCGGGCACGCTCGACGAACTGGTACGGGCGGCTCAGCCAGCCGACCGTCTGCACCACGCGCGGCATGCGCGGGCCCGGCGGCAGCGGGACGCGGCGGGCCAGACGCGGCAGCGGGGCGGTGGTGGCGCTCATGGCGTACCGGACGGTATCCGGATACCGACCGGAATGCCAACGCGCCGGGGCGGCGCGGCGCTAGGCGGCGCGGCGCGGCGCTACGCGGCGGGCGGCTCGGGCGGCACGAAGTCGTCCAGGACCTCGGCGACGCGGTGCCAGTCGGGCCGCAGCGAGCGGTAGACGCGCCGGACCGTGTTCTCGCCGACGCCCGCCGGCTCGACCCGCACGAGCTCGATCAGCCCCGCTCGGTGCAGCGCCCGGACGGCGTAGACCACGGTGTCCAGCGGGACTCCGAGGCGGTCGGCCAGCTGGGACGGGCTGAGCTGCTCGTCGGCCAGCGCGAGCAGGATGGGCAGCCGGATTGGATGCCGGATCTCGGCCAGCAGCGACCCCAAACGCTCCCCACGACGATGGTCCACGAACGGGCGACATTAGGGGACCGGGAGGGCCCGGCGGGATTACGGCGCCGGAGTCCGTTGCGCCATGTTTCCTAGACACAGGCGCGATGATTTGCACACGACACCGTATTCCATTACGGTACGTCGTGCGCGACCATCGACGCGCACCTTCCGCATGACCCAGCGCCCCGGGCCCTCCCCGGGGCGTTGGTGCGTTCAGGGGGCCTTCCGGCTCAGACGCCGGCCACGTCGGAGACGGGTCGCGGGCTGGGCCCGACGTACTCGGCGGTCGGCCGGATCAGCCGTCCCTCGCGCTTCTGCTCCAGGATGTGCGCCGACCATCCGGCCACGCGCGCCGCGGTGAACATCGAGGTGAAGAGCGCCGGCGGAACCTCGGCGGTGTCGAGCACGACGGCCGACCAGAACTCGACGTTCGTGGCCAGCACGCGATCGGGACGGCGGGCCTTCAGCTCGGCGAGCGCGGCCTGCTCGAGCGCCTCCGCGACGGCGAAGCGAGCCGAGCCGATGTCGCGGGCCGTGCGGCGCAGGACGCGCGCCCGCGGGTCCTCGGCGCGGTAGACGCGGTGGCCGAAGCCCATCAGGCGCTCGCCGCGGTCCAGCGCGTCCTTGACCCACGTGTCGGCGTCGCCGAGGGCGGCGACCTCGTCGAGCATCTTCAGCACGCGCGACGGCGCGCCGCCGTGCAGCGGGCCGCTCAGCGCGCCGACGGCGCTCGACAGCGCGGCGGCGACGTCGGCGCCGGTGGACGCGACGACGCGCGCGGTGAAGGTCGAGGCGTTCATGCCGTGCTCGGCGGCGGAGATCCAGTAGGCGTCGATGGCCTTGGCGTGATCGGGGTGCGCCTCGCCACGCCAGCGGATGAGGAACCGCTCGGCCAGCGTGCGGCCCTCGTCGATCGTGGCCTGCGGCACCCAGGGCTTGCCGAGCCCGCGTGCGCTCTGGGCCACGAAGCTCAGCGCCATGGCCGAGGCGCGCGCCAGGTCGTTGCGCGCCTGCTCGTCGGAGATGTCGATGAGCTGCTGCAGGCCCCACTCGGGGGCCAGCGCCGCGATCGCGGCCTGGACGTCGACGCGCGGATCGCCGGAGCGGATCGTCAGCGGGTGCTGCTCGGCGGGCGCGAGCCCCGGCGCGAAGCTGCCGTCGACGAGCAGGCCCCAGACCTTCTCGTAGGGGACGCTGCCGACGAGGTCCTCGATGTCGACGCCGCGATACCGAAGCGCGCCGCCCTCCTTGTCGGGCTCGGCGATCTCCGTCGCGAACGCGACCACGCCCTCCAGCCCGGACTGCACCCCTTCGATCACGTTGGTCATGCTCGCTCCTGTCGTCTCAATGGAAGGTCTTGCGAAGTCGTTGGCGGTGCCGCCGCGCCTTGGCCTCGTTGCCGCAGGTGCGCATCGAGCACCAGCGGCGCCGGCCGGCGGGCGACCGGTCGAAGAAGCGGCCGCTGCAGGTCTCCGACGCGCAGATGCGGACGCGCGAGCGCTGCTCGGTGCCGAGCATCGTCGCCGCGTCGAGCGCGATCATGCCCAGCGCGCGGCGCGGCGAGTCGGCGGCCGCGCGCTCGGTGAGCCGCGGCACGCCACCGGCGGCGTCGGGCACGAGCTGCGGGCGCACGCCGGCGAAGACCAGCCAGTCGTCGACGAGCGTCACGGCGGCGACCGGTGCGGCCCGGTCCTCGATCGTGGCGACGAGCAGCGCGTCGATCGCCTCCCGCAGGTCGCGGGCCTGCGCGAGGACCGCCTGCGAGACCGCTGCGGGCTCGTCCATGACGTGCGCCTGGACGAGCCACGCGCTGAGGTCGGCCGGCGTGATCAGCGTCTCGACGCCACGGCGCCAGCGCTCGCGCTGCGTGTTGACGAAGTCGACCGCGGGACGTCCGCCCGACCAGTACCACCACGGCTCGCCGGTGGCGAGCGGGAGGACGAGGTCCTCCGGGAGGTCGCGATCGGGCATAACCACATGATACCGGGCCATGGGGTTACGCCTCGCACCGGCCGGCCGCGGCGGGTAGGTTCCGCCGATGTCCACCGCCGCCGGCGCCGATCTGCTGTTCCATCCCGTCCACGAGCTCGCCGCGCTGGTGCGGTCGGGCGAGCTGACCGCCCGCGAGCTCGTCGGCGAGTCGCTGGACCGCATCGCGGAGCTCAACCCCTCCATCAACGCGTTCGTCGACGTCTTCGGCGAGGACGCGCTCGCCGAGGCCGGCGCGATCGGCCCCGACGACCCGCGCCCGTTCGCGGGCGTGCCGATCGCCATCAAGAACAACCGCCCGGTGGAGGGCCGCCGGCTGACGTTCGGCTCCGACCTCGCCGGCGACTTCATCGCCCCCTACGACCACCACGTGGTGGCGCGGCTGAAGGCCGCGGGCTTCGTGATCGTCGGCACGACGACGCTGCCGGAGTGGGGCATCCTGCCGACGACCGAGACGCGCCGCTTCGGCCCGACGCGCAATCCCTGGGACCAGTCGCGCACGCCCGGCGGCTCGTCCGGCGGCTCGGCCGCGGCGGTCGCCGCGGGCATGGTCCCGATCGCCCACGCCAACGACGGCGGCGGCTCGACGCGCATCCCGGCCGCCTGCTGCGGCCTGGTCGGGCTCAAGCCGCAGCGCGGCCGGATCTCCCTCGCCCCCGAGGTCGGCCATTCGTTCCTCGTCTCCGACGGCGTCCTCACGCGGACAGTGCGCGAGACGGCGGAGGTGCTCGACCTGCTCTCGGGCCCGACGCTGGGCGACATGACCTGGGCGCCGCCGCCGGCCGAGCCGTTCGCCGAGGCCGCCGGCCGTCGGCCCAAGCGGCTGCGGATCGCGATGTCGACGCTCTCGCCGGTGCCGGGGGCGCCCGTCGACCCGGCCTCGCGGCAGGCCGTGCAGGACGCCGCCGCGCTGCTCGAGTCGCTCGGCCACGAGGTCGTCGAGGCCGATCCGCCGTGGGCCCAGGAGGAGCTGTCGCGCGTCTTCACGGCCTCGTTCGGGCCGGCCGTGTGCACCCAGATCCGGTTGGCCGAGATGATCGCCGGACGCGAGGCCACCGCCGAGGACATGGAGCCGCTGAGCTGGGCGCTGTTCGGCTTGTGCAAGTCCATCAACTCGATCGATTCGCAGCTGGCCGAGTTCCAGCTGCACGGCGTCGGCCGCCAGCTGGTCACCTGGGTCGCGCAGTACGACGCGCTGCTGACCCCGACGCTGGCCGAGGCGCCGCTGCCGCTGGGCACGCTGAACCCGCTCGACGAGGACGACCCGATGGGCGCCTTCACCCGGTCGGCGAGCTTCACCCCGTTCACCCCGCCCTGCAACATCAGCGGCCAGCCGGCGATCTCGCTGCCGCTCTACGAGCGCGAGGACGGCCTGCCGCTCGCCGTGCAGCTCATCGGCCAGCCCGCCGAGGAGGGCGCGCTGCTGGCGCTCGCCGCCCAGCTCGAGGCCGCCCACCCCTGGGCGGAGCGCCGGCCGACGCTCTAGGAGCCTGTGTCGCTATCGCGACTGGGGACCCACCTCCGGCGGCGACGGCCGGCCGTCGTGGGCCTCGGCCTCGCTGGCCGCCTACGGCACCCCTAACGCGGGTCCTCGTCCTGCGCGTCGGGGCCCGAGGTCGGCTCGCACTGCGGGTCGGCCTGCCCGGGGCCCGTGCCGGGGCGGCAGTCCGGGTCCTGCGCGGCGGCGGAGCCTGGCGTCGTCGCGGTGGTGGTCGTGCTGGTGTCGGGTGCCGCGTGGCCGCCGGTGGCGGGCGGCGTCGTGGTCGTCTGCGACGGCGTCGTGGCGGTGCTCGTGCCGGTCTGCGGCGTCGTCGCGGGCGCCGTCGCCGGCGGCGTGGTCGACGAGGGAACCGTCGACGTCGTCGTCGGCACCGTGTCGGTCGGAACCGTCTGGGTCGCGCTCGGGTCGGGCGCGACCGTGGCGATGGTGTTCGCGCTCACGTCGCCGGACGGCTGGGACCCGCCCCCGCAGCCGGCGGCCGCACCGCCGCCGGCACCCAGCGCGAGGACCGCAAGGACGGCCGCCAGACGCGGCGTGGACAGGGAAGAAGTCAACGACATCACCCCGTACGGGTAGCAGCTCGGCGCAGGACGGCGTCCATCCGCTGCGGATCGACGCCCAATCGGCGGGCGTCGGCGGTGCCCGCGGCGGTCACCATGGAGACCTCCATGAGCTCGGCCTCGTCCCAGGTCGCCGGCGCCTTGGACTTCAGGATCGCCTCGGTCGCGCGCAGCACGCGAGAGACGATCGCGGTCGGCACGTGGACCAGCGGCCGGGGCCGGCCGGCGGCGCGCAGCAGCCGCTCGGTGATCTCCGTGTAGGTCAGCGTCTCGGGCCCGACCAGCTCGTAGCGCGCCTGCGTCGACGCGCCGTCCTGCGCCAGCAGCGCCATCACGCATTCGGCGACGTCCTGCGCCCAGATCGGCTGGTAGGTCGCCCGGCCGCGCCCGCTGACCGGCACGGCGGGCAGCAGCGCGAGGCGGCCGAGGAGCGTCATGAAGGCGTCGCCGGGCGCGTAGACGATCGACGGGGCGACGACGACGTGCTCGAGGTCGGAGGCCGTGACGGCCTGCTCGGCCAGCGCCTTGGCCCGCAGGAAGCGCGTGCGGTCGTGCGCGCTGGCCGACAGGGCGCTGAAGAACACGAAGCGCTGCACACCCGCCCGCTCGGCCGCCTGGACCATGCGCCACGTCGCGATGCCGTTGAGCTCCTCGATCGAGCCGCGCGGCTGGTCGCGAATCGCGGCCGCGAGGTGCACGACGGTGGTCACGCCGCGCAGCGCGTTGCGAAACGACGGCGGATCGGCGAGGTCGCCCAGCGCGATCTGGACGCGGACGCGCTCGGCGCCCAGGCGCCGCGGGTCGCGGACCAGGCAGCGCACGGGGATCCGCGCAGCCGTCAGGCGGCGCAGCAGCGCTGAGCCGACGAGGCCGGTGGCGCCGGTGAGCAGCAGCATCGGGCGCGGAGACTAGCCCGCGCCGGGGTCAGCTCAGGTCAGCGCCTGCAGGGCGTAGACCGAGAACCCGCCGATCGCGAGCAGGTCGAGGGCGATCCACGCGGTCCGCCGCACCGCACGACCGGACACCCCGCGCCGGCGGGGTTGGTCGAGCGTCTCGATGTCGGGCGTCGTCGTCGCTGTTGCCATGGTCACTCCAGGGTCGAACGTCACGTCACCCTCAGCCGCGACGCAGTGTGACGTATTGGGGGAGAAATCTCCCCCAGACGGACCTACTGCCACGCTTCCGACCTGGAACCACCTGCGAAGCTGTGCACGAGGGCCGCAGATGGCCCCCGCGACCCTCGGGACGCGGGCTTTGGCAGAATGCCGCGCTCACCTCCCGTCGAACCCGCACGAGGACCCGTTTCTTTATGGCGTACGTGATCACCGAGCCCTGCATCGGCACCAAGGACAACTCCTGCGTCGAGGTCTGCCCGGTCGACTGCATCCACCCGACCCCAGACGAGCCCGACTACGACAAGGTCGAGATGCTGTACATCGACCCCGAGGAGTGCATCGACTGCGATGCCTGCGTCGAGGCCTGCCCGGTCGACGCGTGCTTCGCCGAGGACCAGGTGCCCGAGGAGTGGAGCAGCTTCGTGCAGATCAACGCGGACTACTTCAAGAACAAGGGCTGACCGACGCCCCAGTCGGTCACCGATGCGCTGGTCGCGAAGGCGGCGGAGTGGTCCGCCGCCTTCTCCGACCCCCTCCACACGCCCCGGCCGGCCCGCAAGATCGCGGTCGTGGCGTGCATGGACGCGCGCCTGGACCTCTTCGGCATCCTCGGCCTCGCGCCCGGCGACGCCCACCTGATCCGCAACGCGGGCGGCGTCGCCACCGACGACGTCATCCGCTCGCTGGCGATCTCGCAGCGCAAGCTCGGGACCCGCGAGGTGGTGCTCGTGCACCACACCGACTGCGGCATGCTCACCTTCACCGAGGACGAGTTCCGCCGCGAGCTGCTGGAGGAGACCGGCATCAAGCCGGCGTGGGTCGCCGAGGCGTTCACCGACCTCGACGCCGACGTGCGCAGCTCGATCGCGCGCATCCGCTCCAGCCCGTTCCTCCCGCACCGCGACGCGGTGCGCGGCTTCGTCTACGACGTCGAGACCGGACGGCTGCGCGAGGTCGTCTGACCTCGCGCAGGCGGGCGCGGCGGGGGCGGGGCGGGTGTCCTAGCCCGCCATGGGGAGGCTCATCCCCGACGGCGCGGCCGCCGGGATGACCTCGATGGCCGGCGTCGGCGCGGCGCTCAGCACGGGCAGCTCGACCGGCATGAGCGCGATCAGGCCGCGGGCGGCCTGGCGGATCGCCTGGGCCGCCGGGTCGTCGGGGTCGGTGCCGACCAGCGGCGCGCCGGCGTCGGCCTGCTCGCGCAGCGGCATCGTCAGCGGCACCTTGCCGAGCAGCGGCACGTCGAGCTCGTCGGCGAGCTCCTGGCCGCCGCCCTCGCCGAAGATCGGGAAGCGCTCGCCCGACGGCGTGGTGAAGACCGACATGTTCTCCACGACGCCGGCGATCTCGAGCTGCACCTTGTGGGCCATCTCAGCGGCGCGGCGCGCGACCTTCTGAGCGGTCGGCTGCGGCGTGGTGACGAGCAGGAACTTCGCGTCGGGCAGCAGCTGGGCGAGCGTCATCGACACGTCGCCGGTGCCCGGGGGCAGGTCGACGAGCAGGAAGTCGAGCTCGCCCCAGTCGACGTCCTCGAGGAACTGCGTCAGCGCCTTGTGGAGCATCGGGCCGCGCCACACGACGGCGCTGTCCTCCTGCACGAAGAAGCCGATCGACATGATCTTCACGCCGTGGGCCTCCAGCGGGAGGATCTTGCGCTCGGGCGAGACCGGCGGGCGGTCGCCGCCGAGGCCGAACATGCGCGGGATCGAATAGCCCCAGACATCGGCGTCGAGGATGCCGACCTTCTTGCCGTCGGCCGCGAGCGCGGCGGCGAGGTTGGAGGTCAGCGTCGACTTGCCGACGCCGCCCTTGCCGGAGCCGACGCAGACGACGTTCTGGACCTGGGCGAGCGCACCGCTGGGCAGGTTGCCGCTGCGGCCGAGCTTCTTCTGCAGGGCGCCCTTCTCGTTGTCGGAGAGGACGTCGAAGGCGACGCTGACCTTGGTCGCGCCGGCCTCCTGGGCGGCCTTGACGACGGCCGTCTGGAAGTGGTTGCGGATCGGGCAGCCCGCCGTCGTGAGCGACACGGTGATCGCGACGGCGCCGTCGTCGGCGATCTCGATCGAGCGCACCATGCCGAGCTCGACGATGTTCTCGCGCAGCTCGGGATCGATGACGGCGGTCAGCGACTGGAGGAGAGCGTCGCGGGTGGGGATGGCCATGTGCTCCATTGTCGCAAACGCGCGTGCGTCCTCGTTGGCGTCTGCGGGCCGGCGGGGCCCTGAACGCACGGACGGGCCGCCCGGAGGCGGCCCGTCGCGGGACAGGAGAGTCTTGGTGGCTCCCGCGGTCCTAGACCACGGAGGCGACGCGCTCCTGGACGGTGGTGGCGGCCTTCTGGCCGGCCGTGATGCCCGTCTGCAGGAGGTTCTCGACGCGCGAGGTGACGTAGTCGGCCTGCGTTGTGATGCCCTTGGTCTGCTTGGTCAGCTCGCTGCGGCGGGCCTTGAGGTCGCGCTGGACGCGCGTCCGGGTCTTCTTGGCCTCGCGCTCGATGCGGGTGCGGGCGGTGCTGCCACGGCGCTCGAAGCGCTTCAGCTCGGCCTCGAGGCGACGGCGGCGGACCTGGAGCTCCTTCTCGGCCTGGTCGCGCGAGCCCAGCGTGCCGCGGACGGCCTCGACGGCGTCGCTGACGGCGTCACGGGCCACAAGGGCGGCGCCCAGCTGCACGAGCGCGGCGCGCTCGGCGTACTCCTGGACACGATCGACGGGCGTCTTGGCGAGCTCGCGGCGCGTCTCGGCGGCCTTCCGGGCGGCCGTCGTGCGGCTGCGGGCCTCGGCGGCCTGGTTGGCCGAGCGCGTCTGCGCGGCCTTCTTGGCGGCGGTCGAGCGCTTCGTGGCGTTGGTCTTGCGGGCGGTGGTGGCGTTCGTGGCCATCTGGGTCTCGGCTCCTCGGTCGGTCTAAGGAAGTTAGATCTAAGTCGTTGTTCGCCTTCAGCGTACCAGCGAACACACGTTTGTAAACCCGACCGCCCACGCGGTTACATTCCGAACACGGGTTCGCAACACTTTCGGGGCGAACGACGCACCTCGCCGCACACCGAAGGGGACAGTCCCCTCCCCGAACGGGTGGGGGACTGTCCCCTTAGGTTGGCTCAGGCCGCGGCTGGCGAGGTGCGCAGCAGCCAGGCCTGCGGGTTCGCCAGCTCGGCCGACGTCGGCGCGAGCTCGGCGGCGGCCCAGGCGTCGCGCAGGCCGGCGTCGCCGCGGGCGAGCACGACGGCGTCGCAGAACGCCCGCCCCTGCGCGTACTGCTTGAGCTTGAGGTCGAAGCCGAGCAGGCGGTCGAGGATGCGCAGCAGCGGCGCGCGGTCCTCGCGCCGGCGGTCCATCGCCGCGCGGAGGCCGTCGACGTCGTCGAGCACCTCGGAGCCCGCGCGGTCCATCGCCCACTCCGCGTGGCCCTCCACGAGGCCCATCGTCCCCTGCACCTGGTCCAGCAGCGCCTTGCGCTCGGCGCCCATCACCGCGCCGAGCAGCCCGCCCTCGCGCACCGACTCGGCCAGCGCCTTGAGATCGTCCATACCGAGGCTCAGCAGCGCGCGCGGGTCGGGCTTGGCGTCCAGCGCGCCCAGCAGCTCCTGCAGCGCCCCGCCGAGGCGCGGGCGCAGCCACGGCACGGAGCCGAACTGCACGGCGTGGGTGACCTCGTGCAGCGTCACCCAGGTCACGACCTCCTCGCGCGGCGCGCCCAGCTCCGTCGCGGCGCGGTCGAGGTTGGGACCGACGAGCAGCAGCCGCGGCGGCGCCTCGGGGTCCGTGAGGCTCAGCTCGTACTGGCCCAGCACGCGCCGGGCGAAGAGCCCGAGAATGCCGCCGAGCTCCGCCGCGACCACCGCGCCGCCGGCGGCCTGCAGCGCCGCGGGCCCCGCCGAGGCGATCGCCCCGCCGAGGATCGGCGCGAGCGTCGTGCGCATCGTCGCGAGGTTCGCGTCGATCCACGCCCCCCGGTCGATCCACTCCGCCGGCGGCAGCGCGCTCGTCGGCACGAGGCCGGTCGCGGCGACGATCTGCTCGCGAGCCGCCTCGGCGCGCTCGGGCAGCCCGGCGGGCGCGACCGACGGCGGCGCCTCGCCCGCGGCGCTGCGCGCGATCCGCGCGGCGAGATCCCAGTCGACCTGCACGGCTCAGACCGCCGGAAGCGCCAGCAGGCGCTCCAGCGACTCCGGGGTGCGCGCGGCGAGGACGGGATAGTGCGGCTCGAGGTCCAGCGGCGCGCCGAGCGGTCCGTCGGGGCAGCCCGCGAAGGCCACGTGGCCGCCGGACTCGCGGACGATCAGCTGCGACGCCGCGCAGTCGACGGCGCGGGTGCGGGCCAGCGACGCCATGGCGTCCACGCGGGTGGCGGCTACCTGGCACATCGAGACGGCGATCGAGCCCATCGCGCGGATCCGGCGCGTCGCGGCGACGAGGTCGTCGGAGGCCAGCGCCAGCCAGCGAGGGTCCGCAGACTCGACGGCCAGCAGCTCGAAGCGGCCGTCGGACGTCTTGCGCTCCGGCGGCGGGTGGGTGATCCGGACGTCGTTGAGGCGGGCGCCCTCGCCGAGCGTCGCCCGCCACTCCTCGCCCGGCCCGAGGTCGTAGACGAAGCCGAAGACGACGTCGCTCATGCGCGGCCCGGCGGACACGGCGACCGACAGCGCGTGGTGCGGCAGGCCGCGCTTGGCGTTCAGCGACCCGTCGATGGGATCGATGACCACGAGCACGTCCGGCGCGCCGAAGTCGACGGTCCCGCGCTCCTCCGAGACGGCCGTGAACCGGGCGCCCTCGTCGTGCAGGCGCTCCAGCTCGGTGAAGACGCGCTCCTCCGCCTCGGCGTCGATGACGAGCGTGCGATCGCCGCCCTCACCGGTCACGCCGGTCTCGACGATGCGCTCCCTGCTGGTCGGGTGATCGCGCAGCACCGCCCTGAGTCCCTCGGCCGCCCGGCGGCAGGCGCCGAGCCAATCGTGTTCCAGCGCCTGATGGGACGTCATGAGGGCCATATCCTAGGGTCGTGCCCGCTTCCCCCGGTGCGATCACGCACGAGGACCGCCTTCGCAGCGGGCGCGATCCCCTGCCCGCCGGCGGCCCGGTCGCACCGGTGCTCCGGGGCCGCGAAGGGGACCTGACGCCCGACCAGGCGCGGGCCGTCACGCACCGCGGCGGGCCGCTGCTCGTGCTCGGCGGCGCCGGCAGCGGCCGGACGCAGACGCTGGTCGAGCGCTTCGCGCACCTCGTCGCGCAGGGGACGGCGCCCGAGGCGATCCTGCTGCTGACGCGCACGGCGAGCGCGGCCGACGCGCTGCGCGCCCGGGTCGAGGACGCCCTCGGCGACCGTCCGTTCGAGGAGCTGCCGGTCCTCCCGATCCACGCGATGTGCGCGCGCCTGCTGCGCGACGAGGCGCTGGAGGCCGGGATCGACCCGTTCGCGGTGACCGCGTCGCCCGCCGACCGGCTCGCGCTCCTGCTCGACCGCGTCGACGACCTCGTGCTGCGCCGCCACGACCTGCGCGGCCGCCCGGCCGCCGTGCTCGGCGGCGTGATCGCGCGCATCGACCGCCTGAAGGAGGCGGGCGTGCGCGCCCGCGCCTTCGCCGAATGGGCCGCCGCGCTGCCCGACGGCGACGAGCGCGCCGAGCGCGAGCGCGAGTTCGCCGGCCTGTTCCAGGCCCACGACCGCCTGCTGCTCGGCCACGGGCTGCTCGACTTCGGCGAGCTCGTGCTCCGGACGCAGGAGCTGCTGGAGCAGCGCCCGCACGTCCGCGCGCGGGTCGCCGGCCGCTGGCGCCACGTGCTCGTCGACGACCTCGAGGACGCCACCCCCGCCCAGGCGCGCGTGCTCACGCTGCTGGCCGCCGACCACGGCGACCTCATGGCCACCGCCGACGACGACCAGGCCGTCGGCGAGCCGCGCGCGATCGCGCTGCGGCTGCGAGCGCTGCTGAGCGCGCCGATCGGCGGACGACCGGTCGAGGTCATGCGCCTGGAGCGCAGCCTGCGCTGCCCCGATCGCGTGCTCGTCGCCGCCGAGGCCGTGGTCGCGCCGATCGCCGACCGCCTCGACGAGGGCTGGGTCGGGACGGACTTCGTCGGCTCGGGCACGCCCGGCGACGTGCGCCTCTGGCGCTGCGCCAACGAGCGCGCGCAGGCGCAGGGCGTCGCCACCGCGATCGAGCGGCTCGTACGCGAGGGCACCCCGCCCGGGCGGATCGGCGTGCTCGTGCGGTCGGTGCGCTCCGAGGGCCAGGAGCTGGCCGTCGCGCTGGAGGAGCGCGCAGTCCCGTACCGGCTCGCCGGCGCCGCGGCGTTCTTCGGCCAGGCCGAGGTGCGCGACGTGCTGGCGTGGCTGCGGCTGCTGGTCAACCCGAGCGACGCGGGCGCCGTGGTGCGCGCGCTGTCGCGGCCGCCGATCGAGCTGCACGGCGTCGACCTCGCGCGCTGCATCCAGATCGCGCGCCGCCGCAAGCTCGACATGGTGTCGGCGCTCGGCGCCGCCACCGAGTCGCCGCAGCTGCCGCCGGAGGCGCGCGAGCGCGTGCTGGCGTTCCTCAAGCTGCACCGCCAGGCCGCCGCGGCGCTGGACACGACGCGGCCAGACCTCTTCGTCCACCGGCTGATCGAGCGCCTCGGCCTGCGCCGCCAGCAGGTCTTCGCCGCGCAGGCCGACGTCGTCGAGCGGCTCGTCTCGCTGGCGCACGTGGGCGAGCTGGCGGCGTCGTACGTGCGGCGGGCGCCGCAGGCGACGCCGCGCGAGTTCGCGGGCTGGCTGGCGGCGGTCGCCGAGGCCGGCGGCATGCACGACGCCGAGGACGACGACGAGAGCCAGCCCCGCGAGGACGCCGTCGCGGTGCTGCCGATGCACGCCGCCAAGGGCCTCGAGTTCGACCACGTCTTCGTGTGCGGGCTGCAGTCGTCGCGGATGCCGGGCGCTCGGCGCCAGCTGATCGAGCCGATCCCCGCGGGCTTGTTGGAGGACTTGCACCTCGGCGTCGCCACCGAGTCGCGCGAGGAGCACCTGGCCGAGATGCGGCGCGTGCTGCACGTGGCGATGACGCGGACCCGCGAGGGGCTCGTGCTGTCCTTCGCCGCGCACTCCGAGCGCGGCGCTCCGCAGCATCCCTCACCGTTCATCGAAGAGGCGCGCGCGGCGCTCGGCTTCGAGTGGGAGGACCTCGACGAGCAGCTCTTCGGGCCCGACGAGGCGCTGCACGCGGCGATCGGCCAGCTGCGCGACGAGCTGCTGTCCGACGTCCAGCAGATCGGCGCCCGGCTGGGCGAGCTGCGGCTCGACACCGACCTCGACGTCGCCCACGGCGTCACGCGCTACCTCGAGCTCCTGAAGCTCGCCGCCCTGCATGCGCGGCCCGACGGCCAGCATGTCGCCGACGCGCTGCCCGGCATCAACGCCGCGATCCTGCACGCCGCCACCGGCCAGCAGCGCGAGATCCTGCAGACGTCGTCGCTGGACGACGTGCTGCTCGGCGCCGAGCGCGACGCCGGCGTGCGCGCCACCGCGACCGCCGCCCGCCACGAGCCGTCGCTCGCGCCGTTCCTGCCGCGCCGCGGCGACGGCCTCGCGCTGTCGGCGTCCGACATCGAGACCTACCGGACGTGCCCGTTGAAGTACAAGTTCGCGCGGGTCTTCCGCGTGCCGCAGGAGCCGACGATCAACCAGCGGTTCGGCATCGTCGTCCACCAGGTGCTCGAGCGCTACCACCAGTCGGGCGGCCAGTCGGTCGACGAGCTGCTGGGGCTGCTGGAGGCCGGCTGGCGGCGCAGCGGCTTCGGGCCGACCGACGAGGAGCGCCAGCTGCACGTCAAGGCCGAGAACGCGCTGAAGCGCTACCACGAGCGCTTCCAGGCCGACGACGCCGAGCCGCTGTGGTTCGAGAAGTCCTTCAACTTCAAGATCGGCCCGCACACGCTGCGCGGCCGGGTCGACCGCGTCGACAAGATGGCCGACGGCCGCTACGAGCTGATCGACTACAAGACGGGGCGCCCGAAGACGCCGGCGCAACTGCGCGACGACGTGCAGCTCGCGCTGTACGCGGTCGCCGCCGCAAGCGCCTGGGGACTCGAGGGCCCGTCGCAGCAGTCCTACCTGTACGTGTTGGACGACCAGAAGGTCCCGCTGCCCGACGACGCCAACGACGCCGAGTGGATCGCCGAGACGGTCCGCGAGGTGGCCGACGGCATCTTGGGCCAGGGCTTCGAGCCGACGCCGTCCTACGCTGCCTGCTCCATCTGCGACTACCGGATCGCCTGCCCGGCCGCCGAGCGCTAGGGGAACATTGGCCCAGAGGGCCAGGTTCCCTTGCGGGTCTTCGCCCAGGGGGCGAAACCCGCGGCGGGTCAGGGACCTCGCTGCTAGGGCAGGAACCCCAGCAGCAGGCCGAGCAGCGCGAAGAGGAACAGCGCCAGCGCGCCGACCGCGACCCAGCGGCTGGGAGCGGGTCCGGCCGGCCGGTGCAGCGGCTCGCGCGTGGGCGGCGGCGCGCCCGGGGGTCGGGGGTTCTTGCGGGGAGCGGGCGCGTCGTCGACCGAGCTGAGCACGTGCGTCGCGGGATCGGCATCGGGCTCGACGAGCGCGGTCGGGTCGTCGCCGAGGCCGGCGCGCGACTCGTCGAGCTGCGCCCGGAGGTCGGCGATCGTCGTCTGAGCCCGCTCGCGCTCCTCCGCGAGCTCGGCCCGCAGCACCTCGACGCCCGCCGCGGCGGCATCCGCCCGCGCATCGGGCTCGTCGGCGCGCTCGTCGGCCATCGCGCGGGCGTCGGCGGCGGCCTCGGCGGCCTCCGCCCGCTGCTCGGCCGCCTCGGCGCGGGCGAGGGCCGCGGCGAAGGCCTCCTGCTGGGAGCCGGCGACCTCGGCCCGAGCCTCCTCGACGTCCTGGGCCGATTGGCGATGCACCACAACCAGCTCGCGCTCCAGGGCGAGGATGCGGTCGGTCGCCTCGGCGCGCGCGGCCTCGGCGGCGGCGGGCACGGCGGTGGCCAGCTCGGAGGCGGCCGCGGCCGCCTCGGCGCGGGCGGCGGCCACCTCGTCCTCGGCGGCCTCCAGGCGGCGGCGCAGCGCGTTGGCCTCGCGAGCGACGCCCGCCAGGCGGTCGCCGTCGTCGGCCACGTCGGGCGGCGGCAGGTCCAGCAGCGTTCCGCGGACGCCGAGCGCGAAGGTCGCGCCGTCCAGCGCGCTGAGCGGGATCGCGAAGGTCGCGCTCCAGCGCTCGCCGTCGCGCACCGCGCGCACGGGCGACAGCTCGATGCGCGGGCCCTCGCCCTCCTCGACCACGAGGAGCGGCTGGCGGGCGAAGCGCGCCTGCTGGGCGAAGCGCCCCTCGAGCTCGACCACGCTCACGTCCGCGCTCACCGGCGCGGCGATGAACCGCAGCAGCTCGAACGGGGCGCGGTCGCGCGTGTCCGGCGTCACGGGCGCTCGGCGTCCTCCGGATCGCCGTCGGGGTGACTCGTCAACGGCTGCGTGCGCTCGAGCGCGTCGGGGTCGGGGCGGCCCGCCGACGCGGTCCGCGCGGCGGGCGTCTCGCGCGGGCCGAGGCGGCTGCGGCGGCGCCGAGGCGGCGTGACCGCGTCGTCGTCGGCGCCCACGTCGCCGGGTGCGGCGCCCGCATCGGCGTCCAGGTCCTCCGCCGCCTCGGCGTCGCGGTCGGCGCGCCGGTCCACGGCGGCGACCCGGCGGCGGACCTCGCGCTCGCGCACCTGGATCGTCACCGAGATCGCGGCCAGCGACAGCGCCGCTCCGGCCGCCATGAGGAACGACCCGCCGAGGGCCAGCCACGCGCCCGTCGTCGGGTCGCCGCCCGCGGCGGCGGGCGGCGCGTTGACCAGCTCGACGATCACGATCGCCAGCGCGGCGCCGGGCAGCGCCCACGCCGCCGACGGCCCGACGGCGTCCGGCCGCACCGCCGCCAGCATGGCGCCGAGCGCGAGCGCGGCCAGCACGAGGTCCAGGCTCTCGAACACCTCCCAGCCGGTCGGTCCGGTGTCGTACCACTCCGTGAAGAGGGAGATCAGCAGCAGCGCGGCGCCGATGAAGAGCACGGCGCGGCCAAGGTCGATGCGACGAGGCATGCTCCTCGCTCTTCCCAGTGGTCTGCCGGATGACACGCGGTTGGCCCGACGCAGGCTCCCGTTCAGGCCACGGCGAGGGCGTCGCGGAGGTCCGCGACGAGGTCCTCGGGCGCCTCGATGCCGCAGCTGAGCCGCACCAGGTCGGCCGGCACGGCCGCGTCGGAGCCCTCGACGGAGGCGTGCGTCATCGCCTGCGGGACCTCGACGAGCGACTCGACGCCGCCCAGCGACTCGGCCAGCGTGAAGAGCTTCGTGCGCTCCGCGATGCCGATCGCGTCGGGGTGGCGGAAGCTGACCATGCCGCTGAAGCCCGGCCAGCGCACCTCGGAGACGCCGTCCGCCTCGCGCAGGAAGGCCACGACCGCCTCGGCGCTCGCGGCGTGCGCGGCCATCCGCAGATGCAGGGTGCGCAGCCCGCGGTGCACGAGGAAGCAGTCGAAGGGCCCCGGGACGGCGCCGACCGAGTTCTGCACGAAGCGCACGCGCTCGTGGACCTCGGGATCGCGCACGACGACGGCGCCGCCGACCGTGTCGGAGTGGCCGCCGAGGTACTTGGTGACCGAGTGGACGGCCGCATCGGCGCCGAGCTCGAGCGGGCGCTGGTTGACCGGCGTGGCGAACGTGTTGTCGACCGCCACGAACGCCGATCCGGATCGTTCGATGACGCCCGCGACGTCGACGACGTTGAGCAAGGGGTTGGTCGGCGTCTCGACCCAGATCAACCTGGTGGTGTCGGTCACGGCGGCGGCGAGCGCGTCGAGGTCGGTCTGGTCGACCATGGCGTAGGTGATGCCGAAGCGGGTCAGCACCTTGTCGACCAGCCGGAAGGTCCCGCCGTACAGGTCGGCCGGCAGCACCACGTGGTCGCCCGCCGAGCACACGGCGGTGATCAGCGCGTGCGTCGCCGCCATCCCGGAGGAGAACGACGTGCCCAGCCCGCCCTCGAGCTCGCCGAGCGCCGTCTCCAGCGCGGCGCGCGTCGGGTTGGCGCTGCGCGCGTAGTCGTAGTCCTCCACGAACTCGCCGACCCTGGGCTGCGCGAACGTCGACGTCTGGTGGATCGCCGGGATGACGGAGCGATAGGTGGGATCCGGCTCGAGGCCGGCGTGGACGACGCGGGTGGCGAACTTCATCGGGCGCCACCATGAGCCGCGGGCGTCGAGCGCGAAGGACGTTCTCTCATCGTGCCAGCGATTCCAGCAGGTCCGCGCGCGTCACGATGCCCGCGGGCCGACCGTCGGCGATCACCAGCAGCGCCTGGCGCTCGCCGACCAGCAGCTCGACCGCCTCGCGCACCGGATCGCCGGCCGAGACCGCGTGCAGCGGCGGCTCCATGACCGCGACGATCTCGGCGTTCAGCAGCGCCGGGTCGTCGACCGCCCGGGC
This sequence comes from Baekduia sp., assembly GCF_035318805.1. Taxonomy (GTDB): domain Bacteria; phylum Actinomycetota; class Thermoleophilia; order Solirubrobacterales; family Solirubrobacteraceae; genus Baekduia. The sequence goes on from NZ_DATHDY010000041.1 coordinate 25,812, forward strand.
CAGCAGGCCGCGCTCGCCGACCGAGCCGACGACCGTGCTCGGGTCGTGCGCGCTGACGACCGGCAGCTGCGAGACGCCGTGCTCGTGCAGCAGCGCCACCGCGTCGCGCACCTGCTGATGCGTCTGCACCGTGACCAGCGACGGGATCTCGTTCGGGCCGGCGCCGTCGGCCTTGCGGCGCAGGACGTCGCCCACCGCCAGGTCGCCGACGCGCTCCAGGAACCCGTACTGGGTCATCCAGGCGTCGTTGAAGATCTTGCTGAGGTAGCTGCGGCCGCCGTCGGGCAGGACGACGGCGATCATCGCGTTCGGATCGTCGATCCCGCGCGCGACCTCCAGGGCCGCCCACATCGCCGTGCCGCACGAGCCGCCCGCGAGGATGCCCTCCTCCATCGCCAGCCGGCGCGTGGTCAGGAACGAGTCCTTGTCGCTGACGGCGACCCAGCGGTCGACGATCGAGCGGTCGAACGTGGCCGGCCAGAAGTCCTCGCCGACGCCCTCGACCAGGTACCCCTTGACCTCGTCGTCGGAGGCGGCGCTGTAGATCGAGCCCACCGGATCGGCCCCGATGATCTCGATGTCCGGGTTGCGCTCCTTGAGGTAGCGCCCGATGCCGCTGATCGTGCCGCCCGTGCCGACGCCGGCGACCAGGTGCGTGATCTGGCCGCCCGACTGCTCCCACAGCTCGGGGCCCGTCGAGTCGTAATGGGCCTGCGGGTTGGCCGGGTTGAAGTACTGGTTGGGCTTGAAGGCGCCCGGGATCTCCGCGGCGAGCCGGTCCGACACCGAGTAGTAGGACTCCGGCGACTCGGGCTCGACGTTCGTCGGGCAGACGACGACCTCGGCGCCGTAGGCGCGCAGGAGGTCGATCTTCTCCTTGGACATCTTGTCCGGCATGACGGCGATGACGTGGTAGCCCTTCAGCCGCGCCGCCATGGCCAGGCCCGTGCCGGTGTTGCCGGAGGTCGGCTCGACGATCGTCCCGCCCGGGCGCAGCAGGCCCTCGCGCTCGGCGGCCTCGATCATCGCGATCGCCGCGCGGTCCTTGATGGAGCCGCCCGGGTTGACGGCCTCGACCTTGGCGACCAGCTGCGGCACCAGCCCCGCGCCGATCCGCGAGAGCCGGACGAGGGGCGTCCCGCCGACCGCGTCGATGATCGAGTCGCGGATGTCGGTCCGGGTCTCCAGAGCGTTCTCCATCCGTTTAGTCAAGCACCTGTGCGGTGAGACCGCCAGACCTCCGAACGATCGGTGCAATTTTGTTGCAGAACCGAAGATCCTTCGTCGCAGTGTGCGACGATGTCGTGCATGCCGAACGACCTGCGCCTGGACGACGTCGACCGCGCGATCCTCGAGGCGCTCAGCGAGGACGCGCGCATCCCGAACAACCGGCTGGCCGAGCGCGTCGGGGTCGCGCCGTCGACCGCGCTGCAGCGCGTGCGCGCCCTGCGCCGCTCCGGCGTGCTGCGCGGCTTTCACGCGGAGATCGACCTCGCCGCGCTCGGGCGCCCGCTGCAGGCGATGGTCGCCGTGCGCCTCGCCGTCCACAACCGCGAGCAGATCGACACGTTCACGAACGCCGTGCGCGACCTCCCCGGCGTGCTGACGGTCTTCCACCTCGCGGGCGCCACCGACTACCTCGTCTGGCTGGCCGCCGCCGACGCCCAGGGCCTGCGCGAGTTCGTCGTCGACCACCTCGCCACGCATCCGGCCGTCGCCCACGCCGAGACGTCCCTGATCTACGAGCACCGCCGCGGCCCGGGCATCTGGGGCGCCGCGGAGCCGGGCGCACAGCGCTGAGCGACGGCCCCGCTTGGCCCCGTTCTCGCGCACCCGCTTGGCCCTGGACCGCAGGCCAAGTCCTGCGACGATCCAGCCCGCATGAGCACCACGACCGACCTCGCCGGCTGGACGCCGGCCCGCCGTCCCGACGCCACGCGTCTCGTAGGCGCGCGCGTCCGACTGGATCCGCTGGACGCCGAGCGCCACGCCGGCGACCTCTTCGCCGCCGCGCACGGCCCGGGCGCCGACCCGCGTCTGTGGGACCACCTCGGCTACGGACCGTTCGCCGGCGTCGCGGCGCTGCGCGCGCACCTCGCCGCGCAGCAGCGGTCCGAGGACCCGCGGTTCTACGCCGTGGTCGACCTCGCGACCGGCCGCGCCGCGGGCGTCGTCAGCTTCCTGCGCGTCGACCCCGCCCACGGCACGATCGAGATCGGCCACATCTGGTTCGGCGGCCCGCTGCAGCGCACGCCGCAGGCGACCGAGGCCGTCCACCTGCTCGCACGCCACGCCTTCGACACGCTCGGACATCGCCGGCTGGAGTGGAAGTGCGACGCCGCCAACGGGCGCTCGCAGGCCGCGGCGCAACGCTTCGGCTTCACCTACGAGGGCACGTTCCGCCAGCACCAGATCGTCAAGGGCCGCAACCGCGACACCGCCTGGTACTCGATCGTCGACGGCGAGTGGCCCGCGATCGACGCGGCGTTCGCCGCCTGGCTGGCTCCGGCGAACTTCGACGCCGACGGCCGCCAGCGCGCCTCGCTGGCCCGGTTGCGCGGCGCGGTCGCGGGTTGACTTCCGGCGACGACCCGACGACGCTCGCCGCGACCATGCCGCTGCCGCCGCTCCTCTCCGACCGCCCGCGCGCCCTGCGCCTCACGCTGACCTACGTGACGCCGGCGGTGGGTGGCCTGCTCGCCGGGGCGACGCTCGGGCTCTCGCTCGCGGCGTGGACGATCGCCAACGTGCTCGCCACGCTGGGCGGGCTCGGCGGCGGCTTCGAGCACGACACGCTCCGCGATGCCGCCCGGCGCGGCGCGATCGGCGGCCTGCTCTTCGGGACGGGGCTGGTCGTCGCCGACGCGACGGTCGTGGACGACCGCGTGGCGACGATCGTCGATCCGGCGTTCCTGCACCCGCTGCTGACGACGACGGTCGGCACGCTGCTCAGCGTGGCCGGCGCCGCGTTGCGCCTCCGAGTGGTGCGGCGCCGTGAGGCGGCCGCTGCGGCGGCGTAGTCCTACAGGTTGCCCGCCACGTCGGGCCCCTCGGGCCCGCGCTGGCGCAGGAAGCGCTGGAACTCGCGCGCGATGACGTCGCCCGACGGCAGCTCGGTCGGGTCGGCGTCGTCCTCCTCCTCGGCGGCGGCCTTCTCCAGTCGCTCGACGAACGCCTGCACGTCGGGGTCGGACTGCACCGCGAGCGACACCTGGCGCTCGTAGTCGGCCGAGGCCAGCTCGAGCTCCTCGGCGTCGACCGTCACGCCGACCAGCGACTCGAGCTTGCGCACGAGCGCGAGTGCCGCCTTCGGGTTCGGCGCGGCCGCGACGTAGTGCGGAACGCTGGCCCACAGCGACGCCGACGGCACGCCGGCCTCCTGGCAGGCGGCCTGCAGCACGCCGACGATGCCGGTCGGGCCCTCGTAGGAGGTCGGCGCCATGTCGAGGTGCTCGATCAGCGTCGGGTCGCTCGAGATGCCGGTGATCCCGACGGGACGGCTATGCGGCACGTCGGCCAGTAACGCACCGAGCGAGACGACCATCTGCGTGCCGAGCGCCTCGGCGAGGTCGACGATGATCTTCGTGAACCCGCGCCAGCGGAAGCTCGGCTCGGGACCGGAGAGCAGCACGAGATCGCGCGGCGCACGCGGCACGCGGGCCTCGTAGATCTCGACCGACGGCCACTGGAGCTCGCGCGTGTCCCCGTCGACCATCTGCACCTGCGGACGCGTGGCCTGGAAGTCGAAGAACTCCTCGGGATCGATCTGGGCGAAGCGGGTTGCGCCGAGCGAGGCGCCGAAGAATCGCAGGGCGGCGGAGGCCGCGTCCCCGGCGTCGTTCCAACCGGTGAACGCGCAGACCAGCGCCGGGGCACGAAGGCCGTCGGGCCGGCTCTCCCAGATGAGCGGCTGCATCAAGAGGACGGTAGCGGCATCCGATCCACGCTCCACAATGGATCCCGTGGCCGCCGTTCCGGACACCTCCGAGCCGGAGGTGCAGCAGATCGCGACCCTACGCGCCGGCGACGACGTGCAGGGCGTCTTCGCCTGCACCCGCAAGGAGCGCCTGATGTCGCGGGCGGGGACGCCGTACCTGGCGCTGGAGCTCCGCGACCGCACCGGCGCGATCCCCGCGCGCATCTTCCGCGACGCCGACGTCGCGGCCGCGCGGTTCGAGCGCGGCGACCTCGTCCGGGTCGCCGGGCGCGTGGAGCGCTTCCGCGAGGAGCTGCAGCTCGACGTCCGCGCGATCGCCGCCGCCGCGCCCGGCGACGCGGACCCCGCCGCGTTCCTGCCGACCGCCTACCGCGACCTCGACGAGCTCGACGGCTTCCTCGAGCACCTCGCCCGCGAGGTCCACGACCCGGGCTTCCGCGCGCTGCTCGAATCCCTGCTGGCCGACGACGCGCTGCGCCGCGCCTGGCGGACGGCGCCGTGCTCGCGCAACGGCCACCACGCCTATCTCGGCGGGCTGCTGGAGCACACCGTCGCGGTCGCGACGCTCGCCCAGGAGGCGTGCCTGCTGCACGTGCGGCTGAACTCCGACCTGCTGATCACCGCGGCGATCGTCCACGACCTCGGCAAGACCGAGGAGTTCACCTACGGCGCCGAGATCGGGCTGAGCGACGCCGGCCGCCTGCTCGGCCACGTCGAGCTCGGCCTGCGCCTGCTCGACGAGCGCGCCGCCGGCATCCCCGCGATGGACGCCGAGCGCCGCCTGGCGCTGGCCCACTGCGTCCTCACCCACCACGGGCCCGACAGCGCGCCGAACCGGCGCTTCGGCTCGCCGGAGGCGCTCGCGCTGCACCGCCTCAACGCGGTCGACGCCGCGATCAAGGGCGCGCTGGAGCAGGGGCTCGGGCTCGATTCCTAGAAGTGCCCGGTCACCCCGTTGCCGTTGACCGAGACCTCGCGCTCGTCCTCGGGCGCGGGGCGCAGGATGAGCACCTCGGCGTCGGCGCGGTTCAGCAGCCAGACGAGGTCGTCGCCGCTGAAGCCCGACCCGGGGTGGTTGGTGGCCGACACGATCACCCGGTCGAAGGACTCGGTCTCCAGCTCGCGGCGCAGCGCGTCGCGGTACGTCCGGCCGCGGCTGATGCGGGCATCGACGGCGACCTCCTGCCCGGCCGCGCGCTGCTCGATGACCTCCATCAGCGTCATCGCGCTGAGGCACTGGCGCGCGAGCGGCGCGTCCAGCGGCAGGTTCAGCGGGACCGTCGCGAGGTAGCAGGGCATGAGCGTCGCGCCCTCGACACGGGCCAGGCGCACGGCCGCGTCGAACGCGCGACGGGAGATCGACGCGCCGGTGAACGGCAGCAGGATCCGGCGCACGGTGTCCGGACGGGTGGCGGCCGCGAGGGCGCGGGCGCGGTGCCGATGGCCCGGCAGCCCGCGGCCGGCGACGAACCCGGCGGCCAGCGTGGCGACGGCGACGACAAGGGCGTAGGTGGGGATCATGACGGCGGCCTCCGGCTGCGGTCGGCCACGATCCGGACGTCGACGCCCGGAGCGAGGCGGATGAGACGCTGCGGCAGCGGCTCGCGCAGGCGCGCCAGGCCGCGCGCCGGGCGCGACGCGCCGAGCAGGAAGTAGGTCGTGCCGCGCCTCTGGGCGACCCGCGCGGCGGTCTCGGCGACGTCGTCGCCCTCCTCGACCAGCAGCTCGGCGCCGAGGACCGACCCGAGCTGGCGCAGCGCGTGCAGCGCCTGCTCCTGCTCCTCGGTCTCCCGGGCGCCCGGATGGCGGACCCACAGGAGGTCGAGGTCGGCCCCGAGCCGCTGGGACGACCGCCACGCGCGGCGCACCAGCCGCTGCGCGCCGGGATAGGGCTCGACGAGCGCCAGCAGCCGCTCGCCGACGGCCGCCTGGTGGAGGCCCGCCTCGACCCGGTCTGACCGGGTGCCCGGCGCGTCGCCGATCGCCGTGCGACGCGTCTCCACCTCCTGGGCGACCTGGCGCAGGGCGGTCTCGCGCAGCGCGCTGAGGTTCTCGATCTTGAAGAAGCCCTGCAGCGCCGCGTCGATGCGATCGTTGGAGTACACCTTGCCCGCCCGCAGGCGCTCCAGCAGCGCCTCGGGCGTGAGGTCGACGATCACGACCTCGTCGGCCTTCTGCAGCACGGAGTCGGGGACGGTCTCGCGGACGCGGACGCCGGAGAGCTCGGCGATCGCGTCGTTGAGCGACTCGAGGTGCTGGACGTTCATGGTGGAGAACACGTCGATCCCCGCCTCCAGCACGTCGTGGACGTCCTCGTAGCGCTTGGGATGCTCGACCCCCGGGGCGTTCGTGTGCGCCAGCTCGTCGATCAGGCACAGCTCGGGGCCGCGCAGCAGGACGCCCGGGAGATCGAGCTCCTCCAGCGTCGAGCCCCGATAGGTGATGCGGCGCCGCGGCACGCGCTCGAGCCCGTCGGCGGCGGCCAGCGTGTCCGCGCGGCGATGCGTCTCGAGCAGGCCGACCACGACGTCGCGCCCGGCCTCCAGCTCCGCCTGGCCCTCCTGCAGCATCCGCACGGTCTTGCCCACACCGGCGGCCATGCCGAGGAACACCTTCAGGTGACCATGGGCCGTGGGCGGGGCGAGGTCCATCACGCACCGAGCAGGTTGTGCACGATCAGGTCGATGAGCTTGATCCCCGCAAACGGAGCGATGAGGCCGCCGAGGCCGTAGACGAGCAGGTTGCGGCGCAGCAGCGCGGTCGCGCCGACGGCCCGGTAGCGGACGCCGCGCAGCGCGATCGGGATGAGCATCGGGATGACGAGCGCGTTGAAGACGATGGCCGAGATGATGGCCGACCGCGGCGTACCGAGGCTCATGACGTTCAACGCGTTCAGCGGCCCGGTGGCGTCGCCACGGGCAGCGTAGGTCGCGGCGAAGATCGCCGGCAGGATGGCGAAGTACTTGGCCACGTCGTTGGCGATGGAGAACGTCGTCAGCGCGCCGCGCGTGATGAGCAGCTGCTTGCCGACCTCGACGATCTCGATGAGCTTCGTCGGGTTGGAGTCCAGGTCCACCATGTTGCCCGCCTCGCGGGCGGCCTGGGTGCCGGTGTTCATCGCCACGCCGACGTCGGCCTGCGCGAGCGCCGGGGCGTCGTTGGTCCCGTCGCCGGTCATCGCCACGAGCCGCCCCGCGGCCTGCTCGGCCCGGATCAGCTCCATCTTGCGCTCCGGCGTCGCCTCCGCGAGGAAGTCGTCGACGCCGGCCTCCTCGGCGATCTTCGCCGCGGTGAGGCGGTTGTCGCCGGTGACCATGACGGTGCGGATGCCCATCGCCCGCAGCTGCTCGAAGCGGGCGGCCATGCCCTCCTTGACGGTGTCCTTGAGGTAGATGACGCCCAGCACCTGGCTGTCGCGCGCGACGGCCAGCGGCGTGCCGCCCTCGCGGGCGATCCGGTCCACCACGCCGCCCAGCTCGGCGGGCACCTGGCCGCCCTCGGCGCGCGCGAACGCGATGACCGAGTCGGCGGCGCCCTTGCGCAGCCGCGTGCCGTCGTAGTCCACGCCGCTCATGCGCGTCTGCGCGGTGAACGGGATGAACCGAGCATCGTGCGGCGCGAGCTCGTGCTCGCGCACGCCGTACTGCTTGGCGAGCACCACGATCGAGCGGCCCTCCGGCGTCTCGTCGGCCAGCGAGGCGAACTGCGCGGTCTCGGCCAGCGACGCCTCGGTCACGCCGGGCATCGGGACGAACTCGGCCGCCTGGCGGTTGCCCAGGGTGATCGTGCCGGTCTTGTCGAGCAGGAGCACGTCGACGTCGCCGGACGCCTCCACCGCGCGGCCCGACAGGGCGAGGACGTTGCGGCGGACGAGGCGGTCCATGCCGGCGATGCCGATGGCGCTCAGCAGCGCGCCGATGGTCGTCGGGATCAACGCCACCAACAACGCGATCAGCGTGGTCATGGAGATGTCGGAGCCGGCGAAGCGCGCGAACGGCAGCAGCGTCGCGACGACGATCAGGAAGACGATCGTCAGCCCCGCGAGCAGGATGTTCAGCGCGATCTCGTTCGGCGTCTTGCGCCGCTCGGCGCCCTCGACCAGGGCGATCATCCGGTCCAGGAAGGACTGCCCGGGCTCCTGGGTGATCTCGACCAGGATGTGGTCGCTGAGGACGCGCGTGCCGCCGGTGACCGCGCTGCGGTCGCCGCCGGACTCGCGGATCACCGGTGCCGACTCGCCGGTGATCGCCGACTCGTCGACCGACGCGATGCCCTCGATGACGGTGCCGTCGCCCGGGATGACCTCGCCGGCCTGCACCGACACGACGTCGCCGCGGTGCAACTCGGCCGCGGGGCGCGTGGAGCCGTCGCGCATCCGCGCGACCGTGTCCGAGCGCATGGCGCGCAGCGTGTCGGCCTGGGCCTTGCCGCGGCCCTCGGCCAGTGACTCGGCCAGGTTGGCGAACACGACGGTCAGCCACAGCCAGATGGCCACGGTGATCGTGAACCACGCGGGCTCGTGCCCCCCGCCGAGCGAGTTCCCGCCGAACAGCTGGATGATCCACGCGCCGGTGGTGATCGCCGCGCCGATCTCGACCACGAACATCACCGGGTTGCGAACCTGGATCCGCGGGTCGAGCTTGCGGAGCGAGCCGGTGATCGCCGCTGCGACGATCCCCCGGCTGAACAGGGAGGAGCGCTGCGGGGTCATCGAGCTTCCTGGTCGAGAGCGTGGTTGAGCGTCGTCGTGTTGACGCCCGGCTCGCCGAAGATCCCGAGGCCGCGGCCGTCGGTGTGCTCGGAGATGAGCTGGCGGACGCGAGCGAGTGGCAGGTGGCGGACCGCGGAGATGCGCCGCGCCTGGATGGCCGCGTTGGCCTCCGAGACGTCGGGGTCGACGCCCGAGGCGGAGAACGTCGCCGCGTCGATGGGCACCTTCGCCGCGGTCAGGCCGGGGTCGTAGGGTTGCTCGAGCGCGAGGTAGGCCGCCAGGTTCTGGCGGGTGAGGTCGCGGGTCGAGTTCTGGTTGGGGCCGTGGTTGCCGAAGTACGTGACCGAGGCGCTGTAGCCGGTGGCCGAGGGCCGCGGCTGGAAGTACTTCGGGTCGGGCTCGGTCACGACGTTGCCGTCGGCGTCCTTGGTGGGCCGGCCGGCCGAGTCCAGGACGGGCTTCTGCCACGCCTGTCCCAGCAGCGTCGAGCCGGTGACCTTGCGGCCGACCTTGATCAGGGAGCCGTCGGCCTTGCCCGGGAACGCCACCTGGGCGATCCCGGTCATGACCAGCGGGTAGACGAGGCCCAGCAGCACCGTCAAGGCGACGACGGCGAGGGAGGAGCGGAGGAGGTCCTTGCGCATTGCTGATGCCTGCCCCTAGAACAGGGTGGTGGTGAGGGATTGGACGACCGGCCCCAGCAGGAACGCGGGCAGGAACGTGAGGGCGCCGACCAGGACGACCACGCCGACGAGCAGGAAGCCGAAGGTCGGGGTGTCGGTGCGCATCGTGCCCAGGCCCGCGGGGCTGACCTTCTTGCGCGCCATGGCTCCGCCGACCGCCAGGACCGCGAGGATCGGCACGAAGCGGCCGAAGAGCATCGCGAAGCCGCCCATGAGGTCGGCGAAGGTCACACCGTGGGCGCCGACGTTGCCGGGCGGGTTGGGCTGCAGGTAGCCGGTGTAGCCGGCGAAGGCCGACCCGTTGTTGTTGGCCTGTGACAGGTAGGCGTAGAACGACTCGCTGAAGCCTTGCGGACCTTCGGCGAAGACCGACGGGCCGCCGTATTTCGTGCCGACCGCCAGGGCCGTGAAGACCAGGACCACCAGCGCCGTGAACAGCGCCCCGATCGTCACGAGCTTGACCTCGCGCGGCTCGATCTTCTTGCCGAGGTACTCCGGCGTGCGGCCGACCATCAGGCCGCCGATGAAGACCGCCAGCAGGACGAAGAGCAACATCATGTACAAGCCCGTGCCCACGCCGCCGAAGACCGACTCGCTGTAGCCGAGGTTGGCCATGGGGACGAGGCCGCCGAGGCCGGTGAGCGACTCGAAGGCGGTGTTGACCGCGCCGCAGGAGACGACCGTGGTGATGGCCGTGAAGAGCGACGAGGACGCGACGCCGAAGCGCTGCTCCTTGCCCTCCAGGTTCGCCCCGACCAGGCCGGCGGCGTGCGCCGCGGGCGTGCCGTGCTGCTCGGCGGCGTAGACGACGACGACGCTGACGACGAACAGCGCGAACATCGCGCCGAAGATCGTCCAGCCCTGGCGCCGGCTGCCGACCATGCGCCCGTACGTGTACGGGAGCGCCGCCGGGATGCACAGGATGATGAACATCTCGAAGAAGTTGGAGAACGCCGTCGGGTTCTCGAACGGGTAGGCGGAGTTGACGTTGAAGAACCCGCCGCCGTTGGTCCCGAGCATCTTGATCGCCTCCTGCGAGGCGACCGGGCCGCGTGCCATGCCCCCGACGGTGCCGCCGAGCGTCTGGATCACGCCCTGGGAGACCAGCACGACCGTCGCGACGATCGAGAGCGGCACCAGGATGTACAGGATGATCCGGGTGACGTCCTTGTAGAAGTTGCCGAGGATCCCGTCGCCGCCGCGGGCGGCGATGCCCCGCATGAGCGCCACGAGCACGGAGATGCCGACGGCGGCCGAGACGAAGTTCTGGACCGCCAGGCCGGCCATCTGGCTGAAGTACGACAGCGTCGTCTCGCCGCCGTAGAACTGCCAGTTGGTGTTGGTCAAGAACGAGGACGCCGTGTTGAACGACAGGTCCCACGTCCCGGACTTGAAATCGCCCGGGTTGAACGGGTGGACGCCCTGCGTGCGCAGGATGACGAACAGCACGACCGCGAACAGCGTGGAGAAGACGAGCAGCGATCGCGCGTACCCCTTCCAGTCCTGGCCGCGCTCAGGATCGACGCGCAGGACGCGGTAGAGCCCGCGCTCGACCGGGGCGATCACCGGCGAGAGGAAGACGCGCTCGTCGCGGAACACGCGCGCCATGTAGCCGCCGAGCAGCGGCACGGAGGCGATGAGGATCACGCAGAACGCCGCGATCTGGAGGAAGCCCTGGGTCACGACTTAGAAGCGCTCGCCCCGCAGCAGCGCGTAGAGCAGGTAGGCCAGGACCAGGACGCAGACCACGAGCCCGAAGAGGTCGGACGCGCTCATACGCGGTCCAGCAGCTCCGCGAGGCCGAGCAGCGACGCGAAGACCGCGACGACGAGGGCGATGGCGACGACGTCCATGGCTAGCGGCGCCCCAGCGCGGCATTGGACCTTGGGGAAGGCATGCCCGCATCATGCGTCCGCGCCCGTGCCGGACTCGTACGGCTTGCCGATCAGTGCGTACAGATTTCGTACGGGCCGTCAGGGGTGCCGTAGCGACACCGTCTCCTACGCGGCGAAGCGGTACCCGACGCCCGGGTCCGTGCAGATGATGCTGAACCCGCGCGCCCCGGCGGAGGGCTCGATCTTGCGCCTCAGGTTGGCGATGTGGCCGCGCAGGACGGTCACGTCGTCGGCGTACTCCGGGCCCCAGACCTCGATCAGCAGCGCGCGGTGGGTCATCAGCCGGCCGCGGTTGCGGGCGAGCGTCTCCAGCAGCCGGAACTCGATCGGCGTGAGGTGCACCTCCTCGCCGTCGCGCCGCACGGTGTGCGCGGCGAGGTCGAGCTCGAGCCCCTCCGCGGCGATCCGCGGCTCGTCGGCGGGGCCCTGCACGCGCCGCAGCGCCGCCTCGAGCCGGGCGACGAGCTCGCGCGCGCCGAACGGCTTGGTGACGTAGTCGTCGGCGCCGGCCTCCAGCGCGCGCACCTTGGCGTCCTCGTCGCCGACGGCGCTGAGCACGATGATCGGCATCTGGCTCCAGCCGCGGATCTGGCGGCAGACCTCGACGCCGTCGCCGTCGGGCAGGACGAGGTCGATGATCGCCCCGTCCGGCGGGTGCACCGCCGCGCGGTCCAGCGCCTCCTCGGCCGTCTCGGCGAGGACCGCCTCGAAGCCGGCCTCGCGCAGGATGACCTTCAGCGCTCGCAGGATCTGCGGCTCGTCGTCGCAGACGAGGATGCGGCGGCGGTCGCTCATGGGCGCACGGGAGGCTAGCCGGGGTCGGGGTCGCCGATGGGGAACTCGACGACGAACGACGCGCCCTGGCCGGGGAGCGACTCGACCCGCACGGCGCCGCCGTTGGCCTCCACGAACCCCTTGACGATCGCCAGCCCCAGGCCCGAGCCGGTCGTCGCCGAGCCGGTGCCGCGGTAGAACGGCGTGAAGATCCGCGGCTGCTCGGCGAGCGGGACGCCGGGACCGCGATCGACCACGCGCACGACGAGGCGGTGGCCGACCGCGCGGGCCCGCACCGAGACCGGCTGGCCGCCGCCGTGGGCCAGCGCGTTCTCCATCAGGTTGGCGTAGGCGCGCTCGAGCTGGACGGCGTCGGCGCGCAGCGGCGGCAGGTCGCGGTCCAGCTGCAGGGTCACCAGGTCCGGGCGCCCGAGCTCGTCGCGCGCCGCGGTCAGCACCTCGCCCACGTCGGTCCACTCCAGGCGCGGAGCGGCCTCGCCGGCCTGCAGCCGCGAGAGGTCCAGCAGCTTGCCGATCAGCCGCTCCAGCCGGGCGCCCTCCTCGACGACGGCGCGGCTCAGCTCGGCGCGGTCCTCGGCGTCCAGCGCCGGAGAGCCGAGGGCCTCGCCCGAGGAGATCATGGCGGTCAGCGGCGAGCGCAGGTCGTGCGAGACGGCGCGCAGGATCGCGGTCTTGAGGTCGTCGCTGCGGCGCAGCGACGCGGTCTCGACGACCTCGTCGAGCAGCGCCTCGCGCTCGATGGCCCCGGCCAGGATCACCTCCAGGGCGGGAACGATCCGCTCGCGCAGGCGGACGTCGGTGCCCGCCGGCAGGACCGCGGGGACCAGCAGCGTCGCCAGCACCACGCCGTCGCGCATCAGCGGGTAGGCCACCTGCCGGGGGCCGCCCGGCACGGCGCCGAGCACGAGCTGGGCCGACGGCAGCTCCAGCGAGGCGGCGATGCGCTGCGCGGTCTGCGCCAGGCCGTCCTCCACGCCCGTGCCGCCGAGCAGCACACGCGCCGCACCGGCGGCGAGGTCGGCCTCCGCTCGGCGCTGCTGGGCCTCGGCGGCACGCTCGCGCGCCAGCTCGGCGACCGCGCTGGCCGCTGCGGCCACCGCCAGGAACGTCAGCAGGCCGACCCAGTTGTCGCTGCCGGCGATGGCGAAGCGGCCCGTGGGCGGGATGTGGAAGAAGTTGTAGGCCAGCGCGCTGAGCAGCGCCGTGGCGATCCCGAAGACCACGCCCCAGTAGGTCGAGATCACCAGGACGACCAGGACGTAGACCACGCCGAGCGACAGCACCGGCGCGAGCTGACGCAGCGCGTACACCAGCGCGGTCGCGGCCGCGACGCCGAGGATCGACGCGGCCACGCCGGCGGCCAGCGGCGGGCGGGCGACCGACCTCATGCACGCTCCGGCTCGGCGCGCAGCGCCCGGCGGACGAGCTGCCCGGCGACGAAGAGCATCAACAGCGCGAAGAGGACCTCGACGGTCCGCTCCGGGATCGCGTTGACGATCGCCACGCCGAGGATGGCGGCGGGGATCGCCAGGACGCCGAGCACGACGGCGTCGCGCAGCCGCAGGTTGCCGTACCGCTGCTGGTTGGCGGCGCCGGCCAGCGCCACCGGGATGATCGCCAGCAGCGATGTCGCCTCCGCGTCGACCTGTGCGAGGCCGAGGAACAGCGCCAGGCCGGGGACGAACAGCACGCCGCCCCCCACGCCGAGCATCCCGGCGACCACGCCCGCAGCCAGGCCGACGACGATCGCGCCGATCACGGGACCAGGATCGTGATCGCGGTGGCCACCATGAGCGCCGCGAAGAGCAGCGACACGGTCCGCGGGTCGACCCGCTGCTGCAGCGCGGTGCCGGCGAGCACGCCGCCGACCGCGGGGACGCCGACCAGCAGGCCGTCGCCGAGGTGCACGTTGCCGTAGGCGCCCTGGGCGAGCATCGCCGCGGCGGCGATGACGACGATCGCGGCCAGCGACGTGCCGGTCGCCTCCCGCGTGCCGTACCCGAGCCACAGCACGAGCAGGGGCACGATCACCGTGCCGCCGCCGACGCCGAAGAGGCCGCTGAACAGCCCGGCCGCGGTCCCGATCACCGCCAGGCGCAACGTCCGTTGCGCGCCCACGGCCATCGTCGGGTCAGGGCGCGGCATGCTGCGATGATAAGTGCGTGCCTCCTGCCGCGACCCTGACCGACGTCCTCGCACCGCTGCTGGCCGACCCCGCCCGCGCCGCCGTGCTGCTGGACATCGACGGAACGCTCGCGCCCATCGTCCGCCATGCCGACGACGCGCACGTCCCCGAGCCGACTCGGGCCCCGCTCATCGTGATCGCCAAGCGCTACGGCCTGGTCGCCTGCATCAGCGGCCGCCGCGCCGCGACCGCGCGCCGGATCGTCTCGCTGGGCTCGATCACCTACGTCGGCAACCACGGCGCGGAGATCCTGCGCGGTGGCCAGACGACGCCCGAGGTCGACCCCGAGGTCGCCGAGTGGGGCCGGCGCGTGCGGCGCTTCGCCGACGAGCAGCTGCGCGACGACGAGCTGCATCGCCTCCGCATCCGCGGCGAGGACAAGGACGTGATCTTCGGCTTTCACTGGCGCGGCGCGCCGGACGAGGACGCCGCCGAGCTGGCCGTGCGCGCGCTGGCTCAGCGCGCCGAGGCCGCCGGGTTCGCCACCCACTTCGGGCGCAAGATCCTCGAGGTCCGGCCGCCGGTCGAGCTGCACAAGGGCAAGGGCGTCGACCGGCTGCTGGAGGAGAGCGACGTCGACGTGGCGCTGTTCGCCGGCGACGACGGCACCGACCTCGACGCCTTCAGCGCGCTGCGCGGCGCCGTCGCCGACGGGCGGCTGCGCCAGGCCGTCTGCGTCGGGGTGCGCTCCGACGAGACGCCGCCGGAGCTGGAGGAGTCCGCCGACGTGCTCGTCGACGGACCGCTCGGCGTGCGAGCCGCGCTCGAGGTGCTGGCGGGATCCGCCTAGGTGCGATTCGTCGACTTCCTGCGCGCGACCGTTCTGCTCAGCGCCGGCGCCGCCACCACCCTCGGCGTGCTCACGATCGTGGCCGCCGGCGGGACGCAGAACGACCAGGTCGTCCCCTACGCCGTCGGCTGGTGGGTGCTGGCGACGCTGACCGGGACGTACATCGGGCGGCGCAACGAGGTCAACCCGCCGATCGCCAGGCTGCTGGCCGACGCCAAGGCCGCGACGATGATGCCCGAGGTGCGACCCGGGGCGACGATGGCCAACCGCCTCTGGCCGCTGCTGCTCGTGGTGGTGGCGGCGGGCGCGCTCTCGTTCCTCGGCCCGCAGATCCCGGGGATCGCGACCGGGTTCACCATCATCTGGTCGCTGGCCTGGCGGCGCCAGGAGTCCGCCGTGCAGGCGATCGAGGAGCGCGACGGCGTGTCGTTCTTCGTCGAGCGATCGTCACCCGTCGCCCCGATGCAGCTCGTGCGCGTGCCCGGCCTGCGGCGCGAGCGGCCGTCGATCAACGGTGTCGGGCCGTAGGGCTCGCACCGCTTCAGAAGATCGACGCGATGCCCGCTATCGAGGCCGTCGCCGACCGGCCTCGGTCAGAAGATCGACGCTATCCCGGCGATGGCGGGGGCGAACAGCAGGGCCGGCAGGAAGTTGCCGACCTTGACGTCCTGGATGTCGAGCAGCTTCAGCGAGAGCCCGATGATGAGCACGCCGCCGGCGGAGGTCATCGCCAGCAGCGCGTCGCTGCCCTCGGCCAAGATGGTGTCGAACAGCCCGGCGGCCAGGGTGAGCGACCCCTGGTAGACGAAGACGCTGATCGCCGAGAGCGCCACGCCCCAGCCGAGGCTCGCGGCGAGCGCGACCGACGCGAAGCCGTCCAGCAGCGCCTTGGTGTACAGCGTGTCGTGGTTGCCGGTCAGGCCCTCCTGGATCGGGCCCACGACCGCGAGCGCGCCGACGCAGAACACCAGGCTGGCGGTGAAGAAGCCCTCGGAGACCGTCGAGTCCTCGGCGCCGCCGCCGCGCTGCAGGCGTGCCTGGGCGCGGTCGCCCACGGCCTGGAGGCGGTCCTCGATGTGCAAGGCCTCGCCGGCCAGGCCGCCGAGCAGCACGCCGCCGAGGACGAAGAGTGAGTTCGTGTCGCGCCAGGCCAGGGCGTTGTCGATGCCGATGACGAGCACCACGAGGCCGAGCCCGTGCAGCACGCGGGTCTGCAGGTCGGTCGTCAGACGGCCGCCGACGAGCTCCCCGATCAGGGTGCCGAGCAGGATGGCGCCGACGTTGACGAGGGTTCCGGTCACGCGACGCGGGACAATGCCAGTTGATGCCCTCGCCTGACGTCCTCCTCGTCGGCCTCGGGTCGACGCACGGGCTGCGCGCGGCCGAGGACGAGCTGGCCGGCGCGCTGCGCCGGGCCGGCGCGGACGTCCTGCTGGCGCGGGCAGTCGCGCCGCGCGAGGTGCGGACGCTCGCGCTGACCGACCTGGCGTGGGCCCGCGCCGCGCGCCGGGCCGCCGTCGAGGCGCTCGTGGCGTCGTCGCCCGGCGCGGTCGTCTACTCCACGACGACGGCCGCGCTGCTGTGGCCCCAGCGGGGCGCGATCCGCTTCGACGCGCCCGCGGCCGCCAACCGGCCCGGGCGCCACGGCCTGTGGCAGCGGCCGGTCGAGCGCCGGCGGCTGGTGCAGGCGCCGCTGCTCGTGCCGCAGGATCCGGCCGCGTTGGTGGAGGCGGGCTCGCCGCCGACGCCGTCGGTGGTCGTGCCGATCCCGGTGGAGCCGTCGACCGGCGACGAGCCGCGCGACCTCGCCGCCGTGACCTACGCGACCAACCCCTACAAGAAGGGCCTGGACCGCGTGCTGGCCGCCTGGCGCGTCGCGCGCCGCGACGGCGAGGAGCTGGTGGTCGCCGGCGTCGAGGGCATCGATGACGACGGCGTGCGCTACGCGGGAACGCTGGCGCCCGGCGCGTTCCGCGCGCTGCTGCGCCGCGCCCGCGTCTATGTGACGGCGCCGCGCCGCGAGGACTACGGGATCGCGCAGCTCGAGGCGCTGGCCGACGGCTGCCGCGTCGTGACGACCCCGGCGCCCGGCCCCTACGCGGCGCTGCCGCTCCTGCGCACCGGCGGGCTCGGCTGGGTCGCCGAGCCCGACCCCGCGACCCTGGGCGCCGCGATGCGCGCGGCGCTGGACGCCGAGGACCCCGGCTACGCCCACCGCGCGCTGACGGCGATCGCGCCGTTTCGCCGCGCGTCGGTCGACGCGGTGGTGGCGACCGAGCTGCTGCCCCACCTGCTCGCCTGACCCCGCGCGATTGCCAAGGGGACTGTCCCCCAACGCTGCTTAACACTGTTGGCGCGTGTTGGGGGACTGTCCCCTGGCGCTTGTCCCCTGCCGCTTGCGCTACTGCGCGCGCTTGCGCAGCGGCGCGAACTCGGCCCAGG
The DNA here is from genome assembly GCF_035318805.1 of Baekduia sp. Lineage (GTDB taxonomy): Bacteria > Actinomycetota > Thermoleophilia > Solirubrobacterales > Solirubrobacteraceae > Baekduia. The sequence goes on from NZ_DATHDY010000041.1 coordinate 43,250, forward strand.
GCAGCGTGTTGGTCACGTCGGCCGCGGTGAAGCCGGCGCGGCGGGCGGTCGCCACGCCGAACCGGGAGTTCCCCTGCGTCGAGACGCCGTGGGCATCGGTGTCGACGATGATGCGCACGCCGGCCGCGCGGGCGGCGCGAGCGTGGACGTCGTTGAGGTCGCGGCGGTCGGGCGCGGAGTTGATCTCGAGCATCGTGCCGGTGCGGGCCGCGGCGGCGAAGACCGCGTCGACGTCGACGTCGTAGGGCAGCCGTGACTCGATCTTGCGCCCGGTCAGGTGGCCGATGCAGTCGATGTAGGGGTGCTCGACGGCGGTGACGATCCGCCGCGTCATCTCCGCCTGCGACATCCCGAAGCTCGTGTGCACCGAGCCGACGACCCAGTCGAGCTGCGCGAGCAGGTCGTCGTCGTAGTCCGGCGAGCCGTCGGGCAGGATGTTGGTCTCGGTCCCGATCAGGACCTCGATGCCGTCGAGCTTGTCGTTGAGCCTGCGGACCAGCTCGATCTGGCGCTTGAGCTGGTCGGGGCTGACGTCGTTGCCGAAGCCGTGCGTCGCCGAGTGGTCGGTGAGCGCGACGTACTCCAGGCCGCGGTCCAGCGCGCCGCGTGCCATCTCCTCGGCGGTGTTGCGCCCGTCGGAGGCGATCGTGTGGCAGTGGAGGTCGCCCTTGAGGTCGGCGACCTCGATCAGCTCGGGCACGACGAAGCCGGGCTCCAGCTCGCCGCGGTCCTCGCGCAGCTCCGGCGGGATCCACGGCAGGCCGAGCCGCGCGTAGACGTCGTGCTCGGTCGCGCAGCGCAGCGTGTCGCCGGTCGCGTCGTCGAGGATCCCGTACTCGGAGACGTGCAGCCCCTTGCGCACCGCCCGCTCGCGGATCCGCATGTTGTGCTGCTTGGAGCCGGTGAAGTGCTGCAGCAGGTTGCCGAACTGGTCGGGCGCCACGACGCGCAGGTCGATCGACACGCCGTTGTGGGTCCGGGCGCGCGCCGCGTTCTCGCCGGCCGACGACGCGCTCTCGACGATGTCGAGGTCGGCGAGCGCCGCGGCCAGCGCGGGCGGATCCTCGGAGGCGGCGACGATGTCGAGGTCCTTGACGCTGTCGGCCAGGCGCCGCACGCCGCCGGCGAGCTCGACGCGCACCGCCGCCGGATGCGCGCGCAGCTCCTCGACGATCGCCTCGCCGAGCTGCTGGGCCTTGTTGAGCAGCAGACGCGGCGCCGCCTTCTCCGACACCCCGGCCGCGAACGCGGCGAGCACCGACTCCTCGAACTTCGGCCCGAAGCCCTTGACGCCGCGCAGGCGCTCCTGCTCGGCGGCCTCGCGTAGCGACTCGAGCGAGTCGATCCCCAGCTCGTCGAAGAGCTTGCGGGCGCGCTTGGGCCCGAGCCCCGGGAGGCGGGTGAGGTCGACCAGCCCCGGCGGGAACTTGGCGCGCAGCTTCTCGGCGGCGGGGATCGTCCCGGTGTCCAGCAGCGCGCGGAGCTTCTCCTCGAGCGTCTTGCCGATGCCGGGCAGCGAGGTCACGCGCCCCTCGCGGGTGAGGGCGCTCACCGACATCGGCGCATCGCGCACGGCCTTGGCGGCGTTGCGATAGGCCACGACGCGGTGGATGACGGCCCCGTCGAGCTCGTAGAGGTCGCCGAGCTCGTCGAAGGCGGTGGCGATGGCGGCATTCGAAGGATCGGGTCGGAGACCGGCGAATGCTTCGGCGTTGGAGGGGTCGGACATCGTCTATGGAGCCTACGTCCCTAGGCTACGCGGCCTCGATGGCCGGAATCCCGTGGCTCATCCTCCCCACCTTCGACGAAGCCGAGAACATCGAGCTGATCGTCGAGGCTGCGCTCGGCGTGCTGCGCGCGGCGGCGCCGGAGGGCTTCCGCATCCTCGTCGTGGACGACGACTCCCCGGACGGCACGGGCCGCATCGCCGACCGGCTGGCCGCAGAGCACCCCGAGGTCGAGGTGCTGCACCGGACCGAGCGCGCCGGCCTCGGGCCCGCCTACCTCGCCGGGTTCGCGCACGCGCTGCGCCACGGCGCTGGCTACGTGTTCGAGATGGACTCCGACTTCTCCCATGACCCCGCCGACCTCGCCCGGCTGCTGACGGCCGTCCGCGACGGCGACGCCGACGTCGCGCTGGGCTCGCGCTACGTCGCCGGCGGCGCGGTGGCCGACTGGGGCATCGTGCGACGGCTCGTGAGCCGCGGGGGCTCGCTGTACGCGCGGATCATCCTCGGGCTGCCGGTCCACGACCTCACCGGCGGCTTCAAGTGCTTCCGCGCCGAGGTGCTGGAGGGCATCGACCTCCCGAGCATCCGCGCCCAGGGCTACGCCTTCCAGGTCGAGCTGACCAACCGCGCGATCCGCCGGGGCTTCGACGTCGTCGAGGTCCCGATCACGTTCCGCGACCGCCTGCGCGGCGAGTCGAAGATGTCGGCGCGGATCGCGCTCGAGGCGATGATCCTCGTGCCGCAGCTGCGCCGCCGCGACCGCTGAGCGCCGCGGCGCGACCGCCCGGCCGTTCAAGCGCGCGCCGCCCGCGGCCGATCCTCCCGGGAGATGGCCCCCGAGCTCGTCCTGGTCCAAGGCCTGCGCGACACGCGCGGCACGCTGGAGCGCTGGAGCGCGCGGCCGCTGGCGATCGTCGGCCCGTGGTTCGCCGGTGCGGCGGCGGTGTGCGCCGGCCTGCTGGTCGCGGTGGCGATCGTCGCCCAGCTGGCCACCCCGGACCCGAGCGGCCTCCTGCAGCCCGGCCTCAACGAGCCGGCGACGCTCGACGCCGTCGGCCACATCCTCTTTCGCAACTCGCTCGTGCTGTCGCTGCACGCGATGGCCTGCGTCGCGGGCTTCATCGCCGGCAGCTCGCTGCCGCTGGAGGCCGAGCGCCACACCGGCCTGTGGCGCAAGGTCCACGACAAGGCGGGCCCGCTGGCGATCGCGTTCGTGCTCGCGGCCACGGCGTTCTCGCTGTGCACCCAGGCCTACGTCCTGGGCCACTCCGCCGCGACGCTGGCCGCCCAGGGCGGCATGCCGTCGGAGCGGCTGATCGTCGGCCTGCTGCCCCACGCGATCCCCGAGCTGATCGGCCTCTTCCTGCCGCTCGCGGCGTGGACGATCTCCAGCCGGCGCGGGCAGTGGCAGGAGCTCCTGGCCGCCACGTTCGCCACCGTAGCCCTCGCGATCCCGCTCGTCGTCGGCGCGGCGTTCGTCGAGGTGTACGTCTCGCCCCACTTCATCCTCTGGCTGCGCTGAGCGCGGCCCGGGTAGGCTCGCTGCGCGTAACGCCCGCCGGCGCTACCGAGACCGCACTTCACTTTGTATAGTGAGACCCCTTACCCCTCTGAAGGAGCCCTGACCATGGCCGGCACGCTTTCCGAAGTCACCGACACCAACTTCCAGGCCGAGGTCCTCGAGGCCGACGGTCCCGTCCTCGTCGACTTCTGGGCGCCCTGGTGCGGCCCGTGCCGCGTCGTCGCCCCCATCCTCGAGGAGATCGCCGCCGAGCGCTCCGATCTCACGATCGTGAAGCTGAACGTCGACGAGAACCAGCAGACGGCCGCCAACTTCGAGGTGCTCAGCATCCCGACGCTGATCCTCTTCAAGAACGGCGCGGTCGCCAAGAAGGTCATCGGCGCCTACCCGAAGCGCAAGCTCGAAGCCGAGCTCGAGCCGGTGCTGTCGGCCTAACCCGCCGCTCCGGGGGCCAGCCTCGCCTTCGCGTCGGCGCGACCGCCGTCGAAGGCGAGGCCCTCGTCGGCCAGCAGCCGGCGCACCCGCTCAGGGTCGCCCAGCGCGGTCCCCGCGACCGTCCCGTCGGCGCGCAGCACGCGGTGCGCTCCCTCGCAGGCCAGGCGCGTCAGCCGTCCGTTGACGCCGATCGCCTGGCGCGGCACGCCACCCGCAGCCGCCACCACGTCGCCGTAGCTCATCCAGCGCCCGGGCGGGATCCTCTCCACGACCGACCGCAGCGCCTCGGCGTCCATCGTCGTCGGTCGTTGCGTGGTAGGTGCGTCGCTCATGCCCACCAAGGGCGCGCCGCGCCGAGACTCGCCCCCGTACGGCCGTGGCGCGGTCCGCCGGCGGACGTGGACGTTCCACCCCCTCTCGTACCTGCGCGACCTACTGCGCCTGGCTCGGCGACGAGCCGGTGCCGTTCCCGTGCCACCCGGATCCCGCCGAGGTCGACCTCCTGACCGACGCGCTCGTCGTACGGCGCGCGCAGCAATAGCGTCCGCAGACCGGCAACGGCCGATGTGAGGAGGAGTGGGATGAGGCTTCATCTGACGGTGCTGGCCACGCTCGCGGCCATGGTGGGCGCGGCGGCGCTGGCCACCGCCCAGCAACCGGTGCCGACGGTGACCGTGGACGCCAGCCCGACGGCGGTGACCCTCGCCCCGGCCGGCCCGGTCCCGGCCGGACCGACGCGCATGAACTTCGTCCGCCCCGCCGGCGTGACCAAGGAGCTCGACGCCTACGTGGCCCTGCTCGTCCCCGGCGTGACGGTCGACCAGCTCCAGAAGACGCTCCTCGCCGAGGAGCAGACCCAGGGCGAAGCGTCGATCGGGCTCGTGTCGATCCAGGCCAGCGCGCTGATCCCGGAGGGCCAGTCCTCCGCGGCGGTCACGTTCAACGTCAAGCCTGGGCTCACCTACGTGCTCGTCATCGAGCAGCCCAACGACAAGGCGCCCACGACACGTTCGATCACGACCTTCACGTCGGGCACGGACGCCAACGGCGCCACCGCCCCCGCGCCGTCGGCCACCGTGCGCATGCAGGCGCTGCACTTCCGCGGCGCGTCGACCTTCAAGCAGACCGGGACCGTGCGCTTCGAGAACCGCGACGGCGTGGCGCACTTTGCGCTCGCCTTCCCGCTGCGGAAGGGCACGACGACCGCGAAGCTCGGCAAGGCCGTCACGAGCGAGCGCGCCTTCAACAAGCTCGTCGCCGGGCCGCCGTACATGGCGCAGAACATCCTGAGCGGGGGCGACACCACCAACGACCAGGAGCTCAAGTTCCCCACGAAGGGCCGCTACGGGCTGTTGTGCTTCATCGACGGCCACGAGCGCCTGGGCATGTACCGGATCATCACCGTGAGGTGAGCCCGGCCGGCTCGGTCGTCGTTGCGACCACCCGCGCCGCGCGGCCACGCGCGCCGCGGGGCTAGCCTGACCGCTATGTTCACCGGCCCGCACCACGCCCTCAGATCGCCGTCGGCGCCTGATCGCCCGAGGCGCCCGTGAGCGTCCTGTCTCGCGTGTTCGGCGCCCGGCGCCACGCCACGCCGCAGCCGACCGACCAGCAGGTGGCTGCCGTCGACGTGTCCGCGATGCTCGCTCTCGCACGCGCCCGCGGCGACCGGCGCTCCGATGACGAGATCGCCGCCGCCCTGATGCTCGGCGCGGACCTGACGGCCGAACGCCACCCCGACGCCGACTTGCGTGGGCGCGCAGCCGCGGCGTCGGTGGCCACCCGCGACTGGCTTGTCGGCCGCGTCGGCGAGCGCGAGGCGGCTCGGCTGCTGTCGATCTCGCTTGGCCCCGTCGGCGAGGACGGCACCACCGCGCGGGACTAGTTCGCGCCGACGACCTTGAAGCTCGTGTTGACGAAGATGTGGTGGGGCCAGTTGACGCCGATGTTGTGGACCTCGTACTCGCCGTTGCTCAGCTTGACAACGCGGTCGACCACGCCGCCTGGATAGGCGGCCAGCGCCGCGACAGTCGCCTTGTTCGCTGTCGTCCCGCTGACGATCGTCCCAGAGCCCTCGGTGTAGTTCGCCGGGACCTGGCCGTCCTGCTTCGCCGTGCTCGGTGCTCCGCGCTTGAAGGTGACCACCTTCGACGGCGTGAACGTCGTAGATGCGCCGCTGGCCGGTTGCACGACGACCTGCGTTGCCGTGATGGTCGTTCCGTTGACCGTCCCGACTACGAGGACAGGTGCGCCCTTTGTGATGGCACTTGCCGAGCTCGAGCTCGTCCCCTTCCGGTATGTCGTGGAGGACGCCTTCTTGACGGTCACCTTCTGACCCCCTGATGTCGACAGGGTGAAGCTCGACCCCGACACGCTGCTGACCGTGCCGACGACGCCTCCGGCGGCCGGTCCAGACCGCGCGTTCGATCCGGCCTTCGCCGCGAATCCCGCCGTCGCCGTCTGTCCGGTGCTGGCACCGGCCGAGCCGCCGCTTGAGGTTGCGCTGACGATCCCAAAGGCGCCGCCTGCGATCACCACGACCGCGGCGCCGATGGCGAGGGGCCTGCTCATTCTCCGACTTAGCATCTGCGATCTCCTTCTGGTCTGTCTCCGGGAGCCGAGGATGCTGGAGCAAGCTGGGGAGATGCTGAGTCTCAGCCGGTCCGCTGAGGCGTGTCGCTATCGCGACTGGGGACCCACCTCCGGCGGCGACGGCTGGCCGCCGTGGCCTCGGCCTCGCTGGCCGCCTACGGCACCCCTAGACCTTGGCGACCGCGATCGTCAGCGCGTGCCCGTCGACCGTCGCCTGCGCACCGGCGCTGTCGGCGTCGTAGCTGACCTCGAGGGCCAGCACCTCGCCGGCGACGAGCTCCTCGTGCTCGCGCACCGCTTCGAGGATCTCGGCGTCGCCGCCGAGCGCCAGCGCGATGCGGTCCGAGACCTCGAGGCCCGCCTCCTTGCGCGCGTTCTGGATCGCCCGCACGACCTCGCGCGCCCAGCCCTCGCGGCGCAGCTCGTCGTCCATGGCGAGGTCCAGCGCCACGGCGTGCCCGCCCTCGCGCTCGACCTGGAAGCCGTCCAGCGGCCGCAGCCCGACGAACAGGTCCTCCGCGGTCAGCTCGTGGTCGTGGCCGTCGACGTTGACGCCCACCGTCCGGCCCTCGCGCAGCGCGACCGCGACGTGATCGGCGTCCAGGGCGTCGATCGCCGCCGCCACCTGCGGCATCAGCTTGCCGAAGCGCGGGCCAAGCGTCCGGTAGTTGGGCTTGAGGTCGTAGGAGCCCAGCTCGTCGGCCTCGTCGACGAAGCGCAGGGACTTCACGTTGAGCTCGTCCCCGACGATCGCGCCCAGCTCCTCCAGCGACTCGCGCTCGCGCCCCGCGGCGACCACCACGGCCTCGCGCAGCGGCCGGCGCAGGCCGACCTTCGCACCGGCGCGGGCACGTAGGCCGAGCGCCACGGCCTCGCGCGCGGTCGCCATCGCGTCCTCGAGCGCGAGGTCGCGCTCCGGCGCCACCGGCCAGTCGGTGAGGTGCACCGAGCCCTGCGAGCCGTCCAGGTTGTCGTAGATCTCGTCGGCGACGAACGGCGCGAACGGCGCCAGCAGCTGCGCGACGGTCAGCAGCGACTCGCGCAGCGTCGCGAACGCGCGCGGATCGCCCTCCCAGAAGCGCCGGCGCGAGCGCCGCACGTACCAGTTGGAGAGGTCGTCCACGAACGCGGCGATCTCGCGCGCGGCCGTCGTCGCGTCGAACGCGTCGAGGCGCTCGGTGACCACCTCGACGGTCGCGCCCAGGCGCGAGAGCACCCAGCGGTCGAGGTCGGTCGGAGGGGTGGGTGCGTCCGCATCCGCCGTCGCCGCCTCGCCCGCGGCGTTCTCGTAGAGCACGAGGAAGCCGTAGGTGTTCCACAAGGTGTTGAAGAACAGCCGGACGCCCTCGGCGATCGTCTCCTCCGAGAACCGGTAGCCGTCCCACGGCTGCTTGGACGAGAAGAAGTACCAGCGCAGCGCGTCGGCGCCGAAGCGGTCGAGGACCTCGAACGGATCGACGACGTTGCCCTTGGACTTCGACATCTTCTGCCCGTCCTCGTCGAGGATCAGGCCGAGGCAGACGACGTCGCGGTAGGGCGCCTCGTCGAACAGCAGCACCGAGACGGCCAGCAGCGAGTAGAACCATCCGCGCGTCTGGTCCAGCGCCTCGCAGACGAAGTCCGCGGGCCACGCCTGCTCGAAGCGCTCCTCGTTCTCGAAGGGCGCGTGCCACTGGGCGAACTGCATCGCGCCGGAGTCGAACCAGACGTCGATGACCTCGGGGACGCGCCGCATCAGCTTGCCCGACGACGGGCTGGTGAACGTGATCTCGTCGACGAACGGCCGGTGCGGATCCTCGAGCTTCTGACCCGACAACTCCTCGAGCTCGGCGAACGAGCCGATGACGTGGGTCTCCTCGCCGTCCTCGCTGCGCCACACCGGCAGCGGCGTGCCCCAGTAGCGCTCGCGCGACAGCGCCCAGTCGACGTTGTTCTCCAGCCACCGGCCGAAGCGCCCGGTCTTGACGTGGTCGGGATGCCAGGTGACGTGGTCGTTGGCGTCCAGCAGCCGGTCGCGCAGCTTCGACGTCGCGATGTACCAGGACGGCTTGGCGTAGTAGAGCAGCGGCGTGCCGCAGCGCCAGCAGTGCGGGTAGCTGTGCTCGTACTCCTGCGCGCGCAGCAGGCGCCCGCGGGCGCGCAGGTCCTCGACGAGGTCGGCGTCGGCGTCCTTGACGAACCGGCCCTCGTAGCCCTTGATGCGCTCGTCGTAGGTGCCGTCCAGGCGCACGGGGTTCACGACCTTCAGGCCGTACTGCGCCCCGAGGCGGAAGTCGTCCTCGCCGAAGGCGATCGCGGTGTGCACCAGGCCGGTGCCGTCGTCGGCGGTGACGAAGTCGCCGAGCAGCACGGTGTGGCCGCGCTCGCCGTACTCGTCGCCCTTGATGTAGTGAAACGGCGGGTCGTAGCGCACGCCGTCCAGCGCGGCGCCAGGGAAGCGCGCGAGGATCTGGACGGGATGCTCGGGATCCGTGTCGAGCACCCGAGCCACGAGCGCCTCGGCGAGCACCACCGGCGCCTCCAGCGCACCGGTCTTGGCGCGCACGTAGGTCAGCTCGGGATCGACGGCGACCGCGGCGTTGGAGACCAGCGTCCACGGCGTCGTGGTCCAGACGAGCAGCTCGTCGCCGGCCTGGACCGGGCCGCCGTCCTCGACCACCGGGAAGCGCACGTAGACCGACGGGTCGACGACGTCCTTGTAGCCCAGCGCCAGCTCGTGCGACGACAGCGCGGTGCCGCAGCGCGGGCAGTACGGGACGACCTTGTGCCCTTCGTAGAGCAGGTCCTTGTCGGCGATCTGGCGCAGCGCCCACCAGACCGACTCGATGTAGGAGGGATCGAGCGTGCGGTAGGCGTTGTCGAGGTCGACCCAGAAGCCGATCCGCTCGGTGAGGCGGTTCCAGTCCTCGAGGTACTCGAACACCGACTCGCGGCACTTCGCGTTGAACTCCGCGATCCCGTAGGCCTCGATGTCGTGCTTGTTGTGGAGCCCGAGCGCCTTCTCGACGTTGATCTCGACCGGCAGGCCGTGGGTGTCCCAGCCGCCCTTGCGCTCGACGAGATGCCCGCGCATCGTCTTGTAGCGCGGGTAGATGTCCTTGAACGCGCGGGCCAGGACGTGGTGGACGCCCGGCCGTCCGTTGGCGGTTGGCGGACCCTCCCAGAAGACCCAGCGGTCGGCGCCCTCGCGCTGGCGCAGCGACTCGGCGAAGACGTCGCGCTCGCGCCACCGCGCGAGCACCTGCTCCTCGAGGGCGGGGAAGGACTGGTTCGAGTCGACGGGACGGCGGGCCATGAGCGGCCCAGGATATGGCTTGCGCTACCGCAGGTAGCGCAGCGCTACGCAGCGAGCTTGCGGCAGATGTCGGCCAGCATGCGCTTCTCGGCCTCGTCGAGCACCGAGAACGCATCCTGCACCCGCCGCGTGTGCTCGGGGAACAGCCGGTCGATCAGCTCGCGCCCCTGCACGGTGAGGCGCACGGACGCGGCACGGCGGTCGTGCGCCAGCCGGAACCGCTGGACCATCCCGCGCGTCTCCAGCGTCGTCACGACCTCGGTCGCGTTGGCCTTCGACGTCCGCAGCCGGGCGCGCAGGGCCCGCAGCTCCAGCTCGCCACCTGCGGTCGACAGCACGACCAGGACCGAGAAGCCGGACGCCGAGACGTGCTCGCGCTCCAGATCGGCCGAGAGGCGGCGCCGGACGCTCGCCTCCGCGCGCAGCAGAGAGTCCAAGGCACGGTGGGCCAGGGGATCGCCAAGCTCGGGAAGCGTCATCGCGCGGGCATCATGCCGCGCGGCTCGGACGGCTCCGAACCTTTGGTCTACAGCCCGATGGCGCGCGACTCGCCGCGGACGAAGCGGCCGGTGCCGGCGCGCCCGTCGATGCGGGCCAGGATCGCGTCGCGAGCGGCCAGCGGGCCGTCCGGGAGCACCTCGACGGTGCTGCTGCCCGCGTGCGGGATCGCCCCGCGGTAGTCGAGGATCGCGACGTCCTCGCCGGCCACGCGGCGGGCGGTGAAGACCAGGCGGCCGAGCGCGTCGAGCGAGGCGCCGCGGCCCGTGAGCACGACCGCGCGTGGGTCCAGCGCGGTGATGGCGTGCGAGAGGCGGTTGGGGTCCGAGTCGGCCGTCAGCGTCAGCGTGCGCAGGCCGCCGCGGCGCAGGATCAGCTCGAGCGCCTGGGCCTGCAGCGCCTCGGCCTCGGGCGCGCGGGACGCGTCGAAGACCAGGACGCCCTCGGGGCGGGACGCGGGCGGCGCGACGCGCTGGGTCGCGGCCAGCCAGCCGGTGGCGTAGCGCCAGGCGAAGCCGTACTCGGGCGTGGGCGGCGCGCCGGGCGCCGGGGCGAGGGACTCGACCGTCGGCAGGAGCACCTCCTCGATCGTGCGCTCCACGGAGCGCACCGTGAGGCTCTCCTCGATCAGGCGGTCGGCGCCGTCCTCGTCGAACCGGCCGAAGGCGGACTCCAGGCGGGCCGGCGACGCCGGGCCGGTGCCGCGCTCACGGGCGACCGACACCGCCGAGGAGATGTTCTGCGTCTCCTCGAAGGCGGCACGCAGCGCCTCGATCTCCGCGAGGTCGAACTGGCGATGACCTCCTGCGGTGCGCTTGGGCTCGGGGTAGCCGAATCGGCGCTCCCAGGAGCGCAGCGTGTTGGGGCTGACGCCGAGCATCGCTGCCGCGGCATTTGTCCGGATCGAGCCACCCATTGCCAGACAGTCTTCGCCTTTTGAGAGGGTTGGCGCAACTTGCGCAAGGTCCGGTGCAGGACGGGCACCGTGTTGCAGCAGGAGGAGGCGCCCCGCGCGCGCCGACGCGGGGCCCTCGGATCAGACCGTGGAAAGCACGATCAGCGCACCGGCGGGCGGGCCGCAGGCGCCGACGCGGGCGGCGTAGCGCACGCCGTACTCGCCGGCCGGGCGCACGACGAGCGTGCGCGGCTCGGCGAACCCGCTGGTGATGATGCTCTGCAGCAGCTCGTCGCCCTGGCCGGCCTCGGCGTCGGCCGGCTCCAGGAAGTCGCAGATGTGGCGGTGGACCGCGTCGGGCTCGTCGACCTCGAGCACGCGCTCGGCGCCGCGGGACAGCCCGCAGAGCTTCAGCTGCTGGTCGATGATGATGAAGGACTCGCCCTTGCGCGGCGCGAGGTCCTGCGCGGCGGTGATCACGACGCCCAGGCCGCAGAGGGCGCAGACCCGCGAGCGGGCGGCCATCGCCGTCGGCGGCGCCTGGCCGCAGTGCCCGCAGAAGCGGACCAGCGGTGTGGGATCGACCGGATCCGGTACGAGATGCAGCGATGGGCGCGCGAAGCTCAAGCGGGATCCTCCTCAGGCTCAGGCGGTCAGCCGGCGCCGGCGTGGCGTGGGCAGGACCGCATCGTCGAACTCCAGGGGCTCTTCTGCGGCGGCGTGGCGGACGCCGCCTTCGGCGAGGTCGACCAGCTGCCCCGCGGCCTGCGTGGGCGACCCGGCGAGATGCCGTGCGCCCGTCGTGCGGGGGCGACCCGTTCCGCCGCGGCGGAACAGCAGGACCGGCAGCGCGCCGGCGGTGGCCCGCACGCGGTAGGCCCAGCGGGCGACGTCGTCGTCCTGCTCCTCGCCGCCCGCGATCACGACGACGCGCGGCTCGTAGGACGACACCACGTCGCCCAGGCCCGCGAGGCCGTTGACGGGCAGCGTGACCGTCCGCAGCCCGGTGCGGCTGACGCACAGCTCGAGCGCACGGAGCGCGAGCGCATCCGGGTCGAGCTGGTCGCCGGTCGCGTCGCCGAGCAGCACGGCGGGCCGGCGGTCGGGCGGCGGCGACAGGCGCTGGGCCCGCATCAGCCACTCGCTCGCCCAGCGGGCCGCGAGGGCCCACGGAGCGGAGTCCGTGCCATGACGGTCGCCGATCTCCTCCAGCGACGGCAGCAGGACCTCCTCGACGGAGCGCTCGACCGAGCGCAGCGCGAGGGCGCCCTCCATCGCCGCGTCAGCCCGCTCCAGCTCGAAGGCCGCGAGCGCGCCGACCAGCACGTGGGTGTCGGCCGCCACCGATTCCCGCGCGCGAGAGATGGCCGACGAGATCGACAGCCCCTCCTGCAACGCGTCCCGGAGCGCGGCGATCTCCCCGTGCGTGTAGAGGCGGTGCTTTCCCGGCGAGCGCTGCGGCTTGGGGTAGCCGAAACGACGCTCCCACGCACGGAGCGTGTTGGGGCTGACGTTCAAGACGGCAGCCGCTTCGGAGGTCTTCAGCGTGCGCACGGCTGATGAACGGGATCACGGCGTACAGCTTTAGTCCCGCCTAGGTCACAAAGTGCATCGATTTTGCGCAACTTCCCGTGCAGAGGCACGGAGTCAGCTTACGCTCGCGGCCGTCAGCACGTCCACCGTTCGTCCACTTTCTCTCGGAAGGCTCGTCATGAACAACCTCAAGGTCCGCGCCCTGCCCTACGCCGGCGCCCTCGCCGTCATCGCCTCGCTCGCCGGGTACGTCGGCGGCCGCTAGACGCACCTGCCCATGGACCATTGCGGAGGCGCCGTGTAGCGTCTCCGCTGTGAGCGGGGCAGACGTGGTGGAGCGCCCGCGCCTTGCGGCTGGCCTTGCCGTCGCGGGCTTGCTCGTCGCCGCCTCTTTCGCGATCGTCGAGCCGGGGACGCTCGACGATCCGCTGTGGATCGTCCTCGTCGGGTGCGCGGCGGTCTCGCGGCTGCTGGCCGTCGACGTCTCGCACCAGCGCATCTTCGTCTCGGGCGCGTTCCTGTGCGGGATCCTGGCGGCGTGCTTCCTGGGCCCGGCGGCGGCGTTCACCGTCCCGGTCGTCGCCGAGCTCGTCGGCTGGACCGTCGAGCGCTACCGGCGCGTCCCGCTGCTCATCAACCTCGCCGGCAGCGCCCTGCCGACGGTCCTGGCCGCCGCGGTCCTGCACGCGCTGCGCCTCGATCGCGACAGCGCGGAGTTCGCGATCGCCCTGGCGGCGTCCAGCGGCGCGGTGATCGTCGTCAACTCCGAGCTCGTCGGGGTGGGGATGGCGCTCCTCGACGGCCAGCCCCTGCGCGACCGCGTGCGCGCGCTGGCCGACCTCGCACCGACCATCGCCATCAACATCGCGCTGGTCACCGCGATCGGCGCCGCCTACGTGCAGACCGGGTTCGCGGTCATCACGCTCGTGCTCGTCGCGCTGCTGGCGTTCAGCTACATGACGCGGCTGGTCACGGCCGCCCGGGAGCGGACGAAGGAGTACGCGAACCTCTCGTGGGGCGTCCTCAGCGGGCTGATCCGCACGCTCGACGCCCGCGACCAGCGCGCCGCACGGCACTGCGCGGCCGTCGCCCGCTTCGCGCGCGACATGGCCGGCCACGTGGGCATGTCCGAGCGCGAGCAGGAGCTGGCGCACACCGCGGGGCTGCTGCACGACATCGGCCGGTTCGCGCTGAGCGACCGCGTGATGGAGCGCGGCGTCGTGCTGACCGAGGACGACTGGCTGGCGATCCGGCGCCATCCCGAGCTGGGCGCCGACATGCTGCGCGACATCGGCGTCTACGGCCCGCTGTCGGAGATCATCGTGGCCCACCACGAGCGCCCCGACGGCAAGGGCTACCCCAAGCGGCTGACCGCCGAGGACATCCCGGAGATCTCCAAGATCATCGCGGTCGCCGAGGTCTACGACACGCTGACGGCGCCGGACACGTACCGCACGCGCCTGAGCTCGTTCGAGGCGCTGACCGAGTTGCGCCGCGTCGCGGGCACGCAGCTGGACGGCGACTACGTCGAGGCCCTCGCCGAGCTGCTGGCGGGCCAGGGCACCGAGTACCGGCACGCCGACGCCGCCGACTACGACGAGGAGCTGGCGATCGAGCGCCGGATGAACGAGGCCGCCTCCGCAGGCTGAGGCCCCGCTCGATCGGGGATCGAGCGGCGGATGCACCAGCGGGCGGGCGGCCACGCCGCCGGCGGCCTACGGCTTGCGGGGCACGTCGGCCGGGGACTCCGCCGGCGCGGCGGCCTCCCCGTCGCTCTCCCGCACGAAGCGGCCGGCGCCGTTCGTGCGGTCCTCCAAGGAGGAGACGAACTCGTCGAGCTCCCCGACCGGGAATCGCCGTTGGCCGCCGGGGGTCCGGTAGCCGTGCAGGTATCCCATGTCGGACCACCGGCGAACGGTGGAGAGGGAGACACCGAGGTGACGTGCCGCCTCCGAGGTCGTGAGACCCAGGCGGCTGGTATGCGTGGACCGCGTCATGAATGGCAGTGTTAGGGGCCGGCGACGACTTCGCGACAGTCCTGGCGGCTTTGCGCAGGTTTCAGCCTTCTGGCCTGCCCATAGCACTCCGTCTGAGAGCATCCTTGCGTCCATGGGCCGACTCGACGAGCTGGATCTGACCCTCAAGCTGAAGCGCTCCGAGCAGGACGAGCGCCTCGCGAAGGCCGGTCGGCGGCTCGCTCAGCTGCGCCTCGCGCTCGGCGGCAAGCTCGACGGCGGCGGCCGGCTGGGTCCCGGCCTGGCCCTCGTCGTGGAGGGCTGGGACGCCTCCGGAAAGGGCGGGGCGATCAAGCGCCTCGTCGCGTCGCTGGACGCTCGGCACGTGCGCTTGGCGTCGTACGCCGCGCCGACGCCCGACGAGAAGCGCCATCACTACCTTCAGCGGTTCTGGCCGGCCCTGCCCGGCCTCGGCGGCATGACCATCTTCGACCGCTCCTGGTACGGCCGCGTGCTCGTCGAGCGCGTCGAGGGCTTCGCCACCGAGGAGCAGTGGCGCCGCGCCTACGACGAGATCGCGTTCTTCGAGCGCACGCTTGCCGCCGAGGGCACGATCATCGTCAAGTACTGGCTGCAGATCTCCGACGAGGAGCAGCTGCGCCGCTTCGAGCGCCGCGAGAAGGACCCGCTGAAGCGGTGGAAGATCACCGACGAGGACTGGCGCAACCGCGCCAAGCGGCCGCAGTACGTCGAGGCGGTCGAGGAGATGCTTGCCCGCACGGACACGCTCGAGGCACCCTGGATCCTCGTCGAGGCGGAGTCCAAGCGCTTCGCCCGCGTGAAGGTGATGGAGTCCGCCATCGAGCAGATCGAGCGCGGAGCCGCGGCGCGCGGCTTCGTGGTCCCTGAACCACTGGAACCGGAGACGAAGGTATGAGCTACACCCACACCGAACGCGTGCGCTTCGGCGACCTCGACGCCATGCGCCACCTCAACAACGTGGTGTTCCTGCGGTACTTCGAGACCGCTCGCATCGCGTACCTGCGCGAGATCGTCCCGGCCCACGACCCGGCCAACCCCGAGCGCGACGAGTTCGGCCTCATCTTCGCCGAGTGCCACATCAACTACCGCTCGCCGGTCGTCTTCGACGAGGTCGTCGACGTCAAGTGCTCGATCGGCAACGTCAAGCGCTCGTCGTTCCGCGTCGAGTTCGAGATGCGCGTGGGCTCGCGGCTGGTGGCCGAGGGCTACGGCGTGCTCGTCGGCTTCGACTACACGGCGGAGCAGGCCTCGCCGCTGCCCGACGCGCTGCGCGAGACGCTCCAGGCCGAGGCGGCGTCGGAGTCCGGCGCCGCGGCCCAGGCGGGCTAGGGGTGCCGTAGGCGGCCAGCGAGGCCGAGGCCCACGACGGCCAGCCGTCGCCGCCGGAGGTGGGTCCCCAGTCGCGGTAGCGACACAGTCTCCTAGGGGAACGCTGGCCCAGGGGGCCAGGTTCCCTTGCGGGTGTTCGCCCCGGGGGGCGAAACCCGCGGCGGATCAGGGACCACGCTCCGAGCGGTCTTCCAGGCTAGGCCGGCGCGCCCAGCACGACCCATCGGCGCCCGAGGAACCGGGCGCCGATGGTCAGCAGGCGGGCGACCATGAGCGCGTCGATGCCCCACCAGACACCCTGGACGCCCCAGCCCTGGTGCAGCGACAGCAGCGCGATCGGGACGAAGACCCCGAACGCGCTGAAGGCCATCGCATAGGCGAGGTAGCGCGTGTCGCCCGCGCCGAGCAGGATGCCGTCGAGCGCGAAGACCAGCGCGCCGATCGGCTGCATGAGCGCGAACAGCGGCCAGAGCTCGTGCGCGCGGGCGATGACGTCGGGGTCGCTGGTGAACACGCGCGGCAGGACGTCCTCGAGCACGAGGAGGCCGGACGCCATCGCGCAGCCCGCGACGAGCGCCCACGCGCACATGCGTCGCGCGGCCGCCATGGCATCCGCGGCCCGGCCCGCTCCCAGCATCCGCCCGACGAGCACCTGTCCGGCGATGGCGATGGCGTCGAGCACGAGCGCCAGGAAGATGAAGAGCTGGAAGGCGACCTGGTGGGCGCCGAGGCTGTCGGCGCCCTCGCGCGCGAGGACCGCGCCGGCGATGACGAACGCGAGCAGCAGCGAGCCGGTCCGCACCACGATGTGCGAGCCCATGCGCGTCAGGCGTCGCAGGAGCTCGGCGTGCGGACGGCGCGAGCGGGCGGGCGCGCGCAGCAGGTAGGCGGCGAACGCGACCCCCATGCCGAGCTGGGCGAGCACCGTTCCGGCGGCGGATCCGTCCAGGCCCCACTGAAAGCCGTAGACGAACAGCAGCTCCAGGACGATGTTGATGACGTTGGCCACGACGACCACGACCAGCGGCGAACGCAGGTCGCCGACGCCGCGCAGGTAGCCCTGGGCGGCAAGGGCCACCAGCGCGCACGGCAGCCCCAGGGCGCTGAGGCGCAGGTAGCGCGCGGCCAGGTCGGCGACGTGGCCCGAGCCACCGACCAGCGCCATCAGCGGGTCGGCGAGCGCCGCGACGGTCGCCGCCAGCACGGTCCCGATCCCGAGCGCCAGCCACAGCGCCTGGGCGGCGATCTCGCCGGCGCGCTCGTCCTCGCCCGCGCCGTGCAGGCGCGCGACCATCGCGGTCGTGCCGTAGGTCAGGAAGTTGCAGAGGCTGACGACCGCGCCGAGGACCGCGGCGGCGAGCGCCAGCGCGGCGAGCTGCGGGGTGCCCAGGTGGCCGACGATCGCCGTGTCGGCCAGCAGGTACAGCGGCTCGGCCGCCAGCGCGCCGAGCGCGGGGACCGCCAGCCGCATGATCTCGCGGTCGTAGGGCGAGCGTCGCCGCACGCCGCCACTCTACGATGACCCCGATGAGGTGCCGTGCCGCCCTCGCCCTCGGTCTCGCGCTCGCCACGGGGGCGTGCACGAACGACGACCCGCCGATGCCGACGACCTGCACCACCACCGACCAGGCCGGCTACGAGCGAGCCCTGCGGGCCGCGCCCGGCGACGTCCGCCTGCCCGGCGGCGTCCCGATCTCCGACTGCCTGCGCCGCGTGCGCACCGACGGCCAGCTGCAGGAGCTCGGTGCCGTCGTCCACCGGACCGCCGAGACGCTGGCCGGCCGCGTCCGCGACGGCGGCGACGTCGCGGCCGCGCGCGAGCTGGGGTATCTGAGCGCGGCGGTCGACGCGGGCGCGGGGCGGTCCAACGGAATCTCCGCCGAGCTGGCGCGCCGCGTCTCGGTCACCGGCACGGGGTTACGCGACATCTCGCCCGCCGTGGCGCGGGCGCTGGCCGCCGGCCAGGCCGCCGGAGCCGATCGCGGGTGAGGCTGCGCCTGTGGCACGCCGGCGACGGCGCCCGCATCGCCTACCGCGAGACGGGGACGGGGCCGCCGCTCGTGCTGGTGCACTCGGCGGGCTTCAGCCATCGCGAGTTCGAGCCGGCCGTCGAGGGCCTGTCGCACCGGTTCCGGCTCGTACTGCCCGACCTGCCGGCGCACGGAGACTCCGAGGACCGGCCGCGCCACCCGTACACGTTCGACTGGATGGCCGGCGTGCTCGCGGCGTTCTGCATCGACGTCGGCGGCCGACGGCCGCTGGTCGGCGGCCACGGGCTGGGCGGCGACCTGCTGGTCCGCGCGATGGAGCTGGGCCTCCTGTCGCCGGCGCGGATGGCGCTGATGCCGTGCCGGCTGCACCGGCCGCCGGAGCGGCCCAAGGCCCACGGGGCGTGGCTGGCGGCCGCGCGCGCGGCGGGGCTGCCGGGGCTGGACCGTGTGGCCGGCCATGCGGTGAAGCTCGCGTTCCGGCCGGAGCGCGGCGTCGCGCTGACCGCGCGCCAGGTGCCCGAGGCCCAGGACCTCGTGCGCCACGCGATGGCCGACGTCGGCGGCAACGCCAACCTCGCGCGCTCGTGGGCGCGGCTGGCGCGCAACCTGCCGCGCGGGCCGCGGCGCCAGGTGCTCGACCTGCTGCCCGAGCTCGACCTCCCCGTGCTGCTGCTGTGGGCCGACGAGGACCGCCACCATCCGCTTCGCGGCGCCGAGGAGGCGCTCGACCTGCTTCCCGACGCGATGCTCCGCGTGCTCCCGGGGACGGGCTACCTGATGGCCTACGACGATCCTGTAGGGGTCGCTCGCGAGCTCGTGGCGTTCTTCGGCTGATGCTCGGCGGCGCGTTCGGGAGCCCGCGTCTCGGGGCTGCGTCGTAGGCTCCGGGGTCATGCCCCCCTCGAAGAAGACGCTGTACGGCGGCGAGACCAAGAAGGCCGTCGACAACTTCCCGATCTCCGGCGAGACGGTCCCCGTCTCGGTGATCCGGTGGCTCGGCCGCATCAAGGGCGCCGCCGCCCTGGTCAACGCCGACCTCGGCAACCTCGATCCCGCGCTCGCGCAGGAGATCGCCACAGCGGCCGAGGCCGTCGCCGCCGGCGAGCACGACGACCAGTTCCCGATCGACGTCTTCCAGACCGGCTCGGGCACGTCGACCAACATGAACACCAACGAGGTGCTCTCCGCCCTGACCGGCGGCAAGGCGCATCCCAATGACCATGTGAACTTCGGCCAGTCGTCCAACGACGTGTTCCCCTCGGCCGTGCATCTCGCCGCGCTGGACCAGACCACCAACGAGCTCCTCCCGGCGCTCAAGCAGCTCGAGCGCTCGCTCGACCGCAAGGCCAAGAAGTTCAAGGACGTCGTCAAGTCCGGCCGCACGCACCTCATGGACGCCGTGCCGGTCACCCTCGGCCAGGAGTTCGGCGGCTACGCCGCGCAGATCCGCCTCGGCCAGGAGCGCATCCAGTCCGCGCTCGTGCACGTCGGCCAGATCCCGCTCGGCGGCACCGCCACCGGCACGGGCCTCAACACGCACCGCAAGTTCGCCGCCGAGGTGCGCAAGCGCCTGGCGAAGGACTCCAAGTTGAAGCTCATCGCGCCGCCGGCCGATCCGTTCGAGGCGCAGGCCAACCGCGACGCGCTGGTCGAGCTGTCGGGCGCGCTGAAGGTCGTGGCCGTGTCGCTGACGAAGATCGCGCAGGACATCGCGCTGATGGGCTCCGGCCCGCGCGCCGGCATCGGCGAGATCTTCCTGCCCGAGCTGCAGAAGGGCTCCTCGATCATGCCGGGCAAGGTCAACCCGGTCCTGCCCGAGGTCGTGCTGCAGGTGTCCGCGCAGGTCATCGGCAACGACACCGCCATCACCATCGGCGGCATGCAGGGCCAGTTCGAGCTCAACGTCCGCATCCCGCTGATCGCCCGCAACCTGCTGCAGTCGATCCACCTGCTGGCGACCACGTCGGTCGCGTTCGCCGAGAAGTGCATCGACGGCATCGAGGTCAACCGGGCCGGCACGAAGGCCTCGGCCGGCGGCACGCTCGCCGTGGCGACGGCGTTGAACGGGGCCATCGGCTACGACGCGGCGGCAGCGATCGTCAAGAAGGCGTCGGAGTCGGGGCGGCCGTTGCGCGACGTCGCCCTCGAAGAGGGCGTCGACGCCAAGCTCTACGACGACACGATCGACCTGCGGCGGATCGCGGCGGGCAACCAGGCCTGATCGGGCGGTCCGGGTCGCTTCGTGATGGATAGTCCAGCACGAAGCGACCCGCATCACGCGAGGAGTCGCCGGAGGCGATGCGCGCATCCCTCCGGCTCCCGTGTGATCTGGTTGTAGGTGAAGCGGACGACCGTGTAGCCGGCGAGCGTCAGGGCTTGATCGCGCGCTCGGTCGGCCTCGAACGCGGTGGGCGTCGAGTGATAGGTGAAGCCGTCGGTCTCCACGACGAGCTTCGTGCCGCGCCAGTGGAAGTCCACCATGAACCCGGCGACCGACGCGTTCGCGTGCGGCGCGGGGAGGCCATGGTCGTCGCAGAGCTGGAGGAACCGGACCTCGAGCGTGCTCCGCAGGTCCGCCGCGCCCACGCCTTCGAGGTCGTCGAGCACCCGCCGCAGCGCCGGCGCGCCGTGCTGCCGAGGATGCTCGTCGACGCACCGGCGCGCAGCGACGAGATCGAAGAGCCCCAGGCGATCCGCCTGCGCGATGACGTCCTCGAGCGCCCGAGGTCGCAACGCAGGCGCAAGGTCCAGCAGCGTGCGCGCGACCGTGCTGGTTGGTATGCCGTCATGGATCGTCGTCTCCCAGGCGCGGAGGGTGCCGACGCGGTGGAGGCGGATGCGCTTACGGTCGGGAACGCGACCCGAGCGCGCGGGCGTGGTCACGTGGATCAGACGACCCCGTGGCGGGGCGATGCCCCAAGCCGCGGCCGCGTCGCCGTGGCTCAACACCGCGTTGCGTCCGCCCGCCAAGACCGCCGCCACCCACCGACCTTCACGCGGGAGCACGGTATGCCCGACGAGATAGACCGCGGGGTAGAACCGAATCAGTCGGCCGACTTCGAGCCGATAGGCGATGTGCTGCTGTGTCAGGCCAAGCGCACGCAGCTGGCGGTGGGCAACCGGGCCATGCTGCCGTGCGGCGAGCTCGCCGATCTGGAGGTCCGGGTCGCCTCGTGATGACATATCCATCACGAGGCGACCCGGACCTCGAACTCGCCCCCGCGCGGCGCGCGGCCCGTCCGCGAGCGGACGCTCAGTTCAGGCCGGCGTAGGCGCGGCGGACGGTGGCCGCCGCCGGCTTCGGCCGGCCGGCGTAGTCGAAGATGCCCTTGGTGTTGAGGCCTCGTTCGATGTGGATGCCGGGGACGATGGACTTGATGGAGCCGCCCGCGAACGACGGAGCGACCGCGAAGTCGCGCAGGTTCCACACCAACATCCCCGAGAGCTGGGGTAGCGCGCGGTAGGTCTCGATGTGGCGGCGCAGCAGCCAGGACTGGAAGCCGTAGCCGCCCGGCGCCGCGGTGGCGTTGCCGGCGTTGGCCTCGGCGCCGAACTCCGAGACGATCAGCACCTTGCCCGCGAAGAGCTTGGCGAAGCCGGCCGCAGTGTCGTGCAGGCGCGAGGCGATGTGCGCCTTGGTCTCGGTGGCGCCCTCGTACCAGCCGATGTAGTTGGTCAGCGCGACCGCGTCGACGTCGCGGTAGATCGCGCCCGGCACGGCGGGCGGGTGCGCGCCCCAGAGGTCGACGGCGACCAGGCGGCCGGGGTCGCGCTCGTGCAGCTCGCGCGCCATGTCGCGGACGTAGGCGATCTCGGTCAGGTCGTGGCCGTTGCCCGCGATCTCGTTGACGAGGTTCCAGGCGATGACCGAGGGATGCAGTTGCTCCTGGCGCACTGTCTCCCGCACGCGCTCGCGCGCCGCGTAGCCGAGCCCCGCGGTGTTCGACGTCCAGGCGCCGGGCGCGTCCACGGGGCCGACGCCCTGCCACACGAGGATCCCCGCGCGGTCCAGCCGCTCCAGCAGCGGTGGCGACAGCGCGTGCTGGGCGCGCGTCGCGTTGGCGCCGATCGCCCGCAGGTCGCGCACGAGGCCGTCCATGTCGGCACCGGTCAGCGCGTCGCCGCGGCCCTCGGCGTCCTCGTGCAGCGACGCGCCGTGCAACCGCAGCCGCTTGCCGTTGAGCAGCAGCGTGCCGCCGACGCGGCGCACCTCGCGCAACCCGACGCGCTCGTCCCACGCGCCCTCGCCGCGTCCGGCGCTCAAGTGCATGGTGTACAGCGACGGCGACCCGGGCGCCCAGAGCGCCGGGCGCTGCACCACGACCCGCGTGCTCACACGCCGCAGCTCCCCGCCGCCCAGATGGACCTCGGGGAAGACGAGGCCGACCCCGCCGCGCGCGCGGCGCAGCGCGCCGCGCACCTGGAGGTCGCGCGGCCGCCGGGAGCGGTTGCGGACGACCACCGACGCGTCGACGATCGCCGCCCCGCGCGACAGGCGCGTCCGCAGGGTCGGCGCCTCGAGCTCGCTGGGCGGCAGCGGCCGGAGCGTCACCTCGCGGTTGATCCCGCCGTAGTTGAACCACGTGCGGTGCCAGCCGTCGCGCTTCTGGCGCGTCGGGAAGCGGTAGTCGGCCCGCACGACCAGCCGGTGCGGCACGCCCGCGCGCAGGCGCAGCGTGAACTCGAACGGCAGGTAGGCGCCGGTGTGCGTCCCGAGCAGCCGGCCGTCCAGCCACACCTCCGCCTCGTGGTGGACCGACTCGAAGCGCAGCGCGAAGGAGCCGTTGCTCGGCGCGGTGAGCGTCGTGCGGTACCACGCGATCCCGCCGCGGTAGGCGGCCTCCCCCGCCGCGCCGGTGACCTTCGCGGCGTTGGCGACGTCGGGTACCGTCACGAGCTCGCCGTCGAAGCCACCCGCGCCCCAGCCCTTCAGGCCGCCGGCGTCGCCGGGATCGAGCGCCCGGATCCACGGCCCGGCGACCGCCAGCCGGCCCGCGGGCCCGCCGTACGCCGCGGCCGGCACCAGCGACTCGCCACGCGGGCGTGACGACACGGCCGCGACCACCGCGGCGCCGGCGATCAGCATCGCCAGGCCGAGGGCGCCGGCCACAAGGAGCCTGGTGCCCGTGCGGCTCATGCTCAGTCCTCGACGATGGCGACCGCGCGCGCCGGCGCGGCCGAGCCGCCCACGATCCGCAGCGGGAACACCGACACCTGGAAGCCGCTGGGCGGCAGCTGATCCAGCGCGCAGAGCCGCTCGATCTGGCAGTACTCGAGGTCGGCCTGGTGCGCCGCCCAGAAGATCCCGGCCTCGCCGCGCTCCTTGGCCTCGGCGGCCTGGAGGTGCAGCGGCGCGTCCCAGCCCCAGGCGTCGATACCCATGACGCGGACGCCGCGCTCGTGCAGCCAGCGCGTGGCCGCGGCGGTGACGCCCGGCCCGCGGACCATGTAGTCGGGCTCGGCGTAGAAGGCGTCGCGGCCCGTCCGGACGAGCACGATGTCGCCCGGCGCCAGCGTGTGGCGCGCGTCGCCCAGTGCGGCCTCGGCCTCCGCGGCGGTCATCGCGTCGCCGTCGGCCTTGTGCGACATGTCGAGCACGACGCCCGGGCCGAAGAACCAGTCCAGCGGCAGCTCGTCGATGCGGCGCGCGGGACGGCCCGCGATCGTCGAGTTGTAGTGGTAGGGCGCGTCGACGTGCGTCGAGTTGTGCGTGCCGAAGCGCGTGAAGGTCTCGACCGCCCAGCCCTCGCCGTCGCGCAGCAGCTCCGGGCCGACGCCGAGCAGCGCCTCGATCGCCGCGGCGCCCGCGGCGTGATCGGCGTACTCGATGTCGGTGCGCAGCTGATCGGGCAGCTCGCGGGGCGACGGCTGGATCGGTGCGCTGAGGTCCACGAAGCGAGGCATCGGCGAAGCCGAGTTCGTCGCCGACGCCCGCTGTCCTGCAGCGGACCCCGGATCAGAGCGGCGTGGGCTCCGTCCCGGCGTTCATCGCCACGTACTTGGTCTCGAGGTACTCCTCGATCCCCTCCGGCCCGCCCTCGCGGCCGAAGCCCGACTGCTTGACGCCGCCGAACGGCGCGCCCGCGTTGGAGACCATGCCCTGGTTGAACCCGATCATGCCGGTCTCCAAAGCTTCGATGACCTTGAACGCCCGGTTGACGTCGGTCGTGAAGACGTAGGACACGAGGCCGTACTCGGTGTCGTTGGCCTTGGCGATCGCCTCCTCGTCGGAGGAGAACGTGGTGATCGGCGCGACCGGGCCGAAGATCTCCTCCTTGAGCAGCTCGGCGTCGTCGGGCACCTCCGACAGCACGGTCGGCGCGTAGAAGTAGCCGGCGCCGTCGAGCACCTTGCCGCCGGTCAGCACCTTGGCGCCCTTGCCGACGGCGTCGTCGACGAGGCCGGAGACCTTCTGGCGCTGGGTGTCGTCGATCAGCGGCCCCACCGCGTTGCCGTCCTCGGTGCCGCGCCCGACCTTCAGCGCGCCGATCTTCGCCGCGAGCTTCCCGGCGAACTCCTGCGCGATCGACTCGTGGACGTGGAAGCGGTTGGCGCTCGTGCACGCCTCGCCGCCGTTGCGCATCTTGGCCAGCAACGCGCCGTCGACGGCCTGGTCGAGGTCCGCGTCCTCGAACACGAGGAACGGCGCGTTGCCGCCGAGCTCCATCGAGACCTTCAGCACCTGCTCGGCGGACTGCCGGATGAGCTCCTTGCCGACCGGCGTCGAGCCCGTGAACGACATCTTGCGCACGCGCGGGTCCTCGATCAGCGGCTGCATGATCTTGCCCGACGACGAGGCGGTGATGACGTTGACCACGCCACCCGGCAGGCCCGCCTCCTCGAGGATCTGCGCCAGCGCCAGCATCGACAGCGGCGTCTGCTTGGCCGGCTTGACCACGCACGTGCAGCCCGCGGCCAGCGCGGGGCCGATCTTGCGGGTGCCCATGGCCAGCGGGAAGTTCCACGGCGTGATGAACACGCACGGCCCGACCGGCTGCTTGAGCGTCAGCACCCGGCCCTTGCCGGTCTCGTTGACCGTGAAGCGGCCGTTGATGCGGACCGCCTCCTCCGAGTACCAGCGGAAGAAGTTGTTGGCGTAGGTGATCTCGGCCTTGGACTCGCTGACCGGCTTGCCCATCTCGAGCGTCATCAGCAGCGCGAGCTCGTCGGTCCGCGCGTGGATCAGGTCGTAGGCGCGCCGCAGGATGTCGGCGCGATCGCGCGGCGCGACGTTGCGCCACGTCGCGAACGCCTCGGTCGCGGCGGCCAGCGCCGCGCCGGCGTCCTCGTTGGTCGCGTCGGCGACCTCGGCGATGATCTCGCCCGTGGCCGGGTCCTCGACGGGCAGCGTCGCGCCCCCGGAGGCGTCGCGCCACTGCCCGCCGATGAAGAGCTGGGTCTTGACCCCTTCGACCACCCGGGTCTCGTCCGCCGTCGCTGCCATGTGTCGGTCCTCCTGGGTTGCCGTACTCGAAAGCCTGCTCTGGCTTCGAGCATACGGCGTGCCCGGCGCGCCTCGGTGGCGAAACCGGGTCGTCCGGCTACGCCGCGTTGCGCAGGGCCGACGCCTCGCGACGGAACGCCGCGCGCGCCCGCGGCATGTAGCGCAGCGGCGGCGGGACGAGCGGCCAGCTCGTGCGCACGCCGGCCAGCAGCAGGCGCAGCGCGCGCTCGTCGGCGCCCGACCACGTGAGCCCGAGCGTCATCCGGGCCCGTTCGGGCAGCGTGCCGCGGGCGATCCACGACGGCCCGCGGTTGATCAGCGGGCGCAGGGCCGCCCAGGCCGGCCCGGGGACCCATGGATACGGCGCCGGGAGATCGGCGGCGGTGGCGAAGGAGCCCACCGCCACCGCCGTCGGCTCGAGCACCTCCTCGACCATGTGCTCCCAATACTCGCGGAACGCGGCGTAGTCGGGCGGGACCGGGCGCATCGTCAGGCCGTATAGCGCGTACCAGTCCACGGACTCCTCGTAGAGCAGCTCGCACGCTGCCTCGCTCAGCGGGGTGCCGAACAGCGCCTGGCCGGCGATCATCGACTCGAAGAACGTCGCATGGGCCCAGTAGAAGGCGTCGGGGCTGAGCGCGTGGTAGCCGCGGCCCTGCCCGTCGGTGCCCTTGATCGTCCGGTGCTGGTCGCGCACCCACGCGCCGGTCTCGCCCGCCCGCGGCCCGTCGTAGACGACGCCGAGGATCGGCGGCGCCGAGCGCAGCAGCCGGTTCCACGGGTTGTCGAAGAAGTCGGAGTGCTGCTGCAGCGCCGCGTCGATCGCCGGATGCATGGCCTGCAGGACGCCGGCGCGGACGATGAGCAGCATGCCCCGTGCGTCGCCGAAGTACCGCCACGTGAGGGAGTCCGGGCCGAGCGGTCGTGGCCCAACTGGCAACATGCGTTGCCAGTCTGGAGAGGACAACGCTCGTTGTCAATCAACCGCGTCGCGCGAGCTGACGCGAGCGGCGGCGATGACCAGCGCGGCGGCGTGGGCGTTCAGCCGCGCCGTCGAGATCGGCGGCTCGCCGAGCAGCCAGGCGAGGTAGAGGTTGCGCAGCGCGCCGAGCAGCGCGACGGCGGTCAACTCCGCATCGGTCGCGTCCGGCGCGTCGGGCAGCGCGGTGATCTGCGCGACGAGCAGCGCCGCGAACGTCGGCACGAGCTCGATGTCGTGGCGGGCCAGGACCGTGTCGGAGAACGACTCGCTCAGGAGGACGCGCCCGCGCCGCGGGTCCTCCTCGAGGAACGCCGTGAACGCGGCGACGGCCGCGTGGGCCAGCGCCTCGTCGGCCTCCGCATCGGCGTGGGCCGCCACAGCCGCCGAGATCGCCGCGCGCGCCTCGCCGGCGACCTGGGCGTGGACGGCGCGCAGGAGCGCGTCGCGCCCGTCGAACGACTCGTAGAAGTAGCGCTCCGACAGCTTCGACGCGCGGCAGACCGCGCGCACGGTGACGCCCGCCGCGCCCTCGGTCCCGAGCAGCTCGACGCCGGCCTCCACGAGCTGCGCGCGGCGCGCCGCCTGGCGCGACTCCAGCGTCGTCCCGCCCCAGCGACGCCCGGCCGCCGCCTCGGGCTCAGGTGTTGAGGACCGTCGCGTCACCGAGCTCCTCCGCCAGTGCGACGTCGAGCGAGTAGTCGATGGGCAGCACGATCAGCGACGGCAGCTCCAGCGTCAGCGCGTGCTGCAGGTGCCGACCGAAGTCGTCGGGGCGCTCGCACCGCCACGCCGGCATCCCGAACGCGTCGGCGAGCTTGACGAAGTCCGGGTTGGTGAAGTCGACGCCGAAGTGCTCGCCGAACTTCTTGTCCTGCTTCCAGACGATCGACCCGAACTGCCGGTTCTCCCAGACGATGTTCACGAACGGCGTCTTGAGCCGCATCGCGGTCTCGAGCTCCTGGAAGTTCATCAGGATGCCGCCGTCGCCGTTGACCGTCACGACGCGCCGGTCCGGGTGCACGAGCTTGGCGGCGACCGCGCACGGCACGGCGAAGCCCATGCCCGCCAGGCCGTTG
>NZ_DATHDY010000042.1:0-108097 GCF_035318805.1 Baekduia sp.
CCGCGTGCGCCGACGAGTGCTGCAGCTCGCCGCAGGCCTGACGCGCGCACGAGCGCTGCATCGCGGCCTCCCGGCATGCAACGTGCCCCGCGGTTGAGCGACCCGCGAAGCACGTGGCGACATGGTGCGCTCCATCGGCGACCGGCGTCCTACCCAGTGGTGGAGGCCGGGCCGCCGACCGTTCGCACTCGGACCCCAGCAGCTCGGTGGCAAGGACCCCGAGAACGACGAAAGCCCCGCTCATCGGGCGAGGCTTTCGAAAGTACCGCCACGGGGATTCGAACCCCGGTTTCCGCCGTGAGAGGGCGGCGTCCTAGTCCCCTGGACGATGGCGGCAGGGGTTGAAGAGAATAACAAACGATCCGCGAGCGCTCCGGCCGGCCCACGAGCGGACGCGGAGCCGGGGCCGGACGCTATGCTCGCTGCTCGCCGGCGGATGTGGCGGAATTGGTAGACGCGCGGCGTTCAGGTCGCCGTGGGAGCAATCCCGTGGAGGTTCGAGTCCTCTCATCCGCATGCAGAAAGGCCCGCACCCGCGGGCCTTTCGCCTTTCGCCGCTCTACGGCGTCGCCGTCGCCGGGATCGCCGGATCGGTCGCCGCGCCGGCGTCGATGAGGCCTGCCCCGTACTGCCGGTCGACGCCGGGCGCTCCGAGGTCGCGGGCCGTCGCCTTGAGGCGCGCCGCGAGCGCCTCGGGGGACGGGTTCGGGCCCAGGATCCCGGAGGCCAGGACGAGGGCGGCGGTCGCGCTCACGGCGGGCGCCGCCATCGAGGTGCCCTCGTAGTCCTGCGGGAACCCGAAGGCGCGGTTGTTGCGGCTCCGGTAGGTCTCCTGGAAGATGTCGCGCCCGGTGCCCGGCTGCGGCTGGCAGAGGCCGCCCGGTGCGGCCTCCAGCGCATCCTTGCCGCCGCCCGGCGCCACGAGGTCGAGCCGCGCGCCCTGGTTGGAGTAGTCCGACACGCAGCCGTGCTCGGTGGTCGCCCCGACCGACAGGACGTCGCCCGAGCGCGCCGGATACGCGACCGCCCGCAGCCCCTCGTTGCCCGAGGCGCCGACGACCAGCACGCCCCTGCGGCGCGCGTAGGCGAGGGCGTCGAGGATGTCGGGGATCTCGTCGCCCCGGACGTTGGAGTCGAACTCCAGGCTCATGTTGATGATGTCGGCGCCACGCCTGGCCGCGAAGCGGATGCCCGCCGCGATGCTCGCCTCGTCGCCGGCCCCGTCGGAGTTGAGGACCTTGACCGGCATGATGCGCGCGCCGTAGGCCAGGCCGGTCAGGCCGACCCCGTTGTCGGTGGCCTCGGCCAGCGTGCCGGCCACGTGCGTGCCGTGCCCGTTGCGATCCTCCGGGAACTCGTCGCGCCCCGAGCAGGCGAGGGTCTGGCCGTCGTGCGCGCAGAAGTCATAGCCCTTGACGAACTGCGCCGGGCGGAAGTCGGGCGAGCGCTGCAACCCCGCGCGGTTGGCGTAGGCCGCGCCCGTGTCGAGCGCCGCGATCGTGACGCCCGCCGCGCCCGGCCGGCCGACCGCGCGGAGATTCGCCCACGCGCGCGGCGCGTCGACCCCCACGCCCGGCAGGAAGTTCCACTGCATCCGCTGCCACCCGGCCGCCACCCCGGCCACGCCGGGATCGTTGGGCACGAACGGCTCGACCGCCGCGGCGTGCGCCACCACGCGCGGGCGGACCCAGCGCACGTCGCTGCGCGCCCGCAGCCGTGCGAGCGTCGCCCGCACCGACCGCTGCGGTGCGACCTGCACGTACCGGCGCCCGCCGTCGCGCAGGCTCACGACCAGCTCGCGCTGCGCCGCAGCGGCGGCGCTCGCGCTCGCGGCGCGCGCCGTGCCCGGCGGCCGCACCACGGCGCCCGCGGTGCAGGGCGCGACGGCCGCCACGGCCGCCACCAGCGCGGGGGCGATCGCGAGCGCGCGCACCCACCGGACCGAACGGAGGTTCACAGACAGCGTCAGCGACATCGAGGATGACCGGCCCCCACTCTAGAGCGCTCACAGCACCCCGACGGCGGGTCGGACGCCGGCTCGCCCAAGGTGGTACGGCGGCCTCCCACCTCTGCGCCGGCGTGCCCTACCAGGCGCGGGCGCGGGCCGTCCCGCGCCTGCCCTCAACGCTTGGCGCGCCTGCGCCTGGTGGCCGCCGCCGCAGGCGCGGCGGGACCCCCGCGGCCGCCGTCCTCTCCCCCACCCGGAGGCGGCGCCGAGTAGCTCGCCAGCATCAGCCGAGCCCTGACCTCGGCCCCGCCCGCCTCGCCGTCCTCCAGCCGCCCCGCGCTCGCCGCCTGCTCCTCCAGCGCCCAGTCGAGCACGCCGGCCAGCCGCGCGTTGAGCTCCTTCCACCCCTGCTCGTCGAGCACGAGCGGCGTGTGCGACAGGTGGCGGTCGGTGCGCTGGTCGAACGTCTCGGCCGCGACGGCCGCGCGCACGTCGGTGAACGCCTTCTCGAGGATCGTCGCCGACACGCTCTCGCGGGCGCTCACCGGCAGCTGCGCCCAGTCCGCGTCGCCGAGGTACGGCCGGGCCAGCGCGCGGTAGTGGTGCTCGATCGCCCCGCGTCGCGGCGTGGTGCGCACGAGCTCGATGCAGCGCAGCTCGCGGAGGATCCGCACGTGATAGCTGACCAATGGCAAGGACTCGTCGAGCTCCTTGGCCATCTCGTTCGGGCTCGCCACGGTCTCGTTGAGGCGCGTGAGGATCCGCATCCGCAGCGGGTGCGACAGCGCCTTGACGAGGGCGCTGTCGAGTCCGGGCTGCGCCGTGGACTGCTTCCGTGGTCCGGTCTTGCTCACTGACGCTCCGCCCCTCGATCAGCCGATGCCGGACCAGCTTACGTCGTGGCGCGGCGGTTGGCGCGAACCGCCGGTCAGCGCGCCCACGTGGGCGCGGCGTCCCACGCCTCGACGCGCACGTACTTCAGGAGCGCCAGCGCCCGCAGCGTCGGGCCGGTGCCCGCCGAGGACGCGAGGTCGCCGCAGCGCAGCGCGGCGCTGGGGTCCAGCTCGCCGATGAACCAGCGGTAGGCGTCGTCGCCGGTGCACGAGAGCTCGAGGTCGACGGTCGCGCCCGCGGGCACGCCGTCGACGACCCGCGCCTCGCCGCCGCGCAGGTCGAGCACGAGCTCGGCCTCGGGCGCGTGCAGCGCGAAGCGGACGACCTGATCCAGGCGGCCCACGTGCGCGCGCATCTCCGGATCGGCGGCGAGCGCGTCGCGCACCCGCCCGCCGAGCTCGACGTGGACGGCGCCGGCGTCGGCGAAGCGGGTCGCGTCGCGCTCGGCGCGCAGGACGGCCAGCACGTCGGCGGCGCTGTGCACCGGCGGCAGCGCGTGCAGGCGCTCGAGCCGGACGTCGGCGAACGCGTCGCCGCGCGCGGCGTCCCGGGCGACCACGGCGGCGTAGTGGCGCGAGGCCGCCGCGCCCCAGGTCACCGCGCTCGCGTCGCGCTCCCAGTCGCGCGGAGCGAGTCGCAGCAGCCATCCCGCGCCCTCCGGGTCGCGCGCCAGCAGGCCGGGATCCTCGATGAGCTTCGGGTTGACCGCCAGCACCGAGCCGCCGACCGGCGCCCAGACGCCGAACGTCGCGCCACCGGCGGCGACGGTCGCGGCACGGTCCCCGGCCTCCAGCGCCGCGCCCGGCTCGGGGAGCGTCAGCCGGAGCCCCTGGCCCAGGTCGCGGGCCAGCGCCTCGGTCAGCCCGACGACGACGGCGCCCAGCGCCGTCTCGACCCACAGATGCGCGTCCAGCGCGATGCCGCGGGCGCCCGTGCCGAAGGCGGCGGGATCCACCGCCGGCGCGGCGGCCGCGGCGCGGCGGTCGGCGCCCGGCGGGCGCGCCGCGGGCCACACCGGGGCGGGACCCCAGAGGTCGTCGGGCAGCGGCGCGCCGTGGCGCAGCGCCTCGGCGCTCAGCTGCTCGGGCGCCACGAGCGGCACGCCGTAGCGCTCGGCGGCCCGTTCGAGCGCGACGCGCTGGTCGTGGTCGGCGCGGTCGGGCAGCGCCAGCGCCGTGACGCAGGCGTGCTGCGCGCGAAAGCCGGTGCGGTGCACCTCCATGTCGCCCCAGGCGGCGACCGCCCCGACGGCCTGGTCGGCGCGGAAGTCCAGCCGCCGGTCGGCGGGATCGGTCAGCGCGTAGAGCCCGCACATGCAGTCGGCGACCGGCGGCTGGTGGCGCACGTCACGCGCGCATACCGCCTCGTTGGCGCCCCGCGCCCACGCCAGCGCCGTGAACGTCCACGGACGCAGGCGGCCGTCGGGCTCCACATGCCAGGCGCGGTAGCCGACGACGGCCTCGAGGAAGTCCGGAGCGGCGCTCACGCCGGCGCCGGCTCGCGCTGCGGGTCGCGCTCGCGCTCCGCGGGCTCGGGCGTGTCGTCCTGCTCGCGGGCGGGCGCTGGGTCGCGGGCGGGCGCGGGCAGCCGCAGCGGCTCGACGCGGATGCGCCGCGACGGGCCTGGAAGGTCGAGGAGGACCGGCATCGGCGCGGGAGGGTAGACCCCGCACCTGATGGCAAACGTGCGCATCGGCTGCTCGGGCTGGATCTACCGCTCGTGGAAGGGCGTCTTCCATCCCCCGGACTGCCCGCAGCGGCGCTGGCTCGCGGCGTGGCGCCGGGAGGCCGACGTCTTCGGGTACTTCGACAACGACTGGGAGGCCTGCGCGCCGCGCAACGCCCGGCGGCTGCAGCAGTTGTTGCGGTAGACGCGACCGTCTCCTCCGGCGTTGGCGCCGAGGTCGTCAAGTTCGGGCTGTGTGCACCCGATCACACGAGAGACATGGGCCATCAGGTCGACCGCCTCGCCGCGCATCTGCGCTCGACGCCCGGCGCCGAGCGCTCGATCGCGGGTCGGGTCGGCGGCGCGCTCTGGTTCATCGCCGCGCTGGCGACCGCCGCGCTGCCGCTCTTTCCCCAGGTCGACACGCCCTTCTACCCCTGGCCACTGGTGTGGACGGTGGGCGCGCTGGTCTGGTCGGCCTGCGCCCTGTTCGTCGTCGACTGGCGCCAGGCCCCCGCCTGGCTGCTGCCCGCCGCCAGCGTTGCGGCCGTGATCGTCATCGCGGCGGTCACCGACCTGACCGGCGGCGCCGACTCCCCCGCCCGCCTGTACGTCTTCTTCGCCTTGGCCTACGCGGCGTGCTTCCTCAGCCCGTGGCAGGCCGCCGGGATCACCGTGGCCTGCGGGCTGGTCTGGGCGTTCCCGGTGCTCGGGGACCGCGGCGCCGCCAGCGCCGCGGGCGAGCTCGCCATGGCCCTGCCGACGTTCGCCGTCGTCGGCGCCGTGCTCCAGACGGGCCGCCACCTGCTCACCGCGATGCACCACGCCGCCGACCGGCTCTCCGAGGAGCACCACGCGCTGCGCAGCATCGCCACCGCGGTGGCCGCCGGGCGCACGCCCGACGTCGTCTGCAGCCTCGCCGCCGAGCAGGCCGCGCGGCTGCTCGGCGCCCAGGGCGGCGGGATCCTGCGCTTCGACGCCGACGACCACCTCACGGTGGTCGGCACCTGGGAGGGGGACCGCGCGCCGGTCATGCCGGGCACGCGCTTCCCGGTCGTCGCCGCCAGCCCCATGGCCAGCATCCGCCGCGACGGCCGTGCCCAGCGCATCGACGACATCGCCGGCGAGGTCCACCAGTCCCAGCTCCTCCTCGACCTCGGCTTCCAGGCCTGGGCCGGCGCGCCGATCCACGTCCGCGGGCGCCTCTGGGGCGCGCTGGCCGTCACCGCCGTCGAGGCCCACTCGCTGCCCGTCGACGCCGTCGAGCACCTCGTCGAGTTCGCCGAGCTGGTCGGCATGGCGGTCGCCAACACCGAGGAGGTCGCGCGCCTGAGCGCCGACGCGACGACCGACCCGCTCACCGGGCTGGCCAACCACCGCGCCTTCCAGGAGCGCCTGCGCACCGAGCTCGGCCGCGCCCAGCGCCACGAGCGGCCGATGTCGCTCGCGCTGGTGGACATCGACCACTTCAAAGCCATCAACGACGCGGGCGGGCACGGCGTCGGCGACGAGGTACTGCGCACGCTCGCCACCCACCTGCGCGAGCACTTCCGCGGCGAGGACGTCCTGGCCCGCATCGGCGGCGACGAGTTCGCCGTCCTGCTGCCCGAGGTGGGCGGCGAGGAGGCCGTCGCCGCGCTGGAGCGCGCCCGCCGCGCCATCGAGCGCTCCCCGTTCGCCGGCGGCGCGCGCGTGACGATCTCGGTCGGCGTCTGCGACGCCGGCCACTCCGACGAGGCCGAGGCGCTGACCCGCTTCGCCGACGGCGCGCTCTACTGGAGCAAGGAGCACGGGCGCAACCGCGTCTCGACCTACGACCCGCTGACGATCCACGAGCTCTCGGCCGTCGAGCGACTGCAGCAGCTGCAGCGCTCCCAGGCGCTCGTCGGCATCCGCGCGCTGGCCCGGGCCATCGACGCCCGCGATCCCAGCACGTCCGAGCACTCCGAGCGCGTCGCGAAGCTCGCAGCGCGTCTGGCCGAGCAGCGGAACTGGACGCCCGAGCGCGTCGCGCTGCTGCACGAGGCCGCGCTCGTGCACGACGTCGGCAAGATCGGGATCCCCGACGCGATCCTGCTCAAGCCGGCGCGCCTGACGCGCGAGGAGTACGCGGTCATCCAGGGCCACGCCGAGCTGAGCGCGCGCATCGTCGAGGAGGTCCTCGACGCCGAGCAGGTCGACTGGATCCTCAGCCACCACGAGCGCCCCGACGGCTGCGGGTACCCGCGCGGCCTGCGCGGCGCGGAGCTGACCGAGGGCGCCGCCCTGCTCGCGGCGGCCGATGCGTTCGACGTGATGGTCAGCGCCCGGCCCTACTCCCCAGGGCGCTCGATCGACGAGGCGCTCAGCGAGTGCCACGCGCTGATCGGCGAGCAGTTCACGCCCGCGGCCGTCGCCGCGCTGGAGGGCCTCTACGGCCCCGCCGACGCGCTGCGGTTCGCGGCGTAGCGCGGCGCGGCGCGGCGCGGCCCCGGCTCAGTCCTCGGGCCACGGCGCGCGCACCGGCGTGTACACGCGGTCCGGGCCGTAGGCCTCCTTGGCCGAGCTGGTGGCCTGCGCCACCGAGGCGCCGTACTGCGCCGCCAGCGGCTCCACCTCGTAGTCGACCGCGGCGCCGGGCCGGCGGTTGCCGAACATGAACAGCACGCACGGCTGCTCGGAGCCGCCGATCATGATGTGGCCCGTCTTCGACGGGCAGTGGAAGAAGTCCCACTGGCGCAGCATGCGCTCCTCCCCTTCGACGATCACGCGGCACTCGCCCGACAGCACCAGGAACCCCTCCTGGTTCTCCTCGCGGTGGTAGAAGCCCGTCGACTCCCCGGGCGGCAGCAGGTGCGCCCCGGCGCCGATCTGGTTCGGCACGCCCTCCGCCTCGAACGACACCCACGCGCCGCCGCCCTCCGTGGTCTCCCAGCGCGCGTCGCGGAGGTTGAGGACGAACCAGCCCTCACCCTCGGGGACGCGTCCGGTTTCGGTGTCGGTCAGCTTGGCCTCGCGCATGCCCCTGAAGCTAGAGCACGCGGGCGATGCGCTAGGAGACTGTGTCGCTGTCGCGACTGGGGACCCACCTCCGGCGGCGACGGCTGGCCGTCGTGGGCCTCGGCCTCGCTGGCCGCCTACGGCACCCCTACAGGATCACTGCCTGGCGCACCGCGGCGCCGGCGGCGAGGCGGTCGAAGCCGAGGTTGATCTCGTCCATCGTGATGCGGTGGGTGAGCAGCTCCTGCACCGGCAGCCGGCCGTCCTGGTAGGCCTTCACGAACTTCGGGATGTCGCGGTCGGGCACGCACGAGCCGAGGTAGGAGCCCTTGAGCGTGCGCTCCTCGGCGACCAGGCTGACGGCCTGGATGTCGAGCCGCTGCTCGGGGTGCGGGAGGCCCACGGTGACCGTCGTCCCGCCCCGGCGCGTGGCCTCGTAGGCCTGGGCCAGCACGCGAGCGCTGCCCACGGTCTCGATGACCTTGTCGCCCCCGCCGCCGGTCGCCTCGCGCACCGCCTCCACGACGTTCTCGCCGGCGTGGACCGGCGTGGCGCCCAGGCGGCGCGCCTGCTCGAGCTTGTCCTCCACCATGTCGACGGCGACGATCTCCGCCGCGCCGGCCAGCTTCGCCCCCAGCAGCGCCGCGAGGCCGACGCCGCCCAGGCCGAACACCACGACGCGGTCGCCGTCGACGACCTGCGCGCTGTTGACCGCGGCGCCGACGCCGGTGAGCACCGCACACCCGAACAGCGCGGCGATCTCGTACGGCAGCGACGCGTCGACCTTGATCGCGGAGTGCGCCGAGACCACGACGTGGTCGGCGAAGGCCGAGACGCCGAGATGGTGATGGAGCGGCCGGCCGCCGCTGCCGTTCCCCGGCTCGGCCCAGCGCCGCTCGCCCGACAGCAGCGAGCCCGCCGCGTTGGCCGCGGCGCCCGGCTCGCACAGCGCGGCGCGGCCGGCGCGGCAGGGACCGCACGCGCCGCAGGTCGGCACGAACGACAGGACGACGTGGTCGCCCTCGGCGAACCCGGGCGTCTCGCCGCCGGTGCCGACGACCTCGCCCGCGGCCTCGTGGCCGAGGACCATCGGCATCACGCGCGGGCGCGAGCCGTCGATGACCGACAGGTCGGAATGGCACAGGCCGGCAGCGCCCACGCGCACCAGCAGCTCGCCGGCCCCGGGCGGGTCCAGCTCGAGGTCCACGATCTCCAGCGGCCGGGAGTCCGCGTAGGGCTTGGGCAGCCCCATCTCACGCAGGACGGCGCCCCGGACCCTCATGCCAGCTTCTCGAGCGCGCCGCGGATCGCCGGGGGGATCGGCACCGGCCGCCGGTTCTGGCGATCGACGAAGACGTGCACGAACCATCCGGTCGCGGCGGGCGTCTCGGCGGCCTCGCCGAACAGGCCGATCTCGTACTTGACGCTCGTGCGGCCGAGGTGGCCGACGCGCAGGCCCGCGTCGACGCTGTCGGGGAACTCGATCGCCGCCGTGAAGCTGCAGTGCGACTCGGCGCAGAGGCCGATCGCGGCATCGCGGTGGATGTCCAAGCCGCCCTCGCGGATCAGGTAGTCGTTGATGATGGTGTCGAAGAACGCGTAGTACTCGACGTTGTTGACGTGACCGTAGACGTCGTTGTCGGCCCACCGCGTGGGGATCGTCATCCGGTGGGGATAGTCGTCGCGCGTGGTCATGAGCGGTCCCGGAGCATGAGCCGGCGAATCAGGTCGTCGTCGAACACCGCCGGCTCGGTGGTCGAGATGAAGTCGTGCAGCAGCGAGACGAACCGCTCGGGGTCGTCGTTGTGGGGGAAGTGGCCGGCGCCGGCGAAGGTCTCCAGCCGGCTGTTGGGCATCAGGGCGTGCGCGTCGTGGCCGTGCTGGACGGGGATCATCCGATCGCGCTCGCCCCAGACGATCAGCGACGGCACGTGCTCGGCGAGGTAGAGGCGGTCCGACGCGTCGACCCGCTGGCCGGCCGGGTCGATCACCGAGCGCGCGGTGTGCAGGAACGCCCGGCGCGCGTCCCCGTCCCCGAGCGACTCGAAGCCCTCGGCGAGGCCCTTGACGTCGGCGGAGGCCCGCAGTCCGACCCGGCCCAGGACCGACCCGAGCGCGGCGCCGGCGCCCCGCAGCGGCGACGAGGCCAGCAGCGGCAGGACGTACTCGGCGCCGGGCAGCGTCGCGGCGCGCAGGACCACGCTGACCTCGCCGCCCAGACCGCCGGAGTCGACGAGCACGAGCCGCTCGATGCGGTCGGGGAACTGATAGGCGAACTGCATCGCCACGCCGCCGCCGAGGGAATGCCCGACGATCGTCGCGCGCGGGATCTCCAGCGCCAGGAGCAGGTCGCGGATGCCGCTGGCGTACGCGCCGAGCGAGTAGTCGCCGCGTGGCTTGGCCGAGGTGCCGTGGCCGAGCAGGTCGGGCGCGATCACGGTGCAGCGCTCGGCCAGCGCCGGCACGATCGAGTGCCACGTGCGCGAGCTCGAGGTGATGCCGTGAATGAGCACGACGACGGGCCCCTCACCCACGCGGCGGTAGGTGACGGGGTGGCCGTGCAGCTCGATCTGCTGCGAAGAGGACTCGGTCATCGCGCCCGCCCGGCAACATACCCCGTCGCATAGAAGACCCCTGAAAAAGTCGCTGCGGCCAGCTGCGGCCGCCTGATTTTCAGGGGCCTTCTAGGTGAACAGGCCGGAGCCCACCCAGTCCTGGGCGTCGCGCGCGCCGGGCGGCAGATAGAAGTAGCCGCCGCCGGTCGGCACGACGTAGTCGACCAGCGGCTCGCCCGCCAGGCGGCCCTGGACGACCTCGAACTGCCGCTCGACGTCGCGGTTGAACGCGACGAAGACCAGTCCCATGTCGAGCTGGCCGGCCTCGTCGATCCCGCGCGAGTAGTTGTAGCCGCGGCGCAGGATGCGCTGGTCCTCGGTGGCCGCGGTGCGCGGGCGCGCGAGCCGGATGTGGGCGTCCATCGGGATGCGGGCGCCCTTGGGATCGCCGGCGTAGTCGGGGTCGTCCAGCTCCTTGGCCTTGCCCAGCGGCGCGCCGGTGTCCTTCAGGCGGCCGATCATCAGCTCCTGCTCGGCGCGCGCGACGCGGTCCCAGAACTCGACGCGGTTGCGGATGATCCGCACCACTGCGTAGGTGCCGCCGGCCTCGTCCCAGACCAGCCGGTCCATCAGCCCGGCGTCGCCGGTGTCGGGGTTGGCGGTGCCGTCCTTGAAGCCGAGCAGGTTGCGACCGGCGCCGGGGCTTCGAGATGGGGGCGGCAGGAAGCCCTCGACCTTCCAGCGCGCGGCTAGCACGCCGCGCGTGGCGCGCATCAGGTCGCGCAGCGCGTGCAGCAGGCCGTCCGCGGCGTCGCCGCAGAGCTGCAGCAACACGTCGCCGTGCGTCTCGGCGTCGACCAGCGCGTCGTCGGGGAAGACGGGCATCGGCTTCAGCCCGGCGGGCTTGCGCGCCGCCAGGCCGTAGCGGCCGTCGAACAGCGACGCGCCGACGCCGATCGTCACGGTCAGGCCGCCGGGCGTGACCTTCGACCCGAGGACGCCGGAGTCGGGCGTCGGGCCGTCGCTCGGCGCGCCGAGCAGCGCGTCGTAGCCGGTGGTCAGCGCGCGGGCGCGGACCGACAGCTCGCGCATGCCCTCGGCCAGCTCGGCCGGCGACGCGGTGATGGCGTCGAACGCGACGACGATGGCGTAGGGCTGGCGCTCGGTGAGCACACCGGCCTGGCGCGGGCCGTCGAAGGCGAAGCGCCGTTGCCGATCCGTCGCGGGGCCTGGCCCCGTGACGGACGTGTCACGGGCGTTCGCCGTGGCGGCCGCGCCCGGGCGGCCGGCGAGGCGATCGAGGGCGACGCCGGCGCCGAGCGCCGCGCCTCCGGTGAGGAATTGACGACGACGCAGCATCTACTGCACCTCCGGGTCGCCGAAGGCCCGTTGCACGGGCCGGGCGGGACGGGGATCGACAAGCTCGGGGACGTAGGCGAGGCGCTCGGCCGCCGCGGCGGTCAGCCCGGCGAGCCGCTCGCGCTCGGTCTGGGGCAGCGTGTCCCAGCGTGGCAGCGCGCCGTGGCGCTCGGTGGCGGTCAGCGCGCGGTCCAGCGCGGAGAGCGCGCGGTCGGCGCTCGTCACGATCGCCGGGTTGCGGCGCACGAGCAGCTTGCGCAGCGAGTTCACGACGACGCGGGTGCCGCGCAGGTTGCCGCGCAGCGCCGTGAGCGCGGCGCCGCTCCACGGGCTCGCCTGGCCGGAGAGCTGCAGGTGCAGCGTGTCCTCCAGGACCTCGTGGGCGCGCAGCGAGTACTCCAGCGGATCGATCTGGATCCGGCCGACGTGGGTCCGCAGCCGCGCGACGTCGCGCGACAGCCGGGCCGCGGCGGGCGCGGCGTCACGCGTGGAGCCCCGCTCGAACAGCGCCAGCTCGACGCGGTGCAGGCCGGTGAAGTCCCTTGAGCGCTCGCCGCCGGGCAGGCCGGCGGGCCGGCGGTTGACGGCCGCGTCGAGCGCCCCGAACGCGCCGTAGGCGGCGCCGATCTCCTCGTAGCGCTCGTCGGCGGCCAGCCACGCGCGGCGGGCGGCCGCAAGGTCGTTCGCCGCGACGGCGGACCGCAGGCGCGCGACGTCCTGCAGCATCACCTTCAGCGTGGCGCGGACGTGGCGGCGGTAGGCCGCGGTGGGCGCGCGGAAGTCCGCGGGCCGCACCCGCGGGATGTTGCCCGAGAGGACGACGCGCGACGCGAGCTTGGCGGCCGGCGGCCGGCCGGCGGACGGACCGCCGTCGTTGCCTCCGCCGCAGCCGGCGGCGAGCACGGCGACGCCGACCACGGTGGCGAGCACGGCGCGGCGCATGGTCAGCACCCCTTCCGCAGGCTGGCGACGGCGTTCAGCGGGTGCTCGGTGTAGGTCGCGATCGTGGGGTCGTACTGCGGGCGCATCCGCGGCGTCGCGCCGGCGGCGAAGCAGCCGCCCTTCAGCACCCGGACCGCGTAGTCGGTGCGCTGCGGCGTGCCGCGCAGCGTCTCCCACCGGACGCGGCAGCGGTAGCCCCCGCTCGCGGCGGAGCAGCGCACGTCGCGCAGCAGGCCGGTCGGCAGATCCTGCCCGAGATCGGTCGCGCCCTCGCGCGGCTGCTGCAGCACCGCGAGGCGGTCCAGCGCGGCGCGGAAGCCGTTGCCGAGCTGCAGCGCGAGCTCGTGGCCGTCCAGGCGGACCGGGGCCGGCGCGCTCACCGGCGTCGCCGGCGCGGCAGCGGCAGCGGCCGTGTCGCCACGGCCGTCCTGGGCGTCGCCGCAGGCGGCCAGCGCCGGGAGGCAGAGGGCCGCGAGCGCGGTGGTGAGGAGTCGGTGCGTCATGGGTCCTTCGAAGTCGGTGCGGAGAACACGCCGCGGCGCCCGGGCCGCTGAGGGCCCGGGCGCCGGTGGATAGGGCGCGTGGTCGGTGTGCTGCGGACTACGGCTTGACGGTGACCTTCCTGGTGAAGGTCGAGGCCTTGCCGCCGTGCTGCGGGCGGAAGGTCACGGCGAGCGTCGCGGTGACCTTCTTGCCCTTGTACTTCCGGGCCGCCTTGCTGGTGGAGCGCTTGAGCTTCAGCGTCACGGCGCCGGTGCTCTTGACCGAGCCCTTGCCCGAGGCCAGGGCGACCTTCTTGCCCTTGCCGGTGGTCTTGAGCGACGCCGTGAGCGCGCCCGGGCCGTTGACCTTGCCCTTGACGGACGCGGAGCCGGCGATCAGGTCGTCGAACACGACGTGGATCGTGATCGTGCCGCTCAGGCCCTTCGGACCCTGCGGGCCGATCGGACCCTGCGCGCCGACGGGGCCGGGCTGACCGACGGGACCGGGCTGGCCCGGGTCGCCGTTGGCACCCTTGTCGCCCGCGGCGCCGTGGTCACCGGACTGGCCCTGGTCGCCGGCGGGGCCCTGCGGGCCCGGGTCGCCGGTCGGGCCCTTGTCGCCCGCGGCCTCGTCCGGTGCGGTGATCTCGAACGTGTCGTTCTGGCCGTGCTGCTGCGTCATGAAGATCCGGACGCCGCTCTGCTTGGCCGGATCGCCGGCGCCGAGGAGGCCCGCCTGCGTGGCGGAGCCGTCGGAGACGAACACGCCGGTCGGCTCGTTGTTGGTGTGCTGGTCGTTGGCCGACTCGGTGTCACGGCCCAGGGCGACGAGGCGCTTGGCCTCGCCGTTGGCGTTGGCGTAGGACGAGCCCAGGTCGTACGACCACACGGAGTCGAGCGCGTTGAGCTGGTTGTGGAGCGTGTCGCCACGGTCCTCGGTGGTCAGGAACGTGTCCTTGTCGAGGAACGTGATGTTGTCGAACGCGGTGTGGTCCTTGTCGCCGAGGACGATCGTCTTGACCGTGCCCTCGTCGGCACCGGCGGTCGGCATGTCGAGGCGCAGGTAGGCGCCGTAGGCGCCGCGCTCCGCCGCGCCCGGGTACTGCCCGGACGTGAGGTCGGTGTCGCCCGTCTCGTTGAACACGTAGGACGCGAAGTCCGTGCCGGGGACGAACTTGCCGTTCTCCGGGCGCTTCAGCGGCGTGGCCAGGGCCTTCTTGGCCGCCGCGTTGGCGTCGAAGCTCGCGGTGCCGTCGACCTCGGTGTCGTGCACCGTGACCCACTTGGCCTGCAGCGAGGCGCCGGAGTGCAGCGTCTTGATGGCGTCGCCCAGGGCGTCGTCACGGGCGCCGGCCGGGTCGGTCGCGCGGTCGTGGAACTTGATCGGCTGACCGTCGACGGAGACCTGCAGCGCCTGCAGCTTGCCGTGCTGCAGCTCGCCGCGGCTCCCGGCCAGTGGCTTGAACCGGTAGATGAACGAGTTGGGCTGCTTGACCGCGGTGGGCGTGCCGTTGTCGGTGACGCCGGATCCACCGGTGTCCTCGGCGATGTACACGTTGCCCTGCGGATCGAGGTTGACGCCCTCGTAGCCGCCGCGGCCCATCGAGCCGTCGAGCGTCTGGACGGCGGGGATGTCGTTCGTCGCCCACTTCAGGGGCGTCGAGACGATCCGGCCGGTGTTGCCGCTCTCGCTGGAGAACAGCAGCTTGCCGTTGAACGGGTCGTACGTCGAGCCGTCGACGCTCGAGAGGCCCGTCTGGTTCGTCGGGTTCGCGCCGCCGGGCGCCGACAGGAGCGTGACGCGGTGATCGGGATCGGTGACGTCCAGGTTGATGCGCGTGAGGTAGGCCTTGTTGCCGCCGTTCTCGTGCCCCTGGATCAGGAAGTGCCGGCCGTAGTCGTAGCCGGGCGTGGGGCCGCCGAC
The DNA here is from genome assembly GCF_035318805.1 of Baekduia sp. Taxonomy (GTDB): domain Bacteria; phylum Actinomycetota; class Thermoleophilia; order Solirubrobacterales; family Solirubrobacteraceae; genus Baekduia. The sequence continues at coordinate 14,749 of NZ_DATHDY010000042.1, forward strand.
GTTGTCGGCGACGAGGTAGGTGTTCTGGTCGGGCTCGGTGCGGGTCCGCTGGAGCGGGTCCGCGTTGTCGGAGAGGTACCCGTAGGTCTGGAAGATGCCGACGGGGTTCTCCAGCGCATCGGTGCCCTTGGCGACGATCGACGAGGTGAAGCCGGCCGCCAGCACATTGGCCGGCGTTCCGGAGGCCGCGTTGGGGGCGGGGACTCCGGTGGTGATCTGGGCGACTGCGGCCGCCGCGGCCGCGAGCCCGGTGGCGGCCACAGCGGCCACCGGAACGATCTTGCGCAACGTGTGCTCCTTGTTGGAGGGGATCAAGCGCGGGCAACGTATGCCCGCATGCACCCCCTCCTCGTGAACCGCTCGTCACGGTTTCGTTGTCGATTTGTAACTTGAGGGTCGTTCACCGAACGGTCACCGGATCGACATGTAGGCCTCGATAGGGTCGCGCGACGGGACCGGCCTTCCGGCCCCGTCGCGGGGTCCCTAGGGCGCCGTGATCGCCGGGCTCTCGCCGGGGAGCACGTCGGCGCCGCCCGCGAAGTCGAGGCTCACGCGGTAGACGCCGGCCGGCGTCGCGGCCGCGACGGAGTAGGAGGCGCCGTCGGCGCTCACGGCCGCCGTCGCCAGCGGGTCCTGCGTCCAGCGGTCGACGCACCCGGCCGGCGTGTCGGCGGTCGACGGCGTGACGACGGTGCTCATGGGCTGCTGGCCGTTGCAGACCCGCTCCAGGCGGCGATCCAGCCGGACCTTGCGGCCGGGCTGCGCGGGGCTGATCGTGCCGCTGACGCGCAGGCGGCCGTCGGCCAGCCGCTCGGGCGTGGCGGTCAGGTGCACGAACGTCTGCAGCAGGAACGTGTCGGGCGTCTGGACCGCGACCCCGCCGCTGCCCGGACGCGAGACGGCGCCGAGCGACCGGCGCGGGACCGCTGGGCCGGGGATCGCGACGGCGGCGACGCCGTCGGCGCCCGTCGTGGCGGTCGCGCCCGTCGGCGCCGGCGCCGTGGGCGCGCTCTGGGTCAGCCGCGCCGAGAGCAGCTCGATCGTCAGGCCGCCGACCGGCACCGAGCCGGCCTGCGCCGTGCGCGTCACGCTCCGGCGGGCGGCGGTCACGACCGCGCTGGCGGGCGTGTCGGTGAACACCGGCTGCGGGCTGACGGTCAGCGCCAGCGCGGGCGCCAGCAGCCGCTCGCCGGAGGCGAACGCGTCGCTGCCCGCGACGACGAGGCACGGCGAGAGTCCGCCCGTGCCGTCGCAGTGCAACGACCCGCCCGCGGGCTGCTGGTCGTAGTACTGGCGGCCGGCGTCGCGGGCGAACGGGCCGACGAGGGAGACGAACGCGCGCGCCTCGGTTCTCTTGAAGTCCTTCAGCGAGAACCGCGAGAACACGTTGGCCTGGCGGATGCCGCCGCGGGCGGTGTAGAGCGCACCGCCGTCGATCGACACGGCGCCGACGAAGTTGGACTCCTCGCCCTGCGACTCGGCCTGCAGCGTGCGCGACGGACCGCCCGTGGCACGGATGACGCGCGCCTCGGTCCGGCGGTTGCCGGGGCCGGCGAGGACGGCGACGCGGCCCTCGCCGAGGTCGAGCTGCTCGATCGTGGCGCAATGGCCGCGATCGAGCCGGCGCGTCGCGGCGCGGCGTTGCGACGTCGTCCGGACGTAGGGCACGTCGCAGCTGCCGCGGCGCACGGCGTAGGCGATCCGGGAGCCGTCGATCGCGACGGCGGGCGCGCCGCCGCCGCCGTAGCGGACGTGCGTGACGGTGCGCGGGCGCAGCGTGCCGGCGACCGTCGCGGTGCTCAGCGCGACCGTGCGCAGCGAGCACTGATCGCTGCGTGTCGAGCACCCCGACGCGTAGATCAGCTGGGCTCCCCCACCGCTGCGCGCGCCCACGTCGAGCGGCGCGCCGGCGGGCGGCCGCAGCGAGGTGGTGACCGGCGCGCGGGAGCCGATCCGGACGGTGAGGCGGCCGTCGTCGGCTCGCCAGGCGGCCACCCCGGCGTCGGCGGTGATCGCCGTCGCCGTCTTCGTCGTGGCGACGGGGTCGTCGGCCAGCGCGGCCGGCGCGGCGGGCGTGGCGGCAGCCAGCACGGCGGTCAGGAGGGCGACGGGGAGCGCGAGGAGACGCAGCGACGTGGGGACGGACATGCCCTAGGAACGCACGAGCGGTGCGCGGGTGACGGTGCGCTGTCCGCGCGGCGGGGCGAGGCGAAGGGGGTAGGCTGACCTTCGTGGGACTGAGTGGGCAAGGCCTGCCCAGATGAGCGATGCGCTGCGGATCATCGTCGTGCTCGGCCTGATCGGGCTGAACGCGTTCTTCGTCATCGGCGAGTACGCGGTGGTGACGGCCCGGCGCTCGGCGCTGGCCACCCGCGCCGCCGGGGGCAGCCGCCGTGCCCGGGCGGCGCTCAAGCTCATGGACGACCCGGTCCGCGTCATCTCCACGACGCAGGTCGGCATCACCGCGCTCGGCATCCTCACCGGTGCGGTGAGCGAGCCGCTGGTGCGGCGCCTGCTCGGCGACTGGATCCCGACCTGGCTGAGCGTGGTCCTGGCGTTCACGATCATCACGTACCTGTCGGTGGTCCTCGGCGAGCTCGTGCCCAAGGCGCTGACGCTGGACCGCGCCGAGACGCTGGCGATGCTCGTCGCCGCGCCCATCCAGGCCATCTCCGTGGCGTTCGCGCCGATGGTCGTCGTCCTGCAGCGCTCGGCGGCCGTGCTCCTGCGCCCGTTGGGCATCCGCGAGATCCACGCCGGCGAGGGCATCCGCACCGCCGACGAGCTGCGCGCGCTGGTCGACGAGGCCGAGGGCGCGGGCGTGATCCCGCGCGCGCAGGAGGAGCTGCTGCACAACGTGTTCGACTTCGCCGACCGCGAGGCGCGCGACATCATGGTGCCGGCGGTCGACGTCGACTGGATCGACTGCGAGCTCACCTGCGACGCGGCGCTCGACACGGTCGTCGAGGCGCCGCACTCGCGCTACCCCGCCGGCCGTGGGTCGATCGACCGCATCGTCGGGACCGTCCACGTCTACGACCTCGTCGCCGCGGCGCGACGGGCGCCCGAGACCCGCGTCTGGGAGGTCGCGCGCCCGCCCCTGATCGTGCCGGAGAGCAAGGACGTCGGCGCGCTGCTGCGCGAGCTGCGCGAGCAGCGCCAGCAGCTGGCGATCGTCGCCGACGAGTACGGGATGACGGCGGGCATCGTCACGCTCGAGGACGTCACCGAGGAGCTCGTCGGCGAGATCGAGGACGAGTACGACCTGCCCGACTCGACGCTGCGCTGGATCGACGACCACACCGTCGAGGCGGCCGGCTCCATGTCGATCGACGACTTCAACGAGGCCGTCGGCACGGAGCTGCCGACGGGCCCGTCGCGCACCCTCGCGGGACTGGTGTTCGACGCGCTGGGCCGCCGCCCGCAGGTCGGCGACGAGGCCGTCGTGGACGGCGTCCGGCTGCGGGTCGAGGAGCTCGACAGCCTGCGGATCACGCGCCTGCGCATCACGCTGCCGGCGGAGGTGGCCGCGGGCCGTGCGGAGCGCTAGCCCGATCAGGCGTGCACGGCGCCGCCGAGGGCTACGGGCGAGAACTCGCCGTGCAGCAGCCAGCCCCCGCCCTCGACACGCTCCAGCGCGCCGCGCTGGGTGAGGTCGCTGAGCGCGTGGCTCACGGACGGACGGTGGGCGCCGACCAGGCCCGCCAACATGGTGTGGTTGAGCGCGACCGGGACGAGGACGCCCCCGGGCGTGACCTTCCCGAAGCGCTCCGCGAGGCCCCACAGGGCGAGCAGGAGGCGCTCGTCGATGCGCACGACCTGCTGGATGAGCAGCCGCAGCGTCGCGCTGGACGTCCGCCCCATCGCTCGCTCGGCGATCTGCCCGAGCACCGACGGCCAGCGCTGCGCCTGGGCGATGAAGTGGCGGTCGAGCACCGCGAGCCGGGCGCCGTCGGGCGCGGTGAGGCGCAGGTGGACGTCGAGCTCCGGCGCGTGGCGGTCGCTCGGCCAGGGGCGCACGACGTCACCAGGGCCGAGCACCTCGAGGCTGGTGCGCGACCCCACGCTCACCTCGCTGAGCAGGATGCCCTCGACGATGAGCAGCCCCAGCTGGGCGTCGGACTCCGCCCACTGCGCGGTGGGATCCCAGCGGCCGCGCGGCACCTCCAGCGTGGTGGCCACCAGCTCCCGGCCGGCCGTCTCGAACTGCTCGGGCGCGAGACCGCGCCCGAGATCCGGGTCGGCCTCCAGGAGTCGCACGAGCTCGGACATCGACCTCAGTGAAGCGGACCGGATCGTACGCTCGGCGGGGCGTGTCAGGAGACCGGCCCCGGGGTCATGCCACGCCCGCCTCGGCCAGCCAGCGCCACAGCTCGTCCTGATCGACCACGGTGACCCCGAGCTTCTCGGCCTTCGCGGTCTTGGCGGCGCCGACGTTCGCGCCCGCCAGCAGGTAGTCGGTGCTCGACGACACCGACGAGACGGCCGTGGCCGCGGCCTGCTCGACCAGCCGCGTCACGTCCGGGCGGCTGATCTTCGAGCCGGTCCGCGGGTCGGTGAACGCCCCGGTGATCACCACGGTCGCGCCCTTCAGCGGCGAGTCGGCGGCGGCTGCGGCGTCGACGGGACGGTCCTCGTCGAGCACGTCGAGGTTCACGCCGTGCGCGCGCAGCTCGCCGATCTCCTCGACGATCTCCGGCCGGGCGAAGAACGCCGCGACGCTCTCGGCGACCTTCGGGCCGATGTCGCGGATCGCCTCGAGCTCCTCGGCGCCCGCGGCCATCACGTCCTCGATCCGGCCGTAGCCCGCCAGGCACAGCCGCTTGGCGACGCCCTCGGAGGCCATCGGGATGGCGAGCCCGATCAGCGCGCGGCGCAGGCCCACGCCCTTGGACGCCGCGATCGAGTCCACCATCTTGCCCGCGCTCACCTCCCCCATGCGCTCGTAGGCCAGGAGCTGGTCGGTGGTCAACGTGTAGAAGTCGCTGCGCCGCTTCAGGAGGCCGTCGTCGGCGAGCTTCTCGATCCACACGTCGCCGACGCCCTCCATGTCGGCGGCCGCGCGCGAGGCCCAGTGCATGAGCCGGCGCGTCGCCTGGGCCGGGCACTGGAGGTTGAGGCACCAGCGCTCCTCCCCGGTGCCGCGGATCTCCAGCTCGGTGCCGCACGACGGGCAGTGCGTCGGCGCGACGATGACCTCCTCGCTGCCGTCGCGGTCCTCGGGGATCGAGCGACCGGCGAACGGGATGACGTCGCCGCGCCGGACGACCGCGATCGTGTCGCCGATGCGCAGGTCGCGCTCGCGGATCAGGCGCGGGTTGTGCAGCGTGATGTTCTCGACCGTGACGCCGCCGACGAACACCGGCTCGACGCGCGCCCGGGGCGCGATGCGGCCGATCTTGCCGACCTGCCACTCGACCGCCAGCAGCTTGGTCAGCTTCTCCTCGGGCGGGTACTTGAAGGCGATCGCGCCGCGCGGCTCGGCGCTGTTGAACCCGGCGGCCTCGAAGGCGGCGGGCTCGTGGAGGCGGATCACCGCGCCGTCGATGTCGTAGTCCAGGCCGTCGCGGCGCGCGCCGATCGCGTGGATGGCCTCGATCACCGCGTCGGCGTCCTCGCACAGCTCCTGCGCCGCCAGCTCGATGCCCAGCGCGGTCGGATCGATCTCGTGGCCGTCGGCGCGCTCGGCGCCGAAGGCGAAGAAGCGCAGCAGGCGCCCGGAGGCCGCTGCGGCCTCGGGGTCCTTCTGCATCAACGTCCCGGCGGCGCCGCTGCGCGGGTTGGTCAGCGGCTTGTCGGGATGGGCGTCGTTGTAGGCCTGCCAGGTCGAGCGCGGCATCAGCGCCTCGCCACGGACCTCGACGCGCCCGGGCACGTCGATCTCCGCCGGCAGGTCGGGCAGGACCCAGCGCGCCTTGTCGGTGACCAGCTCGCCGACCTCGCCGGTGCCGCGCGTGGCGACGTAGTCGCGCCTGCCGTCCTCGTAGACGATGCTCAGCGACAGGCCGTCGAGCTTCTCCGAGACGCGGAAGACCTGTCCTGCGAAGCGCGCGCAGAAGGTGCGGATCGCCTCCTCGGTCGTCGCCTTGGCCAGGGACAGCATGGGGCGCGCATGGCGCACGGTCGGGCCCGTCAGCTGGGCGGGCGCGTTGACCTTGTCCAGCGGGCTGTCGGCCGGCTCGAGCTCGGGATGCTCGGCCACCAGGGCGGCGAGCTCGTCCTTGAGCGCGTCGAAGTCGGCGTCGGGCAGCGGGCTGTCGCCGGTGCCGTAGTAGAGGTCGTTGAGCCGCTGCACCTCCGCCGCCAGCTCGGCGATCCGCTCCTGTACCCCGGCGGGGGCCTGCTCGGTCTTCTCCTGCTTCGTCACGGACTCGATGCTGACGGACGGGTCGGCCGGAGGGCGTGCTGGTCTGCGGTGCGCGGACGCGACCGCCCCGGCGTCGCAGCCGCGCGTGATCGCGAGCCGGCCTCGGGTGAGCGGCCGACCGGATTGCACCGGAGGCGAGCGCCGGTTGCCTCTGGGCATGCGCCCCGCGCCCCTGCTCGCCGGCCTCCTGGCGCTGGTCTGCGCGCTGACCGTCCCGGCAGCTGCGCGCACGGCCGGCGCCGGGTCGCCCGCCGTCCGGGTCGCCTCCGCAAGCGCCTGCCACGGCAGTCCCGCCGCGATCGCGCTCTGCCGCATGAACGCGACCCGCCGCGCCTACGGCCTGCGCCCGCTGCGGCGCGATCCGCTCCTGCGCCGCGCCGCTCGGCAGAAGGCGCACGACATGGTGGCGCGCCACTACTTCGACCACGTCTCGCCGACCGGCCAGACGCTCCGCGGCCGCGTGGCCGGCACCGGCTGGACGCGCGGGCGCGACAGCTGGCGGCTCGGCGAGAACCTCGCGTGGGGCGCCGGCAGCAACTCCTCTCCGGCGGCCCTCGTGCGGGCGTGGCTGCGCAGCCCGCCGCACCGCCGGATCATGCTCAGCCCGAGCTACCGCGTCGTCGGCGTCGGCCACGTGCCCGCCACGCCCTTCGGCGCGGCGGGCGCCACCCTGGTGGCCGACTTCGGCTCCTGACGCACGCGCTGCCCCGGCCTCACGGGATCGGGTTGCCGTCCTTGTCGATCACCTGGATCTCGACGTCGTAGCCCCAGCCGAGGGTGAGCGTCGCGGGCGTGCTGGTCTTCTCGTCCTCCTTCCAGGACATGAAGCCCTTGTTGGAGAACGTGTGCGTGCCGTGCTGGAGGTCCTCGAGCGGCACGGTCTTGACCTGCTGGTCGGGTCCGACGAAGTTGTAGAACTCGTAGACGTTGCACACCGAGTCGTCGGCGTCGAAGTAGCCGATCGACGCCTCGTGGATGCGCCACCGAAGCCGGGCCTCCTGCGGGTTGTGGGGCTCGACCTCGATCTCGAATCCGATCGTGTCCTTGCCGTCGGCCTTGCGGATCGACTTCGTCGTCGTGCACGGCGTCTCGTCGGGCTCGTCGCAGCCCTGCAGCTCGGTCATGCCGTCGGCCGGCACGTCGAAGAAGACGTCGCCCTTCAGGCCGCCGCCGAGCTGGCGCGTCAGCTTGAACGCCGGGTCGTTGACCGGTCCGTCGAGCTCTCCGCTGTAGTCCTCGGTGCCTGACACGTTGGTGGCGTCGCAGCTCTGCCCCCACTTGGAGGCCGTCAGGCCGGTGGTGTGCACGGCGAAGCTCGCCGACAGCACGCGGAAGCGCGGCAGGGCGCAGGCGTCCTCGACGGTGAGCGTCGGGTCGGCGGTCAGCTTCGCGGTCGGCGATGCGTTGGAGGCCACCAGCACCATCTCCTGCACGTCCTCGGATGGGCGGTCGCGGCAGAGCGTCACGCCCTTGCTGACGTCGCGCTCGGTCCAGCTGCCGTCCTTCATCCGCAGGAGCGCGAGCAACTTGTAGTCCTCGCCCGCCGGCAGGCCGCTGAGCGTGACCTTGCGGATCTTGTCCTCGAAGGCGAAGCCCTGGTAGTCGCGGGTGAGCGGGTCGAGGATCGCGCTGCCGGCGTAGGACACGGTCTTGGTGCTCTGGCCGCCCAGCGACAGCAGGCCCGAGACGACGTTGGGCTTCGTCGTGGTCTTGGTCCAGTCGGTGTAGCTGGTGACCGGCGCCTGGTTGTAGGCCGAGCGGGCGAACTCGGGCCAGCGGCTGCGGAACGTGCCGATGGCCTGGTCGACGGCCGGGATCCGGTCCAGCATCTCGGTGTTGTGGTAGGCGGCGCGGACGACGTTGGCGCCCGCCTCGCGGGTGGCCGAGTACCAGAACGGCCACGCGTCGTAGGAGCGGTCGAGCAGGCCCGTGCCCTCGAAGACCTCCAGCCAGACCGCGCTGGTGTTCTTCAGCGTGCCGGGATAGGTGAACTCGACTGCCCACTCCGCCGTCCCCTCGTCGAGCCAGCCCGGCCGGTCGCAGTCGTTCTTGTCGGCGTAGGCGAGCTGCAGGAGGTGGAAGAACTCGTGCGCGAGCGTCTCCTTGGAGGTGTCGGCGAGCGTCATGAAGCCGGACCCCGGCTGGCCCTTGATGCAGGTGTAGGGCGTCGTGACGCCGTGCGGGCCGGGGTCGACCTTCGCGTTCCACGGGCGCCCGCCGATCATGTCGACGAGGTAGATGTCGAGGCCGCCGGAGCCGCCGTGCGCGCAGTCGAGGTTGTCGTCGGCCTTGGGCGTGCGGGCCATCAGGCCGGTCAGCTTCGGCCAGATCGTGGCGTCCAGCTCACGCGCGAGCGCCTTGGCGAGGCCCGGGCCGTTCTTCTTGGTCTTGGGCCACCAGAACGTGACCTTGGAGGCCGGCGCGACGTAGCTGCCCATCGTGGTGGTGTCGGGCACCTGGCCGGCGGTCTGGGCCATGCAGTGGTTGGGGTCCGGCGGACGAAGGGCGGCGGCGGCGGCCTTGGGCTTGGACGTGGCCTTGGGCTTGGGCTTCGCCTTGGCCTTGGCCTTCACGTGGCCGGGGGGCGAGAACAGCGGCGCCAGGAGCGCCTGGGTCTTGGGCGAGTAGCTGGTGAAGCGCGCCGCCGCCTCGGTCACCGCGGCGGTCGCGTCGGCGCCGGTCGAGGTCGCGCCGCGGTAGCGCTCGGGCAGCGCCGCGGGCGGCGCGGCGAGCGCGAGCAGCCGCAGCGCCGTCGCCTGCTCGCCATCGATGCGCTGGGCGGCCAGGTCGGCGGCCACGAGGCTCTCGGCGCTGACGGCCGGCAGCGTGATCCTGCCCGCCACCGCGCAGTTGTCCTTCTCGCTGCGCTCGCGGACCTTGGCGGGCGCGTCGGCGCAGACCACGAGCGTGCGGGTGCCGGCGGCCCGCCCGTCGAGCGGGACGCGGAGCTTCGCGGTGACGGCCCTGGCCTTGCGACCGCCGGCCAGCGCCCGCTGGCGCAGCGACGCGAGGACGAGGTCGCCGGCGGCGTACGTGCGGCCGGCGCCGAGCGACAGGCGCGTGACGCTCGCCCCCGCCCTGCCCCGCCCCGTGTTGCGCAGCGTGACCCTGACGGTCACGGTGTCGCCGGGCTTGGCGACCGCCGCCGGCTTGGTGGCGGCGACGCGCAGGTCGGCGGCCGGGGCCCTGGCCGCATGGGCGGCCGGCGCGACGGCGAGGGCGGTCCCGAGAACGAGGACCGCGGCGGGGAGGTGACGGAGCATGGCGGCAGCCTCCCCGCACGGCGGCCGGGCCGCATCGGGGAGCCCCCCACCGTCCTCCGGGGTGCGGGTAGCCGCACCCGTGCCGGTGGTCCGGTCTCCGGACGGCGAACTGGACCTGGCTGTCGACCGCCGCGGCCGCCAGGATCGGCCGATGACGCGTGTCGCTCCGGCCACCGGTCTCCAGGCGAAGCTCGTCGCCGCCCTCGCGCGGCGCCGGTACGGGCCGCCGATCGTCGAGTCGACGCTGGTCTTCGCCCGGCATCCGCGGCTGCTGCGCTGGTTCGCCGCCTACAACCGCGCCGTCGAGCGCCCCGGGCGCGTGCCGCGGCGGCTCGCCGAGCTGGCCGTGCTCGAGGCCGCGCGGGTGGTCGCCTGCGAGTTCTGCCTCGACATCGGGTCGGAGTACGCCCGCCGGGCCGGCCTGCGCGACGAGCAGCTGCTGGCGCTGCACGACGCCGAGCGGTCGGGGCTCTTCGACGACGACGAGCTGCTGGTCATCGGCTACGGGCGGGCGATGTCGGTCACGCCGCCGGAGGTCACCGACGAGCAGGTGGCGGCGCTGCGTGAGCGCTACGGGGACGAGGGCGTGCTCGAGCTCACGCACCTGATCGCGTGGGAGAACGCGCGGGCACGGACCAACACGGCCCTGGACATCGGCGCCGGCGGCTTCTCGTCGGGCAGGCTCTGCGCGGGAGCGGCGCCGTCCCCGCGTTCGCCGCCAACGCCGGGGACGCGCTGATCCTGCAGGGCGCCGGACCCACCACGATCCTCACGCGCGACGTGGTCAACTCGGGCGCCGTGATGGCCGCCGGCGCGCTGACCACTGTGCGGGACCTCGCGATCGTCGTCCCGGGCGGCACCGGGATGGACGGGCTCAGGCTGAGCGGCACCGCCGAGAACGTCGCGATCACGCCCGCCGCCGGCGCGGTCTCCCCCACCGGCGTGGTCGTCGCCGACGGCGCGTCGTTCGCGCATGGCGCGCTGGCCATGCCCGGGGGCACCGGGGCGAGCCTGCAGGGCGGTTCGACGCTGGCCGACTCGCGGGTCAGCGGCCTCTATGCGATCCAGGCCTCGGGCAGCCCGGTGATGGTGCGCCGCTCGCGCCTCGCCGGCTCGTCCTACGGGATCCTCGCGTACTACGCGGCGCTGACGGTCGAGGACACGATCGTCGACCTCGGCGGCTCGTCGGGCACCGGGATCATGTCGGCGGCCAACGTCAACGGCAGCGCGACCGCGGCGCTGCGCCACGTCACGATCGTGCACGGCGCACCGGGCGCCGTCGCGGTGTCGATCGACGCCAGCAGCGGCAAGGCGTCGACGGCCACGCTGCGCGACTCGGTCATCGCCGGCGTCGGCCACGCCATCTCCCTCACCGCGGCCGGCGCCGGCTCGGTCGCCTCGCTCACCACGAGCTTCTCGAGCTATGAGACCGCCGGCGTCCTCCGCTCGGGCAGCGGCGGCGCCGCGACGCCCGCGCTGCAGCCGGCGTCCAACCCGCTGAGCACGACGCCCGGGTTCGTCGATGCCGCCGCGGGCGACTGGCGGCTGCGCCACGACTCGCCGCTGGTCGACGCCGCGACGCCCGGCGCGCTCGCGGCCGGCGAGTCGGTCACCGACGCCGACGGCCTGCCGCGGGTGATCGGCGGGCGCCGCGACGCGGGCGCGTTCGAGTACCAGCGCCGGGCGCCGGTGGTCACGGCGACGGCCGGCGCGACCAGCACCGTGGCCGGCGAGGCGGTCGCCTTCACCGGCTCGGCCACCGACCCGGATCCCGGCGAGGCCATCGCCGGCTACCAGTGGACGTTCGACGACGGGACGGCGGTGCCCGCCGGCGCCGGCGCGACCCATGCGTTCGCCACGCCGGGCGTGCACACCGCGACGCTCACCGCCGTGGACGCCGCGGGCGTCCCCGGCGCCGCCGGCGTCAGCGTGACCGTGGTGGCCGCAGCGTCGCCGGATGGTCCGCCGCCCGTGACGGGGCCGCGGGTGGTGCCGGTCAAGCCGGTCCTCTCCGCGCTCGCCCTCAGCCCCCGGGCCTTCCGATCCGGCACCGGCACGGGCCGCGGCACGCGCCTCACCTACAAGCTCTCGGCCCCGGCGCAGGTGACCTTCCGTGTGCAGCGCGCCGTGACGGGCCGGCTGCGCGGCACGACGTGCTCGACGGCCCAGACCGCCGGCGGCCGCCGCTGCACGAAGTACGTGACGGTGACAGGCAAGCTGACGCAGGCCGGCCGCACCGGCGCCAACACGCTGCGGTTCTCGGGCCGCATCGGCGGGCACGCGCTGAAGCCCGGCGCCTACCGCCTCGTCGCGCGGGCCGGGAGCGAGCCGGTCGTGCGCGCCGCGTTCCGGATCGCGGCGGCGCCGGCGAAGAAGCGCTGAACCCGGGTCAGCCGTCGTCGCCGCGGTCGCGCCCGCCGCTGACGAGCATCGAGCCGACGCCGACGGCGACCAGCGCGACGCCGACGATCAGCCCCACGTCCCGGCCGGCCCCCAGCGCCGCGAAGACGATCGGCAGGACGATGACCGCCCCGATGGCGATCACGAGGCGGCGGTCGGGCATCGCCGTCAAGCCTGACAGCAACGCGCCGGCCGGGCGGCGGCGCGGCGACGCGGCGGCGCACCGACCGACGTGTGTCCGACGATCCGCACGGACATCGCCGGCCGGCGCCCCGCGCCCGGAGGTCTAACGTGCGAAGCATGGGCGTGGACGGACATTCCCCTCCCGCGGTCGTGGTCGTCGGTGGTGGGTTCGGCGGCCTGCAGGCGGCGTTGAAGCTCGCCAGGGCCGGCGTCGACGTGACGCTCGTCGACCGCCGCAACTTCCACCTCTTCCAGCCGCTCGCTTACCAGGTGGCGACCGGGGCGCTGCCGGCGCCCGAGGTCGCGCATCCGCTCCGGGCGATCTTCAAGCGCTACCCGAACGTCCGCGTGCTGCTGGCCGAGGTCACGGGCTTCGACCTCGCCGCGCGCCGCGTTCAGCTCGCCCCCGTGCTGGACGACGAGACGCAGCCGCCGCCCCTGTCCTACGACGCGCTGATCGTCGCGGGCGGCGCGCAGTACTCGTACTTCGGCCACGACGAGTGGGCCGCCGCCGCACCCGAGCTGAAGTCGATGGAGAGCCTGCTCGACGCGCGCCGCCGCATCCTCGGCGCGTTCGAGGCGGCGGAGATCGAGCAGGACGCCGACCGCCGCCGCGCGTGGCTGACGTTCGTCATCGTCGGCGCCGGCCCGACGGGCGTCGAGATGGCGGGCCAGATCGGCGAGATCGCCCGCGACACGCTGCGCCGCGACTTCCGGACGATCGACCCGTCCGAGTCGCGCATCCTGCTCGCCGAGGCCGGCGACCGCATCCTCGCGACGTTCCCGCCGTCGCTGTCGGCCAAGGCCGAGGAGGCGCTCGGCGAGCTCGGCGTCACGACGCTGGTGCGCCACGCCGTCGTCGGCCTCGAGCCGGGCGCGGTCACGATGGACGCGCCCGGCGGCGGGCAGACCGTGATCGACGCGCGGACGACGATCTGGGCTGCGGGCGTGACGGCCTCGCCGCTGGCGCGGATGCTCGCCGACGCCGCGGGCGCCGAGATCGACCGTGCCGGCCGGCTGCTGGTCGCGCCCGACCTCAGCGTGCCCGGACACCCTGAGGCCTTCGCGGTCGGCGACATGGTCGCGACCGCGAAGCCGCTCATGGGCGTCGCGCCGGTCGCGATGCAGCAGGGCCGCTATGCCGCTCGCGCCGTCCGCGCCCGTCTGGCCGGCCGGCCTCTGCGGCCCTTCCGCTACCTCGACAAGGGCAACGTCGCGACGATCGGCCGGGCCCGCGCGGTCGCCGATCTGCACGGCCTGCACCTCAGCGGCTTCCCCGCGTGGGTGTTCTGGCTGGCGCTGCACCTCTACTACCTCATCGGCTTCGAGAACCGCGTCTTCGTGCTCATCCGGTGGATCTTCAGCTTCGTCACGCGAGGTCGCGGCGCGCGCATCATCCTCGGCGAGCTCGCCCGGCCGGGCGGGTCGCGTACACCAGCCACGAACGCGCCCGGCCGCGACGCATCCGCGGTGCCGTAGGACCGTCCCGGTGCTCCGGCTTCCCCGGCATCCGCGTCCTGCAGGGCCGCGCCCGGCGGGCGCAGCTCGACATCGAGGTCAAGCTCAGCGCGACCGCCCGCAACGACGCACCGAGGCCTATCGGCGCGCCGACGGCGTCGCCGTCGTTCCGGCCGGACTGCTGGGCCCGTAGCGCCGCGGGCCCAGCACACCGCTGCGCGACCGCTGTGGACCGTCTACGCCGCGCGCAGGCGCAGCCGCGGGATCCGGTTGGTGCGGCGGCGGCCGCGGCCGCGCGAGCGCAGCAGCGCCGAGCGGTGGGACCGCAGGAGCGCGACGGCCTCGGCGGAGTCGGTGAACGGGTCGGCGACGACGCGGCCGTCGCTCAGCGACGCGGCCGCGACGGAGCGCCCGTCGACGACGGCCAGCAGCGCCGGGCGCTGCAGCGGGCGGGCGGAGTCGAGCTGGGAGAGCGTGCGCAGAGCGGCGTCGTCGTCGGCCGTCGCGCGCTGCAGGGTGATCGTGCTGGAGGAGGTCATGCACGCATGGTGGCGCTGAGGCGGGCCGCCCACATCGGGTGGATGGAGCGCATCCCGGCGCCGCACCCCGTACCTGCGCGAGCCCGGCACTCAGGCCACGACGGCGACCCCTTACCGCACGGTGTACGGGCCCGTGCTGACCGGGTGGTAGCCCTTGGCGCCCACCGCGACCGGCCAGCTCGCTGCGCGGGTCCTCGCCGCGCTCCAGGCGATCGAGCGCGTAGCGGAAGTCGTAGCGCGGCGCCCAGCCGAGGTCGGCGCGGGCGCGGGCGTTGTCATACACGCGCTCGACGCTCGGGAACATCCGCCAGCCGAGCCGCTCGTAGGCCTCGACGTGGTCGGGGAAGCGCCGGGCGACGACCGCCGGCGCGTCGGCGCGCAGCTCGCCCAGGTCCTCGCGCGTGAACGGCGTCGTGGCGCTGATGATGTAGCGCCCGAACCCGAGCGCGGGCGCCCGCTCGAGCGCCAGGCGGTGGGCGCTGACGGCGTCCTCGAGGTCGACCCGGCGGTACAGGAGCTCGTTGGTCTTGAGGTTCGCGTCCTCGTAGGCGGTGCGCACCTCGTCGCGATCGTCGGCCTCCGGGAAGAACCGCGAGGTCCGCAGGATCAGGCAGGGCAGCCCGTGGTCGCGGTGGACGAGCTCGCAGAACCCCTCGGCCGACGTCTTGGTCACGCCGTAGACGTTGCGCGGGACCGGTACGACGTCTTCAGTGATCCACGCCGCGGGCGCGCCTTCGCCCGGCGTCAGCGCCCGGCCGAACGCGCTCGTGGTGCTCGTGAAGACGAACCGCCCGACGCCGGCCTCGACGGCCTCCTCGAGCAGGTTGAGCGTCCCGGTCACGTTGGTGTCGACGAACTCCTGGCGGCTGTGCGAGCCGACGTGCGGCTTGTGCAGCGTCGCGGCGTGCAGGACCGCGTCGACGCCCTCCAGGCAGCGGCCCACGAACGCGCGGTCGGCGATCGATCCGACCTCGGTCGTGAACGCGCCGTCGAGGACGTCGAGCCCCACCACGTCGCACCCGTCGGCGCTCAGCACGCGCATCAGCGCCTCGCCGAGATGCCCCGAGCTGCCGGTCACCAGGATCCTCATGCGCTGAGGGATATCAGCCCGCGGGCGCGGGCTCGACCGCCCAGCGGCGCAACGTGGTCCGCAGGCTCGCCAGCGCCGCGAGGCCGATCGGCGCGGGCAGCCAGATCGCGACGGCGCGGTAGCCGAGCACCGAGACGATCGCCAGGTCGGTGTCGACGCCGAACGCCAGCAGCACGCCGGCGATCCCGCCGCTGACGGCGCCCGGGATCGGGATGAGGTTGCCGACCTGCCCGACGAAGTAGGCCAGCACGACGACCAGGAGCGGCACGCCGGCGCCGAACGCGTCGAGCATCGCCCAGAGCACGGCGGCGTCGAACGCCCACCACGCCAGGGCGCCGAGCAGGCGCGCGTCGGCGCCGCGGACGAGGTGGATCGCCTCGTGGACGGCCTCGCCGAGCAGCCGCCCGGCGGAGCGCACGCGGCCGGGGCGGCCGGCGTGGGCGGCGTCGCCGGCGGCCCCGTGGCGCAGCCCGAGCGCGACGGCGGTCACGATGGCCGCGGTCGCCAGCGCGGCCGGGATCGCGGTCAGCGCGAGCGGGCCGTCGGCGCCGTCGGCGCCGAGCGCGAGCAGCGTGCCGGCGACGGCGATCGCGCCGAGGAACACGGCGTAGAGCAGGACGAGGAAGGTCAGCAGCGTGCGGCCGGCGTGGCGGTGGTCGAGGCCGGTGCGGCGCAGCGCCCAGAGCGTGAGGGCCGCGCCGCCGACGCCGCCGGTGGGCACCAGGCGCGTGGCGGCCGCGCCGCCGAGGGTGACCTCGGCGCTCTCGCGCACGCCCATCCGCGGCGTCGCGCGACCGGCCACCAGCCACAGGAGCGCGACGTAGCCGGCGAACGACAGCAGCTCGAAGAGCGCGGCGGCCGCCACCCAGCGCGCGTCGGCGTGGACGGCGCGCTCCAGCGCGTCGGCGAAGGCCTGCGTCGGCTTGCCGGCCGCCACCAGCACCGCCGCGGCGGCCGCGGCGAGGCCGGCCGGGACCGCTGCGCGGCGCGCGATCGCGCGCACGTCGACGGTCGGGAGGCCGGGCTCCGCCGGCGCGCTCGTCCGGGGCGCCGCCGCCTCGGCGCACGGCTGTGCGCTGCGCCGCGGCGCCGGGCGGCGAAGCGGGAGGTTGGGGGCCGGGAGGAGCATGCCGTCGAGTGTCCCGGCCGCGCACCGATTGCACATCGGGGATTCCCCCCGAGACACGGGTGCGGCTAGCACCCCGCCGCCGCCGCTGAACCCCCGCATCACGTCCGTCATGGCAGTACAGACCGCGGGCGGCGCCCGAACTCATCGGACCGCCGCGCGGTCGGCGGCTCACGGCGTGCCGGCGACGATCCGGCTCACCGCCACGATCGCCGCGACGTGGCGGCGTACCGCCGCGCTCGACAGCCGTCCGGCGGGCAGCTCGACCACGAAGGCGCTGGTGTCGGCGAGGCGATGGTTCTGCCAGCGCGAGGCGGTGCCCGGCAGGGGCGCCAGGCGATGCAGGCGCATCCGCGACACCGCCGCGTAGCGCCGCAGGATCGCCGGATCGGCGCCGCGCTGGGCGTCGACGAGATCCAAGTGCTGGTGAAACCAGACCGTCACGCGCGGGCGCTCGCGGAGGATGAGGTCCATGGCCGCGCGCGTCTCGGGCTCGGAGCCCGGCCGGGGACCGGATGCAAAGATCCCGCCCTGCCGGCGCCAGCCCCACGGGAAGTTGCGGTTGAGGTCCACGCCGTGGGCGTTGCCGCGCGTGCCGTGCGCGCAGCCGTCCGGGTTGAGCTCGTCCAGCACGAGCAGCTGCACCCCGCGCGGCGGCGTCAGGCCCCGCAGCGCCCGGGTCACGGCCAGCCCGGCACGCTCGGTGCCGTGGATGCAGCCCACGACGAGCACGCGCTGCGCGGCCGCCGCCGAGCCCACGCGCACGAGCCGGATCGCCCGCCCCTGCACCGATCGCCCGACGACCTCGGCATGCGGCGCGCCAACGCCAACGGGGCCAGGCCCCGCAACGAAATGGCCAACACGCAACGGGGCCAGGCCCTGCAACGAAATGGCTGATGCGGCGGCGGACGCCGCGAGCGCTCCGGCCACCAGGGCCGCAGCGCCGAGGACGAGCAGGAGCACCTTGCGCACGCGCCACCAAGGCTACGGCTGCACGCTCGCCTCACCCGGGCAGGTAGGTGACGCGCAGCGCGATCGTCGCGGTGGTCGAGAAGAAGCAGCGGCGCTGCGACACGCGACCGACGACCTTCCGGCGCCCCGTCGCGGGATCGCGCCGGAAGACCGGACGGCTGACGGTCCCGCAGAACCGACCGGGCCCGAACGCGCCGAGCGCGGGGTCCTCGTAGGGCCGCCGGACCTCCGCGATCGAGAACAGCGCGCCCATCGGCAGACCCGCGCCCGCCGCGATGCTTCGGGCGTCGCGCCGGGCCTCGGCCAGCGCCGCGGGCATCGCCGCCAGGCGCGCGGCGCGCAGCGCATGCCTGATCGAGGCGCTGCTGCGCCGGTCGCGCGGGGCGACCCGGCCCTGGCCGGTGCCCTCGGCGACCAGCGCGCGGCCCGCCGCGACGGCGGCCGAGGTCTCCGCGGTGGCGAACGTGACGGTGACGGTCGCCGCGCCGAACAGCGGGACGCGGCAGCGCGGCCGGGACCGCGGGCCGCAGTAGCGGTCCTCCCCGTAGCCGAGCTCGGCGACCTGATCGCGCTCGGTGACGGCCTGGACGTCCCCGAGGGCGACGCCCGCCATGGCCGCCAGCGCGCCCGCGCGGGTTCGCGCCTCGGCGACCGCGCGCTCGATCGCCCGCGGCCGGGTCGCCACGACGGCGCGCCGGATCGACGCCTCGCTCAGCCGCGCCGGTCGCGCGACGTACGCGAGGCCGCTGGCCGTCACCGACAGCCCGCGCGGATCCGGGCTCTCGTCCGGATCGACGAGCGGGCCCTTCGCGGGCGTCGCGCTCGCGACGGCGCCGAGCAGCACGGCGGCGCAGAGCAGGCAGGGCAGGATCCGAGGCATGGGCATGGTCTCCGGTCGGGTGTCCTTCCCTATACGGCTCAGCGGCCCGGAGCGGTCCGCCGCCTCCTGTGGTGGGATGTCACCAATGCGGCTCCTCACCCTTCTCCGCGGCCCGTCGGATCCCGAGCAGCGGCTCATGGCCATCATGACGCTCGTCAACATGGCCGGCAGCGGGCTCTACTTCGCCGCCGGCACGCTGTACCTGACGCGCTCGGCGGGGATGTCGCCGGCGGAGGTCGGGCTGGGCCTGACGCTCGGTGGGCTGTGCGGGCTCGTCGGCGGTGTCGTGATCGGCGACCAGGCCGACCGGCGCGGCGCGCGCGAGGTGGTGATCGTGGCGATGCTCGTCGAGGCCGTCGCGGCCTGTGCGCTCATCGCCGTCCACAGCGTCGTCGCGCTCGCGCTCGTGGCGGGGGTCGCGGCCATCGCCGGCGCGGGCAACGGCAGCGGGCGCGGGGCGCTCATCGGGCTCGTGGCGAAGGAGGGCGAGGGCGCGAAGCTGCGCAGCTACCTGCGCGCGGTGACGAACGTCGGCCTCGCGATCGGCAGCCTCGGCGCCGCGCTGGTGCTGACCCTCGACACACGGGGCGCGTACGTCGGGATGCTGATCGCCGACGCGCTGAGCTTCGTGCTCGCCGCCGCCGTCGTGGCCCGGCTGCCGCGCCGCCCGCCGACGCGCACGGCCGCCGGCGACGGCGAGCACGACGCCCAGCGCTGGCTCGCGCTGCGCGACAAGCCGTACCTCGCGTTGACCTTCTCGGCGGCGATCGCCAGCCTCCAGTACGAGGTCCCGATCGTGGTGCTTCCGCTGTGGGTCACGCTGCACACCCACGCGCCGCGCTGGTCGGCGGCGGTGCTGTTCCTGATCGCGGCGCTGCTCGTCGCCGCGCTCCAGGTCCCCGCGACGCGCTCGATCGACGGTCCGCGCTCGGCGGCGCGCATGGTGCTGCGCTCGGGGCCCGTGTTCCTGGCGGCCTGGGCGCTGATCGCCCTGTCTGCCGGCGCCGGCGCCGGCGTCGCGCTGGCGCTGCTCATCGCGGCGATCGCGATCCATTCGCTGGCCGAGGTCTGGCAGGCCGGCGGCATGTTCGAGCTGTCGTTCGCGCTCGCGCGGCCCGAGGCGCAAGGCCAATACCAAGGCGTGTTCGGGTTGAGCATGGGGATCACCGAGGCGGTCGGGCCGGCGCTGCTCATCGGCCTCTGCATCACCTGGGGCCAGCCGGGATGGCTCGTGCTCGGCGCGATCGTCACCCTGGCCGGGTTCGCCTGCGCGCGCATCGAGCGCTGGGCCGCGGTGCGGCGCGTGGCGCCCGTCCCCGCCTGACGCGGTCGCCCGGAGCGGCCCGCGAGCGGTGCAACGCCGCTTGCCTCGCGCACACCCGGATGCGAACATACGTTCGTGCGATCCGCCCCGTCCGTCCTCCACGCCGACCTCGACGCGTTCTTCGCCGCGGTCGAGCAGCGCGACGACCCGCGGCTGCGCGGGCGGCCCGTGATCGTCGGCCCGGGCGTCGTGCTGGCCGCCAGCTACGAGGCGCGCGCGTTCGGGGTGCGGTCGGCGATGGGCGGCCGGCGCGCCCGGCAGCTCTGCCCGGAGGCGATCGTGGTGGCGCCGCGGTTCTCGGTCTACGTCGAGGCCAGCCGCGCCGTCTTCGCGATCCTCGAGCGGACGGCGCCGACCGTCGAGCCGCTCTCCATCGACGAGGCGTTCCTCGACGTCAGCGGCCTGGAGCACATCAGCGGGACGCCCGCCGAGATCGCGCGGCGGCTGCGGCGCGAGGTCCGCGAGCAGGTCGGCCTGCCGATCAGCGTGGGCGCCGCGACCACCAAGCACCTCGCCAAGATCGCCAGCAACTCCGCCAAGCCCGACGGCCTGCTGGTCGTCGCCCCCGGAGCCGAGCGCGCGTTCCTCGATCCCCTGCCGGTCCAGCGGCTGTGGGGCGTCGGCCCGGCGACGACCGTCAGGCTGCGCGAGCACGGCATCGTGACGGTCGGCCAGCTCGCCGGCCTGCCCGAGGACGTGCTGATGCGGGTCGTGGGACGGGCCGCCGGGCGCCACCTGCATGCGGTCGCCCACAACCGCGACCCCCGCCGCGTGCGCGCCGGGCGCGGGCGGCGCTCGTTCGGGTCGCAGAGCGCGCTCGGCTCACGCGGCCGCTCACCCGAGGCGCTCGACGCGGTGGCCGTCGCGCTGGTCGACCGCGTGACGCGCCGCATGCGCGCGGCCGGCAAGGTCGGCCGGACGGTCGTGCTGCGGCTGCGCTTCTCGGACTACTCGCGCGCCACCCGGTCCAAGACCCTGCGACGCCCGACCGCGACGACGGCGACCGTGCTGGTCACGTTCCGCGGCCTGATCGACGCCGAGCGCGAGACGATCGCCCGGCGCGGCCTGACGCTGCTTGGCGTGACGGTCACCAACCTCGAGCGCGGGGACGCCGGCGTGCAGCTCGAGCTGCCGCTAGGAGACTGTGTCGCTATCGCGACGGGGGACCCACCTGCGGCGGCGACGGCTGGCCGTCGTGGGCCTCGGCCTCGCCGGCCGCCTACGGCACCCCTAAACGGCGGCGACCAGGACGCGCTCGACGCCGCCGTCGACGCGATCCGCGACCGCTACGGCACCCGCGCGCTGCAGCGGGCCACGCTGCTCGCGCGCGGCGAGCAGCTCGCCCCATGGATCATGCCCGAGTGACGGTCGCCGACCCGGCGGACGCGCCGGCGGCGCCGAGCTCCCGTCGCAGGACCGGCAGGACGTCGCTGCCGATCAGGTCGAGCTGCTCGTGCACCGTGTGCTCGGGGATGCCCGCCATGTCGACGGCGAACAGCTGGCGCTGGTAGTCGCCGAACTGCTCGCGCTGGGCGAGCACCTGCTCGACGATCTCGGCCGGGCTGCCGACGTTGAGCCCGGTGTTGGCGACCGCCGCCTCGAGGCTGCCCGAGCTGCCGAGGATCGGATGGCCCTCGAAGGTCGGGCGGAACTCGCGCCAGGCGTCCTGCGAGCGGGGCCGGACGTAGATCGCGCCGCCCGCGCCGACGATGCCGCCCTCGAGCCCGGAGTGGCGCCCGGCGTCGCGGTGGTGCGCGTAGCGCTCGCGGTAGAAGTCGACGTACTGCTTGAAGTAGTCGTGGCTCATGAACAGGTTGTTCACGAAGAACCCGTCGCCGTAGTAGGCGGCCTGCTCGGCGATCTCCGGGCTGCGGATCGAGCCGTGCCAGACGAACGGCGGCACGCCGTCCAACGGCCGCGGGGTCGCGACGAAGCGCGTCAGCGGTCCGCGGAAGCGACCCTCCCACGTGACCTCCTCCTCGTCCCACAGGCGACGCAGCAGCGCGTAGTGCTCCACGGCGAGCGCGATCCCGTCGCGGATGTCGTAGCCGAACCACGGATAGACCTCCGCGGTGTTGCCACGGCCGAGCATCAGGTCGACCCGGCCGCCGGCGAGGTGCTGCAGCGTGGCGTAGTCCTCGGCGATCTTCACCGGGTCGTTGGTCGTGATGAGCGTCGTCGAGGTCGACAGCGTGATCCGCTCGGTCTTCGCGGCGGCGTAGCCGAGGATCGTCGTCGGCGAGCTGGGGATGAACGGTGGGTTGTGGTGCTCGCCGAGGGCGAAGACGTCGAAGCCGACGTCCTCGGCGTGCTTGGCGATCCGGGCGATGCCCGTGATGCGCTCGTGCTCGGTCGGGGTCCGACCGGTGTGGGCGTCGGGATGGAGGTCGCCGACGCCGAAGATTCCGAGTTCCATGACATGACTCACCATAGCATAACCGGACCACGGTCCGGTTGCCCTGCGGAGACGGTTCGCGGGTACCCCACGGGTGCATGCTCTTCGAGCCCCCCACCCCCCGTGCGCGCTGAGCTGCCGTCGCGCGCCGCCCGGGTACGGGCGATCGTCGCCCGCACCGCGCGCGGGGTCTACGACGACCAGATGACCCACCACGCGGCGGCACTGACCTACTACGCGCTGATGTCGCTGTTCCCGGCGCTGCTGCTGGCGGTCTCGATCCTCGGGCTGGTCGGGCAGTACCCGGCGACCTACGACGCGATCTTCGGCTATCTGAGCGACGTCGCGCCCTCGTCGGTGCTCGTCCCGCTCGACAGCTCGCTGCGCAACGCGCTGCAGGCCAAGGGCACGGCCACGACGACGCTGGCGTTCGGCGTCGTCGTGACCCTCTACGGCACGACCGGCGCGCTGGAGGCCGCGCGCCGCGCGCTGAACGTCGTCTTCGAGGCCGAGGGCGGCCGCAGCTTCCTGCGCCGCAAGGCGATCGACGTCGCGTCGACCGTCCTGCTGATGTCGCTCGGGCTGGTCAGCCTGATCCTGGTGTTCGTCGGCGGGCGCTTCGCGGAGGACCTGCTGGGGTTCGTCGGACTCGGCCCGACGGTGGCGCGGATCTGGGACGTCGCCCGCTGGCCGGCCGCGGTCGCGATCGTCATGTTCGTGTTCTCCTTCATCTACTACGTCACGCCCGACGTCGAGCAGCGCTCCTTCCGCTGGGTCACGCCCGGCGCGGTGGTCGGCGTCCTCCTCTGGCTGCTCGGGTCGGCCGGCTTCTCGGCCTACGTCTCGCGCGCCGGGAACCTCGGCGCCGTCTACGGCGCGTTCACGGGCGCGATCCTCCTCATCAGCTGGCTCTGGCTGAGCAACCTGGCGCTGCTCGTCGGCGCCGAGCTCAACGCCGAGATCGAGCGCCAGCAGCAGCTGGACGAGGGGACGCCGCCCGCCGAGACGCTCGACCTGCCCGCGCGCGGGTAGACCCGAGGTGCATCTGACCGACGGCGCCCGGATCGGGCACCGGACCTTCTGCTCCAAGAAGGGCAAGGAGGCGCTGCGCAACACGCTGGAGGAGCTTGGCGCCAGGGCTCCGACGGCCGCCGCCGCGCGAAGAGCCGGCGCGGCTGACACGGTTGGCGCGCCCGCGCTCGCCGGGAAAGGCGTGTTTCGCAAGCGGTTGCAGCGTGTCTCATTTCGGCGCGTCGCCAGCCGTGTCCGTATCGCCGGTTGTCTCGTTTACACGTCGCACGGTTCGGGGACCGCAGCCCGCGACAGCATTCCCCGAGTCCCCGGAGGGACCGATGGCACCGACCGACACATCAACCAGCGACCAGGTCAAGGACCGCGCCGCCGGCGTCGCCGGCCAGGCGCAGGAGAAGGCCCAGCAGGCGGCGGGGCAGGCGCGCGACCAGGTGCGCACCCAGATCGATCAGCGCTCGACCGACGCGGGCCGCCGCGTGAGCGAGCAGGGCGGCGACCTTCGCGCCGTCGGCGAGCAACTGCGTCAGCAGGGCAAGGAGGGTCCGGCGAAGCTGGCCGACCAGGCCGCCGGCCACGTCGAGAAGGCGGGCCGCTGGCTGACCGACTCCGACGCCGACCAGATCCTGCACGACGTCGAGGACGCCGCGCGGAAGAACCCGTGGGCGGTCGTCGCCGGCGGTCTGGCGCTCGGCTTCGCGGCCTCGCGCTTCCTGAAGGCGTCCAGCGGCGACCGGTACCGGTCCGCGAGCATCGACGCGCGGCCGCTGCCGCGCCTACCCGAGCCGGGCGACACCATGCGCACCCCAGGCAACGGCATGGCCTCGCCGGGGACCGGCGCGGCGCCCTCCGCGGGAGCGGTCTGATGGCCGACCAGTCCGAGGAGCTCCGGGAGCGGCCCGTCGGCGAGCTGCTCAAGCAGCTCTCCGAGGAGACCTCCAACCTGGTCAAGCAGGAGCTCACCCTGGCACGGGCCGAGCTGGAGCAGCAGGGCAGGCGCGCCGGCGTGGGCGCCGGGATGCTCGGCGGCGCCGGCGTCGCCGGCCTGCTGACGCTGGGCTCGCTGACCGCGATGCTCGTCGCGCTGCTGGACACGGCGATGGCGACGTGGCTCGCCGCGCTGATCCTGACCGTGGTGTGGGGCGCCGTCGCCGGCGTCCTGGCCCTCCAGGGCCGCAACAAGATCACCGAGGCGACGCCGCCGGCGCCGCAGACCGTCGAGACCGTGAAGGAGGACGTGCGATGGGCGAAGACCCGGACATGATCCGCAGGGACATCGAGGACACCCGCGAGCGCATGGGCGACACCGTCGACGCGCTGGGCTACAAGGCCGACGTCAAGGGCCGGGCGAAGGACTCCGTGACCGGCAAGGTCGACTCCGTCAAGGACAAGCTCGTCGGCGCTCGTGAGAGCGCGTCGGAGGCGACGCCGAGCACCGGCGACGTCAAGCAGGGGGCCAGGCGCGCCGCCGGCGTCGCCCAGGAGAACCCGCTCGGCCTCGCCGTCGGCGCGGTCGCCGTCGGCTTCCTGGCCGGCATGGTGATCCCCTCGACACGCGTCGAGGACGAGCGGATCGGGCCGATGGCCGACCAGGTCAAGGACCAGATCAAGGACACGGGCCAGGAGGCCCTGGAGCACGGCAAGGCCGCCGTCTCGGAGACCGCCTCCAGCGTGACCCGCAGCTGAGCACGTGGCGCAGGCGGCGCGGCCCTCACCGGCTGCGCCGCCCCTCGCCTAGGAGCGTGGGTCCCTAGTGGACCGCGGGTACGAGCCCCTGGGCGAGTACCCGCAGCGAAACGAGCCCCCTGGGCGAGGCTTCGCCTAGCCCTCGTTCTCCGCCTCGGACACCGCGGGGTTGGGCACGAGCACGACGAGCGTGGCGTCGTCGGCCAGCGGATCGTCGACGGCCTCGCGCACGGCGTCCTCGATGGCCCGCAACGTCCCTGCGGCCGAGGCCAGCGGCGCCTTGGCCACCGCCTCGCGGACGCCGTCGAGGCCGAGCGTCCCCCCGCCCAGCATCGGCCGGTCGATGATCGCGTCCGAGAGGAGCAGCAGGCGGTCGCCGTCCTCGAGCCGGCGCTCCTGGACCTTCGGGCTGGTGGTCAGGCCGCGCCGGCCCAGCCGCGGCAGCATGCCGTCGCCCAGCAGCTCGAGCGTGCCGTCGGCGGTGATCAGGACCGGCGCGTGCTCGCCGCACGTGATCCAGCGGATCGTCGAGGTGGGCCCGCTCCAGGTCGCGATCGTCGCGTGCGCCTGCGAGGTGGCGTCCGAGACCTCCCGCAGGACCTCGTGCATCGCACGGACGACCACCGCCGGGTCGGTGCTGCGGTGCCGCGCGGCGCGGAAGGCCCCGAGGATCACCGCCCCCAGGCCCGCCGCGCGCGGGCCCCTCCCCTCGGTGTCGGCGATGCCGATCCAGGCGCAGTCCCGGTTCTCGGCGTAGTCGAACCAGTCGCCGCCGATGTCGTAGCCGGGCAGCACGTTGCCGGCGATCAGCGCGCCGGCGATGCGCAGGATCCGCGGAGGCAGCAGGTTCTGCTGGATCTCGGCCGCGGGGCTGGTGGGTCGCGCCCGGCGCACGCCGCCGATCGCGTCGGTGTAGTCGTCGGCCAGCGCGATGGCCGCCGCCGCCTCGGCCGCCAGGTCGCGCAGGGCGTCGTCGGCGGCGCCCATCGCCACCAGCACCCCGATCGCCCGGCCCCGCAGGTACATCGGCGCGACCGCGACGCCCGGCAGCACGGCCTGGATCGACGCGCGCAGGACCGCGACGCCCTCGCGCGGGATCTCCGGGCCGACGGCCAGCGGGGCCGGCAGGCTCGCGGGGAACCCGCCGCCGCCGGCCATCCGCTGCAGCGTCGTGCCGTCGAGGTCGCACAGGTAGATCGCCGCCGCCGTGACCCCGGCCAGCCGCTGCGCCTCCGCGACGATCTGGTCGCCCAGCTGGAACGGCGGCACCTTGTTGAGGACGTCGGTCACCGACAGGGGCGTCGGCGCGCGATGGGCGAGCTCCCCTGCCGGACGGACGAACTCGAGCTCGTTGGCCTCGGCGTCGTCGCGCTCCTGGCGGCGCACCGCCTCGACGAGCTCCTCGCGCGTCCCGAAGTGCCGGTAGGCGGTCGGCCGGCCGAGGCCTGCGGCCTTGGCGATCGCGGCCATGCTCACGTCGGGGTCCTCCGACAGCAGGTGCCGGGCGGCCTCGAGCAGCTTCGTGCGGTTCAGCGCCACGTCGCTGCGGCGCCGGCGACGCCGCCCGACGGCGTTCACGTCCTGGGCCATGGGCGCGCAGGCTACCGCAAAACAGAACAGCCTGTCTCATGTCGTGGCCCGTCTCGGACGATGTCTTGTTTCACCCTCGCCGGAGTCGGGGACCCCGCGGACCGGTCGGCCGCTCGGCCTCCACCTCGACTCCGCGCGCGTCCGCGGCTACGCTCGTCGCACCCTGCTTCGAGCCCAGTGAGGTGGCGTCATGAGCACCCGTCCGGTCCGCGATGCGGCAATCGACGAGCTGAAGGACAGCTTCCAGGGTCGGGTGATCGCGCCGCGCGACGAGGGCTACGACGAGGCGCGGACGCTCTTCAACGCGATGATCGACCGGCGGCCGGCGGTGATCGCGCAGTGCGCGAGCCCCGAGGACGTGACGGCCGCGGTGCGGTTCGGGCGCGAGCGGGACCTGCCGACCGCGGTGCGCAGCGGCGGCCACTCCGTGGCCGGCATGTCGACGGTGGACGACGGGCTGGTCGTCGACGTCCGCCCCATGAAGGGGATCGCGGTGGACCCGGCGCGCCGGACGGTGCGCTGCGGCGCGGGCGTCACCTGGGCCGAGCTCGACCAGGCCACGCAGGAGCACGGGCTCGCGACGACCGGCGGGCGCGTGTCGACCACCGGCGTCGCCGGCTTCACGCTCGGCGGCGGGTCCGGCTGGCTGGAGCGCAAGCACGGGCTGGCGTGCGACAACCTGATCGCGGTCGAGCTCGTGA
This sequence comes from Baekduia sp., assembly GCF_035318805.1. Classification (GTDB taxonomy): domain Bacteria; phylum Actinomycetota; class Thermoleophilia; order Solirubrobacterales; family Solirubrobacteraceae; genus Baekduia. The sequence continues at coordinate 41,752 of NZ_DATHDY010000042.1, forward strand.
CGGCCGACGGCGAGCAGCTGCGCGCCAGCGACAGCGAGCACCCCGACCTGTTCTGGGCGCTGCACGGCGGCGGCGGCAACTTCGGCGTCGCGACCGCCTTCGAGTTCCGCGTGCATCCGGTCGGACCGATCGTGATGGCCGGCCTGATGCTGTGGCCGGGCGACCGCGGGCGCGAGGTGCTGGAGGTGCTGCGCGAGTCCATGGCCGAGGGCCCTGACGAGCTCGCGCTGGCGGTCGTCTACGTCAGCGGGCCGCCCGAGGAGTTCGTGCCACCGGAGCTGCAGGGACAGCTGTGCTGCGTCGCGGCGGTGTTCTGGGCCGGTGAGGACCCGGCCGGCGGCGAGCCGCATGCCGCCCGGTTCCGGGCGCTGGACCCGGCCGTCGATCTCGTTGGTCCGATGCCCTACACCGAGTTCCAGCGGATGATCGACGACCCGCCGGGGCTGCGGAACTACTGGACGGCGGACTACCTGGACGCGCTGAGCGACGAGGCGATCGAGGTGTTCGCCGCCGACTCCGAGCGCATGCCGGTGCCAGGAGCCTGCCAGTCCATCATGTTCCCGTGGGGCGGGCAGATCGCGCGCGTCGCGCCCGGCGACACGCCCATGGCCCGGCGCGAGGCGAGGTGGGTCGCCCATCCGTTCGCGCTGTGGCAGAGCCCGGACGACGACGAGCGGTACCTCGCGTGGGCACGCGGCATCTCGGCGGACCTCAAGCCCTTCGGCAGCGGCGGCGTCTACCTCAACTTCATCGGCGACGAGGGACAGGACCGGGTCCGCGCCGCGTTCGGCGACGACTACGAGCGCCTGGCGCAGATCAAGGCGCAGTACGACCCCGACAACGTCTTCCACTTCAACCAGAACATCGAGCCGGCGCGGGCGGCCGGGGTCACCTGATCGGCAGCGTCGCCGCGACGACGGTGCCGCCGCCCTCGGGGCTCTCGACGCGCAGCTCGCCGCCGATCGCGGCCGCGCGGTCGTGGAGTCCGAGCAGCCCGGGGCTGTCGGCGAGCCGCGCGCCGCCGATGCCGTCGTCGCGCACGTCGATGTGCAGCATGCCGTCGTCGACGAAGGCCTTGACCCAGGCGTGGCTGGCCCGGGAGTGCTTGACGGTGTTCGTCGTCGCCTCCGCGACGATGAAGTAGGCGGTCGCCTCCAGCGACGACGGGAGCCGCTCAGCGGTGATGTCGACGGACACGGGCAGCTGCATGCGCGAGAGGATCGTCTGGGTTCCGGCGCGCAGCCCGCCGCGCATGAGCGCCGACGGGAGGATGCCGTGGGCGAGCTCGCGCACCTCGTCGTTCGCGCGCTCCGCGTTGGCGAGCGCCTCCCCCACCAGCTCCGCGGCCGGGCCGCCGTCGTCGCCGAGCGCGGCGCGGGCGAGCTTGAGCGTGACGATCGTGTGGACGAGGCGCTGCTGGGCCCCGTCGTGCAGGTCGCGCTCGATCCGGCGACGCGTCTCGTCGGCGGTCGCCACCACCCGGGCGCGCGAGGCGGCGAGCTCGCTCCGGCCCTCCGCGTTGGCGATGGCGGTCGCGGCGAGCTCGGTGAACTCCGCCATCTGCGACTCGGTCTCGGCCGGGAACGGCACCGGACCCCGCGAGGATGCGGCGATGACGCCCCAGAGGCGTCCCCGGACGACGATCGGACAGCCGACCGACGCACGGATCCCCAATGATCGCGCCTCTTCTGCGATGGGCCCGGAGGCGCCGGCGAAGCTATCGACCCGCACCGGGCCGCCGCGCTGTCGCACCAGCGCGGCGATGCTCACGCCCTCGAGCGTCAACCGCGTGCCGACGGCGAGCCGCTCCTGGTCGTGCCGGCTCCAACCGGCGACCCCGGTCACCGTGCCGTCGGATTCGTAGCGCTCCATCCGAGCGAGGTCGGCGCCCGAGAGCAGCCCGACCTCGCGGGTGACCGCCTCGAACACGCCGGTGGGCGACCCCATCCGCCCCACCAGCGTCGCGACGCGCCGCAGCGCCGCCTGCTCCTCTGCGAGCCGACCGAGCTCGTCGCGGCTCAGCACCAGCGCGCTGGCCATGGCCTCGCGCTCGCGCGCGGCGCGCAGCAGCGCCTCCAGCGACGGCAGGATCCGCTCGCGCAGGCGCTGCTCGGTCCGCGGCGGCACGTCGGACGGGACCAGGAGCGTGCCGACGGGCGCGGCGCCGTCGCGCAGGACGAGCGCCACATGGTGCTCGTCGCCGTCGACCGGCTCCAGCTCGATCGTCGCCTCGCGCAGCCCGAGCTCCTGCGCCAGTCGCTCCGAAGCCCCCGTCAGGGCCGAGCGCAGGTCGCGCTCGCGCAGCAGCAGCCGGGCCATCTCCGCGGCGAGGTCGGCTTCCCCGGCCCGCTCCTGGGCCTCCACGGCGCGCGTCCGGGCGAGCTCGGCGACCGCGGTCAGCAGCAGCGCCACGGCCAGCAGGATCACGAGCGAGACCAACTGCTCGGTTCGGTCGAGACCGAGGCTCCCGTGGGGCGCGATGTGGAAGACGTCGAACGCGACAACGCTCGCCACCGACATGACGACACCGGCGGCCAGGCCCCAGACGGTCGACACCACGATCACGCCGACGAGGAAGACGACGCCCAGGGAGATCTCGGGCACGACGTGGTGCAGCGCGGACACCACGAGCGTCTCCGCCACGATGAGCCCGGACCCGGCCACGAACGCCAGCGCCAGGGATGGAGGCGTCGGTCGCAGCAGCAGCGACAGCGGATGCGCGCGCATCGAGTTGGAGCGTACCCCCGCCGACCAGCGTGCCGGGGGCGTCAGCGGGCCGTGAACCCGAGGATCAACTGCGCCGCCTCGACCGGGACGTCGAGCTGCGGGCCGTGGCCGACGCCGTCGAGCTCGACCCAGTCGGCGTGCGGCAGCCAGTCGTGGCGGTACCCGCTCATCGCCCTCGTGCCAGGATCGCGGCGCCCAGCACCCCGCTGACCAGCGACCCCGCGAAGATGCCGACCTTCGCCATCGTGATGGTCAGCGGGGCCTCGTAGGCCAGCTGCGTGATGAACAGCGAGACCGTGAAGCCGATGCCGCCGAGCGCGGCCACGCCCGCGACCTGCACCGGCCGCACGCCGGCCGGCAGCGTGCCCCAGCCCAGCCGGACGCCGGCGAAGGTCGCCGCCGAGATCCCGAGCGCCTTGCCGACCACCAGGCTCACGCCGATCGCCCACGCCAGGCGGCTGTGCACCGCGTCGCCGAGCACGCCGCCGCCGAAGTCCACGCCGGCGTTGGCCAGCGCGAAGAGCGGCACGATGGCGAACGCGCTGATCGGGTGCAGGCGCTGCTCGAGCTGCTCGAGCACGCGCCGGCCGCCGATCGGGCGGGCGGGGGTCAGCAGGCCGAGCGCGACGCCGGCGATCGTGGCGTGGACGCCCGACTCGTGGGTCGCCACCCAGACCACGATCCCGACCGCGGCGTAGGGCCACATGCGCGCGACGCCGAGGCGCTGCAGCACGACGACGAGGCCGAGCCCGGCGACGGCGAGGACCAGCCAGGACAGCGCGAGGCCCGCCGAGTAGAACGCCGCGATGAGCACGATCGCGGCGATGTCGTCGACGATGGCGATCGTCAGCAGGAAGAGCTTGAGCCCCGAGGGCACCCGGTCGCCGAGCAGCGCCATCACGCCGACGGCAAACGCGATGTCGGTCGCCGCGGGGACCGCCCAGCCCGCGGACTCCGCCGTGCCGCGCATCGTCACGGCGAAGATGGCGGCCGGCAGCGCGACCCCGCCGAGCGCGGCCAGGACGGGCAGCGCCGCGGCGCGGCGGTCCTGCAGCTCGCCGGAGACCAGCTCGCGCTTGATCTCGAGGCCGACGACGAAGAAGAACACCGCCATCAGCGCGTCGTCGACCCAGTGGCGCAGGTCGAGCGCCAGAGCCGCGTCGCCGATCCCGATCCGCAGCTCGTGATGCCAGGCGGCCTCGTAGCCGTCGCCGGCGGCGTTGGCCCACACCAGCGCGGCGACCGTCGCCACCAGCAGGACGACACCCCCGGCCGCCTCGTCGTGCAGGAACTCCGAGAGCGGCCCCAGCGCGCGGCGCAGCGCTCCGGGCTCGGAGGGCACAGGCGGTTCCGTGACGTCGGTGCCGTGGGCGATGGCCTCGATTCTCCACGACCCGCGTCCCGGTCGCCCCGCGCGCGGTCAGCCAGGTTGGACGATCAGGAAGCGGTTGCCGTCGGGGTCGCGGAAGAAGAACTGCGACGGCACCGGGTCCGGCACGGTGACGTCGAGCGAAACGAGCCCCGTCCTGGGCGTCCCCGCGCGCGCGACCGTCGCGTCCACGTCGACGCCGCGAGCGCGGAGGGTCGCGTGGTCGGCCTCGATGTCCTGCGTCGCGAACGCGCAGAGCGCCGCGTCGCCGCCGGCACGCTCTCCCTCGCTCGGCGCGACCAGCGCGATCGTGTTCGCGGCGCCCGGCGGGGCCACCTCGATCCAGCGGATGCCGCCACCGTAGGAGAAGTCGACGCGCTTCTCGAACCCGAGCGTGCCGACGTAGAACTCGAGCGCCCGCTCGTGGTCGGCCACGGGGACGAACACGGCGCCGACCTCGGTGATCTGGGTCGTGTCTGCGATGTCGGTCATCCTCTCCAGACCGGGCAGCGACCCAGAAGTCATCGCTGCCGACCCGAACGACCCACCCACGGAGCGCCGCCATGACGTTTGTCCAGACCATCGGTGCAGGCGAGGCATCAGGCGCGGTGGCGGAGATGTACGACGCCGACCGCGCGTCGTTCGGCCACCTGCCGAACCTGACCAAGGCGTTCTCACTGCGCCCGGCGGTCTATGCGGCGTGGCGCCGGCTCAACGGCGAGATCAGGGCGGGCATGGACCTGCGCCGCTATGAGCTGGCGACGTTCGCCGCGGCCCGCCGGCTGCGGTCGAGCTACTGCACGCTCGCCCACGGGTCCATCCTGGTCGACGAGTTCCTGGAGCCCGACACGCTCGAGGCGATCGTCGCCGACCATCGCGCCGCCGGCCTGGACCCCGTCGACGTCGCCGTGATGGACCTCGCCGACAAGGTCGCCCACGACGCCAGCGCCGTGACCCAGGCCGACGTCGACCGGCTGCGCTCCCTCGGGCTCTCCGACACCGAGATCTTCGACGTGGTCGCGGCCGCGTCGTCCCGCGCGTTCTTCAGCAAGATGCTCGACGGCCTCGGCGCCCAGCCCGACGCACGCTTCGCCGAACTCGACCCGCAGCTGCGAGGCGCGCTCACGGTGGGGCGCCCGATAGCCGAGCACTGACCTAGGGGTGCCGGTGCGCCGACGTCAGAGGCCGGCGTGGTTCGGGTTGATGGGCGGCCGCGGATCGTCCCGTGGCGGCTCGGCGCTGCCCCGCTCCTCGGTGGTCCCGGGCTTCACCGGCGGCGGGAGGCCGGGGATCTTCAGCTTGAACTTGCGGCCATCGCTCGTCGTCAGCTCCGCGGGCTTGGGGTTGAGCGGCTCGCCGGGGATCGGGCTCATGGGTTGAGGCTACTCCGAGCCGTCGCAGACCACGAGGGGGCCGGCCTCGTCGAGGCCGATCAGACCATGGCCGGAACGCGCCCCAGCGCCTCCGCGGCAGCGGTGAACTCGATGCCCTGGTCGCGGGCGACCGGTGCGTAGGTGACCTTGCCGGCGGCGACGTTGAGGCCCGCCGAGAAGCCGGCGTCGGACGCCAGCGCCGTGTGCACCCCTTCGTCGGCGAGCTTGACGACGTAGGGCATGGTGGCGTTGGTCAGCGCGAAGGTCGAGGTGATCGGGACCGCGCCGGGCATGTTGGCCACGCAGTAGTGCGTGACGCCGTCGACCTCGTAGGTCGGATCGCTGTGCGTCGTCGGGCGCGACGTCTCAAAGCAGCCGCCCTGGTCGATCGAGACATCGACCAGCACCGCATGCTCCTTCATCAACCCCAACTGCGCCCGCGTGATCACGTGCGGCGCCCTCGCGCCATGGACCAGCACCGCGCCGATGACCAGATCGACCTCGGGCAGCATCCGCTCGATGCTCAACGTCGTAGAGAACACCGTCGAGCAACGGTTGTTGAGCAGGAAGTCGACGTCGCGGAGCCGGTCGATCGAGCGGTCATAGACATAGGTCTCGGCACCCATCCCGATCGCGATCTCCGCCGCCGTCAACCCCACCACACCACCACCGATGACCATCACCTTGCCCGCCGCCACCCCCGGCACACCACCCAACAACAACCCACGCCCACCCAACGGCTTCTCCAACATGAACGCCCCGGCCTGCGTGGCGATCTTGCCCGCCACCTCACTCATCGGCGCCAACAACGGCAACCGCCCCCCGGCGTCGGTCACCGTCTCATAGGCGATGCACGTCGCCCCGGACGCCATCAACCCACGCGTCAACTCGGCATCCGGCGCCAGATGCAAATACGTAAACAGGATGTGACGCGGCTCGAGCATCGCGACCTCCCCGGGCTGAGGCTCCTTGACCTTGACGATCAAGTCGCCGCCCGCAAACACCGCCGCCGCATCCGCGACGATCCGGGCGCCCTGCTCGACGTACTCGCCATCGGGGATCGCCGACCCCTCCCCCGCCCCCCGCTGGATCAACACCTCATGACCACGATCGACCAGCTCACGCACACCCGCAGGCGTGATCGCCACCCGATACTCATCGGTCTTGATCTCGGTGGGCACGCCGACCTTCATCACGGAGCTCCTAGGGGTTGTTCGCAGGCGGCTGCCATGATGCGACGCGCGTGCTGTACCTGCAAGAGATCGGACGTATTCCCGTGGAAACCACAGCCGTTGACCACACCGACACTCGAATCATCAACAGCCTGCAGGAGAACGGCCGGATGTCGTTCGCCGACCTGGGCGCCGAGGTGGGCCTGAGCCCGCACGGAGCGGCCGCTCGCGTGCGTCGCCTGCAGGCCGCCGGCGTCATCACCGGCTTCACGACCACCGTGGCCCTGGCGAAGGTCGGCCGCGCGCTCGATGCGTTCATCGACGTCAGCCTGCTGCCGAAGACGTCGCCCGAGACCTTCGAGGCGTTCGTCGCGTCGCTGCCCGCGACCCAGGAGCTCGCGTTCGTGACCGGCCGCTTCGACTACCACGTGCGCGTGGCCTGCCACGACGCCGACGACCTGGACCAGACCGTCCGGGCCATCCGGCGCAACGGAGGCGCCTCGCTGACCGAGACGCGCATCGTCCTGCGCTCGACGACGATCAGCCATCCGCTAGGGGTGCCGTAGAGGTCGGCGGAGTACTCTCGGGACCATGACGCTGCCGGAGCTGCACCTGGCCGACTGGCGGCCAACGAAGGACACGCTGCACCTCTACTGCCAGATCGTCGGCAAGATCCGGCTGGCGACCACGGCGCCGCGCAACCACTGGTGGAACGTCCCGCTGTACGTCGACGTCCGCGGGCTCACGACGCGGCGCCTGCACCACGGCGGCACGACGTTCGAGATCACCATCGACTTCGTCGATCACACGGTGGTCGTGCGGACGGCCGACGGGCGTACGGAGTCCTTCCCGCTCTCCGCCGGCTTGGCCGTCGCCGACTTCGATGCCCGCCTCCACGCGATGCTCGCCGAGCTCGGCATCGACGTCGAGATCAGGGAGGAGCCGTTCGGCGTCCCGATGACGACGCCGTTTCCTCGGGACACCGAGCACGCGGCCTGGGATCGCGACGCGATCGCGCGCTTCGGCCGGGTCCTCGACTGGTCAGACGCGGTGTTCGAGGAGTTCAGCGGCTGGTTCAACGGCAAGACGAGCCCCGTGCACCTGTTCTGGCACAGCCTCGACCTCGCGGTCAGCCGCTTCTCGGGCCGGCCGGGCGCGCCGCTGGACGCCGACGCCGTCACGCAGGAGGCCTACTCGCGCGAGGTCATCTCGTTCGGGTTCTGGGCCGGCGACGACAACGTCGGCGACGCCGCCTACTACTCCTACACCGCTCCGGAGCCCGACGGCCTGCGCGACCAGCCGCTGCCGGTGGGCGAGTGGATCGAGTTCGGCTCCGGCTCGCTGGCGATCCTCCCCTACGAGACGGTGCGCACGGCCCCGGACCCCAGGACGACGCTGCTGGCGTTCCTCCAGAGCGCCTACGAGGCCGGTGCTCGCCTCGCCGGCTGGGACACCGCCGGCTTCGAGTCGACCTGGTGCCCCAGCCCGGCGCAACTCCAAGAGCTCCACGCGAACGCTGCGGCCACGTTCGGCCGCGCGCAGGAGCGCTCCTGAGGAAGGTGTGTGTTAGGAGTCGACGACGCGCCCGGCCGCCGCCCAGGCGGCCGCACGGGTGCGGGGGCGCCCGATCATCGCGGCGGCGCCGTCGTCGAGGATCGGACGCTGCAGCAGCGCCGGGTGCTCGGCGAGGATCGCCACCACCTGGTCGATCCCGAGGCCGCCGGCGTGCAGCCCGAGGGTCTCGTACCGCTTGTCGCGCCGGATGAGGGCGTCCGGCGGATCGCCCTGCAGGCGCTGCGCGAGCGAGCGCAGCTCCTCCTCGTTCAAGCGCTCCTTGACGAGCAGGTACTTGCGCACCTGCACGTCGTGTCCGGCGGCTTCGAGGGTGTCCAGGGCGTGCACCGACGTCGGGCAGTGCGGGTTGTGCAGGAGCGTGAGCGTGCGTGCGGGATCGGCCACGGCAGCGATCCTACGATGGGCGGCCCTCCCGCAGGCCCACGCCGTCGCCACCGGCTACAGCGACGCGCAGCTCGAAGCGCTGCGGCTGTCGCTCGGCGCCGTCGCACTCACCGCGCTGCTCTCGCTCCGGCTCACGCGACGACTGCCGACCACGTCACCCGCCTGCGACGAGGTGCGGGCCGCGACCGCTGAGCCGAGCAGGAGCACCAGCGCGGCGACATAGCACGTGAACAGCACGCCGGCCAGCACCAGGAACACCTGCACCGGCGTCCGGCCCGCGACGAGCCGCAGGTAGAACGCCACGGCGGTGGGGATCAGCTGGAGCGCCACCGCGGCGGGCAGCGCACCCGTCATGGCGGCCCGCCACGGGATGCCGTCGCGCGGGCTGAACCGGTAGAGCCCAGCGCAGACGACGGCGCTCGCGAGCGTCGCCCCGGCGGTCACCAGCACCTGAGCGCCGGCGCCGTCCAGGCCGAGCCGGACCCGCAGGCCGGTGACCTTCGAGGCGGCCAGCGCCATCAGCACGATCGTCACGACGACCGCGCCGGCCAGCCCGAGATGGCGTGCCTTGCCCGTCAGCGGTCCGAACCGCTCCCGCTGCAGCAGCCGCGACATCACGCGCTCGATCACCCCGACGGCGCCGGAGCTCGTCCAGACCATGCCCGCGACCGACGCCGCGAGGAGCCACCCCGAGTCGCTCTCCGTGCGCAGGATCAGCTGGACGAGCTGATCGCGCACGTCCGGCGGCAGGACACCCGCGGCGCGCTCGGCCACCGCCTGCGCCTGCGCGTAGTCGCCCAGGGCGATCGAGGCGAGCGCGGTCATCCCGAGCGCGAGCGGGACCAGGGCGACGGCGAGGAACCACGACAGCGCCGGGACGTCGTCGCAGAGGCCGGTGCCCCAGTAGAGCTCGACGGCGTCGGCGGTCAGACGCCGCGTGCGGGCGACGGTGCGATGCACGAGCCAACTCTGCGCGCGCGCCTCGCGGGCGGCATCACCCGGTTCAGATGACTCGCCGGCGGAGCGGTCCGTGCCGCCGTGCCGTCACCCCAAGGGGATGACGACGCACGCGCCTCCCGCTGGCACGCTCGCCCCATGATCCGCGGCCGGCTCCGGCACCACGAGCATCCCGACGGCGACGGCGATCACGCCCGCCGCGCCGACGACGACGAGGTCGTCGAGATCGACCCCGCGCAGCTCACCGGCGTGCTCAGGACGCCGGCCTGGCTGCGCGACCTCGGCTTCACGGCGTGGCTGCTGGTCGGCGTGACGTTGCTGCTGGCCGGCGGCGTGTGGCTGATGGCGCTGACCCAGACGATCGTCATGCCGCTCATCACCGCGGGCGTCGTCGCGGCCGTGGCCTCGCCACTGGTCAGCGGCCTTCAGCGCCATCGCGTCCCGCGCGGCCTCGGCGCCGCGCTCATCCTGCTGGGCCTGATCGCGTTGGCGGTCGTGGTGTCGATCGTGGTCGTCGGCGGGATCATCGGCCAGAGCTCGGACCTCGGCGGCCACCTCAAGAGCGCGCAGGACACGATCGCCGGGTGGCTGAAGGACCTCGGCGTCGGCTCGAGCGAGGCCGACAACGCCAAGCAGGACCTCGGCTCGGCCGTGCAGGCGGCCGTGCCCGCGCTGCTGCACGGCGTCACGGGCGGCATCAAGCAGCTGTCGTCGCTGGTCGTGTTCCTCTCGTTCACCGCGCTGTCGCTGTTCTTCCTGCTCAAGGACGGCCCGGAGATCCGCGGGTGGGTCGAGCGCCACAGCACCGTCCCGGCACCCGTCGCGCACTCGGTGTCGCACCGCGTGCTGCAGTCGCTGCGCGGCTACTTCTTCGGCGTCACGCTGGTGGCGGCGTTCAACGCCGTCGTCGTCGGCGCGGGCGCGCTGCTGCTCGGCGTCCCGCTGGCCGGCACGATCGCGGCGGTCACGTTCCTCGGCGCCTACATCCCGTACCTCGGCGCGTGGGCCGCCGGGGCCTTCGCCGTCCTCGTCGCACTCGGCGGCGCCGGCACCGACGCCGCCATCGGGATGGTGATCCTCCAGCTGCTGGCCAACGGCATCCTGCAGCAGCTCGTCCAACCGATCGCCTACGGCACCGCGCTCGGGATCCACCCGCTGGCCGTGCTGGTCGTCACGATCGCCGGCGGCTGCCTGTTCGGCGCCGCCGGCCTGGTCCTCGCGGGGCCGCTGACGTCGGCGATCACGCGCATCTCCGCCGACCTCGCCCGCGCACGCGCCGCGGCCGACGTCGCGCCGGCCGACGATGGCGCTGCGGCGGTCGCGGCCCCGACCTGACCGCTCAGCCGGCGCCGGCGTGGCGGTCCGGCGTCACGTGGCGGCGCACGAGGCGGACCTGCGGCGGGGCATGGACCACGACGGTCCGGGCCAGGCGGTCCTGAAGGCAGCGGCGCCGACGGTCCCAGAGCATCATGAGGAACCCGGCGAACAGCGGGATCGTGGCGAGCACGAGGCCGGCGACGCGCACGAGCGCGCGCCGCGGCTTCAGCCCCCGCCCGCCGTGCGCGTCGACCACGCGGATGCGCATGACGCGAGCGCCGGGGGTCTGGCCGGTCGTGGACCAGAACGCCGCGAAGTAGGCGATGGCCCACAGCACGTACACCGCGGCGAGGGTCGCCGTGACGGCGGTCTGGAGGGCGTTGGACAGGTCGAAGATCGACAGCGCGAGCGCGGCGGCAGCGCCGACCACGAACGCCACCAGGTTGATGACCGCCGCGTCGAGGACGTAGGCGACGGTGCGGGTCACCAGGCCGGCGTAGGTGCCGGCGCGCTCCGCCTCGGCCGGCGTGACGGTGCTGCGCGCGGCGGTGTCGGCCCGCGCGCGCAGCGCGGCCGCCAGCTGAGCGCGTGCCGCCCGCGCGGCGTGGTCCTCGCCGGGCCCGTGCGTGGCGGTCATGGCGCCGCCGGGTCGTGACTCGGCCCGGGGGCGCCCTCGCCGTAGCGACGCGGGTGGCGGACACGGCGTGCCGCGCGTTCCAGCCAGGCGTCGGCGTTGCCCGACCGCGTGCGGACCTCGTCGCCGACCTGACCCGCGAAGCCGACGCTCTGCTGGGTGATCGCCTCGGTCACGGCGGGGCTGCGGGCGATCTCCTCGACCATCAGCCACAGCTCCTCGCTCTCGAGCAGGCGTGAGACCGCCTGGTCGAGCAGCCGGCTCTCGATCACGCCGGTCACGAGGCGCTCGGTCGCGGGACTGTCCACGACCCCCATCACGAGCCGTTCCATCCCCGGGCTCTTGAGCGCGCGGCCCACGAGCCGCTCCGCGCCCGGGCTGTCCATCGCGCGGGTGACTAGGCGCTCGGCCCCTTCGCTCTCCAGGGCGGCGCCGAACGCGCCCTGGACCCGATCGCTGCTGAGCGCGACGTCGACGAGCCGCTCGAGCTCGGGCCCCTCGAGCACGCGCGCGACGACCTGCTCGGCGACGCCGTCGACGAGCACGCGCTCCACCAGCCGCTCCGGAACGCCGGCGGCCTCGATCCGCTCGAACAGCTTCTCCAGCGCATCCCCTTCGAGGAGCGTGGCGGTCAGGTGGTCGAGGGCCTCGCCGGCGAGGATCTCGCCGCTCACCCGCTCCACCACGGCGTAGCGCGCCACGTCGCGAGCGAGGGCGTCGACCAGGGGACCGCTCAGCGCGCTCGTCAGCGCCTGCTCGGCCAACGGGGCGCCGAGCGCGCCGACGACCGCCCGTCCGGCGGCGGGGCTGCGCAGCACGCGCTCGACGGCCTCGTCGGTGAACCGCGACGCGAGCACGGCGTCCAGGGCCGCGAGGCCGGCTTGGCCGGCCGCGTCGCCGACCAGGCGGCGGCTGCGCAGCTCCACGGCGCGGCCCAGCTCGACCGCCACGCCGGCCGGAACCCGGGATGCGCGGACCGCCGCGGCGCCGAGACCGGCCGCGAAGAAGACCGTCCGCCGCAGCGCGGACGAGGGGTCCCCGCCAGGCAGCGTCGTCATGGCACTCCCGGTCGGGGATCGTGACGCGAGCCGGATGTCGTGGAGGCGTGCATGGCCATGCGAGTCCGAGGACCGATGCCCGCATCGTCGTCGATCGCCTGGGGCGCGGCATCATCCCAACGGGATGAGCCGGCGGTCCGTGCCGGCTCAGGCGACCGCCAGGCGCTCGAGCACCGACGCAACGATCTGCTCGGGTCCGGGGTAGTGCGCGTCCTCGAGCGGCGGGCTGTACGGGATCGGGACGTCCGGGGTGGTCAGGCGCCAGGCGTCGTCGAGGTCGTCGAGCGCCTCGTGGGCGATGGCGGCGAGGATCTCGCCGGCCCATCCGCCGGTCTCGGGTCCCTCCTCGACGACCAGGACGCGGTTCGTCCGCCGCACGGACTCCAAGACCGTCGCACGGTCCCACGGCCGGAGCGTCCGGAGGTCGATCACCTCGGCGTCGACCCCGCTGCCCGCGAGCGTCTCGGCCGCGTCGAGGGCATCGTGGACGCCCCGCATGGCGGTGACGATCGTCAGGTCCGATCCGGCGCGGACCACCCGCGCCTCGCCGATCCGCGCCTGCTCACCGGCGGCGGGCGCCGGGCCCTTGATGGAGTACAACCGCTTGTGCTCGAGGAACAGCACGGGGTTGTCGTCGCGGATGGCGGCGCGCAGCAGCAGCTTGGCGTCGGCGGGCGTCGCCGGACAGACGATCTTCAGGCCGGGCACGTTGAGGAACCACGTGATCGGCATCTGCGAGTGGATGGCCCCGAAGCGCCCGCGGCCGCCGACCGCCGACCGGATGACCAGCGGGACCGATGCCTGCTCGTTGGACAGGAACCAGTACTTCGCCGATTGGTTGACGAGGCTGTCCATCGCCAGCGCCAAGAAGTCGCCGAACATGATCTCGACCACCGGGCGCAGACCGCAGACGGCGCTGCCGAACGCCGCGCCGCTCAGCGCGAGCTCGGAGATCGGCGTGTCGAAGACCCGCTCGGCGCCGAAGCGCTCGGCGAGGCCGGGCGTCACCGCGAACACGCCGCCGGGCAGGGCGACGTCCTCGCCGAAGAAGACCACGTCCTCGTCGGCGGCGAGCTCTGCTTCGAGCGCGTCGTGGATCGCGGTACGGAATTCGAGGTCGGGCATGAGCGGTTCTCCGGGCAGGGACGGGGTCAGAGGAGCAGGGACGCGGGGGACTCGAGGTGTCCGGCGATGAGGCCCAGGAGCTCTGCCGCCTGCGCGCCGTAGAGGATCCGGTGGTCGCAGGTGAGCGTGAGCTCCATCGTCTGGCCGACCGCCAGCTCGCCGTCGCGCACGACCGCCTGCGAGCGCAGCGCGCCGACCGCCAGGATCGCCGCGTGCGGCGGATTGATCACCGCCGTGAAGCGGTCGACGCCGAGCATGCCGAGGTTCGAGACGGCGAACGTCCCGCCCGCCAGCTCGGCTGCCGTGACGACGCCGTCGCGGCAGCGGGCGGCCAGCCTGCGCGCGGTGCGTGCGATCGAGCCGAGCGACCGGATGTCGGCGTCGAAGATCGTCGGCACCAGCAGTGCGTCGTCGGCTGCGACCGCGATCCCGACGTTGACGCGCTCATGGAGCTCGAAGCGCTCGTCGCGGTAGGTGCCGTTGGCTCGCGGCACGGCGCGCAGCGCCAGCCCGCAGGCCCTCACGACCATGTCGTTGTAGGACGGCAGCGGCGCGTCGCCGACCATCGTGCGCAGCGTCACGGCCGCGTCCATCGCGACGGTGCGCGACAGCGTGAACTCCGGGACGGTCGCCTTCGCCTCGGCCATGCGGCGGGCGATGGTCTTCTGCATGCGGCTGAGCTCGAAGAGCTCGGTCGCGCCCTTCGGCGCGCGGGCGGCCTGGCTCGGGGCGGCGGTGGCGGCCGCGGGCGGCGCCGCCGCTGAGGCGGCCGGTGGCGCAGGCGGCGCGACGGGCTCCGGCGCCGGCGGCGCGACCGCGGCCTCGACGTCGGCGCGCGTGATGCGGCCGCCGCGGCCCGATCCCGTGACGGCGGCGAGGTCCACCCCGCGCTCGCGGGCGATGCGGCGCGCCACCGGCGATGCGGGCGTGCGCGCGCCGGACGCCGGAGCAGCTCCGTTGGAGCCACCGATCGGCGCCAGGCGGGCGATGGGCTCGCCGAGCGCGACGGTGTCGCCCTCCTGCGCGACGACGACGAGCACGCCGGCGGCCTCGGCCTCGTGGACCATCGTCGCCTTGTCGGTCTCGATCTCCACGATCTCCTGGCCTGCGACGACGGTCGCGCCGTCGTCGACGAGCCAACGCACGATGGTTCCCTCCTCCATGGAGTCCGAGAGGCGCGGCATGAGGACGTCGGTGGCCGAGGCCAGCAGGGACATAGTGCTCTCGCTGTGAGGTGTAGACGAACGCAACGGCCGGGGCGGCCGAGCAACTGTGTGGTTATACGTTACGGAACTCGGCGCTACAGCGCAAATTTGCCTGAATCGACGGCAAACGTTTATTGTGGTCTCACACCCGTCCCCGCTGGCCACCGCGAGGACCCGCCGACCGAGGAGGCGCCAGATGGCGACGAGCACCAAGCACCGACAGGGGCCGGACGCGCCCCCGCCGGCGGACCTGCTGGACCGCGACGCGCTCCTGGAGCTGCACGCGCGCATGGTGCTGATCCGCGGGTTCGAAGACGCCGTCCAGCGGCTGTTCACCAAGGGCGAGGTCCACGGGACGACGCACCTGTACTCCGGCCAGGAGGCCGGGGCGACCGCCGTGTGCCGCGCGCTGAAGGACGGCGACCGGATCGCCGGCACCTACCGCGGCCACGGGCACGCGCTCGCCATCGGCGTCGACCCGAGCGCGCTCATGGCCGAGATGCTCGGGCGCACCACGGGCGTATGCGGCGGCCGGGCGGGGTCCATGAACGTCATCGACGTCGAGCACGGGCTCATCGGGTGCTTCGGCATCATCGGCGGGAGCATCGCCGCGGCGACCGGCGCCGCGCTCGCGCTGCGGCGCACCGGCAACGTCGCCGTGGCGTTCTTCGGCGAGGGCACGAGCAACCAGGGGTACTTCCACGAGTCGCTGAACTTCGCCAAGGTGCTGTCGCTGCCGGTCGTCTTCGTCTGCGAGAACAACCGCTACGCCGAGTTCACGCCCTACGAGGAGGCCATGGCCGGCACGCTGGCCGATCGGCCGCGCACGATGGAGATCCCGACGGCGGTCGTCGACGGCATGGACGTGACCGCCGTCCACGCCGCGGCGGTCGAGGCCGTCGCCCGCGCCCGCGCCGGCGGCGGGCCGCAGTTCATCGAGTCCCTCACCTACCGCTTCGTCGGCCACTCGCGCAGCGACCCGGGCCGGTACCGCAAGGACGGCGAGCTCGACGAGTGGAGGCAGCGCGATCCGCTGCTGGTCTCCCGCGCCATCCTGGCCGAGCGCTTCGGCGTTGCCGCGGCGGACGTCGACGCCGTCGAGGAGCGCGTGGCCGCCGAGCTCGAGGCCGCCGTCGAGACGGCCCGCAGCGGGCCGTGGCCCGAAGCCGGCGCGCCCGCCTCGGAGTTCCGACCGGCGGCCTAGGGGAACACTGGCCCAGAGGGCCAGGTTCCCTTGCGGGTCTTCGCCCAGGGGGCGAAACCCGCGGCGGTTAGCGACCCACGCTCCTAAGGCCCCGCCGCCGGGTCAGCCTTCGGGCGCCGGCGGCAGCTCGCGCGCGTCGCCGTAGCGGCCGACGATAACCCAGAGCACCTCTGCCGAGTCGTCTCCGAGCGCGAACAGCCGGTGCGGCTCGGTGGAGTTGAAGGAGATGGAGTCGCCGGCATCGAGCTCGTAGGTGCGGAAGCCGATCGTCACGCCCAGCCGTCCGCTCTGGACGTAGCCGAACTCGGTGCCGCCGTGGCGCATGAGCCCGTCGGGAGGACACGACTCGCCGTGCGGGTCGTAGGTGCTCCAGATGAACTCGACGTTGGGGTTGGCGACGTTGCTCAGCCGCTCCCACACCACGCCGGACGCCAGCTTCAGGCTCGGCCGGCCTTCGCGGCGCTGCACCGGGTCCTTGCCCTGCTGCTCGGGCGGCGGGCCGGGCACGCCGCCGTCCTCGGTGCCCGCTGCCGGCGGCACCGAGAAGAGATCGTCCATCGAGATCTCCAGCGTGGACACGAGCCGGTAGAGCGTCGCCACGGACGGCATCACGTTGCCGAGCTCGATCTGGGAGACGGTGCTGCCCGAGACGCCGATCAGGCGCGACAGGGCCCGCACCCCGAGCCCGCGCGCCTCGCGGGCGCGCCGCAGGCGGTCGCCGATCTCCGGCGTGAGCATGACCTCTTCACGCCGCTCCCCCGCCGGCTTGTCCGCATCGAGAGCCACTCCTCGGAGTCTAGGCTAGGCGCCCGTCAGGAGCCCAGGACCGTCGGTGCTCGGAGCGACCACGCGATTGAGGTGGGACTGCGTGTCGCGCATGGTCGGCAGCGCGCCCTTCACCGTGAAGTAGTTCGTCGGGCCGGCGACCATGAGCTCCTCCGCCGGGAAGCGCGTGATGATCTCGCAGCCGTCGGCGGTCACGACCAGCTGCTCCTCGATGCGCGCGGCCGACCAGCCGTCGGTCGCGGGCCAGAACGTCTCGATGGCGAACACCATGCCCTCTTCGAGCGTCTCGGGATGGTCGAGCGACACCAGGCGGCTGATGATCGGCTTCTCCCAGACGCCGAGGCCGACGCCGTGCCCGAACTGCAGCGCGAATGCCGCCTCCTCGTTGGGGAAGCCGAACTCCTCGGCGCGCGGGAAGGACGCGGCGATCTCGGCGGTCGTGCGCCCGGGACGGATCAGGGCGATCGCCTGGTCGAGGATGTCGCGGCAGCGCCGGTAGGCGTCGGCCTGCGCGCGCGAGCCCGAGCCGACCACGAACGTGCGGTAGTAGCACGTCCGGTAGCCGAGATAGCTGTGGATGATGTCGAAGTACGCCGGATCGCCGGGACGCAGCGCGCGATCGGAGAAGATGTGCGGGTGCGGGCTGCAGCGCTCGCCGGAGATCGCGTTGACGCCCTCGACGTGCTCGCTGCCGAGGTCGTAGAGGACCTTGCTGACCAGGCCGACGCATTCGTTCTCCCGCATGCCGGGCTTGAGCGCCCGGTACAGCTCGTCGTAGGCGGCGTCGACCATCATGCAGGCGGTGTCCAGGGCGATGATCTCCTGGGGCGTCTTGATCGAGCGGGCGCGCTGCATCAGCTGCTGGCCGTCGGCGAGCTTCAGCCCGGCCGCCTGCAGCGCGAACAGCACCTCGGGCTCGATCGCGTCGATGCCGATCGTCGTCCCCGCGAGGCCGCGGGCGTCGAGCTCGCGGCGGATCTTCTCGGCGACGTCCTGGGCGCGACCGGACTCCGGCGAGAAGGCGCCGCGCATCGTCGAGATGCCCGCCGACGTGTCGTCGCTGATCCACGGGCAGTAGAGCTCGTGGTGGCGCGCGGCGGATCCGAAGTCCCACATCAGCGGATCGCCGCCGCGTGGCAGCAGGGCGAACCGGGCCAGCTTGTCACTCGCCCAGATGCCGATCGTCGTGGACGTGACGTAGCGGATGTTCGCCATGTCGAAGAGGAGGAGCGCCCCGAGCTCGGAGTCCTCGAGCGCCTGCTTGGCGCGGGCCAGCCGGCCCGTGCGCAAGGCGTCGGTGTCGAGGCGCTGCTCCCAGTCGACCGCGTTGAGCCCGTAGGTGTGGCCCATGTCCTGTCCCCTCTCGTTCGCCGTATCAGCACCTGCAGCCAGGTGATTCGCCTCACTTTACATCGGTGATGCCGAGTGTCAATGTAGACCACACGGCCGGTGGCCTGGAGCTGGGCCGGCATCTCAGGGAGAGCGACAGGGAGCGATGCATGCAGATGGAACGGGTCTTGATCACCGGTGGCACGGTGCTCACGATGGATCGCGCGATCGGCGACCTCGAGCAGGGCGACGTCCTCGTGCAGGACGGCCGCATCGCGGCGGTCGGCGTCGGGCTGGAGGCCGAGGGGGCGACCGTGATCGACGCGCGCGACGCGATCGTCCTCCCGGGGTTCGTCGACACCCACCGGCACACGTGGCAGGCGTCGCTGCGCAACCTCGCGTCGGACTGGACGCTGGCGCACTACTTCACCGGCCTGCACGCCGGCCTCAGCGGGCTGTTTCGCCCGGAGGACACCCAGACCGCCAACCTGCTCGGCACGTTGGAGGCGCTGGACTCGGGCATCACGACGCTGCTCGACTGGTCGCACAACCTCAACACGCCCGACCACGCGGACGCCGCGATCGCCGGACTCCGGGAGTCGGGGGCGCGCGCCGTCTTCGCCCACGGCGGCGGAGCCGCGCAGTACCAGGTGCCCAGCGACGTGCCGCATCCCGCCGACGCGCGGCGGATCCGGACCGAGCACTTCTCCAGCGACGACCAGCTGGTGACCATGGCGATGGCCCTGCGCGGGCCGCAGTTCGCGACCAAGGACGTCACCACCGACGACTACCGCCTGGCCCGCGAGCTCGGCGTGCGCGTCACCGTCCACGTCGGCGACGGCGACTGGGGCAAGAGCCGGCCCGTCGCGTGGCTGCGCGACGTGGGCCTCATGGGGCCCGACGTCACGTACGTGCACTGCAACACGCTGGGCGACGACGAGATCGCGATGATCGCCGACAGCGGCGGCACCGCCTCCGTCGCGGCCGACGTCGAGATGCAGATGGGGCACGGCTGGCCGGCCACCGGGCGGCTGCTGGACGCGGGCCTGCGACCGAGCCTGTCGATCGACGTGTGCTCGTCCAACGGGGGCCACATGTTCGGCGTCATGCGCACGACGATCGGCGTGCAGCGAGCGCTGGACCACGCCGCCGCGGACGCGGCCGGCACCACCGTCGACGCGCTCCGGGTCACCTGCCGCGACGTGGTGGAGTTCGCGACCGTCGAGGGCGCCCGAGCGGTCGGGCTGGAGCATCGCATCGGCAGCCTGACCCCGGGCAAGGACGCCGACGTCATCGTGGTGCGCGCCGACGATCTCGCGCTGACGCCGCTCAACCACCCGTACGCGGCGCTGGTCTACGACGCCCACCCCGGGCTGGTGGAGCACGTGCTCGTGCGCGGCCGTGCGGTCAAGCGCGACGGCCGTCTGGTGGGCGTCGACCAGCCGGCGCTGCGGCGCCGGGCCGAGGCGAGCCGCGACCACCTGCTCGGCGAGGCCCGCCATCAGCCCTCGATCGCGGACGCCTGCTGCGGCGGGACCTGGATTCCGGCGCCCTACGTGCCGTAGCGCGGGGCCTCATTTGTCTCGTGTGTCGAGACGAATCGTTTATTCCTAGTTGACATTACGTTTCTCGTGGTGTTACAAACTCGTCATGGAGGAGACGACTTCCCGCCGCCTGGCGGACGGTCTGCGTCGCCGCGCTCAGCCCGGCCCGTTCACCGCGATCTGGGCCGCTGCCGTGCTGCTGTTCGCCGTCAGCCCCGCGCTGGCCTCGGGCAGCGTGGGCGCCAGCGCGCTGAAGGCGATGCTGCCGTTCGCCGGCATCCTCGCCATCGCGGCGGTCGGGCAGACGCTCGTCGTCCAGCAGCGCGGGCTGGACCTCTCCGTGCCGGGCACGATGTCGCTCGCCGCGGCGCTGGTGACCCGCGTTCCCCACGGCAACTCCGACCGGCTGGCCCTCGCGCTGCTCGTCGTGGCCCTGGCCGCCGCGGCCTGCGGCGTGGTCATCGGGCTGCTCGTCACGCGCATGGGCGTCACGCCCCTGGTGGCCACGCTCGGCGTCAACGCGCTCGCGCTCGGCGCCGTGATCAAGATCACCGGCGGCAGCATCGCCAACACCGTGCCGGCCAACCTGTCGCGCTTCGGCGACCGCACGGTGGCGGGCGTTCCCGTGCTCGCCCTGCTCGCGGTCGCGCTCGTCGGGACGGTGTCGTGGTTGATGCACAAGACCGTGGCCGGCCGCCGCTTCGAGCTCGTCGGCGCCAACCCGGCGGCCGCGCGGGTGGCCGGGATCGCGGTGGCGCGCTACCAGCTCGGCGCCTACGTCGCCGCGAGCCTCTGCTACGCCGCGGCCGGCGTGCTGCTCGCCAGCCTGACCTCGGCCCCGAGCCTGTTCGCCGGCAACCCCTACCTGCTGCCGACGATCGCGGCGGTGGTGCTCGGCGGCACGTCGCTGGCCGGTGGCCGGGGCAGCGTGGTGGCGACCGCCGTCGGCGCGCTGTTCCTCAGCCAGCTCGACCAGGTCCTTCTGGCCAGCGGATCCGACAGCGCCGTCCAGAACCTGATCCAGGGGTCCATCGTCGCGCTCGGCATGGGCCTGCGCAACGTGCCCTGGGCGCGCGTGCTGCGCTCGGGACCTGGACGTTCCGCGGGCGCCGGCGGCGCCCAGCCGGGAGCGCGGCCATCGGCCGCGTCGCCGCAACCAACCCGTGGGGCGTCCGCCCCGCTCGTGCAGGAGGAGATCAAATGAACGTCGAATCGACGCGCGGCCTCGCGCCGCGTGTGTCATTGGCGGCGGCCGCGATGTGCTCGCTGGCCCTCGCCGCGTGCGGATCCACCGCATCCAACGCCGGCTCCGATGCTGGGGGCGCGGCCTCCACCACCGCGGCCAAGCCCGCTGGTGGCACGACGCCGTGGTGCGGCACCAAGCCGATCACGCTGGGCATCCAGGACGGCGGCGGCCTCAACGGCTGGTCGAAGTCCTCGCTGCAGCAGATCCAGCTCGAGGCCAAGAAGTGCCCCGCGATCAAGAAGACCATCGTGGTCAACGCGGGCTTCGACCTCCAGAAGGCGATCTCGGGGACCAACAGCCTCGTGGCCCAGGGCGCCAACGCGATCGTGATCATCCCCGACGCCGGTGGCCCGGCTGAGCTGGCCGGCATCCGCACCGCAACCGCGCACGGCGTCAAGGTCGTCCCGTGGGGGTCGAACCCGGGCGGCACGCCGGGCAAGGACTACGTCACCTACGTCGACTGGGACCCCACCGCTGCAGGGCGCACCTGGGCGACGTGGCTGGCCAAGAGCATGAAGGAGCAGGGCAACGTCATCTACCTGGGCGGCCCGGCCGGCAACGCGGTCGACAAGGGCGAGCGAGCCGGAGTGATCGAGACCTTCAAGCAGTACCCGAAGATCAAGCTCGTCACCGGCACGAACCCCGACTCGTGGCCCGTCACGAACTGGGATCCGGCGCAGAGCCAGAAGGTGATGTCGGGTCTGCTGACCCGGTACCCGAAGATCGACGGCATCCTCATGGGCGACGGCCAGTCCAGCGCCGCCGTCGTGAAGGTGCTCAAGGCCGCCGGCCGTCCGATCCCGCCCGTCGCGACGCTCGAGGCGAACCAGGTCGCCTGCTCGTGGAAGGCCGAGGACGGCACGAGCGACAGCTTCGAGCTCGCCACGATCTCGGGCCGCAACTGGATGGGCCGCCTCGCCGTGCGCAAGGCCGTGGCCGCCGTCAACGGCATCGCCAACGACGAGAAGTCCATCATCTCGCTGCCGCTGTTCGAGGACTCGGTGGCCGGCGGGGACCTCGCACCCCACTGCGACTCCACGCGCCCGCCCGACGCCTACATGTCCAACGACCTGCTGTCGCAGGAGACGCTCAACGGGTTGACGGGCGCCGCGGCCGGAGCGGAGTGACGCGATGAGCGCTCCCGTGCTGAAGCTCGAGGACGTCCGCCGGTCGTTCGGCGGCGTCCGCGCCCTGCGCGGCGTCAGCTTCGAGGTGGTCGAAGGCGAAGTCCACGCGCTTCTCGGGGAGAACGGCGCTGGGAAGTCCACGCTGATGGCCATCGCCGCGGGAGCGCTCGCGCCCGACTCCGGGCACGTGCTCATCGGCGGCGTCGGGCTCGACCCGTCGCCGTCGGCGGCGCGTGACCTCGGCGTCGCGGTCGTCTACCAGCATCCGGCCGTCGTCGACCACCTCACGGTGGCCGAGAACATGGCGCTGGTCCTGCCGCGTCGACGGCGGCCCCGGCTCGGGGCCGCCGTCGCCTGGGCGGCGGAGCACCTGGCGCTCATCGAGGCCGACATCGACCCGGCGCTGCGCGGCGAGGACCTCACGGTCGCCGAGCGCCAGATGGTCGAGATCGCCAAGGCCATGGCCTTGAACCCCAAGGTGCTGATCCTCGACGAGCCCACCGCGGCGCTGAACGCCGCCGAGGTCGAGCGGCTCTTCGCCCAGGTCGGCGAGTTCCAGCGGCGCGGGACGGCGATCGTCTACATCTCGCACCGGATCCCGGAGGTCATGCGGATCGCCGACCGCATCACCGTGCTGCGCAACGGGGAGAGCCGCGGGACGTTCCCGGCCGCCGGCGTCTCCGAGGACGAGATCCTGCACCGCATCGTCGGCCGTGAGCTGTCGGCCGTCTTCCCGGCCAAGGCGACCTCCGGCGACGAGCGGCCCGGCCTGCTCGACGTCGAGGGGCTCTCCAACGCGAGCTGCCACGACGTCAGCTTCACGGTGCGGGCCCGGGAGATCCTCGGCCTGGCCGGGGCCGAGGGCAACGGGCAGCGGCAGGTCATGCGGGCGCTCGGCGGGCTCGAGTCTCACGACGGGCGTGTGGCCGTCGCCGGCCCGTCGGGCCCGACCGTGGTCGCCGACGTCGCGACGGCGCGGGCCGCCGGGGTGCTCTACATCCCCGCCGACCGGGCCCGCGAGGGGCTCTTCGCCGGTCTGTCGGTCCGCGAGAACGCGGCGGCCTCGTCGCTCGGGCGCTTCGCGCGCGCGGGCGTCCTCAGCCGGCCGGCCGAGCACGCGGAGGTGCGCGACGGCCTGGCCGCCGTCGCGGTCAAGGCGGCGTCGCCCGAGACGGGCGTCACGACGCTGTCGGGCGGCAACCAGCAGAAGGTCGTGTTCGCACGCACCCTGCTCAGCGCGCCCACCGTCCTGCTGTGCGACGAGCCGACGCAGGGCGTCGACCCCGGGGCCCGCGCCGAGATCTACCGGCTGCTGCGCGAGCTGGCCGACTCGGGCAAGGGCGTCGTGGTGCTGTCCTCCGACGCGGTGGAGCTCGAGGGCCTGTGCGACCGCGTGGCCGTGTTCTCCCGAGGCCATCTCATCGCGACGCTGGACGGCGACGCGATCACCGAGGAGGCGATCACCCGGACGTCGGTCGCCTCGTCGCAGGCCCGCGCGAGCACCGCCGACGCCGCTCCGCGACCGCGGACCCGCGGCAGCCTGCGCCACCTGGCGCGCAGCGACCACGCGCCCACGGCAGTGCTGCTGGCGGTCGTCGCGCTGCTGGGCGCCTACACGGCGTCGTCGGACGCGTCGTACCTCTCCGCCGTCAACCTGCAGAGCATGCTGTTCCTGGCGGCGGCGCTCGTGTTCGTCTCGCTCGGACAGCTCACCGTCCTGCTCACGGGCGGGATCGACCTCTCGGTCGGCGCGATGATGGCGCTCACCGTGGTGTTGTTGTCGTTCCTGCTGTCCAAGAGCGGAGCGGGCGCGATCGCGGCGGGCGTCGCCGTGGCGCTCGGAGCGGGGCTCGTCGTCGGGGCCGTCAACGCCGCGCTCGTGCGCCTGGCACGCATCTCGCCGATCATCACCACCGTCGCGACGCTGACGATCCTGGCCGGCATCGCGCTGCTCCTGCGCCCGAGCCCCGACGGAGTGTTCGACAGCGCGTTCATGACCGGCATCCAGCAGACCGTGCTCGGCGTGCCGATCGCGTTCCTCGTCGCGATCGCGGTGGCCGTGGCCTGCGAGCTCGTGCTGCGCCGGACGGGCTTCGGGCTGGCCCTGCGCGCCGTCGGGTCCGACGAGGCCTCGGCCCACCGGATCGGCGTGCCCGTCGGGCGCACCGTCATGGCCGCCTACGTGCTCTGCGCCCTGTTCGCCACGCTGGCGGGCATCCTGCTCGCGGGCCAGGTGGGCCTGGGCGACCCCGGCGTCGGCGGGGCGTACACGCTGTCGAGCGTCGCCGCCGTGGTCCTGGGCGGAGCGAGCATCTACGGTGGCCGGGGCTCCTACGTCGGTGCGATGCTCGGCGCGCTGCTCACGACCCAGGTCCTCAACGCCATCACCTTCCTCCACCTGGGCCAGGAATGGCAGTACTGGCTGCCGGGCGGGCTGGTCCTGATCGCCGCGTGCGCCTTCGCGCGCCTGCGGACCACCGCGCTGGTCGGCGCCGAGGCGGCCGCATGAGCGCCGGCGCCATGCGCGCCGCGGTGTTCCACGGGCCGGGCGACGTGCGCATCGAGCGCGTCGACGCGCCCGGCGCGCCGGGCCCCGGCGAGGTCGTCCTCACCGTGCTGCGCGCCGCGATCTGCGGGACCGACTGCGCCGAGTACCTCCATGGGCCGGTCCTCGTGCCGCTGCAGCGCCGTCATCCGGTCAGCGGGCACCTCGGCCCGCTGATCCTCGGCCACGAGTTCGTCGGCGTCGTCGACGCGGTGGGCGACGACGTGGCCGGGCTGCGCGTCGGCGATCGCGTGGTCAGCGGCGCCGGCGTGTCGTGCGGGAGCTGCTCGTGGTGCCTGGCGGGACGCACGAACCTCTGCGCCCGGTACTTCACGATCGGCCTCCACGCCCACGGGGGCCTGGCCGAGCGCGTCCGCGTTCCGGCGTCGACCTGCCTTGCGGTGCCCGCGTCCTGCTCGCACGACCACGCGGCGCTCGCCCAGCCGCTGGCCGTCGGCATCCACGCCGTGGCCCGCGGCGGGGTCGCCCGCGGTGCCGGCGTGGCCGTGATCGGCGTCGGCGGCATCGGAGCCTTCGTGGTGGCCGCCGCCGCCGGACGCGGCGCCGGACGGATCGTGGCCATCGACATCGACCCCGGGAGGCTCGAGCTCGCGCTGCGCCTCGGCGCGACCGACGTCGTCGACGCGCGGCACGACGATCCGGCCGCGACGGTCCTCGAGCTGACGGGCGGCCGCGGCGCCGACGTGGCGCTCGAGGCCTCGGGTGGCGCGGGCGGGCCGGCGACCGCGATCGCCCTGACGCGGCGCGGTGGCGTGGTGGTGATCATCGGGCTGCAGAAGCAGCCGGTCGCGATGGACCTCCTCGAGCTCACGCTGCGCGAGATCGACGTGCGCAGCTCGATGGCCCACGTGCTGGCCGACGACCTGCCCGGCGCGCTGGAGCTGCTCGCCGACGGGCGGCTGGGTGACGCGGTATGCGACCGCCTGATCGGCCTGGACGCGCTCGTGCCCGATGGTCTGCACGCGATCGCCTCCGGCGCAGCGCACGGCAAGATCGTCGTCGACCCATGGAGCTGATCGACCACTCGCGGGATCGCCCGCGCCCCGCAGGCCGAGCGCCGAGGGAACCTTGCAACCGACGAGCCTGCGTCGCAGGCCGCAGAGGAGAACGCACATGGACCTCGGCTTGAACGGCCGTACCGCGCTGGTGACCGGCGGATCGAAGGGCATCGGCTACGCCGTCGCGCAACTGCTGCGCCGCGAGGGCGCCAACGTGGCGATCCTGGCGCGGGACGCCGGCCAGCTGGAGGCGGCGGCGCAGCGACTGCGCGACGAGGGGGACGGCTCCGGCGCGGTGCTCGCGGTGCCCGGCGACCTCAAGGAGCCCGAGCAGGCCGAGGCGGCCGTGTCGCGCGTCGTGGAGCGCTTCGGCGCGCTGCACATCGTCGTCAACAACGCCGGCCCGATCCTCCAGGGCGGCAAGGTCGAGGGCTCCGACGACCGCAAGTGGATGGAGACCTTCGACGTCAAGACCATGGGCATGCTGCGGATCGCGCGCGCCGCCATGCCGCACTTCCCCGACGACGGCACCGGACGGGTCATCAACGTCGGCGGCATCTCGGGGCGGTCGCTGCTGCCCCACTCGTCGGCCAGCGGCATGGCCAACGCCGCGATCTTCGCGCTGACCAGCTACCTGGCCCAGGAGCTGTCGGCACGCGGCGTCCGGGTCAACTGCGTCTCCCCCGGGCTCATCCGCACCGACGCGTGGGTCGCCAACGCCGAGCGCCTCGGGGCCGAGCAGGGCATCGACGGCGACCAGTTCATGGCCGACATGGCCGAGCGCCTCGGCGTCCGCTGCGACGGCTGGGCCGAGCCCGACCAGGTGGCCGATGCCGTGGCGTTCCTGGCGTCCGACCGGGCCAGCTACATCACCGGTCAGGTGCTCGCCGTGGACGGCGGCCTGGCCAACTTCGTCGTATGACGCCCGACGATCTGGCGGCGCCCCGCGCGACCTACGTCGTCTGGGACGCCATGCCGACGACGCGCGTCGCACCGGGGATCGACCGCCAGGTCGTCCACGGCGACGGCGTGACGCTCCTGCGGCTCGCGCTCTCGTCCGGCACGACCCTGCCCCGGCACGCGCATCCGCACGAGCAGCACACCACCGTGCTGGAGGGCCGCCTCGCCGTGGTCTTCGACGACGAGGCCGCGGGCGGCGTCATCGAGGTGGGCCCCGGCGAGACGATCTCGATCCCCGGCGGCCTGCCGCACGAGGCCCGCGCCCTCGCCGGCGTCGTCGCGCTGGAGCTCTTCGTCCCGCGCCGCGACGACCTTCCCCGGTAGCGCAGCGGGGGCGCGGGCGGGCGGGCGGGCCCGTACGCGCGCGCCGTCCGCAGCGTCAGCCCGCGACGAACGCCGCGGGCTGCCAGGCGCCGTCCCGCGGGGCGCCGACCGAGCTCAGCAGGAACTCCCGCGAGTCGTCGGCGAGACGGCGCAGGCGGGCGAGGTCGACGCCGACGAGCTCTCCGTCGCGCTTGACCACCTGGCCGCGAACGAGCACCGTGTCCACGTTGGAGGTGTTGGCCGCCAGCGCCACCGACGCGACCGGGTGGTTGACCGGGAACATGTTGAGCTGGTCGGTCCGCAGCAGCACGAGGTCGGCGTCCTTGCCGGGCGTGATGCTGCCGGTGCGATCGTCGAGCCCGAGCGCTCGGGCGCCCTGGATCGTGGCGAACTCCAGCACGTCGCGCGACGTCACCTCCAGGCGCTCGGGGGTGACGCCGGCGTTGAGCATCGCGTCGTTGGCCATCGCGCGCTCCATCGACAGCGTGGACCGCATGGCGGCGAACATGTCGCCGCCGATGCCCGTGCACACGTCGATCGACAGGCTGGGCCGCACGCCCGCGGCGAGCAGGCGACCGGTGGGTGGGTAGCCGTGACCCATGTGCATCTCCACCTCACACGCGACCGAGGCCGTCCCGCCGGTCGCGGCGATCATCGCGAGCTCGTCGTCGTGGAGGCGGCTGCAGTGCACGTAGGTCGTGTCCGGCCCCATCAGCTCGCGGTCGTTGAGCAGCGCGACGTGCCGGCTCCCGAAGCCGCCGACCCCGATGTGCACCGTGATGCGCAGGCCCAGCTCGCGCGCCGCGGCCCAGTCCTCCTCGGCCGCCTCGATGCTGCCGAAGTCCGGTCCGCGCACGGCCATGGCCATGGTGACCAGCCCGTCCTCCGAGGAGCAGCGGCCCTCGCGGAGGCGGCGGGCGTCGGACCAGTCCGCCGAGGCGGGGCCGAGCCAGATGCTGTTCTGGTTGCCGTGGGCGAGCACGCCGCGCGCCCGCGACTCGACGAGCGCGTCCAGCGCGGCGTCGGCGTGATCGGGCGTGTTGAGGGCGTGCGACCAGTCCAGCATGGTGGTGATCCCGCCGTCCAGCCCTTCCAGGACGCCGAGCAGACCGCCGATGTAGGTGTCCTCCGGGCGGTAGATGGCGCCGAGCTGCACGAGGATGGCGGTGATGTACTGGCTGAGCGTCCAGTCGGCGGCGATGTTGCGCAGCGCGGTCTGCCACGTGTGGCGGTGGCTGTCGATGAAGCCGGGGATGACGATCCGGTCGGTCGCGTCGATGACCTTGGCGTCGGTGACGCCGAGGTCAGGCCCGACCGCGACGATCCGCCCGTCCTCGATCAGGATGTCGCCGGCGGGGACGTCGCCGAGCTCGGGGTCGACGGTGATCACCCATCCGTGGCGGACGAGCGTGCGCTGTGCGGTCAACGTGGGTCTCCTCCAAGGCCTGCCAGGCCTCCGCTAGTGGTTGGTGAGACTTTACAGTTGGAGGCCCCTGTGTCAATCTCTCCGAAACATGTTGCTCCCGCCCACCGCATCCGCCCCACGTGAGCCCTTCTCCCTCCTGACGCGCCTGCACGTCGATCCCGAGATGCACGCGGTGTTCAGCGAGGAGCGCAGCATCGCCGACTGGCTGGCGGTCGAATGCGCCCTCGCCGAGGAGCAGGCGGCGCTCGGCCACCTCTCCGGCGCGGAGGCCGTCGCGGTGACCGCGGCCGCCGAGACCTCCATCGACCGCGACGCGCTGTGGTCCGAGGCGGCCAACGTCGGCTATCCCATCCTCGGCCTCGTTCGGGCCGTCGCGGCGGCCATCCCCGACTCCGTGCCCGAGCGCGTGCACTACGGCGCGACGACCCAGGACATCATGGACACCGCCCTGGCCCTCGCGCTGCGCGACGCGCTGGGCCGCCTGCAGGAGCTCGTCGACGCACTCGGCGAGGAGCTCGCATCGCTGACCGCCGCCCACCGCGGCACCGTGATGCCCGGCCGCACCCATGCCCAGCAGGCCGTCCCCACGACGCTCGGCGCCAAGGTCGCCGTGTTCGTCGCCCAGCTCGCCCGCCATCGCGAGCGCCTCCACCAGGCGCTCCCGCGCATCGCCGTGGTGTCGCTGCACGGCGCGGGCGGGACGTCCGCCGCGCTGGGCCCCGACGCCGCCGCCCTGCGCGCGCGCGTCGCCGCGCGCCTGGGCCTCGCCGCCGGCGACGTGCCGTGGCACGTGGCCCGCGACGGTGTCCTGGAGTTCGGACAGCTCTGCGTCCAGCTCGCCGCGACCGCCGCCCGGCTGGCGCGCGAGGTCATCGACCTGTCACGGACCGAGATCGGTGAGCTTTCCGAGGCGTCCGGCCATCACCGCGGCGCGTCGTCGACCATGCCCCAGAAGCGCAACCCGATCGGGTCGGAGGCCGTGGTCGGACTCGCCGTCACGGCCCAGGCACTGGCCACGGCGCTCCCGCGCGCCGCCGAGGCCGGGCACGAGCGCGCCGCCGGGGAGTGGCAGGTCGAGTGGCACGTGATCCCGCAGGTGGCCTGCCTGACCGCCGCCGCCCTCCGCGAGGCGGCCGAGGTCGTCGCCGGCCTCCACGTCGACGCCGAGGCGATGCAGCGCAACCTGCTCGCCGACGGCGGCCTGATCATGGCCGAGGCCTACATGATCGCGCTCGCCCCGGCGCTGGGCCGCCAGCGTGCCCACGACGTCGTCTACGAGGCGGCGCAGGACGTCCGCCTCCGCGGCCTCACCCTCGAGCAGGCGGTCCGTGAGCGTTGCGGAGCGTCCGCCGACATCGGCCCCCTCCCCAGGGCGAGCGACTATGTGGGGTGCGCCGAAGCGATCTGCGACACGGCACTGGCCACCTGGCGCACCCCCTGACCCATCGAACGACCGAGGACCACGATCGTGCAAGCACAGCAACCAGACCAGCCGCATGTCGGCTTCGTCGGCCTGGGACGGATGGGACGCCCGATGGTCGGCAACCTCCTCGACGCCGGGTTCCCCGTGACGGTCTACAACCGCACGGTCGAGCACTGCGCGCCCTTCGCGGCCCGCGGCGCCGCGGTGGCCGACACGCCGGCGGCGGTCGCCGCGGCGGCCGACGTCACCATCACGATGATCGCCGACGGCCCGGCCGCCGAGGCGGTCTACCACGGCGACGACGGCGTGCTGGCCGGGCTCTCGACCGGCGATCTGGTCCTCGAGATGAGCACGATCGGCCCGGAGCTGGCGCGGCGGCTCGCGGCGCGCTGCGCGGAGCGCGGCGCGGAGCTGCTCGACTCCCCGGTCTCGGGCAGCATCCCCGCCGCCCGCGCCGCGCAGCTCGTGGCGATGGTCGGCGGCGGGGCCGCGGCCTTCGAGCGCGCGCGGCCGGTGCTGAGCGCCATGACCCGGGCTCAACACCACCTCGGCGACTCCGGCGCCGGAGCGGCCATGAAGCTCGCGGTCAACGCGCTCATCGGCGTGACGAACCTCGCGCTGTCGGAGGTCCTCGTGGCCGCCGAGCGCAGCGGCATCGCCGGCGACCGCGCCCTCGACGTGCTGGCCGACAGCGCCATCGGATCGCCCTACATCACCTACAAGCGCGAGGCCTTCCTCGACCCCGACTCCGTGGAGGTCTTCTTCACGGTGCGCCTGCTCAAGAAGGATCTCGGCCTGGCGCTGGAGCTGGGTCGCAGCACCGACGTGCCGATGCTCTCGGTCGCAGTCGCCGACGAGGCGCTCACGCTGGCCGCCGCCAGCGGCTACGGCGAGGACGACGTGGTGCGGATGGCCGACGTCCTCCGGGGCCGCGCCGAGGCGCTGGAGGCGTCCCGATGATCTCCTCCGACGAGCTCACCACCTACGACCTCGCGATCGGCGGCGAGCGCAGCCCCGCCGTCGGGGGAGCGACCTACGAGGCGCTGAACCCCTTCACCGGCAAGCCGTGGGCACGGGCGCCCGAGGCGGGACGGGAGGACGTCGACCGCGCCGTCGCGGCCGCGCGCGCGGCGCTCGCCGGACCCTGGGGCAAGATGACCGGAGCGGACCGCGCCGCGTGCATGCGGCGGCTGGCGACCGTGCTGGCCGAGGAGGCCGAGCACCTGGCCGCGGTCGAGACCCGCGGCAACGGCAAGCTCCTGCGGGAGACGCTGGGCCAGGCCAGGGCCCTGGCCGACTACTACAACTACTTCGCCGGGATGGCCGACAAGCTGGAGGGCGCGTCGATCCCGTCCCACAAGCCCGGCTACTTCCTGTACACGCGGCGCGAGCCGGTGGGCGTCGTCGGGGCGATCATGGCGTGGAACTCCCCGCTGATGCTCCTGACGTGGAAGCTGGCGCCCGCGCTGGCGGCCGGCTGCACGGTCGTCGCCAAGCCGTCGCCCTACACGCCGATCTCGACCCTGGAGCTCGCCCGCTGCGTCGAGCGGGCCGGGTTCCCCGCGGGCGTCTTCAACGTCGTCACCGGCGTCGCCCCGCAGGTCGGCCAGTGGCTCGTCTCGCACCCCGGCGTCGACAAGGTGACGTTCACCGGCTCGACGCAGACCGGCATCGCCGTGGGCAAGGCGGCGATGGACAACATGACGCGCGTCGCGCTCGAGCTCGGCGGCAAGTCGGCCCAGCTGGTCTTCCCCGACGCCGATCTCGACGCGGCGGCCACCGGCATCGTCGCCGGCGTGTTCGCCGCCACGGGCCAGACGTGCGTCGCCGGCTCGCGGCTGCTCGTCCATCGCGACGTCCACGACGCCGTCGTCGACCGGCTCGTGACGCTGGCGACGGCGATCAAGCTCGGCGACCCGATGGCCGCCGACAGCGAGATGGGGCCGCTCGCGAACGCGCCGCAGCTCGAGAAGGTCTCGGGGCTGATCGACCGGGCGCGCGCCGAGGGCGCCACCGTCGCCCATGGCGCGTGCGTGTCCGCGTCGCTCGGCGGCCTGTTCTACGAGCCGACGATCCTCACCGACGTCGGCCCGGACATGGAGATCGCGCGGGAGGAGGTCTTCGGCCCGGTCCTGTCAGTCCTCGCCTTCGACGACGAGGACGAGGCCGTGGCGCTGGCCAACAGCTCGGAGTTCGGCCTCGCCGCCGGCGTCTGGACCGAGAGCGTCCGGCGGGCGCATCGCGTCGCGCACCGCCTGCAGGCCGGGAGCGTCTGGGTCAACACGTACCGGATGGTCGCGCCCAACGCGCCCTTCGGCGGCTTCAAGATGAGCGGGATCGGCCGGGAGAACGGCCACGAGGCGGTGTACGAGTTCACCGAGACCAAGACGGTCTGGGTGGCGCTCGACGACGCCGAGGCCCGAGACCCGTTCGCCTTGGGGTGACACGGCCCCGCCGCCGCCGGGCTCCTCACTCTCAGCTGGGCGGGGGCACGGCGTACAGGTGGGTCAGCGCCGCGCCGGCCCAGCCCGAGGCGCCGCCGAGCGCGAGCGTCATCCGCGCGCCCGCCAGCGCATCGGCCGTGAGACGCCGCGCCTGACCGAAGTCGGTGGGCCGGACCTGCTGGTCGCTCGGCGCCGGAAGCACGATCAGCTCCGCGTCGGGCGCGTAGCGGGCCAGCTCGGCCTGGAGGTGGTTGGCGGTGCGCACGCCCAGCGCCTGGATCGCGCATTCCAGCGCGTTGCGCGGGAGACGGCGCCCAGGCCGCATCGGGTCCTGGGTCGGCAGCACGTAGATACGCTCGGCGCCGAGCGCCACGGCGTGCGAGATCGGCGTGTTGTTGACCACGGCCGCATCGAGGAGCCGCAGCTCGCCCATCTGGACGGGCGGCAGGATCCCGGGGATCGCCGTCGCCGCGAGGACGGCGTCGACCGCCGGGCCGGCCGACAGCAGCACCTCGCGCCCGCTCACCAGGTCGTACGTCGCGATGTGCAGCGGGATCGGCGAGTCGGCGAGGTCTTCGAACCCGATGTAGCGCCGCACGATGCGGCGCAGCGCGTGCGCGCCCACCAGGTGGTCGCGCCGCCCGCTCAGGCCGCCGACCACGGTGCGCAGGTCCAGCGGGAAGACGTCCTGGCGCTGCACCGACGCCCACACCCGCGCGAGCGCATCGGCGGTGGCCACGTCCTGCGCGCGCGAGGCGACGAACGCCGCGTTCAGCGCGCCCACCGACGCGCCGACGAGGAGGTCGGGGACGATGTTGCGCTCGTAGAGCGCCCGGAGCATCCCGACCTGCACGGCGCCGAGGCTCGCTCCCCCCGCCAGGACGAACGCGGTGAGCGGCCGCTGCGGCGCGACCGACCGCGGCGGGCGGGTCATGCCGCGAAGGCCTCGAAGCGCCTCGACGCGTGTTCCTCCATGCGGATCTCCTGACGTGTCGGGGGCTGGCCGCCCGTGGCGGCGCCGTCGGTTGCAGGATGGCTCCGCCCCGTGGCGATCGCATCCGCGAACTCCCGCGCCAGGGTCCTCAGTCGCCGCCGGATGTCCTCCGGTCGATCGCCCCGGATCACCCGAGCCACCTGGTCGTGGCGATGGTCACCACTCGCTCGACGGCCACCTACATCTCCTGGCCGCCGTTGATCGCCCAGACCTGTCCGGTGATGTACGACGATGCGTCGGCGGCGAGGAACCGGACCACACGGGCGACCTCCTCGGGCCGTCCGAGCCGGTGCAAGGGGACCTCTGACCGGATCCGCTCCAGCGCCTTCTCCGGCACCGAGTCGAGCATCTCGGTCTCGATGAAGCCCGGCGCCACGGCGTTGACGGTGATGCCGGCGCCGTACGCCTCCAGCCGGCCCGCGCGCTTGAGCGAGAACGCGGCCTCCTTGGCCAGCGACATCGTCAGCCCGAACAGGCCGGACTTCGACGCCGCGTAGTTCGCCTGCCCCACGTTCCCGGTCTGGCCGATGATCGAGGAGATGTTGATGATCCGGCCGCTGCCGCGCTCGAGCATGTGCTCGAGCGCTGCCTTGGACATGAAGAACGTGCCGGAGAGGTTGACCCCGATGACGTCGTACCAGTCGGCGTCGGCCATCTTGCTCACGATCCGGTCCATCGTGATCCCGGCGTTGTTGACCAGGATGTCGATCTGGCCGTGCGCGTCGACGACCTCCTGCACGGTTCGCCGGCAGTCCTCGGCCGAGCTCACGTTGCCCCGATGGAGCGTCACGTCGGCGCCGCCGGCGGCGAGCTCGGCCCTGAATGCCTCGGCCCGCTCCCGGTCGTGGCTGAAGCCGGCCGCCACGCTGGCGCCGTGGCCGGCCAGGGCACGGCAGATCGCCGCGCCGATCCCCCGCGTGCCGCCCGTGACCAGCGCCACCCGCCCCGCGAGCTCGTTGCCCTCCGGACGCTCGGCGACGCTCTGGATCTCGCTGATTGCCATGCACGGATGGTCCGTGCCGGCGCGCCGGGCGTCGACTGTCCCAATGGGCTGTCGGCTCCGGCCCTTGGCGTCGTGACGCTCAGCGCGAAAATCGTTGTCCGTCATGCGCGACGCTCCGCCAGCGGCCGTGAGCCGCACCCGGGACGAGGACCTCGTGGTGGTCCGGGCCACCGGACCGGGGACGGACCAGGCCGGACTCGTAGGCGAACACCACGAGCTGGGCGCGGTCGCGGGCACCGACCTTCCGGCACGCGCGGCTGACGTGGGTCTTGACGGTCGACGGCGTCACGACCAGGCGCTCGGCGATCTCGGCGTTGCCGATCCCCCTGGCCACGAGGCCCACGATCTCGCGCTCGCGCGGCGTGAGCTCCGAGAGCTCGGCCGGCACCCTCCAGCGCCGCGGACCGTCGGACAGCAGATGCGCGATCACCCTCCGGGTCACGTCGGGGCCCAGCACCGAGCCACCCGCCGCCACGACCCGCACCGCACGCAGCAGCTCGGGCGCGTCGCTGTCCATGGCGAGGACCCCGCTCGCGCCCGCCTCCAGCGCGTGGAGCATGCTGTCGTCGCTGTCGGCGTCGATCAGCAGCACGACCCGGGCGACTCCGGCCGGCGATCGGGCGACCACCTGCCGGGTCACCTCGAACCCGTCGGCATCGGGCAGCTCGACGTCCATGACCACGACGTCGGGCTTCACCCGCGACACGAGCGCCAGCAGCTGCTCACCGGTCGCCGCCTCGCCGGCGATCGAGATGTCGTGCTGATCCTCGAACAGCCGCCGCACGACGGCGCGCACCAGCCGGTGCTCCACCGCGATGATCGCGCGGACCGGCAGAATGGGGCCGTCGCGGTGCCCGTCCATCGCGACGGGCCCGGCAGACGTCATGTCCGGCCGTCCGTGGCGAGGGGATCAGGCATCGCCTCATGGTGTACGGCAACGCCGTTGCAGCGCCGTTGCCCTGCCACGACGCCGGACGGGCGGGCGCGGTCGCCGCTCAGCACCGGGGCCGGAAGCGCGGGTCGGCCGGTCCGCGCACGGCGAGGGCGTTCTCCACCCACTGCACCGCGACGCGGTCGGTCGGCACGTCGACATGATCGACGGCGTCGCCGGGACAGCGATCCTGGAGGGTGACGTCGGTGACGCGGGCGCGCGGACCGCTCAGGAAGGCCGAGGTGTACGGCGTGACGACCTCGTCGAGCCGCGTCTGGACGACGGTGTAGTCGACCGGCGGCGGTGCCTCGTCTCCGGCGTTGAGTCCCGCCAGGAACTTCGAGTTCCAGGCGAACTGCTGAGCGCAGGCGGTGCACCCATATGCGGCGCCGGCCAGGGTGAGCATGTTCGTCGTGCCGTGGTTGGAGGGAGCCAGGGCGACGAGGTCGCTCACCTTGCCCGCCCCGCCCAGCCGCTTGATGTAGTAGCGGGGCATCATGCCGCCCTCGGAGTGCC
Organism: Baekduia sp.; assembly: GCF_035318805.1. Classification (GTDB taxonomy): domain Bacteria; phylum Actinomycetota; class Thermoleophilia; order Solirubrobacterales; family Solirubrobacteraceae; genus Baekduia. The sequence goes on from NZ_DATHDY010000042.1 coordinate 77,469, forward strand.
CGACGATGGCCACCTGGTGGGCACCGGTGCGGGCCAGGACGTGCCCCACGGCCGCGGCGAGCTGATGGGCCGAGCCGGCGATGTCCAGCGTGCCCGCGTTGCCGTAGCTGAGCGTGAACACGCAGTACCCGCGTCGCAGGAGCGCGGGCCCGATGACGTCCCACGAGGTCGCCGCGAACGTCCCCGGCACGAGGATCACGGGATCCGGGTGCCGCAGCGGTCGAGAGCACGGCGAGCGGTCCGCGACGGCCTGCACCACCGGTTGCGCCTGCGACGCAGAACGGCCGCCGTCGTCGATGCCGTGCCGAGCCTGATCGATCACCGCTCCTGCGCCGATGACGGCCAGGAGCGCCACCAGGGCTAGGGGTGCCGTAGGCGGCCAGCGACGCCCAGGCCCACGACGGCCAGCCGTCGCCGCCGGAGGTGGGTCCCCAGTCGCGATAGCGACACGTTCTCCTAGCGGAACGCGCCGCACGACGACAGGGGTGTCGGGGTCGGCCTCGCGATGCTCCGAAGGGTCTCGGGGGTCGACGGCGAAGTCGTCGACCCGTGGGACGGTCCGAACCGGTCCGGCGAACAGCTCGAAGCGCGTGGGGTGGCGGCACGCTGGCTGCGTGACCCATGCCATCCGCAGGAAGACGAAGATCGTCGCGACCCTGGGACCCGCCACCGACCCGCCGGGCGTCCTCGACGATCTGGTGGCGGCGGGCCTGGACTGCGCGCGCCTGAACTGCTCGCACGGCGACTCGCGGGACCTGCTGCGCCGCGCGCGCGAGGTTCGCGCGGCCGCGGCGCGCGCCGGGCGGCCGATCGGCGTGCTGTTCGACCTCCAGGGCCCCAAGCTGCGTCTCTCGGCCAGCACGGCCGAGCGACCGGTCCTCGTCGGTGAGGAGGTCACGTTCAGCTCTGATGGGCCGTACGCCGCCGCGCCCGGCCATGCCACCGTCGACTTCGCCGGCTTCGCGCACCTCGTGACCAGCGGCTCGGAGATCGTGATCGGGGACGGCGTGCCCCGGTTCGCCGTGCAGAGCGCCGGCGACCGGCACGTCGTCGCGCGCGCCGTGTCGGCCGGCGCGATCGCGCCGCGCAAGGGGATCAACGTCGTGCGCGCCCGCCCCGAGCTCCCGGCGATCACCGACAAGGACGTGGCCGATCTCGATACGGCGATGCTCGCCGGGGCCGACTTCGTCGCCCTGTCGTTCGTCCGGTCGGCGGCGGACATCGACGAGCTCCGTGAGCGGCTGCGAGCCGGAGGCTCGCGGGCATCGATCGTGGCGAAGATCGAGACGGTCGAGGCCTACGAGCGCCTCGACGAGATCATCGACGCGTCGGACGGCGTGATGGTCGCCCGCGGCGACTTCGGGGTCACGGCAGGACTGGCGCGCGTCCCGCTGATGCAGAAGGACACGATCTCCCGGTCCACGAAAGCGGGCAAGTTCGTCATCACCGCCACGCACATGCTCGAGTCGATGATCCAGGCGCCCGAGCCGACGCGGGCCGAGGTCGCCGACGTCGCCAACGCGGTCATCGACGGCACCTCGGCGGTGATGCTCTCCGCCGAGACCGGGGTCGGGAGGCACCCGGTCGAGGCCATCCGGATCATGTCGGCGGTCGCCGAGGCGGCCGAGGAGACGCCCGTCGTGCACGGTCGCGCCCAGGTCGGCGAATACCAGGGAGACACGCCGTCGGCCACGGTGATGCGCGCCTCGGTCGTGCTGGCCGAGCAACTCGCCGCGCAGCTGCTCGTGGTCCCGACCACCACCGGCGGTGCCGCGCGGGACTGCGCGAAGTTCCGGTCCAGGACCCCGATCCTGGCGCTGGCCCACGACCCGGGGGTCGCCGCGAAGCTCACGACCGAATGGGGAGTCCACCCGGTCGTCGCCGACGTCGGCGGCTCGCCTTACGAGCTGACCGAGACGGCGCTCGACGTCGCCCGCGACGAGGTCGGCCTGGCCAGCGGTGACCGTGTCGTCGTGACGGCCGGGCCGCGGGCGTTCTTCCCGGACGCGACGAACCTCATCGTGGTGCGCGAGCTGCCCTGAGCGCGGCGGCGGCGGCCGACGCCGTCGGCCGCGTCTCCGTCCTCACGGCGCCCAGACGAATGGAAGCCGCCGGCGATCCTCCGCCGGCGGCTTCCTGTTGCTCCGGTTGGGTCGAAGCCGTTTCAGCGGACCACGGATCGACCCCGTGAGTCTCTTGTCAGGCCGCGCAGAAGGGGCCTGGTCATCCGGGCGGCGCGGACCGGTCCGTGGTGCGCCGCCGGTCCGGGCGCCGCGCCCCCCGGATGACCCGTCGGCCAGCCTGCGCTGGCACCATGGCCAGCACTACCGGCGCGTCCCGAGCCCGAGTCTGTGCCGACATGGACGACGCGTTCGATGCTGCGTGCGAGATCCCCGTCGCCGGTGGCGCCCTGACCGTGGCGGCTGCGGGTCGGCCCATGGCCGAGGCCGAGGGCGTCGTGGTCGCCCTGCACGGCATCACCGCCTCGCATCTGGCCTGGGCGTCGGTCGCCCGGGAGCTCACCGCGACCACGGCAGCCTGCCTGCTGGCTCCGGACCTTCGCGGGAGGGGCGGCAGCGCCCAGCTCCCGGGGCCGTACGGGATCGACGCGCACGTCGCCGATCTGCTGGCCGTCCTGGACTTCCTCCGGGTCGGGCCCGTGGTGCTCGCCGGTCATTCCATGGGCGCGTACGTCGCGGCGCGGTTCGCGGCCGAGCATCCGGAGCGCGTGTCCGGGCTGGTGCTCGTCGACGGCGGCCTGCCCCTCCCCTTTCCCGACGATCATGACCCCGACGAGGCCTTGCACACCGTGCTCGGCCCGGCGCTCACCCGGCTCGGCGTGACGTACGCCAGGCGCACGGACTACCTCGAGATGTGGCGGATGCATCCGGCCTTCGCGGGGCCGTGGGACGACGACGTCGAGGCGTACCTCACGTACGAGCTCACCGATGCCGGCGACGAGGTCCGCCCCGACGCCGTGCGGTCGGTCACCTCGGAGTCCGCGGTGCGCACCGACGGCCGGGAGCTGCTGCTCGACGAGGCCACGCGCAACGCGCTGGCCGGCGTGCAGGCGCCCGTACGCCTCCTCCGCGCCCACCGCGGGATGCTCGACGACGACCCGCTGCTGTCCTCCGCGGTGATCGAGGAGCTCAGCGCCGCACGGCCTGAGGTCCAGATCGACGAGGTCGAGGACGTCAACCACTACAGCATCCTGCTGGGCCCCGGCCCGGGCGCCGGCAGGGTCACGAGCGCGATCCGGTGCGCGCTGGGCGACGCATGAGCGCGCAACGGCTGGGCGAGAAGGTCATCGGCGCGGGCGCGGCCGCGGCGCTGGTCGCCGACGGGGCGACGCTCGCCACGGGCGGCTTCGTGGGCATCGGGGTTCCCGAGGAGCTGCTGCTCGCCCTCGAGGACCGCTTCGCGGCCAGCGGCGAGCCGCGCGGCCTCAGCCTCCTCTACGCCGGCGGCCAGGGCGACGGCAGGGCCCGCGGCCTGAACCACCTCGCCCACGAGGGCCTCGTCCGGCGCGTGGTCGGCGGGCACTGGGGCCTGACGCCCGCCCTGGGCCGGATGGCGATGGAGGATCGCATCGAGGCCTATTGCCTTCCGCAAGGCGTCATCTCCCATCTGTACCGCGAGACGGCGGCGGGGCGGCCGGGACTCGTCACCAAGGTCGGCCTGGGGACGTTCGTGGATCCGCGTCTGGACGGAGGCCGCCTCAACGAGCGCACGCCGAACGACCTCGTTCGGCGGCTCGAGCTCGACGGCGAGGAGTACCTCTTCTACCCGAGCATGCCCATCGACGTGGCGTTCCTGCGCGGAACCACCGCGGACGCCGCCGGGAACATCACCATGGAGCGCGAGGCGGTGACGCTCGAGGCGCTGTCGATCGCGCAGGCCGCACACAACTCCGGCGGCACCGTGATCGTCCAGGTGGAGCGCGTCGTCGCCCGGCACACGCTGTCGCCGCGCGAGGTGCAGATCCCGGGCATCCTCGTCGACGCGGTGGTCGTCGCCAGCCCGGCGAACCACCTGCAGACCTTCGCCGAGCGCTACAACCCGAGCTACTCGGGCGACGCACGCACGAGCAGCGACGCCATGCCCCTGATGGACCTCGACGCGCGCAAGGTCATCGCACGGCGCGCCGCGCTCGAGCTGGAGCCCGGCGCCGTCGTGAACCTCGGCATCGGGATGCCGGAGGGCATCGTCGGGGTCGCCGAGGAGGAGGGCCTGCTCTCCACGTTCACGCCCACCGTCGAGGCCGGCGGCGTCGGCGGCCTGCCGGCCGGCGGGCTGAGCTTCGGGGCGACCGCGAACGTCGCGGCGATCGTCGACCAGCCCTACCAGTTCGACTTCTACGACGGCGGTGGGCTGGACCAGGCCTTCCTGGGCCTCGCGGAGGTCGACGCCGACGGCAACGTGAACGTCAGCCGGTTCGGGTCGCGCTTCCCGGGCGCCGGCGGCTTCATCAACATCAGCCAGAGCACGCGCGCGCTGTACTTCATGGGCACCTTCGCCGCGGGAGCGCAGGTGGACGTCGGCGCCGGCGCGCTGCGCGTCGTCGAGCCGGGCGCGTCGAAGTTCGTCGCGCGCGCCGGGCACATCACGTTCAGCGCCGCGCAGGCGCGCGCCCGCGGCCAAAGGGTGCTCTATATCACCGAGCGCTGCGTCCTGCGCCTCGCGCCCGTCGGCCTGGAGCTGCTCGAGATCGCTCCCGGGCTCGATCTCGAGGCCGATGTCCTGCACCGCATGGGCTTTCGCCCGAGCGTCTCGCCCGAGCTGCGCGAGATGGACCGAGCCCTGTTCGAAGCGCCCGCGATGGCGGACCGCGTCCTCGATCCCATCACCTGAACCGCGAACAAGGACCCCCACATGAGCGACCCCCCCATGATCACGGCCGAGGCCCTTGTCAAGTCTTTCGGCTCGACGGTGGCGCTGGCCGGCGTCGACCTCACGGTCGAGCGCGGCAGCGTCCTCGGCCTGCTCGGCCGCAACGGCGCCGGCAAGACGACCCTCGTGCGCATCCTCTCCACCCTGCTGTCGCCCGACGTCGGGAACGCGCGCATCGCGGGCGCCGACGTGGTGCGCGACGCCCAGACCGTGCGTTCGCGCATCGGCCTCGCCGGCCAGTTCGCGGCGGTCGACGAGACCCTCACCGGTCGCGAGAACCTCGAGCTGGTCGGACGGCTCTACGGGCTGCGCCGCCGCGAGGCGCGGGCGCGGGCGATCGAGGTGCTGGACCGCCTCACGCTCTCGGGCGCGGCCGACCGCCTGGTGCTCACGTACTCGGGCGGCATGCGCCGCCGGCTGGACCTGGGCGCGAGCCTCGTGGGCCGGCCGCTCGTCCTCATCATGGACGAGCCGACCACGGGCCTCGATCCCGGGACGCGCATCGAGCTGTGGAAGTTCATCGAGGAGCTGGTGCGGGAGGGCACGACGCTCCTGTTGACCACGCAGTACCTCGAGGAGGCCGACCGGCTCGCCGACCGCATCGCCGTCATCGAGCGCGGCCGGATGATCGCCACCGGCTCTCCCGCAGAGCTCAAGGAGCGCGTCGGCGGCGACGTCCTGGAGGTGCGCGCCGCGAGCTTCGGCGATCTGGATCGGCTCGTCGCGCTCCTGTCGGGCCTGGGCTCCGGCGCGCCCGTCGCCGACGTGCGGGGCCAGCGGGTGACGCTGCCGGTCAGCGACCGGGTGGCGACGCTCCTGATGGCTGCGCGCCGCATCGAGGAGTCGCACATCGAGGTCGACGACATCAGCCTGCGCCGCCCCTCGCTGGACGACGTGTTCCTCGCGCTGACGAGCCCCGGTGGCTCGGCGCAACCAGGCACGGCGCCCTCGGCGCTGGGCCCGCGGCTCGCGTCTGAGCAGGTGGTCGCATGAGCGCCGTGCCGGTCGACGGGACGTCCATGGTCACCGCGCCGCCGGCGCCGGTCCGGTCCCACGGTCCCAGCGCGTTCGTGCGCGACACCACGTTGATCACGCATCGGCACCTGCTGCGCATGTGGCGCACGCCGCAGATCATGGTGCTCTCGGCGGTCATGCCCGTCATGTTCGTGCTGCTGTTCCGCTACGTGTTCGGCGGATCGATCCACGTGCCGGGCTACACGAGCTACGTCGACTTCCTGATCCCGGGCGTGCTGGTGCAGACGGTGATCTTCGGCGCGTCGTCGACGGCCGTCGGACTCGCCGACGACCTGTCGAAGGGCATCACCGACCGCTTCCGGTCGCTGCCCATCCACCGCGGCGCCATCCTCGCGGCACGCACGCTCGCCGACGTGATCCGCCTGAGCTACACGGTGGCCCTGCTCATCGGCGTCGGCCTCCTGGTCGGCTTCCGGATGCACACCGACGTGCTGCATGTCGCCGCCGGCCTGGGGATCGCCGTCTTCTTCGGCTACGCCTGCTCATGGCTCTTCGCGCTGCTCGCGCTGGGGGTCCGCGACACCGAGACCGCCCAGCTCGCCGCCTTCCTCGTGACGTTCCCCTTCGTGTTCGCCGCGTCGACGTTCACGTCGACGGCGATGATGCCCGGCTGGCTGCAGACGTTCGCCGACAACCAGCCCGTGACCAAGGTCGCCGACGCGCTTCGCGCGCTCATGGAGGGGACGGCCCCGGCGTCGGGTCCGGCGCTCTCGGCGCTGATCTGGTCGGCCGGGATCCTGATCGTCTCCGCCACCCTTGCGACCTGGCGCTTCCGCCGGACCTGATGCCCGTCTCGCCCTCCACTCAACTCCACCTCGCACCGAAAGGAACTTCCCCGATGAAGGTCGCCGTCACCGGCGCTTCGGGCCAGCTCGGGAGGCTCATCGCCCTCCAGCTGCTCGAGTGCATGCCCGCCCACGACATCGTGCTCGTCACCCGTCGCCCACACGCCCTGGCCGACCTGGCCGAGCGTGGAGCCGACGTCCGGTACGGGGACTTCGACGAGCCCGAGTCGCTGGCCGAGGCCCTCAAGGGACCGACGCGGATGGTCCTGATCAGCACCAACAACATCGGTGAGCGCACCGATCAGCACCGAGCGGCGATCGCCGCCGCGGCGGGTGCGGGCATCCGGCACGTGACCTACACCTCGCTGACCAACCCGTGCACAGGTCATCCGACCGGTGACGTCGCCGACGAGCACCGCGAGACCGAGGAGGCTCTGATGTCCAGCGGGATGGCCTGGACGATCCTGCGGTACGGCGCGTACGCCGATCTCCAGGTGCCGCTGGGCGTCATGGCGGTCCGCTACGGCAAGCTCGTGACCAACGCCGGCCAGGGCCGGATCGCGCCGATCTCCCGCCAGGACTGCGCGGCGGCCGCCGTCGCAGTGCTCCTCTCCGACGGCCACGAGGGCAGGATCTACGACGTCACCGGCCCCGAGGCGCTCTCGCAATCCGACATCGCCGCGCTGGTCAGCGAGGTCAGCGGGCGGCCCGTCGAGGTGGTGGCGATCGGCGACCGCCGGCTCGTCTGGGGGCTGACCCGGCTCGGAGCGCCGAAGGCGGTGGCCCGCGCGATCGTCAACCTCGGCGTGGCGACCCGCGAGAACTACTTCGACCTGGTCGATCCGGCCTTCGAGCTGCTGACCGGCCGGCGCCCTGCCTCGCTGCGCGACGTGCTCGTCGGGCACCGTGGCGAGCTGCTCGACGGGGACTGACCGTCCATGGCGGGTCCGTTCACCCCGGGTGGCTGGCCGGTGGCCGCGCCCTTCCGTCAGCTGCTCGGCGACGCCGAGAAGGCGATGTCCTCGAGCATGGAGCAGCTGGTGGAGGGCAAGGGCTTCACCGACGTGCTCGGGCAGGCCGCGGAGAACGCCGTGGCGCTCACGACGCTCAACGCCGGGATCTGGGACATGGTCCTGCGCAACCTGCGCATGGCCGGGCGCGCCGACGTCCACCGGCTGGGGCGACGCCTCAACCGCATCGAGGACAAGCTCGAGGTCCTGCTCCAGGAGCTCGAGAAGATCGGCGACGCCCGCGACCCGCAGGGCGGCTCGGCGTGAGCCCACCGCACCCGGGGCGGGTGGCGGCGGCGGCGGTCGAGACGCTCAACATCCTGCTGACGACCGACGACGTGCGGATCGCCACGACGCCCAAGGACGTCGTCTGGACGCACCGCAAGACCACCCTGTACCGGTACCGCTCGGCGGACCGGCGCCACGCGGTCCCGGTGCTGCTCGTCTTCGCGCTGATCAACCGGCCGCACATCTTCGACCTGCGTCCCGGGAGCTCGTTCGTCGAGTACCTGCTCCAGGAAGGCTTCGACGTCTACCTCCTCGACTGGGGGCTGCCGGGGCCCGAGGACGCCGACACCGGGCTCGACTACTACGTGTGCGACGCGCTCCCGTGGGCGATGCGCGAGGTCCGGCGCTCGTCGGGCGCCGAGGAGCTGACCCTGGTCGGCTGGTGCATCGGCGGAACGCTCTGCACCATGCACGCCGCCCTCGAGGGTGCGCGCAGCCCGGCGCGCAACCTGGTGCTGCTGACGACGCCCATCGACACGACCGGGTCGCTGTATCGGACGTGGGTCGGCCCGGACGCGTTCGACGTCGACCACGTCACCGACGACTGGCCGGTAGTCCCGGGCGTGACGATCGACATCGCCAACAAGCTCATGAAGCCGGTCACGAACCTGTGGACGACCTACCGGCGGCTCGCGGAATCGGTCTACGACGGCACGGTCGATCGTGCGGCCTACCAGTCGATGGCCAAGTGGATCGCCGACAACCCCGACTTCCCGGCGCGCGCCTTCCGCGAATGGGTCACGTGGCTGTACAAGGAGAACCGCCTGGTCCGCGGTCACCTCAGGCTGCGCGGCCGGCGCGTCGATCTCGCTCGCATCGAGCAGTCGCTGCTCGTCGTCACCGCGGACGCCGACCACATCGCGCCGCCGGCCAACTCCCGGCCGCTGCTGGACATGACGGGCAGCTCCGACGTCGAGCACCTCGATCGCCCCGGTGGCCACATCGGGCTGATGGCCGGATCCAAGGCGCGCAAGGAGGTCTGGCCGGACGTGGCCGCGTGGCTGGCCGCGCGCTCGGCCACCGGCAAGGCGGCGGGCCAGCGGGCCTCTGGCCTGTAGGACAGCTGCCGCCCACTCCCCGAAGCCGCAGGCTGTTGCATTCTGCCCGGAGCGTCGACTCCGGCCCCACCACCGTCGCCTCCCCCTGGAAAGGTCCTCCATGCGCCGCCGGTTCATCTGCCATCTCCGAGACAACCTCGTCGGATATCTCGCGCTGTTCGCCGCACTGGGGGGCACGTCGTACGCGGCGGTGCGCCTCACGCCCGGAAGCGTCACCAGCCGCGTCCTCGCGCCCGCCGCCGTGACCCACGGCAAGCTCGCGGCCGGCAGCGTCGACGGGCGCAACGTCATCGACGGCACGCTGAAGCGCGCCGACTTCGCACACGGAACGCTGGCCGCCCTGTCAGGAGCCTCGAGCAACGCCGCGGCCAAGGGGTCGGCCGGAGCGAACGGCAGCAAGGGCACCGAGGGCGCGGGCGGGCGCGCGGGCACCCCGGGCCCGGCCGGCCCGGCCGGCCCGGCGGGCGCGGACGGCAGCGGAGCGATCGTCGTCCGGGCCCGCGGCACCCAGACGGTCGGCGCGCCGCACGGCGCCACCACGAACGTCCCGGTCGACGGCGGCACGTGGACCCAGGCCCCGGGCGACGTCGACCTCGTCACCGGCAGCGCGACCATCACGACCCCGTCGGCGTGCACCGGCTCCTTCGGGAACGCGCTCATGCTGCAGGTCGACGGCAAGCCGGCGACGTTCGCCGTCGCCCCGACCGCCCCGGCGTCCACCACGGTCACGATGCCGATCGTGGTCACCTCGGTGATGGAGCCGTCGGCGTCGAGCTCCCATCAGATCACCGCGACGCTCAACAACTCGTGCACCAAGAGCGGCGAGGACTTCACGGTGAGCGACGTCAAGGTCGACGTCATCAAGTTCCACTGACGCACGCCGTCGACCCGTACACGCCCTCCGGGCGTCCAGTCGGCGCCGTCACGACGGTCAGCCGACTGGGCGCCGGTTGTGCGACATGTTGTGCTGGTGACAAGTCACCAGCCCGACCATGTCGACAATCGTCCGCCACCGTGCCGGCGCGATCCATTCGAGCAGTGCTTCGAGGTCCCGGTTGCGGGGGGCGCGCTCCACGTGGCGCGCGCCGGAACGCCGGCGGACGAGGCCGAGACCGTCGTGCTGGCGATCCACGGCGTCACCGCCTCGCTCATGACGTGGCGAGCCGTCGCCCGCCGGCTCGCCGCATCCGGGAGCACGTGCCTGCTGGCGCCTGACCTGCGGGGGCGCGGGCGCAGCGCGACGCTGCCGGGCCCGTACGGGATCGCCACCCACGTCGAGGACCTGATCGCGGTGCTCGACAGCGTCGGAGCGCAGCGTGCCGTCCTCGTGGGGCACTCGATGGGTGCCTACGTCGCGGCGCGCCTCGCCGCCGAGCACCCGCGGCGTGTGGCGGGGCTCGTCCTCCTCGACGCCGGTCTGCCGCTGCCTCCGCCCGACGATCGGGAGCAGCTGCTGCAGACGACCGTGCACAACGCCGTGATGCGTCTGGACATCACCTTCCCGTCGGCGGACGTCTACGTCGAGGGGTGGCGCGGCCACCCCGCGTTCGCGGGCACGTGGGACGACGACGTCGAGGCCTACGCCCGCTATGACCTGGTGGAGGAGGACCACGGGGCGCGGTGCGTCGCCTCGGCGACGGCGGTGCGCGTCGACAGCGCCGAGATGGTGCTCGACGACCGGACCCGGCTGGCCCTCGATCGGGTGGGCCCGGACGTCCCGGTCCAGGTGCTGCGGGCCGAGCGCGGGCTCTTCGACGAGGCCGACAACCCCCTCATCTCCGCCGAGCTGCTGGACGCCTTCGCGGCCGGCCATCCCGAGGCCCGCGTCGAGACGGTCGCCGGCGTCAACCACTACACGCTGGTCATGGGCGACACGCACGGCCCGGCGAAGGTCGCGGCGGCGATCGGTGCCATGAACGGCCGCGCCTAGCTAGGGCGCCGGTCGGGTGCGCTCCGGGTTGGCCGACCGCCCGGGTCGATCGACCGCCGCGCGCGCGGGTCCGGCCGCCACATCCGCGCCAGGATCGCGCGCGGTCACGTCCGCGGCGCGCAGCGCCGCTACCACCTCGGCGACAGACCTCAGCGGGTCGTCGGCAGCGCCGGCCGGAGGCTCGACCTGCGCGGGCCCCCCCGGCCGGATCGGCGGCCCTCCCTTCCGGTCCCGGCGCTCGCAGATGCGCGCCTGCTGCTGATCAGTCGCAGCGACTTCGACGCCGGCCCTCTCCCTGGGGTCGCCTCGCGCCTTGCGGATCTCGACGGCGACCACGACGCCCTCCTCCGGCTGGACGGACTTGAACAGCAGGGCGTCATTGAAGACGCGCCCCTCCAAGACCTTCCACCCACATTTCCGGAGGGTGGCCACCAGCCAGCGGCTGCGTATCGGAGAACCGACGATCCACCGCAGACGAGTTCACCCGGCGCACGGGACAGGGGAGCGCGATCCGGAGAGGTATGCCAGATGCCCGAGCCCGCCGCCGAACACGCGAGCAGCCCGAGCTGAGGCCAGACAGGGGATCCGCCGGAAGGTTGACGGGCGGACTACACGATGGCTATGGTTATTCACCCTAGTTATTCACTCGTCGCCATGGCCCCGCCCCCCTCTACGTCCATCCCCGAGCTCCTGCGCATCGAACTCGAGGAGCTTCAGGTGCCCGCGCCGACGTCGGCGCTGCTGGCCCTGGCCGGGGTCGGCCGGGGCGAGCCGATCCCGCCGCAACGGACCGGCCGGGTGATGGCGTTCGAGCGCGAGCGGTTCGCCCGCACGCGGGAGGCGCCTCGGCTGGCGGTCGGGCTCGCGTCCAACGGCACGGCTGCCCGGCCCCCGCACCTGGCGCTGGGCTCATGGCGGCTGGCCCGCCGCGTGATCATCGCCGATGCTGCGCGCGGTCACGCCGCCGCGCTCGGCATCCGCCTGTGCGAGCGCGCGGTGCGTGTGGATCCGGCGATGGCGACCGGATTGCGCGAGCCAGCGATCCGCGCGGCAGCGGCCGTGCTCGGTCCCGGTGCGGCCCAACGGGAGCTGGCGACCGCCGCAAGCTGGGAGCAGCTGCGTTCCGAGCTCGTTGCTGCCCGGCCCGGCGGCGGCGCGGACGCGATCACCGTGCAGCAGTACGAGGTCGAGGCGCTGCTGCACGAGGCGCAGCTCACGGGCGCAGCGATGTACTTCGGCGCTGACGCGCCACTCGGGAGCCGCGCGGACGGTCGCGCGATCCGGCTACCGCTCACCGGCGAGGTCGGGCGTCCGCTCGACGACCTGGTGCGCGCCCGCGCCGGGGATCCCCAGGCGGCGCGCGAGGTCCTCGCGTTCATCGACGAGTGGGGCCAGGCCGCCGAGCAGCAGGACGAACCGCTGACGTCGGGCGACTTCGCCGCGTTCTGGCGTGTCTCCGAGGACGACGTGCAACGCCAGCTCGATCTGTTCCGCACCGTGCTCCCCACCGAGGTCGACCCGTCGGCGATCCACGTGGTGCTGTGGGACGGGGTCGCCGCCGAGCAGGGGCGCAGAGCGGGCGCCAGCTTCGTGCGACTCACCTCCGTGGCCGTCACAGACGACGAGCCGCCGAGCATCACCGCGTACTTCCTCACGTCCCTGTACGACCAGCTCGACAGCCAGCAGGGCACAAGGCTGAGGCGCGCGCTGCGCGACACTCCGGTGCCTCCAGCGTCGGCAATCACGGCGGCGTGGCCGCTATTCGAGCTGGCCGACGTCGCGTTGCATCGCTGGGGACGCGCCGCGCTCATCGCTGCCATGGGGTCCGACGACATCGTCCTGAAGGGTCTCCACGCCCTCGGGTCCATCCATGACCGTGAAAGCGCCGCGAACGCCGAGCGTTGGGTCGGAAGCGTCCGGCGCGAGCGGCCGCGCCAGTCCGGGCGTTCGGCGCTCCTGTCGCTGCAGCGATGCCTGCGCGCGTGCGCGTCCCTCCCGCCCGACGACGCGCTGCGCAGCACCGCGCCACTGTTCCCCGGCATCCGGCTGGCCGCGGGTGTGTTGGCCGCCGTCGCGGTGGCGGGCGCCACCGACGTCGTCGTCGAGGTACGTATGGCGCTGGAAGCGATGACTGACCATGGGTGAGCAAGACGACACGATTCGAGAGCTGCGCCTCGTCGCCGCCGACGCCCACCACGGCCTGCGCCAGCAACGGGCGCGGGGCGATGCTGTCGCGCTGTCGGCGGTGCTCGCCGAGGCGCGCGCGGCCGGCGCTTCGCCCGAGCAGCTGGCCCGGATCACGGACCGCTTCGAGACGATCGCCGAGCAGCTCGTGCGGGATCCGCGCCCGAGAGGAGCGCGGCGGTTGCGGCTCGGATGGCGGCGCCGCGAGGACAAGCGGCCGGGCGAACTTGCGCCGCCACCGAGTCGGCCTGAGCTCGGGCCGGGGCCCGCTGGCTCCGAGCCGGCTGGTCGTTAGCCGCAGACCCGGGCCGTGCACCGCCCGTCAGGCGGGCAAGACCAGCAGCCCCGAGGACGTCCGGCGACTCTCGACGCCGTGCTCCGCGAGGCGCTCGAGGATGCCGTGTAGGGCCATGGGCTCAAGCTTCGGATGCAGGTCGGCGACCGAGAGGTCGATCGGCAGCTCGCCCGGCACATTGATGCGAAACCCCTTGCCCGACACGTCGACCTGCAGGCCGGCGGCGCGCGCACGTGCCACCAGCGCCTGCAGCATGCGTGATCGCGTGCGAGAGCACGCGATCGCCCTCGACCGCGTTCCGCACGAGGAACGGCTTGCGCGGGTCCGCCTGCGCCGGGACGATCACCAGGAGCTGACCCCGCTCGGCGCCGACGAACACGACGTCGACGCCCGCCGGCTCCGGGTAGACCTTCGCGCCGATGTGGTCGAGCCACGACTGCGGGCTCACGAGGTCGCGCGGCAGCTCGCGGACCTCGTCGATCACCTCGGCGGCCCCCTCCCGGCGGCTGGTGGCCGGGATCAGGATCACCCCGCCCTCGGCGTTCGCGAACGCCGCGACGTCCTTGGCGAACTCGTACACGACGACGGCGGTGTCCGGGTAGTCCGCTTCCTCAACGACCTCCCGACGGAGGCCCGGTAGGGGCGGATCGGACGCGGACGCGAGACGACATCATGCCCCGCGACGTCGACCGACGAGCTCCTCAACTGACGACGCAGCCGCCAAGAGGGACACTGGAGTGAACATGGCGAGATCAGGCGGGTCTTCCCTCGTATTCCAGTCGACGGGGCCGCTCTGGTAGCTCTTCTAGAACACCTGCACCTTGGGCCGACGACCACGTTGGGCGTCCGCGATGACGCTCTCGCCGGCGGCGATGAAGCCTGCGGGCCGCTTGCGATCCAGCTCGCGCAGTCGTCGCTTTGACAACTTGTCGAGCTTCATCTTTGGCGTGCGGGCACCGAACATCCAGGACTGGTTGAGGTCGTCGCTTCGACCGTCGACGAGGATGACGCGCCCGCGCACCGCGCGGAAGTCGAGCGTCTCCTTGAGATGCAACATCCATAGATCGCACTCGTCGACGAACTCCACGCGCGGGTCCAACGTTCGGCGGTGGCGGATGTATGACGTGAGCTGCGCCGCGTGCGCGCACGAGCCAGCAATCGCCTCGAGGTCGTACAGAGAGACGATCCATGGCGGCTCGCCTTCGTCGAGGACCCCGGCCTCCCGGAGCTGCGGGAGGAGCAGGCCGACGAAGCCAAGACCTTCCAGCGTCACAACCACGGACTCGACGCGATCGACTCCCTCGAGCGGGATCGTCAGGGCTGCTCCTGTCGCTCGGTCGACGAACTCAGGAATTCGACGCGCTTGAAGTTCAGCGGCAAGGCGGCCAGCTTGAATGCTGCTCTCGCCAAGCAGCTTGTCCAAGTCGCGCTTTAGGTCTGCCTTTCGTCCGCGCCACGCCTTGCCCGTCAGCTCACCGGACTTCGCCTCGACGACGACGCACACGTCATCGACGCGCGCGAGTACATCCGCCTCGTAGCACGCCCCGTCGAGCCAGTACCCGACGTTGGTCCAGACCTGATCGGTTCTCAATGCCGTTGCGAAGTGGCGTGCGCTCTCGTATTCCGTATAGCGAGACCGCGCCGACTCGTACTTGTGGAAGATCGCGGCGTTGGCTTTCATGCCAGCCTCCGCCAGCGGACGGATGCTCCAGAGCAGGTTGCCCGGCAGAGTGAGCAGATAGCGACCGTCGCCGACGGTAACGAATGGCCGTTTCCGGACGACGTTCCGGCCTGTCAGGAGACTGGTGCCCTTCGTGTCGCCGAAGCTGCTCGAGAACGCTCGCAAGAACGCCTCGACGACTCTGACCTCGATCTCGGCTTCGGCCGCGAGATCATCAGCCGTCACGAGCAGTGCATCGCGCAGGCGTTCGGAGAAGTGCTCTTGGGCGAGCATCCAGAGCCCACGGTGCGCGCGCTCCCCTTCGTCGCTCACCTTGAGCGCAGCCGGCACCGCCTCTGGATGAGCGTCGAATTCCGCCTCCAAGTTTTTGACGACGTGAGCCGTACGCTCACCATGTGCGTTGAACCGCGCCGTCAAGAAGCGTCCGACCGCATCCTCGATTTGCAGAGCCTGGCTGAGATCGAATCCGATCTCGCCACGGAGAAAGGTCGCGACGTCCGCGCTCTCGGCCAGCCGCTCGAGAAGCATCCGCGCCTGCGCGGCGTACCCTGGCCACCGGGAGACGGCGTCATGAACCTCGACCTCAGCCGCGATTGCATCTAGTGCGGTTGTGGCCTGGTCGCGCCGGCGGCGCGCCCCCATGATCGCCTGCATCGTGATGCCTCGGGTCCGATCAAGCGTTCGCTGGATCGCCGCGCTCATCGTCGCAGGAGGGGCAGGCTCTGCGGTAGGCAACGGCGACGGCCGCTCCAGCAATACGGACGCGACCCACTCGATCGTCGCGGCCGAATCGTCATCCAACTCGCTGTAGATCTCCGAGCGCGTGAACAACTGGGTGACCGTCAGGCAGGCGAGGATGTGCATCGCATCGTACGGCGCGAGGTCGAGCGCGATCTCCTGCTTGATCTTCGCGATCTCAGCGGCTCCCCCGTCGAGCGGCGGAAGCTCGGCCCGCTTGAGTCGTTCGGGCAAACTTGCCTCGACCCGTGCCCGCGTCGCCGATTGCGGGATGGTCGCTATGAGATCAGCGGCAGTGGCTCGTCTAACTGGCACCATGCGCCGATGATCGTGGACGGAACGGACGTTCGTAGTCGTAACGATCCACTAGCGATTGCTTCAGACTCATGCGCATGCAAGGTGCCGCGGTGCGTTGGCCATGGTCTAAGGAGCTCGCCGAAGACCGCCTCGCTCGGTACCCTTTGACCCATGTCCGTCGACCGATCCAAGCTCTCTCGCCTCGCCGAGAACCGGCAGCGCCGGTTGGCCGATCGCGCCCGCCCGTCGTTCGAGTTGACCGACGACGAGATCGAGGCATCGACGGATACGGCCATGCGGCTTGCGGACGCAGCGCCTCACCAGATCGCGGACGAGGCAGCGCCTCGGCCCGCCACCCGCCCTCCGCGCGCGGCGTAGCTCTCCCGCTCTGTCTCAGTGCCGGGCGCGTTCCAGGCATCGCCCGGGTTCGACTACGACCCGCTCGCCACCGCCCGGGAGATCGCCGAGCGCGGCCAGGACGTCCTGCGCTGGCTGACCGCTCTCGCGGAGTCGGACATCCGGCGCGCCGTCGACATCCACCTGGTCTTCGACATCCACCGCCGTTGGTTCGAGACGACGTTCCCCGACGACGCCGGCCATCCGCGCACCAGCATGGTGCTCAACCGTAAGGGCACCGCCGTGGAGGTGCCCGCGATCGTCCCGGCGCTGGTCAATGCGTGCGACAACTGGTCCTACCGCCGCGAACACCGCTCCTACGAGTCCGACGAGGAGCTCGTCGAGATCATCGTCGCCGAGGCCAACACGTTGACCGTCGACGTATACGACACCCACCCGTTCCTCGACGGCAACACACGTACAACATGGCATCTGCGCAACTACTTGCTGATGCTCGACGGCCTGCGACCGCTGATCGACCTCGCCGACGACGACGCCTACAAGTCGGCCTGGTGGGCCGCTACTACCCACGACCACGAAGCGCTCGACGCGATCGTCATCGACGAGCTGGTCCGACAGGATCGCTAGACCGCGCGGCGTCGCGAGAACGCCTCGTCGACCATCTCCACCTCGCGCTCCGACGGCTGGTCGAGCTGCTTGCCGGACTCGGGATGACACAAGACCAGATCGTCCGGTGCGCGGTAGGCGCTCCTCTGCTGCCAGACCTTCAGGACGTCGAACGCCTCGTCGGCCACGGGCACCGATCGCCGCGTCGACTCGTCGGACTTCCCCTCGCCTGAATGCTCGCCACGCACGTAGGCATTGCGGACGCGGATGCGCTGAGCGACCCAATCAACATGACGCCACCGCAACCCCAACAACTCCGACTGCCGTAGTGGCTCGTCCTCGTGATGTCGGTCAACCGGGTCCGCACGCCTTAGTCGACGAAGCGGTCGTCTACCCCTCGCCCATGAGCATCTCGTCAACGACCGTGCCGGTCGGTACCGTCGAGCGGTCGATCGGCTTCGCGCCTCTGTGTCAGCGCTCGGACAACCACTCTAGGAGCCCCTGGGCGAGGCTTCGCCTAGGGCTTGGCGTGCGCCGGGAGCGCGGTCTCGAGCTCCCTGCGTGAGCGGATGCCGAGCTTCGTGAACACCTTGGCGAGGTGGTACTCGACGGTGCGGCGACTGATGAACATCCGATCGCCGATCTCGGGATTCGAGAGGCCGTCGCGCGCGAGCTGCGCGATCTGCGCCTCTTGGGCGGTGAGCGGCCGCGACATCTGGCCGGTCCGGTTGCGGACCTTCTCCCCGGTGGCCAGCAACTCGCGCGCCGCCCGCCGGGCGAACGCCTCCGCGCCCATCGTGGCGAAGAGGTCGTGGGCCAGGTGCAGCTGCTGGGCCGCCTCTCTGCGCCGGTCCTGCTGGCGCAGCCATTGGCCGTAGAGCAGATGGGCACGCGCCAGGTACGCGGCGCGCCCGTCGCGCGTCAGGTGCTGCACCGCGGCGCGGAAGTGCGCGTCCGCATGCTCGTCGCCGTCGACCAGCGCGGTGGCATAGGCCTCGACGCCGAGTGCCCAGTCGGTCACGTGGGAGCGCGTGAGCTCGCGGAGGCGCGCCAGCGCGGCCGCCGCGGCGTCGGGCTCGCCGCTCCGCACGGCCGCTTCGACCAGCTCGGGCAGCGCCCGAGCCACGAAGCCCAGGCCGATGCGGTTCGACGCCTGGCGCGCCGCGACGAGGGCGGCCGGATAGTCCCCCAGGCCGTTGTGGAGCACCGCCGTGAACAGCTCGCCGAACGCCAGCAACAGCCCCTCGCCGCGGGCGCTCGCGTCGCGCACCGCGGCCTCGATCGTCTCGAGCGCGTCAGGCTGGCGGCCCTGCCACGCCGACAGGACGATCCGCGCGTAGGCCCACGGGGTGACGCCCGTCACGTCCGCCAGCGCCGCCGCCTCGTCGAGCAGCGCCTGGGCGGCCTCGAAGTCGCCCGCGTGCACGCACGCGACCGCGAGCATCGACAGCGCCGGGAACAGCGTCGTGATCGCGCCGGCCTCGCGCGCCAGCGCGACCTGGCGCTCCGCGACCGCGGAGTAGGTCTCGACGTCCCACAGCTCCCACGCGATCATCGCGGCCAGCCACGGCCAGCGCGTCCACGTCTCGTCGGGCGTCTCGGCCAGCGCGCGCTCGAGCAGCGGGGCGGCCGCTGCGTGCCCGTCGGTGAACAGCACGGCGACCCCGTCGAGCAGCAGGTCCGCCGCGATGCGCGGCCCCGGCGCGCGCGGCGCCGCACGCGCCGACCGCGCCACCACCTCGAGCATGCGGTCGCCCAGCGCTCCGGCGACCATCGCGGCCTGGAGCGCGTCCAGGTGCGTCTCGCGCGCGAGGCGGCCGTCGAGCGGCTCCAGCCGCTTCGCCGCCCGCAGCAGCAGCCGCGGCGCGTCGGCGCCGCGGCTGGAGGCGAACGCGATCTGACCCCGCAAACGGTCCACGCGCGCGCGTTGCAGCTCCTCCAGCGGCACGGCCTCGGCGAGCGCGAGCAGCCCGAGCGCGGCCGCGGGCGCGCCGGCCTCGAGCTTGGCCTGGGCGGCCTCCAGCGCCCGCTCGGCCCGCAGCGCGGGGTCGACGGTCAGCGCGGTCGCACGCTCGAGGAACGCGGCGGCCGCCGCCAGGCCGCCACGCGCCTGCGCCCGGCCGGCCGAGCGCTCGAGCTCGTCGGCCACCGCGGCGTCGGGCGCCGCGACCGCGGTCGCACGATGCCACGCACGGCGATCCGGATCCGCCTCGGGGTCGGTGGCAGCAGCCAGCGCCCGGTGGACGTCGCGGCGCTCCGCCGCAGACGCGGCCCCATAGACCGCCGAGCGCACCAGGGGGTGCCGGAACCTGACCCGCGTGCCGATCTCCATCAGCATCTCGCGCTCGGCGACGCTCGCCGTGTGGGGCGGGATGCCGAGCCGCGCCGCCGCGCGCCACAGCAGTGCCGGGTCGCCGACCGGCTCGGCCGCCGCGAGCAGCAGCAGCCTCCGCGCGTCGGGCGGCAGGTGCTCCATGCGCCGCCGGAAGTTCTCCTCGATGCGGCCCGACAGCGGCACGCCGTCGGGAACGACGAACCCGCCCGCCAGCTGGGCTCCGGTCAGCCCGCGTGGCAGCTCCAGCAGCGCCAACGGGTTGCCGCCGGTCTCGGCCAGGATGCGGTCCGCCACGCGCCGGTCCAGCGGCCCGAGGAGCACGGAGCTCAGCAGCGCGCGCGCATCGTCGCCGCGCAGGCCGCCGACCTTCAGCTCGGGCAGGCCCGCGAGCTCGTCGTCGCGCTCGCGCACGGCGAACACCAGCGCGACCGACTCCACGCCCAGCCGCCGCGCCACGAAGCCCAGCGTCTGCAGCGACGCGCGATCCAGCCACTGCGCGTCGTCCACCACGCACACCAGCGGCTGCTCGGCGGCCACGTCGGACAGCAGGCCGAGCACCGCCAGCGCGACGAAGAAGCGATCCGGCGCCGCACTCGCCGACAGCCCGAATGCCGCCTCGAGCGCCGTGCGCTGCGGGCCGGGCAGGCGGTCCATCCGGTCGAGCAGGGGCCCGCACAGCTGATGCAGGCCCGCATACGGCAGCTCCATCTCGGACTCCACACCGGCCGCCCGCTCGACCCGGCAGGCCGGCGACGCAACCTCGATCACGTGGCGCAGCAGCTCCGACTTCCCGATGCCCGGCTCGCCGCGCACGACCAGCGCGCCGCTGTGCCCCGCCCGCACGGCGGAGACCAGCCGGTCGAGCACCGCCAGCTCGTCGTGCCGCCCGAGCAGTGTATGGCCGGCCCGCCGAGACAGCGCGTCGTCCATGCGCCGATCAGCGGCCCAGGCGCGGCCGGAGACGCACGACGATCCTGACCGGTCGCGCCTCCTTCCTGGGCTGGAGCACCACCGTGGTGGTGGATGCCTTGCGCTTGGGGCGCTTGGCCTTCGCCCTGCGCTTGGTTCGCGTGGCCTTCGGCTTGCTGGCCGCCGGGCGGCACGCGGGCGTGATGGCCGCCGCCGGGGTCGCGACCGCAGCCGGGCTGGCGACCTCGGTGCTGATCGGGCCGCCGGCCGCGGTGATCGGAGCGCTGACCGTCGTGATGGTGGTGGTCGTGGTCACCGTGTTGACCGTCATGTTGATGGTCACCGGGCCGCAGCTGAGCGCGGCGGGCAGCGTGTCGGGCAGCGAGTCGGTGAAGATCACCTGCCCGCATTGCGGACCGCCGGCCTGCTCGCTGCTCGGAGACGCTGGGGCGGTTCCGTCCGGGGCGCCGTCCGGCGGCGCGGTCCCGTCGCCGCCGCCTGCTGCGGGATCGGGCGGCGCATCGGGAGGCTGGCTGGCACCAACCGGGCCGATGCTGCGGTCGGCGTTGGCGTGGTCCGTGCCGGCTTCGGCGCTGACGGCGCTGACGGGAAGGCTGCCGGCGAGGACGCCGATGAGCGCCGCCGCTGCGGCCCGACGGGTGCGTGATGACATGCGTGCTGTAGCTCCTTGCTCTCCGCCGACCGGGGCTCGACTACTGGCTCGTCGCTGCCCCCGGGGCATGGGCGAAGGCGCGTAGTGGGCAACGAGGTCGCGGAAGCTTGGCGTCCATCACGGCCGCGGCGAGCTGTCCGGTGGGCGGGCGTGGCCTGCCCACCGGGACAGCGATGTCACCTGCGGCTGCTTCAGCCCGTCGGGGCGCCGGCCAAGACGCCATGGGGGCCCAGCGGCCCGCTCGGCCCGAGGTTGAACGCGGCGCACCCGGTCGGCAGGTCGTTCGCGTTGTGCTGCGGCCCGTAGGCGCCGAGCGGTCCGAGCGGGCCGGTCGGGCCCATGTTCAGGAATCCCGGCAGCGTCGGACACAGGTTGTTGACGTTGATGCCGGCGCCGAGCGGCGGCAGCGAGGGAAGTGGAATCGCCGCGCCGGCACCCGCCACCGGCATCGCGACGGCCAGGGCGGCGACAGCGGCGGTGGCTGCGGCGCAACGCCGTTTCATGGACAACATGGTGATCTCCTTTTCGTCGAGCGGCGGATGCCGCCCACCGTCAACACGATGCCCGCTCGTGACCCCGCGTTGGACCGGCCCTCGGGACCGTGTGTCCTGCACTTCTCCCCACTACCGTCACGCCGCCCGTCGTCCCAGGTCGACTCCTCCCGGAAGGGCCTCCCGGGGCGTCGATCCGACCGCCGCCACCGGGCTGGGGCGCAGGCGGAGCACCGTCACGTCGTCGTGGACCTTCTCGGCCGCCCGGCCCAGATGCCGGCGCTGGGACTCCCAGCGGCGCAGGCCGCCGAGCCACGACGGCAGGTCGTCGAGCACGAGCTCCGACAGGCGGGCCCCGTCGCTGGCCAGCACCAGCTCGAGCACCCTGTCGGCGCTGAAATGCTGAAGCACCGGTGAGGCGAAGCGACCGACCGCGGTCGACGTCCACGCCAGCCGGCGACCCAGGAACCGCTCCTCCGCGTCGTGGCGCACGTCGCGGCTGACGGTGGCGTTGCGGCGCTGCCAGTCCGCCCACTCGGCGGCCACGTCGCGGGTCAGCGCGCTGCCGGATCCGAGCGAGACCCACCCTCGCTCGGTACGCGCCCACGCCTCGCAGTCGCCTGCGCGGACGACGTCGACGTGGCCGTCGGGGAAGAGCTCGACGGCCGTCACGCACGCCTGCATCTGGTCTCGCGACCGCGAGAGCGCCGCGTCGTGGAGGTGGCGATTGGCCGCCAGCACGCACTCGTCCAGCGCAGCCTCGGTTCGCTGCAGCGCCAGGCGGACGACCGCGGCCGCGTACATCGCGCCGTCGACGCCGGCGACGGTGCGACACCGCAGGCTCGGCGTCACGCCGTCCATCGCCGCCACGCGCAGCCGGCCCGCGGTCGGGTCGAGCCACACCAACTTGGCGTCCTGCGAGCCGGTGCGCCCCGAGGGCTGCTCCCACGACTCGACCTGCCAGCCTGCGCCCGCCGTGACCGATCGTTGCATCGCCGCACCGTAGGCGCGGCGGCCGGCGTCGCCCGCTGACCGCGTGACCGGTCCGCGCTGGCCCTCGGCCGAGGGCCGCGCTCGCCACTGGGGGTGCCGTAGGCGGCCCAGCGAGGCCGAGGCCCGCGATGGCCAGCCGTCGCCGCCGGAGGTGGGTCCCCAGTCGCGATAGCGACACAGCTAGGGGTGCCGTAGGCGGCCCAGCGAGGCCGAGGCCCACGATGGGCAGCCGTCGCCGCCGGAGGTGGGTCCCCAGTCGCGATAGCGACACAGCTAGGGGTGCCGTAGGCGGCCCAGCGAGGCCGAGGCCCACGATGGCCAGCCGTCGCCGCCGGAGGTGGGTCCCCAGTCGCGATAGCGACACAGTCTCCTACCGGCCGGCCTGCTCGGCGGCGCCGTGACTCGGCCAGTGCCGCCGCGCCCCGGCGGACCGCACGTGCTCGGTCGTGGCGTGCGCGGCCATCTGCTCTCGGGCCAGCCGAAGCCGGCGCCGGGCTTCGCCGAGATCGACCTCGAGTGCAGTCGTGTGCGGGTCATGCATGGCGATCCTCCGTTTCGGTCTGCGACAGGGCTTCGATGGCGCGAGTGCAGCAGGACGCGCGGCGGGCGTGAACCCGCCGCGCGCCGGCGTCGGTCACCCTTCGCCCGGGCGGGTCAGGCCGGGTGCAGGCGCCCGACCGTCACCGGCCGCCACACGGGAGGGCCGTGTGCGCCGGAGAGGTGTGGACGTCGACGTCATCTCTGACATGGTGCGTCGCGGCCGCCGTGTCGGGAGCTGTCCGGAGTGCCGATTCCGACTGACCCTTCCGGCACCGACCCGCCCGCCCTGTCCCTCGGGCGGTCGCCTACCCGCCCGAAGGACGGCGGGCGCAGGCCACGGCCGGCGGGTACCGTGATGACCCGGACGCCTGCATGCTGCGATCAGCTCATCGCTGAGCGAGCACGCGCGGTCCGTCGGGCACCGCGCCGGTGCCCGCGTCCGGTCGCGCCCGTTCCCTCCTCTGGTCTGGTGGTGCCGTCCATGCGCCGTGTCCTGCTGCCCGGTCTGCTCCTGCTGTTGCTGTCGACGTGCATCGCGCCCATGGCGGGCGCGAACACCAGCCACGCCGGCTGGCCGAACATCGACGGCGCGCTCGTCATGCACAAGCTCGACGAGAGCGGCCCGATCGTCGCCCCGCTCCCCTACCTCCACAACGAGCTGCTGGGCGGCCACGGCAACGACACGATCTACGCCGGCAACGCGGGCGACGTGATCTGGGGTGACTACAAGCCCTCAGGGCAGCCGACCACGCAGCAGGACGTCCTGCAGGGCGGCGCCGGCCGCGACTTCATCTACGCCAGCCACGGTCACAACACCATCGACACCGGCGGCGGCGCCGACGTCGTCCACGCCCACTTCGGCTACGGCTCGATCACGTGCCACTCGCGGCAGACCATCGTGTACCTGTCGCACAGGTCCCGTCGCATCTACCAGCTGCACGGCTGCACGCACATCAGCTACAAGACGCTTGGTTACTAGATGGCGGTCGACGGCATCGTCGCGATCGCGACCGCCCTGGGCCGCCGCTGGCCGGTCGTCCTGGCCGCCGGCCTCGCCCTCGCCGGCACGCCCCCCTCGAGCTCGCCGATGCGCGCCGCGACGGCGGCGGACGGCCCTGGCGGTGGGTCGCCGGCGCCCGTGCGGGCCATGGTCGACGGCGTGGTGGACATCACGGGCCATGTCGGAGACACCGGCACGATCGCGGCCGGGACCGGGATGGTCGTCACCCCGCAGGGCGCGGTGCTCACCAACAACCACGTGATCCGCGGCGCGAGGCGGATCCGGGTCACGGTGCCCGGCGGCCGCCGGTACCGGGCACGGGTGCTCGGCGCCGACGCAGACCAGGACGTGGCGCTGCTCCAGGTCCTCGGAGCGCCCGCGCTCACGCCCGCGACGTTCGGCGACTCGTCGACGGTGGCCGTCGGAGATGCGGTCACCGCCGTCGGCAACGCGGGCGGCGTCGGCGGCGCGCCGTCGGTGAGCGCCGGCACCGTCACGCAGCTGCACCGGTCGATCACCGTGACCGACGAGAACGGCCTCGAGCCCGAGCATCTGCACGATCTCATCGAGACCGACGCGCGCATCGAGCCCGGCGACTCCGGCGGCCCGCTGATCGACGCCGGCGGCCAGGTCATCGGCATGGACACCGCCGCGGCGGGCGACCCGCCGGGCCCGCAGGCCACGCCTGACGGATTCGCGATCCCCATCGACGGCGCCTTGGCCGTCGTCCATGCGATCCAGGACGGCGGCGGCTCCGCCCCCGCCGTGGCACGCCGGTCCTCCCACGCGCCGCACTCTTCATGAGTCAGAAGACCGGATCGATCACCAAAGTAGCGTGCATCCGGTCGACCGTACACCCCTGGGGGTACTGGGAATTGTCGCCCGTAGAGCGATGACAAGGAGGGCGGCCGCCCGGACAATTCGTGACGTCCTTGCTGGGCAGGTTCGCGTCCGGCTGAAAGCTCTTCACCGCCCCCGGGGGCCCCATTGCCCAGCAGACGCTCGTCATCCCGAACGCGGGCGCGCGCCCGCGCCCAGATCGCTGTCTGTGTGCTCGTCGCCGCGGTGGTCGCCACCCTGGCGGCGATCGCCGCACCCGCTTCGGCGCAGCCCTATGGAGCACCCCACGGGAAGGTGCTCGTGGGCGTGACCGGTGGGCGCACCGTCGACGGCTACGTGCGCGCGGCCGGCAAGCGGCCCGCGGTGTTCCAGTTCTTCGTCAACTGGGGCGACTCCTTCCAGTACGCCTACCGGCGCGCCCAGGATGCCCGCGCCGGGCTCATGGTGCATCTCTCGACCTACAACGGCCCCGGGACCCGGGAGCGCATCACCCCGCGCGACATCGCGCTCGGCCGGGGTGACCGCTACCTGTCCTCCCTGCGGCGCGACTTCGCGGCCTACGGGCGGCCGGTGTACCTGCGGCCGTTCGGCGAGATGAACAACGCCGCCAACCCCTACAGCGCCTACGGCCGCGACGGCCGCGCCCGCGACTCCGCCCACACCCAGTTCTGGTTCCGTCAGGCCTGGCGGCGCGTCTACCTGGTCGTGAAGGGCGGACGCATCGCGACGATCGACGCCCGGCTCCGGGCCCTCGGGATGCCCAGCCTGCGCAGGGCCGCCACGGGGCCGGCCCGCTGGCTGCCCCGTCCGCAGGTCACCCTGCAGTGGACGCCGATGACCGCCGGCTCGCCGAACGTCGCGGGCAACGGTCCGGCGAGCTACTGGCCAGGTGGCGCCTACGTGGACTGGGTGGGCACCGACTTCTACTCGCGGTTTCCGAACTTCAACGGGCTGGATCGCTTCTATTCCACCCCACGGTACGCCGGCAAGCCGTTCGTCTTCGGCGAGTGGGCGATGTGGGGACGCGACGACGCGAGCTTCATCCGGCGCTTCTTCGCCTGGGTGTCAGCCCATCCCCGCGTGCGGATGCTCGCCTACAACCAGGGCAACCGGACGGCGAGCCCGTTCCGGCTCTACCGCTACCCGAGGGCCGCTCGCGTGATGCGCAGGGCATTGCGATCCCCGCACTACGTCGGCCGGCCCGTTCGGGGGCGTCAGCAGCGACGGCGGGCCAGCCATGCCGTGGCGCCGGTGGCTCGTGCCGCCGGCCACGCAGCATCGAAGCGAGCCGAGGCTCGCTGCCTGATGGCCCGGGCGCCGATCGGCGGCGTCGTCGGCGAGCCGGCGCCCGAGCTCCCCCTCCCCGCGCTGCTGGACCGCCCGCTGCGCGAGGCCGACCTCATCCTCGACCACCTGCGGGCCGGCGGACACGCCGCCGATGCGTGCCCGGCGGTCCAGGGACGCGATGCGACGTAGCCGCCGGCTCGAGGCTGTCCTCCGGAGGGGCGGATGCTGCCCTCCGGCTCAGTGGGCCGCAGGGACGTGGTGGTCGACGATGCTCGCGCCCGCCAGAACAGGAGAACGCACGTGAGCGAACATGGAGCTGGCCCCGCGACGACCACCGGCGCGTCCGGCGTGCGGACGACGCGTCGCCGGGATGCAGCCGACGAGTGGGCGGGGCGCGTCGAGACCTGGGCGGGCACGGCCCAGGCAGCGCCGAATCCCGACGGCGACGAGCTGCGCATCGTCCCCGACGACGCCGTTGCCGCGGGCGATCCGGCCCGGGACTACGGCGAGGTCGCGCGGCGGCGCGTGGCGTGAGGAGGCAGCGCTGGGGACGGCGTCCCCAGCGCGGTCGACGGTCGACCGCTCCCGTGTGACCGCCGAGCGCGCCGAGCATCCTCGCGTGCGCTCGCGCGCGTCGTCATGGTGCGAGCTCGGCGATGAGGATCGACGCCTGCTCCTCACGATCGAGTGCGGCGCGGTAGACGAGGAACGCGAGGTCCGCGTCCTCGCCGGTGCCGGAGCTGCACCAGCTCTCATACGCCTCCTGGACGTTGATGCACTCCTCGATCCAGTCGACGTAGGCGTCCGTCCACTGGTCGAAGTCGTCGTTGATCTGCCGCGCGATCGCTCTGGGGCGAGGCAAGCCGGGCCTCCTTGATGGTCGAGATGTCCATCCGCAGGCTGCCGATGGCCTCCCCGCATCGCATCCGTGAGGCCACGAGCCTGGCGCCCTAGGAAACTGTGTCGCTGTCGCGACTGGGGACCCACCTCCGGCGGCGACGGCCGGCCGTCGTGGGCCTCCGCCTCGGTGGCCGCCTACGGCACCCCTAGACGTACGCCGCAGCGGCGTGCCGGGCCGCAGGCCGTCTGTAGGGGCTACGAAGCGGGAGCCGCCAGGTTCTTGTTATCACGCATTTCATTGCGCCGTCCGCCCGAATTACGGTTGGCGCATACGCCGATCCACCGGGCACGAAGCCCGAGAGGAGCACGAAGCATGCTGCCGTACGACACCGATTCACGGATGATCCGGGGCGCGGGGCCGCCCACCAACGACGCACGACGACGACGGGCGCGGCGACTCCGGAGCACGTGGCCGGCGGCGATCTGCCTCGTGGGCGTGTTGACGTTCGCCCTATGGCCCACCGCCGCAGGAGCTGCCACGGGCTGGACGGTCCCGAGTTGGCCCACGTGGCCGAGCCTGCCCACGATCCCAGGGCTGCCCAAGCTCCCAAGCCTCCCCGTCGGCGCGAACCCGACGAAGCCGACGTGGAACCCCCTCCCCGTCACGGGCGGTGGAACGACGACCGCACCCCCGACGTCGACCCCGACGTCCGGCCAGGCTGCCGGCAAGACGTTCACGGGCACCTACACGGGCTCGGCCGGCGCGCTCGACTACCAGGCCTACGTCCCGTCGACGTACAAGGCCGGCACGGCGGTGCCGCTCGTCGTCGCCCTGCACGGGTGCACCGAGACGGCCGACGTGTTCCGCCAGCTGACGCGCTGGGACGCGCTCGCGGAAGCCAAGGGCTTCATCGTGGTGTTCCCGCAGCAGAGCCACAGCGGCAACAACCTGGAGTGCTGGAACTTCTTCCAGCAGGCCCACATGGCGCGCGACCAGGGCGAGCCGGCCCTCATCGCGGGCATCACCCAGTGGGTCCAGCAGCACTACACCGTCGATCCCCACCGGATCTACGTCAACGGGCTGTCGGCCGGCGGCGCGATGGCCTCCGTCATGGCCGCGACGTACCCCGACCTGTACGCCGCCGCCGGGATCGGCTCGGGCTGTGAGTACGCGGCGACGGCCGCCTGCGCCGGCTACAAGAGCGCCGACCCGGTCGCGGCCGGACAGCAGGCCTACCAGGCCATGGGGAGCCACGCCAGGCCGATGCCGGTGATCCTGTTCGAGGGAGACCAGGACACGACGGTGCCACCGGTCAACGCCCAGCAGCTCGTGCAGCAGTGGCAGGTGACCGACGACTACGCCGATGGCGGCGGCAAGGACGGCTCCGTCCCGGTCCAGCCCACCGCCGTGACACACGGCACCTCGTCCGGCGGGCAGGGCTACACGGTGACCACCTACTCGGACCGCGACGAGGGCGAGCTGATGCAGTCCTGGCTCGTGGCCGGCATGGGCCACGCGTGGTCCGGCGGATGCGGCTGCCAGCAGTACTCGGACCCGGCCGGTCCGGACGAGACGGCCGCCATGTACACGTTCTTCATGGCTCACCCGATGCCCTGACACGCGGTCCTCTCCTCCTCCCTCCCTGCGCCCGGTCGGTCCTCCGCGTCCGACCGGGCGCTTCGTTGCGATCGTTCCGTCGAGCCGCGTCAGGCAGAGCGACGCTCCTCGTGAGATGCGGGCGTCGTCCATCGAGCCCGCGGCTGGCGTACGACCCCGGCTTCGCCGTCCTCGGCCACCGCGCGGGGGGCGGCGACCAAGCCGTTCCTGTAGGCGTAGACGACGAGCTGCGCGCGGTCCCGCGCGCCGACCTTGCGGCGGGCGCGGCTGACGTGCGTCTTGGCGGTCGCCGGCGTGACGACCAGCCGCTCCGCGATCTCGTCGTTGCTCAACCCGGCGGCGACCAGCGCCATGACCTGACGCTCGCGCGGCGTGAGCTCGGAGAGCTCGGCGGGACCTTCCCCGCGGCAGGCCGTGTGACATAGGAGCCACGCGATGAGCCGGGGCGTCAGCTCCGGACCGAGCGTGGCGCCACCGTGGGCGACCACCCGCACGGCCCGCAGGAACTCCGGCGCCTCGCTCTCCTTGGCCAGGACGCCGCCCGCGCCCGCCTCGAGCGCGGCGAGCACGACCTCGTCGTCCTCGCCGCCGACGAGCAGCACGACGCCCACGGCTCGTGACGGCGACTCGGCCAGGATCCGCCGCGTCACTTCGAACCCGTCGACGCCGGGCAGCCCCGCGTCGATGACGACCACGTCCGGCTGCGCGCTGCGCACGAGCGCCATGAGCTGATCGCCGTTCTCGGCCTCGCCCGTGACCGCGATGTCGCGCTGCTCTTCGAACAGCCGCCGGAGTCCGGAGCGGACCAGCCGCTGACCGTCGGCGATGATCGCGCGGATCTCGTGCGCGCGGCCAACTGGGCGCTCGTCGCCGGCCGCCGGCTCGACGGGCTCCGCCACCCGCAGCGGCGTCACGCTGGCCCGTGGCGGCACCCACGTGGCCGGGTGCGGCGGCTGTGGCACGAGAGCGGGCGACGCGTCGGCGCGAGCGGAGGGAGTGATCATCGCTCTCCCGTTGTAGACCCGGGGCGTTGCAACGGCGCTGCACGGTCGTCGGCGACGTACACGACGGAGCTGACTGGCCGAAGGTTCGGGAGGTGCTGGCCCGGAGTCGGTAGGGGTGGCCGTTGGCCGCGCCTAGGCTGCGGGTCCATGCCCAAGACCGTCATCCTCGGCGCCGCGCGTACCCCGATCGGGAAGCTCGGCGGCGGCCTGTCCACCGTCGC
Source organism: Baekduia sp. (assembly GCF_035318805.1). Lineage (GTDB taxonomy): Bacteria > Actinomycetota > Thermoleophilia > Solirubrobacterales > Solirubrobacteraceae > Baekduia. The sequence goes on from NZ_DATHDY010000042.1 coordinate 107,374, forward strand.
TGCGACCGAGCTCGGCGCGACGGCGATCGCCGCGGCGCTGCAGCGCGCCGACGTCGCGCCCGACCAGGTCGATCATGTCGTGATGGGTCAGGTGTTGCAGGCCGGCCAGGGGCAGGTCCCCTCGCGTCAGGCCCAGATCAAGGCCGGGATCCCGAACGAGGTCTCCTCGGAGACGGTCAACAAGGTGTGCGCGTCGGGGTTGCGCGCGACGGTGATCCTCGACCAGGCGATCCGCGCCGGCGATGTCACGGTCGGCGTCGGCGGCGGGATGGAGTCGATGTCCGGGGCGCCGTATCTGCTGCCCCAGGCGCGCTTTGGCTACCGCATGGGCGACGCCAAGGCGCTGGACGCGATGGTCCACGACGGGCTGACCAACCCGTTCAGCGGCCGGCAGATGTTCGACGAGGCGACCGAGATCGGCGACCAGCTCGAGCTCACGCGCCCCGACCTCGACCGCTGGGCGCTGCGCAGCCACGAACGGGCGCTGGCCGCGATCGACGAGGGCCGCATGGCCGACGAGATCGCCTCCGTCACGATCAAGGGCCGCAAAGGCGACACCGTCGTCGAGGTCGACGAGGGCCCGCGCCGCGGCTCGACGCTCGAGGCGCTGAGCAAGCTCCCGGGCCTGACCGGCAAGGAGGGCTCGCACACCGCCGGCAACTCACCCGGCGTCAACGACGGCGGCGGCGCGCTCGTCCTGTCCTCCGATCAGTGGGCAGAGGCC
>NZ_DATHDY010000043.1:0-20348 GCF_035318805.1 Baekduia sp.
GCCTTCCGTGACGCTCTGGTAGTCGCACGGGTTGGTCGTGATCTGGCCGAGCCAGCCCGGCGTGTTGAGGCCCTCGGCATGCGGGAACTGCGACTTGCACTCGCCCGGCACCAGCTCGTAGCCGTTCGACTTGCCGTCGTAGTTGATCGACCCGTTGCGCTCACCGCCGAAGTCGAGCGTCTTGAGGTGGTACTCGAGCCGGTACTGCGCCGGAAGCGCCTTCGACGTGGTGATGAACGCGCCGTCGTAGGAGTCCGGCGAGTTGAGCTCGAGCACCTTCCCCTGCCCGTCCAGCTTGGTGGTCTGGATCGTCGGCGGCTTGTCGGGCGTGCCGTCCTTGCCCCAGTCGCGCGCCGACAGCGTGGCGGTCAGCCACCCGTCCTTGCCGATGGGCACGTTCTTGCGGAAGACGTCGTAGCTGTGCAGCGCAGCGAGATACTTGTCGGCACCGTAGTCGTTCTTCCACCAGTCACCGTTGTCGTCCATGATGTTGTCGGCCGGCCGCTCGTAGTTGTACTTCTCCCACGCGCTCTTATCGGTGTTCACGGTGCGGTTGAAGTTCTCCGAGTACTTCAGCACCCACCCCTGGTCCGTCTGTGCGATCGCGGGTCCGGCCAACGTGGCTGCAAGGGCGCTCCCCAGCAGCAGGCTGGCCAACTTCTGTCGGCGATTCACGACATCTCCTCCTGTTCGACATATCCGAATGACGATCGGATATTATGGACGAGCCGGAAGCTATCAGCGGTGTCAACACCCTCCGACTCGGCTTGACATCGATCCAACGGCCGGGCTATGTTCTGCCCCGTTCGATTTATACGATACCTATTCGGATAGATCGAACGCGGAGAGCAGCAACAAGGAGAGATACAGAGATATGACTGTCCCCACTTCTCGAAACGACACGTCGTCGAGCGTCGAGCGCGCCTTCGAGCTGCTCGACCGCATCGCGGCGGCCGGCCCCGACGGGCTCACGCTCGCCCAGCTCGCATCCGGCGTGCCGATCGCCAAGAGCACCACGCACCGCTACGTCACCACACTGCTGGAGCTCGGCGTGCTGCGCCGCAACGACGCCGGCCGCCTGCAGCTGGGCCTCAAGCTCGTCGAGCTCGCCGGCGCGCTGCTCGACGGCGACAACGTACGGAGCGCGGCCGAGCCGGTGCTGCACGACCTCGTGGCGCGCACGGGCGAGACCGTCCACCTCGGCGTGCCCGCCGACGGCTGCGTCGTCTACGTCGCCAAGGTCGAGAGCCCTCAGTCGGTGCGGCTCGTCTCGCACATCGGCGCGCGCGTGGAGCTGTACTGCAGCGCCATGGGCAAGGCCCTCATGGCGCGGTTCGACGAGCACGCGCTGCGGGCAGCCCTCGCGCGTCCGCGCGAGTTGCGCACGATGCACACGATCACTTCGACGGACGCGCTGCTCGCCGAGCTCGACAAGGTGCGCGAGGCGGGCGTCGCGATCGACGACGAGGAGAACGAGCTCGGCGTCCGCTGCATCGGCGCCGCGATCGTCGGCAGGGGCTCGGAGCCGATCGCCGCGATCAGCGTGTCGGCGCCTGCGGCCCGGATGCCACCGGAACGCTGCGCGGAGATCACCCCCGTGGTGATTGCCGCCGCCAACGAGATCGCCCGGCGGCTCGGGCGTCCCAACCTCAACCAGACGAGGTGACCACGGTGCCAACGGCGCTCGAATCGATCGAGGTACGCAACCCTGCCACCGGCGACCTGCTCGGCGAGGTGCCGGCTGCCACCCCGGAGCAGATCCATGCGACGATCGCGGCCGCCCGTGACCTGCGCGAGGTACCCGCGCACGAGCGCGCGGCGCTGCTCGCGCGGATCGCCGACGGGATCGAGGCCCGGAGCGAGGAGCTCGCGCGCCTGGTGGCCGCCGAGAACGGCAAGCCGATCCAGCAGACGCGCGGCGAGGTCGCCGCCGCGATCCGCATCTTCCGCGGCTTCGGCGAGGAGGCCAAGCGCCTGTTCGGCCGCCAGATCCCGCTCGACGCGGTGCCCGGGCTGGAGCGCAACCTCGCGATCACCGTGCGCGAGCCGCTTGGCGTGGTCGCGGCGATCGTCCCGTTCAACTACCCCGTCGAGCTGTACGCGCACAAGGCCGCCGCCGCGCTGGCGGGCGGCAACGCGGTGATCGTCAAGCCGCCGGAGAAGTGCCCGCTGGCGCTGCTGGAGATCGCCGGCATCGTCGAGGCGGCGGGCGCGCCCGCGGGCGCGCACCAGATCCTGGCCGGCGGCCCGGACGTCGCCCAGGCGCTCGCGGCCGCCGACGGCATCCAGCTCATCAGCCTCACCGGCAGCACCGCCGCGGGCCGCGCGGTCGCCGAGCTGGCGGCGCGCTCGCTCAAGAAGGTGCACCTCGAGCTCGGGGGCAACGACGCGATGGTCGTGTGCGCCGACGCCGACGTCGCCAAGGCCGCCGAGGCGATCGTGCTCGGCCGCCTCGCGCGCGGCAACGGTCAGATCTGCTGCGCGGTCAAGCGCGTCTACGCCGAGGATGCGATCTACGACGAGCTGGCCGCGAAGCTGATCGAGCGGGCAGGCGAGCTGGTCGTCGGAGACCCGCTCGAGGAGGCGACCGACGTCGGCCCGCTGATCAACGAGGCCGCCGCGCAGGCCGTCGAGGTCGCGCTCGAAGCGGCCGTCGACCAGGGCGCGACGCTGATCGGCGGCGCGCGCGACGGCGCGTACATGCATCCCGCCATCTTGCTCGACGTGCCGGCCGACGCGCCCGCGATCGCTCAGGAGATCTTCGGGCCCGTCGCCCCGCTCGTGCGCGTGTCCAGCGCCGAGGAGGGCGTCGAGCTCGCCAACGCCTCCCCTTACGGACTGCACACCGCGGTCTTCACGCGCGACGTCAACCGGGCGTTCGCGCTCGCGCGCAAGGCGCAGGCGGGCGGCGTGATCATCAACGGCTCGACCGCGCTGCGCTCGGAGAACCTGCCGTTCGGCGGCGTGAAGCTTACGGGCGGGACCCGCGAGGGGCTGCACGACACGCTGCTCGACATGACCGAGGAGAAGACGATCGTGGTGATGGACGCGTGGGGCTGATGCTCGCGTTGGAGGCGGTCCGCAAGGCCTACGGACGCGTCGAGGTGCTGCACGGCATCGACCTCGAGGCGCGCGCGGGCGAGGTCGTGGCGATCGCCGGCGCCAACGGCGCCGGCAAGTCGACGCTGCTCAAGATCCTGTCGGGCGCGGTCAGACGCGACGCCGGCGAGATCCGGATCGGCGGCGAGCCGGCCGAGCTTGCCAGCCCGCGCGAGGCGCAGGAGCGCGGCATCCGCACCGTGCACCAGGAGCTCAGCCTCGTGCCGCAGCTGAGCGTGACCGAGAACATCCTGCTCGGGGACCTTCCGCGCACGCGCGGCCTGGTCGACTGGCGCGCCGCGCACGCCCGCGCCGGCGCCCTGCTCGCCCGCGTCGGCTTCGACGGCATCGACCCTCGCGCGACCGTCGGGCGGCTGCCCGTCGCACGGCGTCAGATGATCGAGATCGCCAAGGCGCTCGCCTCCGAGCCGCGGATCCTCATCCTCGACGAGCCGTCGGCGGTGCTCGCCGGCGAGGACCTCGACCGCCTGTTCGACCTCATCCGGTCGCTGCGGGCCGATGGCGTGTTGGTGCTCTACGTCTCACATCGCTTGGACGAGGTCATGGAGATCGCCGACCGGGTGACGGTCATCAAGGACGGCCGGATCGTCACCACCAGCGTGCCGGCCGACACGAGCCCGGACGAGATCGTGCGCCAGATGGCCGGCCGCCGGCTCGCTCAGGTCTTCCCGCCGCGCCGGCCGCAGCCCGGGCGCGAGCTGCTCGCCGTGGAGGGCCTGACGCGCGAGGGCGCCTTCGCGGACGTGACGCTCGACGTCAAGGCCGGCGAGGTCGTCGGCATGTTCGGCCTGGTCGGCAGCGGGCGCACGGAGGTCGCCGAATGCCTGTTCGGCGCCGCGCGCGCGACGGCCGGTGAGATCCGCGTCGACGGCAAGCCGGTCGACCTGCGCACGCCGAAGCAGGCGATCGCCGCCGGGCTCGCGCTCGTGACCGAGGACCGCAAGGACACCGGGCTCGTGCTCGACATGTGCGTGCGCGACAACGCCGGGCTGGCCACGATGGCCAAGGTCCGCCGCTGGGGACTGCTGGACCGCAAGCGCCAGAGCGCGATGGTCGACGAGGTCGTCGACGAGCTCGACATCCGCCCGCGCGGGCTCGATCGCCCGGTGCGCCACCTGAGCGGCGGCAATCAGCAGAAGGTCGTGCTGACCAAGTGGCTGCTGTCCAGGCCGCGCGTGTTGATCCTCGACGAGCCGACGCGCGGCGTCGACGTCGCCACGCGCGTGGACCTCTATCGGATGATCGACGGGCTCACGCGCACGGGGCTGGGCGTGCTGCTGATCTCATCAGACCTGACCGAGGTCCTCGGCGCCAGCGATCGCGTGCTGGTGATGCACGAGGGCCGGTTGGTCGCCAACCTGCCGAGCGCCGACACCGACGAGGAGCGCTTGCTCGCCCATTCGATCGGCGTCGCGGCATGAACGCCGTCGCGTCTCCATCGGCGATCAAGGCCCGGTTGCCGGAGCTGCGCGCCAACCGCGGCCTCGTGATCAACGGCAGCTTCGTCCTGGCGTTCGTGGTGCTGGTGATCGTTGCGGCGTTCACCAGCGATGCGTTCCTCACCGAGAGCAACGTCACCAACCTTCTGCGCCAGATGGTCACCACCGGCCTGCTGGCCCTGGGCATGCTCGTGGTGATCCTGACGGGCGGCATCGACTTGTCGGTCGGCTCGATCGTCGCGCTCACCGGCATCATGGCCGCCGGGCTGTCGGCGCACATGTCCGTCGCGGCCGCCATGACGCTCGCGGTCATCGTCGGCGTGGCCTGCGGCTCGGCCAACGGCATTCTCGTCGCCCGCTTCCGGCTCGCGCCGTTCGTGGTGACGCTGGGTGCGCTGACCACGATCCGCGGACTCTCGTTCGTCTACTCGGAAACGCCGATCACGCCGCTGAAGCCCGGATTCCTCGCGATCGGCACGAACACCGTCGGGCCGATCCCGGTGGCCGCGATCGTGATGGTCGTGGCGTTTGCGATCGTGCAGGTGTTCCTCACCCGCACGTCGGCCGGGCGTGCGCTGATCGCGATCGGCGGCAACCGCGAGGCGGTGCGCCTCGCGGGCATCGGCGTCTCCCGCCACCTGCTGCTCGCCTACGCGATCAGCGGCTTCTGCGCCGGCCTGGCCGGGGTCATCCTGGCCTCGCGCGTCGGCATCGCACAGCCCAGCGTCGCGGTCGGCTTCGAGCTGAACGCGATCGCCGCCTGCGTGATCGGGGGCGCGAGCCTGGCCGGCGGACGTGGCAGCGTCGTCGGCACGCTCGGCGGCGTCGTGCTGCTCGCACTGATCGACAACCTGCTGACGCTCTACGACGTCCAGAGCTACTGGCAGCAGGTGCTCAAGGGTCTGATCATCGTGTTCGTCGTCCTGGCCCGGCGTCAGGAGGAGGAACGGTGACGTCTCGCACAACAGGAGGAGGGTTTGAGATGTACAAGCTGACGGCCGTGATCGCGGCCGCCGCGATGAGCCTGGCCATGCTGGCCTGCGGCTCGGACGACAAGGGCTCTGGGGGCGCTGACGCCGCGGCGTCCAGCGGTTCCAAGACCTACACCATCGGCGTCGCCAACTTCACCCTTGGCGCCGCCTACTTCATCGGCATGTCGAAGGCCGTGCAGGAGGAGGCGAGCACCGTCGGCAACGTCAAGGTGCGGGTGACCGATGCCGGCGGCGACGCCGCCAAGTTGACGACCGACGTTCAGAACCTGATCAGTCAGAAGGTCGACGGCATCGTGATCTCGGGCGGTCCGCTGGAGGCGGCGCCTGCCGTGCTCAACGCCGCCAAGCAGGCGAACATCCCCGTCGTGATGGTCGACCGCAAGCTCAAGGGCGGCGACTACGCAAGCTGGATCGGGCCGGACAACGAGGCGATCGGCAAGCAGGACGGCGAGTACATCGCCAACCGGCTCAACGGCAAGGGCACGGTGGCGCTCATCCGTGGCGGCCCGGCGGACAACACGATCGGCCTCGGCCGCACCAACGGGGTCCTCGGCGTGCTCAAGTCGTCACCCGGGATCAAGACGATCACCGCGCCGGACTTTGCCGAGTGGGGCACCGACGGCGGCGTGAAGGTGGCGGAGAACCTGCTGACCAAGTACGGCGACCTCAACGCGATCTTCTGTGAGAACGACTCGATGTGCCTCGGTGCGCAGAAGGCGGTCAAGGACGCCGGCCGTGCCGACAGGATCTTCTTCGCGGCGGTCGACGGCCAGAAGGAGGCGCTCAAGCAGATCCTCGACGGCACCAACTACGGCGTCACGGGGCTCAACAACTCCGACAAGATCGGCCGCATGGGGTTCCACCGGATCGTCGACATCCTCGGCGGCAAGCAGGTCCAGAAGGACACCGTGGTCCCGTCCCCGCAGATCACACACGACAACGCCAAGCAGTACTACGACCCCAACAGCCTGTTCTAGGCAAGCGCGGAATAGGCGGAACATGACAACGATCCGGGACGGGAAGTCCCAGGACGGCACCCAGCTCCCCGATTCCGGGGGCGCGGGTGCCGCCGTGGTCGGGGCAATTGGCGAAGGACTGCTGGAGGTGAGCCTCGACCCGACGCTCGCCGAGGCCAGTCTCGGCCGCGGCTTCGGGGGCGACGCCGCCAACGTGGCCGTGATGGCCGCGAAGGCGGGTGCTCGCGCGCGGTTGTTGACGCGCGTGGGCGATGACACCGCGGGGCGCATGCTGCTCGAGTTCTGGCGCGGCGCGGGCGTCGACCTGTCGGCGGTGGAGGTCGACCCGGACGCGGCGACCGGGCTGTACGTGAACGAGCGTGATGAGCTTGGCGCGCATCGCTTCAGCTATCACCGCATGGGCTCGGCGGCGAGCCTCCTTGCGCGTCGGCACGCCGCGGGACCATTCCTCCGCGGGCTCGACGTCCTGCACGTGACGGGCATCACGCTCTCGATCTCGGCGTCGGCGTCGGAGGCGGCGGAGCTGTTGGCCGAGCGGGCGCGGCACGTCGGCGTGCCTGTGTCGTTCTCGGTCAACTATCGCGCGGCGTTGAACCCGGACCGTGAGCAGCTCGCGACGTTCGCGCGCGCGTCCGACCTCGTGTTCCTTTCGGTCGAGGACGCGCACGCGCTGTTCGGCGCCGAGCACGTCGAGGACGTCGCCGCGGCGCTCGGGATGCCGGCGATGGAGATCGTGATGACGCACGGCGCGGGGCCGGCGACGTTGTTGTCCGGGCGCGAGCTGCACACGCTCGCGCCGCCGCGGGTCGAGGCGATCGACGCCGCGGGCGCCGGAGACGCGCTGGCGGGCGCGTACCTGGCGGCCCGCTTCTCAGGCGCCGAGCCCCGGCGAGCGCTCGCCCACGGCGTCGTTGCGGGGGCGCTCTCGTGCCGCGGGACCGGGTGTGCGCGAAGCTACCCGAGCGCGACCGAGGTCACCACCGCGCTGCTCTCCCTGGGCGAGGTCGAGACGGTGCTCACGTGATCGCGATCGCCTCCGGCGGTCGTCTGGCCGCTTCCACGGCGGACTCCCCATGAGCCTGGACGCGATCGCGGAGTCCGGCCTGGTCGCGGTCATCCGTGCTCCTTCGGCGGACGCCGCCGTGGCCGCCGCGGAGGCGGTGGCGCAAGCCGGCGTCCGGGCGCTGGAGATCACGTTTACGACTCCGGGTGCGGCGGCCGCGATCGCGCGGCTGGCCGATCGCGGCCTGCTCGTCGGCGCCGGCACCGTGGTCGAGCCGCGCCAGGCGCAGGAGGCGCACGCCTCAGGCGCGCGCTTCCTCGTCTCGCCCGGCGTCGACGACGATGTGCTCGGCGCGATGCGCGCGACCGGGCTCCCGACGCTTGCCGGCGTCTTCACGGCCAGCGAGGTGATGCGCGCGCGCAGGCTGGGCGCGAGCGCGGTGAAGCTGTTCCCCGCCGGCCACGGCGGCGTCGGGCTGCTGCGGGCGCTCCGCGAGCCGTTCCCGGACCTGCGGGTGGTCCCGACCGGCGGCGTGACGCCGGAGAACCTCGGCGACTGGCTCGCCGCGGGCGCGCTGGCGGTTGGCGCCGGCGGAGCGATGTGCCCGCAAGACGCGATCCGCGAGGGGCGCTTCGAGGAACTGCGCGAGCGCGCCGCCGGCTTCGTTCGTGCGTTGGAGACCGCGCGGGCAGATAGTCTAGTGTCGTGAGTCGTTAGTTCGTTGTAGAAGTCAGGTGGGTGCAGTACCGAGGTGCCGCTGATCACGGCCGTCGATGTACTCCGACCGCGGGCGCTGCCCAGGTTCCTGATATGGCTCCACCGCGATCTCCAGCTGCCGCACACGTGGCCGTAGGCCAGCGTAGCTGTGGCGCCCTCGCGCCGGCCGCTCAGGCCCGCAGGCCGCGGTCGACCACGTCGGTTGCCAGGGCGATCAGCGCGGTCAGCTCGCGTGCGTCGCGGCGGAGTGCGTCGGGACGCCAGGCCAGGCTGATGATCCCGTTCCAGCTCGCCCAGAGCACCGTTGCTGTGCGTGCTGCGTCCAGCGGGCGGATGCTGCCGTCGGTCATGCCCCGCTCCAGCGCGGCGACCATGCGCGCGTTCTGGTCGTCGATGCGCCGTGCGAGCCGCCGGGCGGCCTCCATCGCGGCGGAGACGTCGGTGACGGGGGTCGGGAAGGCCAGCATCCGGAAGAAGTCGGGGTGATCGAGCGCGAAGCGCAGGTACTGCTCGGCAGCGGTCCGGAGCTGCTCGATGGGCGAGCGGCCGGGGACGTAGGCGCGATCCATGTATTCGCGGTCGACGTCCAGCGCCCGGTCCACGACCGCGGCGTAGAGGCCGGCCTTGGATCCGAAGTTGTTGTAGATCGAGCCGATGGAGACCTGTGCGCGTGCCGCGATCTCCTCGACGGTCGCACCTTGGAGCCCCTCGGTCGCGAAGACGTCGTCGGCGGCGCGCAGCAGCTGCTCGCTCGTCCGCACCCGGCGCGGGTCGAGCGGCCGGCTCCCGGACGTTGGCGGCACGCTCACTCCTGCAAGCGTTGCAGGAACTCGTGTCTCGCGCTAGGTTCGCGTTCTTGCAAGGGTTCCAAGAACCGGGAGGACGGCGATGTCGGCGGGACCACAGGAGGAGCGCGGGGTCGGGGGAAGGGCGAGCGCGATGCGCGGTCTCGCGGGGTTCCGGATCGTCCTGGGCGCGTTCGCCTGGTGCGCGCCGCGCGCCATGAACCGGGTGTTCGGCGTGTCACGTGGCGGCGACTCGCCGGAGTTGGTGTACATGAACCGGGTGTTCGGCGTCCGGGCCATCTCGCTCGGCACCGGGTACCTGCTCTCGCGCGGGGAACCGCGGCGCCTCTGGCACCGGCTCTGGCTGCTTTGCGACGCGGCCGACACGACGATGGGCGCCGCGATGGTCGCCCGCCGACGGCTCCCGCCCGTGATGGCGGCCCAGGCGCTGGCCATCACCGGCGTCGCGACGGCGATCGACGTCGCCGCACTGTGCGCCCGTTCCCCCGAGGGGGTCGCGTGACCGGCGAGGACGCCGTGGCTCCACCCGCGTGGACCCCGGACCTCGCCGCCGCGCGCCGTGTCGTCTTTCAGGAGCTCGCGGTCACGGGCGCGGTGCCGTCGCCGCGGCGCGTGGCCCAGCGCCTCGGCATCGACGACGGCGCGGCACTCGGGCGGCTGCGCGCGCTGCACGACCTGCACCAGCTCGTGCTCGAGCCCGAGGGCGATGCGATCCGCATGGCCCATCCGTTCTCGGCCGCGCCGATGGGCTTCGTGCTGCGCGCCGCCGACGACCGCATGTGGTGGGGCGGCTGTGCGTGGGATTCCTTCGGGATCGTGGCGGCCCTCGGGGAGGATCTGGAGATCACGACGCGGTGCCCTGGCTGCGGCGTGACGCTCTCGCTGACTTCCGGCCCGTCGGTGCGGCCGCCCGAGCTGGTCATCCGCATCCCGCGGCCGGCGGCGCACTGGTGGGACGACGTCATCGCGACCTGCGGCGACCTGCGTCTCTACTGCAACGAGGAGCACGTCCACGACGACGTGCGCCGGCGCGACGTGCCGCTGGGCGCCGTGGTCGAGGCCTGGCGCATGTGGCGCCTGGCCTTGACCTGGTACGGCGACCGGCTCGACCCCGACTACAAGCCGACCGGTGCCGCCGATCGACAGCGGCTGCTGGTCGAGCACGGCTTCGACGACCCGTTCTGGGTCCTCCCCCGCAGCTGAGCCCCAGCGTCAGGCCGGGCCGCTCGAACGCGTCGCGCTCGAGCCTGATCAACGGAGCGCCGCCAGGAGCCATAGACCTCTCGGTCGTAGATGTCCCATGTCTGCGCCGACGCCGCGCCTGGGTAGATGTAACGAATGCAGTCGAATCGCCCGTGATCCTCTGCGACCAAGAGGCATCTGGCGGGTTTCAGGCACTCGTGCCTGAACGCGCCACCCCAACCGCCGGTTCCAACCCGCCCCACAACGACGAAACCCCCGCGCTAGCAGGGGTTCCGTACCACATGGAGCTAGTCGGGCTCGAACCGACGACCTCCTGCATGCCATGTACGACGACTGCGCGTCCAGAAATAGCGATTTGCAGGGCTTTCCGAGGTGCTCGTCGGTGGTGCAAGGGCGACGGATTGCCTTGGAGTACAGGCGATTGTCGGAGCTCCGGGCACTCGCGGCGTTCCAGTGCCTGTGCGGCCCGATCTCGTCGTGGCCCACATCCTCATGCGGCCCGGCCACGCCGACCACGGGCTGCCGGTCGCTTGCCGATCAGGCTCTGATCGATTCGCTTCTTCTCACCGTTCGCCACCCTTGGTCGATACGGAGGACGCGGGCGATCAACGCCAATGTCGTGCATAGGCACGACAATGGTCCCCATGTCGCCGTTCACCCTTGAGGCCGACTTCATCGGCACGCTCGCGAAGGTCCTGACCGACCTGCAGGGATACGAGACGCTCGCCCACGAGCTGATCCAGAACGCCGACGACGCGGCGGGCGAGGGCGATCACCCCGGGGCGACGTCGATGCGCTTCGACGTGCGCGAAGACGCAGTCGTCGTGTCCAACGACGGTGTCTTCTCGTTCTGCGGCGCGGTGGCCAAGGACTGCAGGCGCGAGCCGCGGTGCGACGTCCACGCGTTCCTGCGGGTCGCGTCGGAGACCAAGCGCGGACGCGACGACACGACCGGTGCGTTCGGGATCGGGTTCACAGCGGTCTACCAGGTCACCGACCGGCCGGAGATCATCAGCGCGGGGCTGCACATCACGCTCTGCCCCGAAGCGGCGAACGCCGAGGACCGCGTGCGCACCTGCGACGGCTGCCCGACCTGCGAGCAGCAGTCGGGCACCGTCCTGCGCCTTCCGTGGGCGGAGGTGGGCAGCGACCTTCGGGTCAAGCTCGGACAGGAGGCGCGGCACGATCCCGACGGCATCGCCGACGCCCTTGCGGCGTCGTTGCGCGACGCCCTGCCCTTCCTCCGGCGCGTGCGGCGCATCGAGCTGCTGCGCGAAGGACGCCCGGTCTGCGCCTTCCGCTGCGAGCGCGACGACGATCGCGTGCGCCTGCACGGCCCCGGCGACGAGGTCCTCGAGCTGCAGCGCCTCGTCGGCGACTTCGACGAGGCGGCCGCCGTGCTGCGGGCGCTCCCCGACGCGCCCATCGAGCCCAAGCGGTCATCGAAGATCGAGGTCCTCGTCGGCGCGACGCTCACCGAGGGACGGCTGTACGCCGTGCTGCCCACCGAGGAGCGCCTGCCCGCGACGGTGCTCGTGTCGGCCGACTTCTTCCCGCACTCCAGCCGGCGCACGATCAACCTGGACGACGGCATCCGGGCCGGCTGGAACCGCGCTGCGCTCTGCGCGGTGGGGGACACGCTGAGCGAGCATCTCGGCGAGCTGCCCGCACGGATCGGCGTCGTACCGACCTGGCAACTCATCTCGGCGGTGCACCGCACCAGCGCCGCGGCCGTGGATCCGAGCCTCCAGTCGCTGTGGACGTCGATCGAGCCCGAGGTGCAGACGGCGCAGATCGCGCCCCGGGCCGACGGCACGCCGATGGCCCTTCCGGCGCTGCTCTTCCTTCCCTCGCCGGACGACGACGTGGCCAACGCCGTCCTGGCCGAGCTCGGCGTGGACGTGCTCGCTCCGGACGTCCGCGAGCTCGTGCGCCCGCTGCCCCGGAACGAGATCGGCATGGAGGAGCTCTCCGCCAGGACGTTGTCGAGGACGCTGACCGGCGCCCCGATCGCGCTGGACGCCGCCCAGCTGCAGACGCTGTGGGCGCTCATGAGCCGTCTGCTGGGCCGGACCGCGGCCGCGGCCGTGAACAACGCGGAGTCCCTCCTCGCCAACACGCCGACCGCACCGTGCGTGGACGGGAGCCTCCGGTGCTGGTCGGAGGTCTGGCGAGGCGAAGCCACGACGAAGGCGCTGCTGGCGTCCGATCTCTGCTTCTTGGACGACGGCACGCTCGGCGAGCACCGGCGCCTCGCCGATCTTGCGAGGGTCGTGGGGGTGGCTGACGCGCTCGATGCGCTGAGCGATGCTCAGGAGATCGCGCAGCCGCTCGAGGTCGTGCGATGGTTCCACGACCGGCGCGACGGGTGGCGCGAGCACGATGGGCTGACGGCGCGCCTACGGGCGCTGCCGATCTTCCCGACGCGCCGCGGGTCCGCGCGCCACTTCGTCGGGCTCTCCGAGCTCGTCATGACCGACAGCAAGGCCGGCGCGTTCGTCGACCAGGCGGAGATCGCGAAGGTCCTGGACACCACCGCGGGCGAGGACGTCCGCAAGCTGGCGGCGGTGCTGGAGATCCCCCGGTTGACGCTCCGGGAGTACGTCGAGGGCCAGCTCCCACCGGCGCTGGCGGAGGCGGGTGAGGGCGTGCCCGGGTGGCTCCACGCCCTCCTGCGCACGCTGGCCGAGCATCGCGAGGAGGTCGTCGGCGACCAGCGGATGGTGCAGACGCTCGCCGGGCTCTCCTTCGTTCCGTGCGGCGGGCGTTGTCTCCCGCCCTCGGAGGCGCTCTTCGCCGGCGAGGCCACCACCGTCGTGCTCGGGGCTTCGTGGCCGACGTACGACGGGCCCATGGTCGCCGCCGAGCTGCTCTTCGATCTCGGCGTCAGCGACCGGCCCCGACCGCACCACGTCCTCGAGCGCGTGCACGAGCTCACCGAACGGCCACCCGACGACGCCGCGGTCGCCGTCATCCACGAGATCCTGCGGCTCATCGCCGCCGAGCCGGTGCCGGCGGGGAGCACGCGGTCCGCGGCGATCCAGGCGCGCCTCACGAGCGACTACGCAGAGCTGTTCACGACCGAGTGGCTTCCGGCCACCGGCGACCGGGCGGGCTGGCACGCCCCGGAGGCGATCTACCGCCGCCAGCGCGCGTATCTCTTCGAGAGCCAGGCGATCTTCCTCGATGCGCCGCCGCGCATCCACAACGACGCCGCCGACGTCCTGGACGTCCTGGACGTCAGGATCGAGCCCTCGACCGCGTTGGTCGTCGCCCATCTGCGGCACTGCTCGTCCATCGGATCGGGGGCCCACCCCGACATCTACCGCAGGCTCGACACCGCCGTCGACGACCCGGCGATCGCCGAGCTGCGGGACTTCCCGAGCCTGCGGCGCAGGGACGGCTCCTGGATCCCCCCGCACGAGGCGTTCTGGGACGAGCACGGCCTCGGCCCGCTGGCCACCCGGCTGGACGCGCACGAGTGGAACACGTGGCGACCGCTGTTGGAGAAGATCGGCGTCAGGCCACATCCCGACCATCACGACGCGTTGCGCGTGCTCGCGACGATCCTGGACCATGACCTGGCGCCGGGCGACCGCCCACCGATCGTCGCGCACTGCTGGCAGCTGCTCGAGTTGTCGCTCGGCGCCGGAGACATCGAGGCGAAGGAGATCAACGCCGCGCTCGGCGACCGCCGCTGCGTGTTGGATGACGAGCAGGAGCTCCTGCGCCCACCCGAAGCCTTCGCCGACGACCGTCCCCAGCTCGCCGCGCGGCTCAGGCCGGAGCTCGGGCCCACGCTCATCACGCGACCGTCGGCGTCCTGGCAGGCCCTGCAGGCGGCCGGCGTCACGCCGGTGTCCGAGCAGCTCGTGGCTGCCCCGAGCGCCCAGTCGACGACGGCGCATCGTCCGCTCGAACGGCTGCTGCGCGAGCGTCGCCCGCAGGTGGCTCGTCTGCTGGAGAGCGCGCTTGGCAGCGCGGGCGTGGGCGACGGCTTGGCGCGGCTCGACCAGCTGGAGCTTCGCGCGGCGCCAGGGCTGTCGGTGACCTGGCGGTTCAGGCCGGATCCCCGCATCTCCTTCGAGGTCTCGGATGTCGGGGCCGTCTGGGCACGCGAGCAGAACATCGTCTACGTGGACGGTGAGCTCGGTGGGATGCGGTTCGTGGACATCGCGCGTGAGCTCGCGTTCGCCCTGGATGCGGATCCCTCGCACCTGGCGGTGCTGCGCGACGTGCTCGGCCTGGACACCGCCGAGGAGGCCGACGACTACCTCGACCGTCTCTCGATCCCGCGCCTGACGGCGTCGGTGCCGATGAGCGCCGCCGAGCCGTCGGGTCATGGCGCCGACGAGGAGGGTTCCGAGGACACCGCCCCCTTGGCGCAAGCGCCGGAAGAGGAGCCGGTGCCCGCGTCGCCGGATGAGGTTGACGAGGGCGAGCCGGGGGAGGGCGAGCCGGGGGAGGGCGAGCCGGCGGAGGGCGCGCCGGGCGGCGCCGGGCGACAGCCGGCCCGTCCGCGACCGGCCGGCTCGTCGGGCGGTTCGACGTCGTCGGGTGGGCAGACGTCGTCGGGTGGCCGCGGCGCCACGACCACCGGCGGGCCGCGCCCGCGTCCGTCGGACGTCCCGCCGTCGGAGTGGTGGCGCGTCATCGTCAGCGGTCGTGGCCGTGAGCCCGGCGACGACCCCGAGCGCCAGACGGTGCCCCAGGCGCGCCGGCTGGCGATCGGCCGGGCCGGGGTCGACGCCGTCCTCGCCCACGAACGCAGCAACGGCCGACACCCGCTCGAGATGCCGCACGACAACCCGGGCTACGACGTCGAGTCCTCCGACGACGACGGGACCATCGTCCGCTACATCGAGGTCAAGTCGCTCGTGGGGGAGTGGGGCCCCGGCGGGATGCCGAACATCTCGCCGCGGCAGTTCGCCTTCGCCCGGGACAACCGCGAGAAGGCCTGGCTCTACGTCGTCGAGCTCGCCGAGCAGGCGCCGCGGATCACCGCGATCAACGACCCCGTTGGGCAGGCGACGGCGTTCGTCTTCGATCCGGGCTGGCGGGAGCTCGGGGAGCCGCCACACGACGCGGACGCCTTGTCCGACGACATCGACCTCAACCCGTTCTTACAAACCCTTCCTGGACAGTCCGACGTTCACGACCAATAGCTCCGGTCCCGCGTGGCCGACCACAACCTCAGCAACTCGATCCCGGACCCGCGGTACGAGCCACCAGGCCAGCACTTCGACCTCAATGCAGAAGGGCCGCCGGCAGGGCCTTCCGGGCTGTCGCCCCAGCGAGTAGTTCATCCCGGTTCCGGTCGCGAGAAGGACCGCGAAGGAAGTGCGGCGACGCTCGCGCTCGACGTCGACACGAGCGGCGCGAGCAAGGAACACGCCCATCAACGATGTCCGCCGCGAGGTCGAGCGTGGCGGGCCAACGTGGGTCGCGACGTTGGCCTTTGAACGAGTACCGGGTTGACGCTGCGTGGTAGTCGAAGGGTCGCAGCGGCCATGGGATTCGGCCCGTCAAGAGTCCTGACGTCCCTGCACCTGACGATAAGGCTCACCAGTGCGCGATGCTCAGTGGCGGAGTCTTGTGCGACGGCGGGAACAGCGGCTCGGCCATCGCGAGCAAGGCTGCCGCAAGCCCCGTGGGTTATCAGGTTGTTCCGGGGGTGCCCGGAGGCTCCTCGGGGACGAGCGCCTCGAGCATCAGCCGGTCGAGGTCCTCGCCCTCGGCGACGTCGGGCCGACGCAGCATCGACGCGAGCACCAGTTGCGTGAGCGCGTTGGCCAACCCAAGCGCATTGGCCGCCGACTTGCCCTCTCCGGCAAACCGCTTGATCGGCTTGGCGACGTCCATCCCGTGCACAAGCGCGGACCGCCAATCGTACAGCCGCTTCACGAGCCGCTTGATGTTGGCGGGATCCGCGCCGTCGGAGCCGAGCAAGGCCGCGGCCCGCATCGCGATCTTGTGCGTCATCTCGGAGTGGGCGGCGTCGCCGAGCGCCGCCTCGAGTGCAATGCATAGGTCAAGGACGGCATCCTCCGCCTCATCACGGCGCTGGGCCTGGCCGAACCGGCGAGCCGCGAGGACCATCCGCGACCCGGCGGCCCCCAATGCCGCTCGAAGGTCCTTCGCCTCGCCAAGATGGCCGACGGTAAGCGTCCTGGGCTTAAGGTTCCATGCAAGGTCGTTGAACGCTGGCGGATAGCGCCGGACCGCCTTGGGGTCAATCACCGGGGGGAGGTCGGCATCGAAGCTCCAGGCCCAACCGAGCGGCCGCAGGTAGACCTGCGCGTAGCCGAGCGCCAGCCCGCTGGCGAGCTGAAGCACTTGGAAGGTCTGCTCGATCTCCTGGTTCGGCACTAAGCCAGGGACGACCAGGTGCGATGTGAGCGAACTGCTCGCGGGCATCGAGATCCCGCTGAACACGACGGCGTGGGACGCCGCGCTGATCACACGCGCGTCCGCTTCTGCGTCGGCGTAGAGCCGATCCGGGACGCGCGCCAGGTGCTCCCCGTCAGGGATGCGCTCGACCCGCACATCGTGATCGAGTTCGAACGGCTCGTCAGTCTCGCAAGCCGTCATCGCGAGCGGCACCACGACCTCGACGGGCAGGTCGTCATCAGCGAGCAGCCACCGTTCAAGGAGACTCCACTCCTCCTCGAAGGCTGCGTCGGCGTAGTCCTCGCCGTGGCGGATCATGAGGCGGTCCAGCAGATCGAGCGGCAGCAGAGCAACCGAGATAGCGTCGAACCGCTGACGGAACTCCTCGTTTCCGCTGTCACGGACGGGCAGCATTACCCGCGACCGCAGGCGCTCGTCCGCAACGATGTGGGCGTGCAGAGCCGGCAGGCACGCGAGTGCGGCGTACCGGATGTCGTAGTCGCCGGCGCCCGAGAGCTTGAACAGCCCGGCGTAGTCAGTCGGTCCGTCGCTGGAGTGCGAGACGTTCGGCAGGCCACCGTCGAACTGCTTCAACACCGGATACCGCCAGTGGCGCGAGATCAGCGTCCGCTCCTGCTTCAGCGCGAGCACTGCCTCGCGGCCCTCCTGGACCACGGCGTGGACCAGTTGGCGAAGCTTCGAGTCGGGCACGGCTACGAGGCTAGTAGTCGTCGATGGAGCGGTGAAGTCCGGGCCGGGCCAAGCCGTGGCAGCCCAGCGGGCGCTGATCGCCACCACTAGTCGGCCCCTACAACGGGGCATCAAGATGCTTCAGGCGCCAGCGCCTGAAACAGCGCGGGATTGGGCCTGTCCAACTGCTCGGTCCCGAACGACGAAATCCCTGCAGACGCGCGGGCTTCGTGACGATGGAGCTAGGGACTCGAACCCCGACCTCCTGGCTACGATCCAAGTGCGCGGCGCGGCGCGGCGGCGACGCCGGAAGACGACCGGTCGGCAGCGATCGGCGGCCAACGAGTGACATCTGGCCGGTTTCAGGCACTAGTGCCTGAAACCCGTCCGCGATCCGGGGCACCGCAGTCGACCTCCGGAACGACGAAGGGCCCGCGTTTGCGGGCCCTTCGTAGGAGTGGAGCTAGTCGGGCTCGAACCGACGACCTCCTGCATGCCATGCAGGCGCTCTCCCAGCTGAGCTATAGCCCCAGGTCGACAAGCAGCTTAACACTCCCGGCCGGCGAGGGCCGGCTCAACGGCGGCCGGGTACGAACTCCGGGACGTCGAAGTCGCCGTCGGGACCGCGGCGGGGTGGGGTGGATCGGGGTGCTGCCGGGCTCGCTCCGCGCGACGCCGTGGGCGCGGGATCGGCTGGGCCGGCCGGTGCGGCCTGGTCGAGGTCGGCGGTCAGCCGGGCGTGGGCGAGCTTGACGTCGTTGAGCAGCCGCTCGGCGTTGCGGTTCAGGGAGTTGCTCAGCTCCTGGAGATGGCCCGACAGCGTCGTGCCGTCGTGCAGGACGTCGCGCGCGGCTGCGTGGGCCTCGGCGATGATCTCGCGCGCGTCGGCCTTCGCGTCGCGGCGGACGTCCTCGGCGTAGGTGTCGGCGTCGGCGCGGATGCGGACGGCCTCCTCCTGCGCCTCCTGCACGGCGGTGACCTTGCGGCGCTCGGCCTCCTCGCGCGCCTGCGCGGCGCGCTCGTGGATGTGGCGCACGCCCTCCTTGGCCTCGGCCTCGACGGCGGCGGCCTGCCGGCGCGCAGCGTCGACGATCTCGCTCGCCTCGGCCTCGGCGGCCTCGACGCGGAGGTCTGCGGCGCGATCGGCCTCGGCGATGCGGGCGCGGGCCTTCTCCTCGGTCTTGTGGCGCAGGTCCTCGGCGGCGCGCTCGGCGGCCTCGACGATCGCGGCGACCTTGGCCGACGCGACGGAGATCTCGCTCATCGGGCGCGCCCCGAAGGACGCGGTCAGCTCGTCGAGCCCGCCGGGGTCCGACACGGGGGTCTCGCGATCCTCACCGTGGAGGGATGCATCAGGACGGTCCTCCATGGCGCCATGGTAGGTCGCCCCGACCGCTGGACCGCAAGAACGCGACCACCTCGTGGTGCCTTGGGAACTACGAGACCTCCACCCGCAGCCGGGGCTCGGAGACGTCCTCGGGCCACACGTCGTAGCCCTCGGCGTCGCGCAGGTTGCGCAGCACCTCGTCGAGGGTGTGCCCGAGCTCCTCCTCGGCGACCTCGCGCGCGGGCCGGCCGGGCTCGCGCCAGACCAAGGAGTGGATGAACTCGTGGTCGTGCTGCTCACCGACGGCGACGCGCACCTCGAACCACAGCGGCTCCCAGCCGCGGTCGGCGAGTCGTGCGGAGCCGGGGTTGCGCTCCAGCCCCTCGGTGACCTCGGCGGCGGTCGGGTCGCGCAGCAGCGCATCGACGGTGACGGGTTCGCCCACGGCCGGATCCTACGGCGCGGGGAATCGCAGGCCGCCGCTGTAGCCTGCGGGGCGTGGCCGAACATCGCTATGACCCGAAGGAGATCGAGCCTCGCTGGCAGCAGGTTTGGGCCGACGAGCACACGTGGGAGGTGTCCAACGACGAGCCGCTGGACGCCGACGACACGTCCTACGTCCTCGAGATGCTGCCCTACCCCAGCGGCGAGCCGCACATCGGGCACCTCAAGGTCTACTCGGTGGGCGACGCCGTGGCGCACTTCCACCGTCGCACGGGTCGCCGCGTGCTCCATCCGATGGGGTACGACGCCTTCGGCCTGCCCGCCGAGAACCACGCGATCCGCACCGGCCAGCATCCGCGCGAGTCCACCGAGGAGGCGATCCGCTCCTTTCAGCGGCAGTTCCGCGAGTGGGGCATCTCCATCGACTGGTCGCGCGAGCTGTCGACCCACACGCCCGAGTACTACCGCTGGACACAGTGGATCTTCCTGCAGCTCTTCGAGCACGGGCTGGCCTATCGCAAGGACGCCGCGGTCAAGTGGTGTCCGGTCGACGCGACCGTGCTCGCCAACGAGCAGGTCATCGACGGGCGCTGCGAGCGCTGCGGCCACGAGGTCGAGGTCCGCCAGCTCGAGCAGTGGTTCTTCCGGATCACCGACTACGCCGATCAACTGGTGGAAGAGCTCGACGCGATCGCGTGGCCCGAGCACGTCAAGACCATGCAGCGCAACTGGATCGGGCGCTCCGAAGGCGCCGAGGTCACGTTCCGCTGCGAGGAGCTGGGGATCGACTACCCCGTCTTCACGACGCGTCCCGACACGCTCTTCGGCGCGACGTTCTTCGTCATGGCGCCCGAGCACCCCGACATCGAGCGGCTGATCGAAGGGACGGGTCGCGAGCAGGAGGTGCGCGACTACGTCAATCACGCGGCCAACGAGTCGCTGGAGGACCGCGGCGACGCCGACAAGCCCAAGACGGGGATCTTCCTGGGCCGTCACGTGATCAATCCCGTCAACGGCGAGGTGCTGCCGATGTACGTCGCCGACTACGTGCTGATGGAGTACGGCACGGGCGCGATCATGGGCGTCCCGGCCCACGACCCCCGCGACTACGCGTTCGCCGAGACCCATGGCGTGTCGATCAAGCGCGTCATCGCCGATCCCGAGGGCAGCGACGAGCTGCCCTACGCCGGGGACGGCCCGCTGATCGACTCCAACCCTGACTTCGACGGGATGGACAACC
>NZ_DATHDY010000044.1:0-11139 GCF_035318805.1 Baekduia sp.
CGGCATGACCGGCGAGGTGACCCTCCAGGGTCGCGTGCTGCCGATCGGCGGGCTCAAGCAGAAGGTGCTGGCCGCGCACGCGGCGGGGCTCACCGACGTGATCCTGCCCGAGCGCAACCGCGGCGACCTCGACGACGTCCCGGCCGACGTCCGCGAGGCGATGACGTTCCACCCGGTCATGACGGTCGGCGAGGTGCTCGAGCTGGCGCTCGAGCCCGCCCCGACGTCCACCGAGGCCGTCACCGGCTGATTCGCCCTCGCGCGTCGCGCCGGACCGCCAGCGCATGGCGGATCCGGCGCGACGCGCATAGCATCGGCTCCGTGGAGTCCGCTGCACCCTCGACGGCCGCGCGGTCGCGCTCGCTGCCCCTGGCCCTCGGCCTGATCGTCGGCGGCGCGCTCGGCGTCGGCGTCGGCATGGCCCGCGCGCAGCGCTTGCTCGCCGTGGAGGCTGCGGAGCGCGGCGAGGAGCTCGCCGTCGAACGGCTCGAGCGCCGGCGCGCCGCGATGCTCGGCCGCCTCGCCGACCTCTTCGAGGCGCCGCTGGAGCCCGACGCCATGCTCCCGCGCATCACCGACCTGTTCGTGCCCGAGATGGCCGACGTCGCGATCGTCGACCTCCTACAGCCCGACGGGACGCTGCGCGGCGCGGTGACCAGCGCGGTCGACCAGGAGATCGCCGACGATCTCGCCCGCCTGCGCCGCGAGCATCCGCTGGACCCCGAGAGCGACCACCCGGTGGCGGTGGCGCTGCGTACCCGCGAGGCGCAGGTCCTGACCGACGCGTCCCACGACGTCGCGTCCTACGCCGACAACGCCGATCACGTGCGGCACGTCGTCGGGTCCGGCTACGAGTCGGTGCTGACCCTGCCGCTCGTCGCGCGCGGCCGCGCCGCCGGGACCCTCTCGTTCATCCGCCGCACCGGCCGCGCGGCGTTCGCCGACGACGAGATCCAGCTCGGGCGCGACCTCGCGCCGCGCGCAGCGCTGGCGCTCGACAACGCGCGGCTGTTCAAGGAGCTGCGGACCGCCGAGGGCCGCATGGAGGCGATCGTGGCCAACCTCGGCGAGTCGGTCAGCGCGTTCGCCCCCGACGGCACGCTGCTGTTCGCCAACCCGGCGGCCGCCCAGCTGGCCGGCCACGCGTCGACCGACGCGCTCGCGGTCGGCGAGCTGTCGGAGGCGCTTCACTGCTGGGCGATGTTCGACGAGGACGGCCGCGAGCTGACGCGCCGCGACCTCCCGGTCGCGGCGGCGCTGGCGGGCGGGGAGCCCGCGCCACGCCTGGTCCGCAGCGTCGACCGCGTGACCGGGCGTGATCTCTGGGTCCTCTGGCGCGCCGCGTCGGTGCTCGACGCCCAGGGCGAGCTGGAGTTCGTCGTCAGCGTCGGCGAGGACCTCACCGCGGTCAAGCGCCAGGAGCTGCGCGAGCGGCTGCTGTCCAACGCCAGCAAGCTGCTGGGCTCGTCGCTGGACGCCGACGCGACGATCGACAAGGCGGCCTGGGCGGTCGTGCCCGAGCTGGCCGACTGGGCCCGCGTCGACCTGACCGACGAGCGCGGCGACCTGCGCCAGATGGCGGTCGCCCACCGCGACCTCGACCAGGTCGACCTGCTGCACGAGTGGCGCCGCGACTACCCACCGGACACGTCCGACGACCGCGGTCCCGCCGAGGTCCTGCGGACCGGCCGGCCGGTCGTGTGGGACCGCGTCGATCCGGAGGACGTCGCCCGCTACGCGCAGGCCCCGCGGCACGCCGAGCTGATGCGGCTGATCGACACGCGCTCGATGCTCATCGTGCCCATGGCGGTCGGCGACCGGGTGATCGGGACGATGCAGCTGGCCACCACGTCGGCCAGCGGGCGGCTGCTGGGGCGCGGCGACCTGGACGTCGCCGAGGAGCTGGCCCGCCGCGCCGCGATCGCGGTCGAGAACGCCCGCGTGCACGCCGCCCGCACGCACATCGCCACCACGCTGCAGCGCTCGCTGCTGCCGCCGCGCCTGCCGGTGATCCCCGGCCTCTCCATCGCCGCGCGCTTCCGCGCCGCGGGCACCGCGACCGAGGTCGGCGGCGACTTCTACGACCTGTTCGAGGGGCGCGACCGCTGGATGGTGATGATGGGCGACGTCACCGGCAAGGGCCCGGGCGCCGCGGCGATCACCTCGCTGGCGCGGTACACGATGCGCACCGTCGCGCAGTACGAGGACGACGTGCCGCGCATGCTGCAGCGGCTCAACCACACGCTCGGCGGAGATCCGGACCGCCGCCAGATCTGCACCGCCGTCTGCGTCGGCGTGCGCGCGCGCCCCGACGGCGTCGGCGCCCGCCTGGACATCGTGTGCGCCGGCCATCCTTCGCCGCTGCTGATCGGCGCCGACGGCACGGTCCGCGCGGTCGGGTCCCCGGGCACGCTCCTGGGCGCGTTCCCCGAGGGGGCGTGGACGCTGACCGAGCTGGAGCTCGGCGCCAGCGACACGCTCGTCCTCTACACCGACGGCGTCACCGACACCCGCGGCCCCGACGACCGCTTCGGGACCGAGCGGCTCGAAGCGCTGCTGCGCGCCATCGGCCCCGAGGAGCCCGACGTGGTCGCCGCCTGCATCGACGAGACGCTGCTGGCGTTCGGCGAGCAGCGCGACGACGTCGCGATGCTGGTGCTCCAGGGGACCGCCCGCGAGGCTCCGCGGGCGGCGGCGCTGAACGCCGTGGACGTGCCCGCGGCCTGAGCGCGACCACGCGCCACGCGGATTCGTCCGCAACGTGCGGCATGCTCGCGCACGCAGCCGTTGACCCGCCGGGCCATCCGACGTGGCATGCCTGCTGCAGGAGAGCTCATGGAGAGGTCGCTTCCGATCTACGCGAGCACCGCCACCCGCCGCGGGCGCGGCCGTGGCTGGTCGTCGCGACGGCGACGGCGGTGGCTGCGCAGGCTGCGCCCCGCGCTGCTGAGCGTGACGGTCAGCGCGCTCGCCCTGCTGGCGCTCGGCACCGAGCGGGCGCTGGGCTAGGAGTGTGGGTCCCTAACCCGCGCGGGTTTCGCCCCCTGGGCGAACACCCGCAAGGGAACCTGGCCCTCTGGGCCAGCGTTCCCCCTAGACCGCGGCGCGCTCGCGCGTGCCGCTGCGGGGCGGCGCGGGCGGCGTCGCGGGCTCTACCGCGGACTGCGGCCGCCCGGCGGCCAGCAGCGACCAGACGAGCGCGTTCCACAGGCCCGTCGCGACCGTGACGTGGCACCAGATCAGCGCGGCCGGGTAGTCGAGCTGGTGGTACTGGAGGTTCCCGATGATCCCCGCGAGGGCGACCATCAGGCAGACCGCCGTGAGCGGGCGCATGAGGTCCCGCCCGGCGCCGGCACGGCGCGCGACGAACCACAGCGCGACCGCGAGCACGCCGAAGACGCCCGCGACGCGCGCGTGGATGGCGATGACGTCCTGGAACGTGTCGTAGCCGAAGATCGTGAGCCGGTGCACGTCGTCGCCGGTGCCCTCCCCGCCGGCGAACGGGCCCGAGGCGGTGACCGCGGTGCCGACGAGCACGACGAGGCCCCCGAGGACGACGAGCCCGCGCACCGCCCACACCAGGCGCGGATCGCGCTCGGGGCGCTCGGGCAGGCCGCGGCGCTCCCGCTCGACCCGCCAGACCAGCGAGACGGTCAGCACGATCGTGACCATCGACAGCAGGAAGTGGCTCATGACGGTGACGGGGTTCAGCCCGGTCAGGACGGTGATGCCGCCGAGGATCGCCTGGGCGAGGACGCCGAGGCAGAGCCCGGCGCCGATCCACGCGAAGTCGCGGCGGTACGGCCGGCGCAGCACGGCGAACACCAGGCAGCAGATCGCGGCGATCGCGACCGGCGTCGTGACCATGCGGTTGCCGAACTCGATGAAGCCGTGGCCGTCCTGCGGCGTGAGCGACTGGTCGCTGCAGCGCGGCCAATCGTGGCAGCCCAGGCCGGAGCCCGTCAGGCGCACGCCGGCGCCGGTGACGATGATGAGCGTGAAGAGGACCAGCGCCGACCAGGCGGCGTAGGCGTGCACGCGGGGGGAGACGGGCCACCGTCCGCGCAGGCGATCCAGGCGGGACATGCGCGCTACAGGATGACAAGTCGGGGACGGCGGCGGTTCCGCGTGCCGCCCGAGCCCCGGCCGCGCCGTGGCGGTGCCGGTCACCGGCCCGGGAACGTCGCGTCCAGCCAGCGGGCGAAGGCGCCGCCGTCGAGGTCGCCGACCGCCAGCCGCGGCAGTGCATAGCGGTCGGTTCCCGGGCGGACGAGGCCCGGCGCGTTGACGGTGGCGTACGCGTACCCGGCGGCGCGGGCGGCCTCCCTGGTCGCCTCGTCGACGTCCACGCCCGGCACGCCGAAGGGATAGGAGAACGCGGTCGGGCGAGCACCGAGCCACGCCTCGAGGTCGTCGGCGCTGCCGCGCAGCTCGTCGTCGCGCGCGGCCGCCGGGGCGTGGGCGAGGCTGCGGTGCGTGCGCCCGTGGGCCTGCACCGAGAACGGCCCGGCGGCGGCGAGCGCGCGCAGCTCCGCGACCGTCATCGGTCGATCGCGCTCGGGCGGCGGGCCAGCCGCCGCCGCTGGGGACCGTCGAGGAGCGGGGGCGGTGGCGGTGGCCCAGGCGTCCAGCTGCGCCAGCGCGGTCGCGATCGTCTCGCGGTCGCGGGTGCGCAGCGCGGCATGGGCGTGGGCGCGGACGGCGGCACGGTGCGCGTCGTCGCGCGGGGCCCAGGCGCGGCGGCCCTCGGGGAGGTCGAGCTCCAGGATCCCCGCGCCCCCGGCGCTCAACGCCGCGGTCACCGCGTCCCACCAGAAGGCCTCGCCGGTCGCGACGTGCCCGGTCGAGCAGAAGAGCGTCGCCGGAACCCCGGCCGAGGTCAGCGCGGGAAGGGCGTGGAGCAGGTTGTCGTGGTAGCCGTCGTCGAAGGTCAGCGCGACGGCGTGGTCGCCGGCCTCGCCGCGGACGACGGCCTCCAGCGAGACGACCGTCCAGCGCTCGCGCAGCACGGCGAGCTGCTGGGCGAAGTGCTCCGGCGTGACCGCGAGCCCCAGGCCGCCGAGGCAACAAACACGACAAGTCGCCGTGCTCCTGGACCGCCGCTTGCTGCCAGCGATCCCAGGCCGACTTGACCGTCGTCGGCGAACAGGCCATCGACCGAGCGATCTGACGAAACGACTCGCCGCTCTCGCGCCGACGGATCATCTCGATCTTGGCCGCGGGTCCGAAGCGGCATCTGCGGTCTGTCATGTGTCCGACCTCCAGGTGGGCGTTGAGGTGGCTCGCACCCCTCAGCCTCCGCCAGGGGCCGGACACATTCACTTCACCAGCAGACCTGTTCAGCACGTCCGCAGACCAGGCGTCTAGCGCTTGACCGCCCGCGCGCAGATGACCATCTCGTAGTCGGGGTCGTGCGGATCCAGGTCGGCCGGGTCGAGCTCGGACGCCGGGATCCCGTAGAGGAACGCTGCGCTGGCGGCGACCGTGCCCTCGGCCTGGACCTCGACGTTGTCGGCGCCGAAGCGCTCGGACAGCAGCCGGTCGATCGCGCGCCAGGTGAAGCGCCAGTGGTCGGGGTAGCGCTCGCCGTCGGGCTCGGCCTGGTGGGAGATCCCCGGCACGGTGAGCAGCAGGACGCCGCCGGGCGCCAGCAGGTTGAACGCCGTCTTGACCGCGCCCGAGAAGTCGTAGGTGATCGAGATGGTCTGCGTGCAGACGAAGCAGTCGAAGGCCCCGGCCGGGATGCCCTCGGCGGTCTGGAGGTCGCCGCGCACCGTGGCTCGCTCGTTGTCGGGATCGAGGTCGAGCACGTCGGCGCGCTGCACGGCGTCGCCGCCGAAGCGCCGCGTGTACACGGCGTCGAGCACCTCCAGCGTCTCCCCGCGGATGTCGCCGGCGTGCCGCTCCAGGAAGCGCTCGATGTAGAAGCGGTCCACCGGCCGGCCGGCGCGGAGCCCGTAGCGGCGGTGCACGGGCTCGGCCGGCAGCCGCGGCAGCGACCGCGCGCGGCGCACCGATCCGGGCGCCAGCCGCGCCAGCGCGCCGTCGGCGCTCCGCCACAGCGCGGCGTAGGCGCGGCCGAGGGTGAAGCGAAGCCGGCGAGGCAGGGCGGCCATCGGGGCACCCTACGTCGAACGGCTCCTGGAGCGGGATGTTGCCGCTCCGTCACTGGCTCACGTCGCCGGCACGGTGCCGCTTCTGTACGTTGCCGAACAATGAGCTTCGCGGCCATGTACCTGGAGGAGGTCGCCGAGATCGCGGCGAGCATCCCGCGCCAGGACATGGAGCGCATGGCCGAGGGCATCGCGGCGATCCGGGAGCGTGGCGGGCGCCTGTTCATCGTCGGCGTCGGCGGCGGCGCGGGCCACGCCTCGCACGCGGTCAACGACTTCCGCAAGATCGCGCACATCGAGAGCTACACGCCCTCCGACAACGTCAGCGAGCTGACGGCGCGCGTCAACGACGAGGGCTGGAGCACGAGCTACAGCGCCTGGCTGCGCACGTCGCGCATGAACGAGAAGGACGGCATGCTCGTCTTCTCGGTCGGCGGCGGCTCGCGCGCGCACGACATCTCCATGAACCTCGTGCAGGCGATGGAGCTCGCCACCGAGGTCGGCGCGCCGATCTACGCGATCGTCGGCAAGGCCGACGGCCACGCCGCCCAGGCCGCCGAGGTCGCGATCGTCGTGGCCTCGCCCGCCGCCCGCCGCACCCCGCACGTCGAGAGCTTCCAGGCCGTGCTCTGGCACCTCCTCGTATCCCATCCCGCCGTCGAGGCCCAGCCGGGCAAGTGGGAGGCGGTCGAGGGCGTGGGAGCGCCCGCGGCCTAAGCAGCCACCGGAGATCCCGTGAGCGCACCATCGACCAAGTGGCCGAAGCCCTTCCCCGAGCTGACCGAGGAGCAGCTCGCCATCCGGGAGGACTTCATGAAGTACTGGCACGAGGTGTACCCGGACACCTACGGCGCGGTGGCGAAGTGGAGCCACACCTACCCGCTGAAGTCGGCGCGCCCCGCGATCCGCACGCTGGAGATCGGCGCCGGGCTCGGCGAGCACCTGGCCTACGAGGACGCGGCCACCCAGGACTACGTCGCGCTCGAGCTCCGCGACGAGATGGCCGCCGTCATCCGCGAGAAGCATCCCGCCGCATCGACCCACGTGGGCGACGTCGAGGCGGGGCTCGACGTCCCCGACGCGGCGTTCGACCGCGCCATCGCCCTCCACGTGCTCGAGCACCTGCGCAACCTCCCGGCCGCGCTGGACGAGGTGCGCCGCGTGCTGCGGCCCGGCGGGATCTTCGAGATCGTCATCCCCTGCGAGGGCGGCCTCGGCTACTCGCTCGGCCGCCGCGTCACCTCGCGCCGCATGTTCGAGAAGCGCTATGACTCGGACTTCGACTGGTACATCAAGAGCGAGCACGTCAACGTGCCGAGCGAGATCCTCGACGAGCTCGACGCGCGGTTCACCCGCGACCGGCGGTCGTGGTGGCCGCTGAAGGTGCCCAGCGTCAACCTGAACCTCTGCCTCGGGCTGACGTACCGCCGGCCGTGAGCGAGCCGCGCGTCCTGGTGGTCGGCCACGGGCTGATCGGCCGCCAGCGCGCCCAGGCCGTGCTGGAGCACGGGGCGACGCTGGCCGGCACGGTCGACCCCGTGGCGCCGGGACGGCCCGACGCGCCCCACTTCGCTGCCGTCGCCGACGTCCCGGCCGGCGACTACGACGCGGCGATCGTCGCCCTGCCCCACGACGTCGCCGTCGCGGCCGCCCACACGATCCTGCGCGGCGGCCGGCCGGTGCTGATCGAGAAGCCGCTCGGGCTGCGGGCGCAGCAGGCCCAGCGCCTCGTCGCCGCGGCCGCGACGCTCGGCGCGCCGAGCTTCGTCGGCTACAACTACCGCTTCCTGCCCGGCATCCGCGCGATCCTCGACGCGGCGGCGCAGGGGCGGCTGGGAACGCTGCGCACGATCGACCTGCTCATCGGCCACGGCGGCCATCCCGGCAGCGCCGACGGCTGGAAGCTCCAGCCCGACCGCGCGGGCGGCGGCGTCGTGCTCGACCCCGGCGTGCACCTCCTGGACCTGCTCCTGCTGCTCGAGCCGCGGCTCGCGCTCGAGCACGCCGCCGCCACGCGCGGGTTCTGGAAGACGGGCATCGAGGAGGACGTCGTCCTGACGTTCGCCCACGAGCGGCTCATCGCCACCGTGCGGGTCAGCCACGTCCGCTGGGTCAACACGCTCCGCGTCGAGGTCGTCGGCGAGGACGGCTACGGCATCGCCGAGGGACGGGGCGGCAACTACGGCGACCAGACGCTGCGGCTCGGCCGGCGCTGGGCGTGGGCCCAGCCGGGGGCGCCGGGCCAGCGCGACACCGAGGAGCGCCGCGACTTCGGACCCGGCAACGCGTCGCTCACCGACGAGGTCGGCGCCGTGCTGGCGCGCTGGCGCGGCGCCCCGCCGGCGCCCGGGCCGGCGCCCGCGACGTTCCGGCAGGCGCTGGCCGTCACGGCGCTCGTCGACGCCGTGTACGACCGTATCGGCCGCGCCTAGGCGAAGCCTCGCCCAAGGGGCTCGTTTCGCTGCGGGTACTCGCCCAGGGGCTCGTACCCGCGGTCCAGGAGGGACCCACGCGCCTAGGCGTGCCGGCGGTACCAGGACGCCAGGTCCGCGCCGAGGCCCGCGCGCTCCCAGGCGTCGCACTGCTCGCGGCCGACGAAGCCGGCCAGCAGGTGGGAGATCGAGCCCAGCGCCGCCGGCTCCAGGCCCGCGCGCGCCGCGCACGCGGTGAGCGACTCGCCCGAGAAGAACTGCAGGTGCTCGCGCTTGAGCGAGTGGTACCAGGGGCCGAACACGCCGGCCTCGGGGCAGGAGATGTTGGGGGTCTTGATCCCCACGACCCCGCCGGGCCGCAGGCAGGCGCGCACCTGCTCCATGAAGCGGTCCGGGTCCTCCAGGTGCTCGACGAGGTCGAACAGCACGATGCCGTCGAAGCGCCCGCGCCAGCCCGCGCTGTGGTCCTCGAGCACCCCGCCGCAGGTCGCGAAGCCGTAGCTCTCGTGCGCCACGGCCCGCGCGAACGCCGACACCTCGAGGCCCTCGTGCTCGTAGCCGGCCTCCTCGAGCGCCACGCGGAAGTACCCGTAGCCGCAGCCGATGTCGAGCACGCGGCCGCCGGCCAGCCCGGTCAGCGCGAGCATCTCGCGCACCTGGCGACGCGACTTCTCAAGCCGCCAGCCGGCCTGCTCGGTGTAGTCGCCGTACCCGCCGGCCGAGAGCTTGTCGCCCTCGAAGTACGCCTCCTCGTAGGTCGGCGGCTGCCGCTCGCAGACGAACGCCGCGCCGTCGTGGCGCACCAGCCAGCCGTGGCCGGCCGCGTCCGAAAGCGCGACGCCCCAGCCCGGAGACTCGGCGATGGCCGGATGCAGCAGCCGCCCCTCGATCCCGCCCGGACCGGGCCCGACGGCGCCGCCGGCGGGCACGCCCGGCGGTGGCGCCAGCGGCCGCAGCGCGGCCCAGCCCAGCCCGAGCCGTTCGAGCAGCGACGGCGCCGAGGCCTCCTCGGCGAGCGCGAGCCACCGTGCGAACTCGTCGTCGTCGAGGTTGAGCAGCCGCAGCAGCCCGTTGCGGAAGTGGTCTTCGCCGTCGGCGTACTCGATCTCGCCGCGCGGCGAGCGGAGCCGGATCTGCGTCTGGGTCGGCGTCATGCCGGCGGGTCGACGTGGCGGCGCCCGATGATGTGGACCAGCAGGGTGAAGGCGAAGGTCTGGAAGCCGAGCACCAGCAGGAACAGGCCGAAGACAGCGGGATGGTCGATCTGTACCAGCGCCAGCCCGTCGCGCAGCCAGCTCACCAGCAGCGCGACGTTCGGCACGAGCCCGGCGAGCAGGAGCGTCGCCGCGACGGCCATCCCGCGGTTGTAGGTCAGCACGCCGAACACCCGTCTGGTGAACCCCGGGTCGAAGTCGTAGTGCACACGGGCCAGCACGGCGAGCTGCACGGCGCTGTAGCCGAGGATGGCCAGCACGAGCCCCAGCAGCATCCAGTGCAGGTCGAAGCCGACGCCGAGCGCATCGACGTCTCCGGGCGCCAGCGCGCCGCTGAGCAGCAGGCCCAGCGTGAGCATCACGATGCCGGGCCAGAGCAGGAAGTAGTCAGGGGCGTAGAGGAACATAATCCGCAGGCTGTTCCAGCCGGCCTTCCACGGCTCGCGCCAGCCGGAGCGCACGAGATGGCTCTCTCGCCCGGGCGGATCCCTGTAGAACCGCACCGGCACCTCGGTGGTGCTCAGGCGGCGCTTGCGCGCCTTGAGGATCATCTCCGACGCGTACTCCCAGCCCTGGGACTCGAGCTCCATCCGCGTCAGCGCGTCGCGCGTCATGGCGCGCATCCCGCAGTGGATGTCGCTGAACCGCGTGCCGTAGATGCGGTTGAAGATCCAGGTGGTCGCCGGCGAGCCGAAGTAGCGGTGCAGCCGCGGCATGGCGTCGGGCTCGATATAGCCCTTGGTCCGCGTCCCCATGACGAACTGGTGGCCCGTCCGGACCGCCGCGACGAAGCCCGACAGCTCGCGGAAGTCGTAGGTCAGGTCGCAGTCGCCCATGATCACGATGTCGCCGCGCAGGTGGGGGATCGCGTCGATGTAGGCCCGGCCCAGCCCGCGCAGGGGCACGCGCAGGACCCGAGCGCCATGGGCCTCGGCGATCTCGGGAGAGCGATCCGACGACGAGTCGACGATCAGCACCTCGCCCGTGACGCCGGCCTGGTCCAGGCCCTCGAAGCACCAGTCGACGAACGCGCCGACCGTGAGCTCCTCGTCGAGGCAGGGCACGAGGATCGAGACGTCGGGCCGCACCTCCGCCGGCTCGGGCACGGCGACCGAGCGACCGGGGCCACGGGCCAGCGCGCGGTGCTCGACGGTGCTCACGGCGGCGACTGTAGAGCCGGGCGGCGGGCAGGAAAAGAGCCAAAAGCCGTTCTGGCAGGGACTCGTCGGCCCGGGCTTGCCTAGATGAGTTGTTCCACGGGTTCGGTGCCGCCGCTGACCGGCCCGGCCGGCGCCTGAGGCCACCCGATCCCTTGCCGATCCGACCAGGATCGGCTGCGAGATCGTGCGACCTCAGGCATCCGCCCGGACCAGCCATCGA
>NZ_DATHDY010000045.1:0-27027 GCF_035318805.1 Baekduia sp.
CTGGTCACCGGCGACGCGGTCACCGAGATCACCAGGCTCAAGGCCGACGACGGCGGCCCCATGGACATCGGCGGTGCCACACTCGCCGCGGCGGCCATGCGGGCCGGGCTGATCGACGAGTACGCGATCGTCACCCATCCGGTCCTGGTGGGCGGCGGCACGCCGTTCTTCACGGCCCTGGACAACTGGGTGAACCTGACCCTGGTGGAGACCCGGACGTTTCCCAACGGCGTGGTCCTGACCAGGTACGAGACCAGGCGCTGAGTGCCCGACGTCGGACCGGCGCGGGCTTCGGGCCGCCCACCCGAGCGGTTTTCTCGCGAGCTCTACTCGGGCTCGACGCGAATGTCGCGCGAGCAGGCCGCCGCGCATCTGAAGACGCCGATCCTCGCGCTCGGTGCGATCACTTGTAAGTCAAGTCGCGTGACGTGGTGCTCGTCCTCTTAAGGTCCCCGCAATGCCTGAAGCCGAGCGTCCGACCCTCTACGACCTCATCGAGGCTCTAGCCAGGCGCACCGAGAAGCGTCGCGCCCATCAGGCAATCCCGCACGCCTCTGTTGACGAGATCGCGCACGCGCTCGGGGAGGCCGACGAGGGCTTGGTTCGGACGTCACTCGATGAAGCGATCAGCGAGGGTTACGTCGCGGAACACCCCGAGTACAAGGACATGTACTACGTTACAGACGCCGGCGATGGCTTCCGCGATGCCGCGGTGTTCAACGGCTAGCCCGGTACCGTGCTCGCGTCGCCCTGACGCGCGTTCAGCTTGGCTCGCAGGGCCTCTCGGCGCCGCTCCGAGAAGTGGGGTCGGTAGACCTGGTTCGTCACGTTGGTGTTCTTGTGGCGGAGTAGGTCCCGGGCTTCCTCGGCGTCGTCGCAGTCCATCGCCGCGCCGTGGCGTAGAGAGTGGAAGTGCGGCAGGTTGAGGTGCTTGCGCGGGACGTCGTTGAGCACGTACCGGCCCTTGGTATTCACGACGAGCCCACCGCGCGCGTCCTGCTCGAACAGCTCGGGGAAGGTGGGCGTGCCGTCCGGCTTGCGGGCACGCTCTTGGGCGCGGTACAGCGCGCGAAGGACGTTGCGTTGATGTAGCGGAGCACCATCGGCGGTGCAGAACACATAGTCCTTCGGGCGGGTGTGCTTGCTGTCGGCCTTGTGCTTGCGGAGCAGCAGCACCGCGGCCCGGGATAGTGGGACGCGGGACTTGCTTTCCTCGGTCTTGGGGCGCACCCGTTCGCCATCGCGGCTCACCTGGTACCTGAAGTCGGCTCCCGCGGTGTCGAAGTCGTCCAGGTCGAGGTCCTCCCACCACCATCCGAGAAGCTCCGATTCGCGCCCGGCCGTGTAGCTCGCTGCCTTGAACAAGGTCCGCCACCGGTCGGTCGTGGCCGCAAGAACCTGGGCCAGCTCGTCGTCCGTGTGGACGCGCCGCTCCGGCGCCTCGCTCACCCTCGCCCGCTCCCCGCGCTCAAGTACCTCGAACGGGTTGTCGCCTCGCCACTTGCACCGGCGGCGCGCGAACTTGAAGATGCGGCTCGCGGCCAGCTCCTGGCGCAGCTTCCTGTGGTCGTCAGCGACCCAGCGTTCCAGGTCTTCATTCAACGCGGCACACCGGCGGTCGTGTCGCGCGACGTCGCCCGGGATGGCGGAGAGGCGGAGGAGGACGAAGGCGAGCCCGGCGAGGATTGCGCCGATCGCGCCGCCAGCAAGTGCGATGAGGATGTCGTGCACGTCGCCGGATGGTTGCCCGCGGAACGGTCGGAATCCCGTTGGGCGGCACCGGTCGTTTCCAAATTGTTTCCAAACGGGCTCAGTCTGGGCCGACGAGGCGCAGGCCCGAAACGACGAAAGCCCCGCGGTTGCGGGGCTTCCGAAAGATGGGCGCGGCGGGTTTCGAACCTGCGACCTCTCGCGTGTGAAGTCCCAAATTGATGAGCAACAGAATGCTTGTTTAGCAGGCATTTCATGGCATCTCACTGTGCCTCTGAGGTGCTCTGAGAGAAGGCAAAAACCGCGCTCGGAAGCGGTTTGGGCCACGGAATCGCCCCGCCGGCCGCGGCTCGTCCGCGAGATTCGGGGGAGGGTGTTTCGGGGTGTCGGTCGACTGGGAGGTGAGCCCGTGCGCTTCGAACCCGACAGCCTGAACGACCCGCTGGAGGACATGCTCCTGGCTGCGGCGGGAGCCGGCGACACGCAGCGCCTGTTGACCGCGGCGGAGGTGGCGGCGGTGCTGCGCGTCGTTCCCGCCTGGGTCTACGACCACGCCGAGCTCCTCGGGGCGGTGCGGTTGGGCACGGGTCGCCAGCGACCGGTCCGCTTCGAGGCGCGAACGGTCGCCGAGCGGCTGCGCGCGTGCGCGGACGGGACGAGCCCGGCGCGTCAGGAGCCGCAGCCTGCGGTGCGGCGGCGCCGAGCGGGGACATCGCGGGCGGCCGACGCGGAGGATCTGCTGCCGGTCCGTCCGCGTCTAGGGGAGGTGCGTCGTGCCCCGTCCAGCTAGCGGTCAGATCGTCGCCCGCGAGCGCCGCGACGGGCTCATCACCTACTCGTTGCGGGTGACGGCGAACCACCGGCGCCAGCGGCTGCACCTCGGCACGCAGGAGGACGGGGGACGGCGGCGCGCGCGGAGCGCGAGCTTCAGGACGTCCTGGCCCGCATCCGGGCCGGCGTCTGGTCGCCGCCGGCCCGGGTGGTGGAGCGGCGGGTGTCTGCGGACCCGACCTTCCACGAGTACGCCACGGCCTACCTGGCCAGCCGCAAGGGCGAGCTGCGCGAGACCTCGCTTGACGATTACGCCTGGCGGCTGTCGTGTCATCTGCTGCCGTTCTTCGCCGAGTACCGCGTATCGGAGATCGACGTCAAGCTCGTCGACGCCTACCGGGCGCACAAGGTGGCCGAGCGCGAGCACATCAAGGACATGATCAAGGCCGGCACCCCGGCGCGCGACGAGTCCGGTCGCCGGATCCGCCCGCTGTGCAACGAGACCATCAACAAGACGTTGGGGCTGCTGGCGTCGATCCTTGACGTCGCGGTCGATCACGAGCTCCTCTCGGCCAACCCGGCGCGGGGACGACGGCGGCGGCTGAAGGCGACGCGTCCGCGGCGGCCGTTCCTGGAGGCCGACGAGGTGCAATCGCTGCTGGCGGCCGCCGAGCAGCTCGATCGCGACAAGGTGCGCCCGAGCGCGCGAGCGATGCAGGTCAAGCAGATGCGCGACGCGTGGAGGCTGACCTACATCGACATCGAGAAGCGCTACAACATCCCTCGCGGCTCGGCGCACTACCTCTACGAGCGTGCCACCAACGACCGTCCGCCGCTGCTGGTGCGCCGCGCGATCGTCGCGGTCCTCGTCGGCTCGGGCCTGCGGGTCGGGGAGATGTGCGCGCTGACGTGGCGCGACGTCAACCTGGACAAGCGCCGCCTGAACGTCACCGACGCCAAGACGCCGACCGGCGTGCGCGAGGTCGAGCTGTCGCCCTGGCTCGTCGACGAGCTGCGGACCTTCCGCGCCGCGATCACCGACCTGGCGCCGGACTCACCGGTGCTGCCGTCGGCGGCCGGCACCGCACGCGACCGCAAGGGCGTGTGCAACAACGTGGTCAAGAAGGCCGTGGCGCGGGCCGACGAGATCCGCGTGGCGGCGGGCGGCTCGCCGCTGCCGCAGGGCATCACGCCGCACGCGCTGCGCTGCACCTACATCTCGCTGCTGCTGGAGTCGGGCCACCCGCTGCCGTACGTGATGGCGCAGGTCGGGCACGCCGACGAGAGCACGACGCTGCAGATCTATGCGCGGGTGATGAAGCGCCGGCCGCGCGAGGCGCAGCATGCGGCGTTCGACGCGCTCATCGTTGGCGGTGGATCATGAGCGGCGCCGTTGGAACAAAAGCTGCACATAGAGTCTGCTCATGTGTAGGATTTGTTCCGATGGCTTCAGGTGTCGAGATCTTGCGGGAGCGGTTCGGCGAGCAGCCGTTCCGTGTCTCCGAGGCCGTGGCCGCCGGTGTGAGCCGCACCGCGCTCCATCGGCTGCGAGAGGCCGGCGAGCTGGTTGCCGTCGGGCGCGGGGTCGTGCAGCTTCCGGGCGCAGGGATGGGGATGTCGTCCGGGTTGGCGGTGGTGTCGGCGCGGGTGCCGCGCGGGGCGATCTGCCTGAACTCGGCGCTGGCGTTCTGGGATCTCAGCGACGAGGTCCCGGAGCGGATCCACGTCGCCGTTCCGCGCGGGGCTCACCGGCCGTCGATCGCCGAGCCGGCGACCCAAGTGCATGTCTTTGATGCTCGGACGTTCGATGTCGAGCGCGAGCAGCAACGCACCGACGCTGATGAGATGTTCTGGATCTACTCGGCCGAGCGCTCGGTGGTCGATGCGATGCGGATGTCGCGGTGGGTGGGGCGAGACGTCGCGCTGCATGCGCTTCGTCGATACATGGACCGCGGCGACGCGAAGCCTGCGCGCCTGGCCGAGATTGCGCGGGAGATCGGCGGGAGTAGTCAGCTGCGGCCCGCGCTAGAGGCGTTGCTCAGTTGAGCGATCGTGCTGCCGAGGCGTTCAGGAGCTTGCAGGCCAGGGCCCGCGCCGAGCACGCGGGCAACACGCAGCCGTTGCTGGTCGTCTACGCGGTCGAGTCCTTCCTGCGGCGGCTGGCGGCGTCGGGCTACGCCGAACGGATGGTGCTCAAGGGCGGGATGCTGATGGCGGCCAGCGGCGTGCGTCGCATGACCCAGGACGCGGATCTCTCGACCCACGGCGTCGCCAACGACGCCGAGCAGGTGCGAAAGATCGTCGCCGGAATCTGCTCATTGGTCCCGGATCCGGACGACGGGATCGTGATCGATCCGGCGAGCATCAGGACCGAGGTCATGCGCGAGGGCGATGAGTACCAGGGCGTGCGCTGCAAGCTCGTCGCCGGCCTGGGTCGAGCGAGGATCCCGTTCGCGCTAGACATCTCCTTCGGGGACCCCGGCACGTCGACGACGATCGAGCTGGCGTCGGTCATCGATCAGCCAGACGTCTTGCTGCGCGCGTATCCACTGGCGCTCAACCTGGCGGAGAAGGTCGTCACCGCCATGCAGCGTCGCGAGACGAGCACCCGCGACCGGGACTTCGCCGACCTGTGGGTGTGCAGCCGTCGCTTCGACTTCGAGGCCATCGAGCTGCTCGGCCATATCCGCGAGGTGGCGGGGCACCGGCAGCAGGCGGTCATGCCGCTGGCCGAGGCGTTGGCGAACATGCCGGATCGCCAGCAGCCCTACGCGGCGATGGTGCGGCGGATGTCCTACCTCGCGCCACCGCCCGAAGGCTGGACCGATCTCATCGCCGACGTGATCGCGTTCGTCGATCCACTCCTGGACGACGAGGACGGGGCGCTGTCGCGATGGAGCTGCGACGGCGCGAGTTGGCGCTGACCGCCGTCGGACATTCTGTGGTCACTGGGGGCGAGTTTCGGGCCGCCGAACCCTAGGGCCATGAGGAGAGCCATCTCTCCGCAACTGAAAAGCGCCCCCGCGCCGCGCTAACGGCCGGGGGCATGGCCCAAGGAGCACTACCTCCATGAGCAGCCCGGACGCTATCCCGTCCCGGGGCGACCTTGTCGTCGTCTCCGACTACCTGCGCGAGATCTTGCGCCAGACCGCGGAGCGCAAGCTGCGCGAGGCATGCGATCTGGCGTTCCCGCCCGACCGCCGCGACGACGTTATTGGCGCCGTCCATCTGGTCGACGCGTTCACCCACGAGCGGGTGACGGCCGACGTCGCGCTGACGCTGATCCCGTTGGCGATCGCCTGGCAGCAGAGCGATGCGACGCCGCCGCACACCAAGTCGGCTCTCGCTCAGAACGAACGAGCGCTATTGCTGATTCGCGAGCTGGTCGAGGTGCGCGACCGCCTCGGCGGCGAGCCGCCCACCGCCGACGACCTCGACGCGATGGAGGGCCGGCGATGAAGGTCACCGGAACGGGCAACCCCGCGTCGCTGACGTTGCGTTTGCGTGAGCGCGAGGTCGCCGGCCTGAAGGAGGAGCTCGGTCACCGAGCGGCGGTCGCCGACGATGCGGCGACGACCCCGGCGGGGCAGATCACGGGAAGCGACGGCCGCCCTCGTCCCGACGACGTCCTGGCGGCGGTGACGACGATGCTGGATCAGCTCGCGGCGACCTCGGCCAACGAGCAGGGCCGCGTCGTGGTGTCGGGCCCGACCTGGCTGCTTGCACCCGCGATCCGCGGAGCGACCGCCGAAGCCGTCGAGCAGCTCGTCTCGGTGCTGCGGCGGTTCACATGCGACGGCGATGCCACGCCCGAGGAGCTTCGTGATGCGATCTCCGCCGCGTAGGCTTGGAGCGAGACGCTGATGGGCTCCGAGCACGTGCAGAAGCACGGGCTTCCGGGCTGATTCGACCAACGCCGGCACCTCTCGCGGGCGTCCCATCGGGACGGCGCGCGGGGTGCCGGCTCGGCTCGAGCAGCCGATGCGTGACTCGTCCCGGGTGGAACCTCAGAGATCGAGTCCGACGTCGTCAAGACCGGCGGGCTCAAGAAGCGGCTCCGCGGCTGGTGCGTCGAGCTCGAGCAGCGCTACCGTCTCGCGCGTCCACGCCTCGCGGGCGCGGAAGGACGCTGGACGACCGCCCAGCCCGCGGCGATACGGCATGTCCGGGTCGAGCACAGCGACGCGGGCATCGTCAGGACCGATCCGGGCCGGCGCTTCGTGCTCGACGCTCAGAGCTGACACGTTCAGGCCGGGGGCGCCGGCGATCATCTCCGCCTGGCTGGACCACCGCTCCACCGCTTCTTCCTGACGCGCGATGTCCTTCTCGATCGCCGCGCGGCGCGAGAGCCGCAGGCGTCCCAGCTCGGCCTGCTCGGCTCGCATCGCTTCGATCCGTCGTCGAGCCGCTTCGATCTCCCGCTGGACGCCGTCGCGGACCTGCTGGGCTCGACCGCCCGCGGCACGGTCGGCGACGTCGAGCGCGAGTTCCTTCCGGCGGCTGGGGGAGAGCATGGCGACGACGTCTTCGCCGACGGCATCGTGGTCGGGTTCAAGGCCGGGAAGCGCACGTTCGACGGAGCCGGGGGAGACGACGTAGAAGCGGGCTTCGGCGCGGTGGCGGCTGAGGGCGGTGTAGCCCCATTCGCGGTAGAGCTCGTCGGAGCCCAGGACGAAGGATCGGTCGACGGTCGCGCCTTGGGCGGCGTGTGCGGTCAAGGCGTAGGCGTAGTCGAGCCAGCCGTCATCTAGGTACTCGGAGGCGAGGGTGCGCTCGGTGCCGTCGGCGACGCGGACCGCAACGCTGCGCGCATCCATATCGACACCTACAACTTTGGCGCGCATGCCGTTGACGACGTCGGCACGGCGGTCGTTGCGTCGGGCGATGACGCGGTCGCCGATGGCGAACGCTCGCGAGCCAGCGAGCAGCTCGTCCTCGCCGAGGCGGCCGTCGCGGTGCATTCGGTCGCGTGCGAGCGCGTTGAGGTCGGCGACGTCGGTGCGACGGTGGGCGATCATCACGGCGTCGTTGGTGTCCGGCCGTCGGGTTGCCTCCCACCAGTCATCGACCAGCGTCTCGCGCAGCTCGTTTGCCGTCGGCCGTGCGACGAGTCGTCCGTGATCGCGGTAGGCATCGCTCCACGCACCAACCTTGCCTTGACGTAGCTGGCCGAGGGCTTCGCGATCCCAGACCTGTGCTTGACGATGAACTTGATGCAGTTCGACCGCTCCGAGTTCACATGCGAGTCGCCGGAACGCGCCGCCGGCGTCTCTCTCCGGGAGCTGGCGGTCGTCGCCGACGAGCACGAGCTTCGACTGCGTGTCAGCAGCGTGGCGTGCGAGCCGGTCGATCGTGTGCGACCCGACCATCCCCGCTTCGTCGACGATCAGGACCGACCCGTTCACGAGGCCATTGCCTTGGTCGATGTCGACGAGCAACCGGGCGATGGTGGTGCTGTCGATGCCGGCCAGCGTCTCCATCTCGACCGCCGCCCGTGCGGCGAGGGCTGTGCCGAAGACGCGGATGCCCTCGGCCTGCCATCCGTCGCGTGCCGCCGAGAGGCCGCGGGTCTTGCCGGTGCCCGCTGCTGCGCGCACGACCTGGACGCCGTCGCCCGAGGTGGTCAGCGCGCGTGTCATCGCCGACTGCTCGGCCGCCAAGTGATCCCGCCTCGCAAGCAGCAGCTCATCCACCTTTCCGGGGTCGAGCACGGCGACTCCTGTGCCGCGACGGGTGACGGCGTCGGAAATTAAGCGCTCTTCCAGAGCGAGCATCTCGGGCGTTGAGTGGCGGGCGCCGCCGAGCTGCTGACGCCGGTTCGCGGGTTCGAGCTGGATGGCGTGATTGGAGGCGAGCCAGCGGTCTGCGAGCGCTTCGAGCCGTTCTACGGTTGCGCCTGCGCGGTGTGCCTCGGCCCAGTCGCGCAGGACGTCGCGGCGGTCGAAGGTGGAGGACTGCTCGGTGATGCCGCCGGGTGCGGCGATCTCCCCGGCCGTTGCCGCCACATCTGGCTGGACAGGACGGCCGGGAGCGCGCCGATCGAGCACGAGCGAGAGGACGTGATGGTCGAGGCCGAACTCTGCGGCACGGGCTCGCCACTCTTCTCGAAGGCGTCCGGCGGGCACGTTGTAGTCCTTGACCTTGCGCGTTTCCAACGCAGCGATCTCGGCGGCGTGGGCGGACCGGCCGCCAACTTGGGCGAGGCGTTCGCGGATCTCCTGGCTGCGGCGCGAGAAGTGCTTGAGGACCTCGTCGTCGATGCCGCTGATCTCAGCGACGCCATTGTGGACGGGCTCCCATTCGACGCCGAGGTTCTGGGTGAGGTGGTGGCGCAGGGCAGCTTGGTAGAGGAAGCCCACGGTGCGCTGATGGGCGTAGAGCGCCCGGCCGTCCAGCGCGGTGTCACGGCCCTCGGCGGTGGTGGTGTTGGCGACCACGGCGTGGGTGTGTAGCTGCGGGTCGCCCGCACGGGAGGTGCGGTGGCGGAACGCGGCGACGGTGAGGCCATCGCCGCGGACGACGCGGTTGCCGTTCTTGCCTCGGCGGGTCCAGGTGGCGTGACGCTCGAGGTAGCCGAGCGCTTCGCGGACCGCGTCATCGTGGGCTTGGCGAGCCGCCGGCGAGATGGTGCGGTCGCCAATGCCGTAGATGACTGAGACCGACTTGGGGGCCGAGAAGGTCAGGTCGTAGGCCAGGACGGTCTTGGGCTTGTTGGCGATCGTGCTGGGCCGGGTGAGCAGGTTAAGGAATTGCTCGTCCTCAACACCACCGGTCAATCCCCGCCCCTCGGCGCCGTGGCCTTCCCATTGGCCTTGGGCTTCGCCGCGATCGGTGTAGTAGTCGTCTTTGCCTTGAGCGACGGTGTCGATGTAGTAGCGCGGGTCGCCTTGTCCGCCGCCGACCTTGCCGATGGAGAGCACGTCTCTTAGTCGATGAGACCTGCCATCTCCCCTCGGACGCATCCGGAGGATGCAGGTGTGTGCCGGTCCTGGTGGTGGGGGCCACCAGAGCCGTGAGGGTGCTGTTCAGTGGTCGTCGCGGACGGGGCGCAGGTGGCGTCGGGACCGTGTGACGTGGCGGTTGATGTTGGTGTGGGTGAGGTCGAGGTGGGCGGTGATCTCGTTGTTGGTGAGGCCGCCGAGGTGCAGCAGGAGATGCGTTGGCGGTGGGTGGTCATGGTCGCCAGAGCGTGCAGCCACGCGAAGAGGGTGGGGCAGCGGTCGGCCTGGTGGCGCATGAGCTGCAGCCACCGCTCGGCAGAGGAAGGTGACCGCGGTCATCCGCGCTCACGTCGCCGACATGCCGGCGGCGCAGGCCGCGAACCGCATCGAGTTGTACGTGAGCGAGTACTCCACCACCAAGCTGGCCTACGCCGGCACGCCGGACGGGACGAGCCAGGTCGGCTACGCGCGCCTGCAGGGTCCAGTCAGTCGCCCGCGCCGGTGGCGAACGGGGCGAGCGTCTCGTCAGCCGCTTGGTGACGTGCGAAGTGCGACGCAGGTGCTCGGCTGGCACACGCGGCGGGGTGGTCGCTGGCCGTTCTTATGGTGCTTGACGGACTGGGAGTCGCGCCTCGTCTCCGCGAGCCCGGATCGACGAGGTCTCGATGCTGCACTCGCGGCAGTCGGCGGATCTGCGGGGGATGCTCGTGGTGAGCTTTCCGGTGCGGGTCTCGTACCGGCGGTAGTCGCCGTCCACATCGGATGGCTGGAGCAGTCCGGTGACAGTCAACATGAAGTGGTCGGTGGCGTCGGCGACGCCGCGGGCGTTGAGGGTGATGACGCTCGGCGCGGGCGCGTCGTCCATCGGGAGGTAGCGCTGGGCGCGCCGGACGGTGTCGGGCAGCGACTCGTCGGTCAGCTTGCTGGGCTGGATCAGCTCGTTGCACCAGAGGCAGCCGTGGTCGGGGGTGACCGGTCGCACGATCGAGGCGATCTTGCCGATCTCGCCGTCGCCGCCGACCGCGACGTGGCTGCCGACCTGGACGCCTGGGATCAGGTACTGGTGCACGAGGGCGTTGAAGACCGAGCGAGCGGTGTGGCTGTCGGCGGCGAGGAACAGGTAATCGCAGTCGACGAGCTGCTGCGCGATCTCGGCGTCGGCGATGTCACCGCGGAGCGAGTCGACGACGATGCCGCGCCGCGCGCGGCGAGCGACGCGCTTGGAGAGCCGGACCTTCGGGGTGGCGAGGCGTCGGCCCAACCGCTGAAGGGCGGCAGGTCGGCCGGCGGCGGTGAGCCACGTCATGGCGTCGCGGCGCGTGCTCTCCGGCAGCCGCGGCAGGTTGGTGATGTCGACGCGCTCGGGGTCGACGACGACAAGGTGGCCGACGCCGAGCCGCGCCAGCGCCGCGACGATCGGCAGGCCGACGCCGCCGGCGCCGATGACGCCGACCTTCAGGCGCATGAGGGTCGCCTGCCCGGCGTTGCCGTAGATGCGGGCCTGGCGGTCGTCGATCTCGGCGCGGTCTGGCGGCGCAGCTCCGGGCCGGGCGTAGATGCGCTCGATGTTGCGACCCAGGATGACCGTCTCGCCGATGGCGTGTCGCGTGCCGTGCGGCATCCAGATGTCGCCGGCGAGCGCGTCGTTGGCGAGGACCAGTGCGCCGACCGGCATGCCCTTGGCGATGTCCAGCAGGGCCGGGTACCCGCGCTCGTGCGAGCGGCGGTCGGGCTCGGAGAACTCGACCGCGCCTCGGCCGCCGTGGTTGTGGACCGCGAGGTAGACCATCCGCTCGTCGCGGCAGTGGCGGATGTGCTGGTTGACGAACTCCGGCGTCAGCCGGCGGTAGGCGCGGCTGCCGGGAACGAAGTCGACGCCGTCGACGGCGAGGAAGGC
This sequence comes from Baekduia sp., assembly GCF_035318805.1. Classification (GTDB taxonomy): domain Bacteria; phylum Actinomycetota; class Thermoleophilia; order Solirubrobacterales; family Solirubrobacteraceae; genus Baekduia. Next base: position 11,320 of record NZ_DATHDY010000045.1, read on the forward strand.
CTCGCGAGCGAGGAGCCGCACCCCGCGCGAGGTGCGGACGATTCCGGCGCTGATCACGGCGCCGTGCTCGTCGCCGTCGCCAGGGAAGAGATGGGCGTCGAGCTGGTTGGCCAGGTCGGCGGGGATGACGAGCTGCAGGGCGTCATCCCCGGTACCGGCCGGCAGGAAGCCCGGCCGGCGGCTCATGCTGCGCTCCCGACGGGCTGGGCCTCGTCGGCGAACCAGCCGACGATCCGCATCAGCTTGAGCGCGGCGGTGTCGCGGCTGGGGTTCCAGTGGTTGGAGCGTCGGGACAGCATCGTCGCCGGCCGCTCGAAGCCCGGCATCACCTGGCCGGCGTTCAACGGCGACATCAAAGGCGTGCCGTCCGCGCGAGCCAGGTCGGGCCGCACGAAGTGCGGGTAGACGTCGCCGAGGGGGTGGTTGAACGGGATCGTGAAGCCGATCCAACTGCGCTCAGGGGTGAACGCTGGGCCGAGGTCCAGATCCTCGACGATCACGTGCACGCCGCCGTCGCCGGTCTCCATGGTCTCGACGGCATGGCCGTCGAACGCGCGGCGCACCGCCGCGAGCGCCTTCTCGACATCGGGGGTCATGACGCGACCTAGGAGTTGTCGTCGCCGTCGTTGGCCAGGAAGCGGCTCGAGTCCTTGAGCTTGATCTCGTCGTCGTTCCCGATGTTCTTGGTGCGGCCGTCCTTGAGCTCCTCGACGAGCACGAAGTCGATCTCGATCTTCACGCCGGCGTCGATGGCCTGCTGCTTGATCGCGAGGCCCATCGCGTGGTCGTCCGGCATGTGGACGGGCTGCTCGTTGACGTGAATCGTCGTCGGCTTCGGCTTCGGGCCGTGGCCGCCGTGGTCAGTCGGGGTGTCCTGGGTGGTGTTGACGTTCGTCATGGGGATCTCCAGTTGTGGGGAGGAGAGGGGCCGAGGAGAACTCTAGCAGAAATATGTACCGAAGAGGTACATGAGTTCTACCCGTCCGGTAAAACGTCTAACCTGCCCGGTAAACCCCTTCGCAGCCGCCCGTGGACGTCGCCTTCGAGAACCGCCGCCTTCATCGCCTCTGTGCCTCGGCCCAGGAGCTTCGGCGTGCGCTCGGCGCGCGGGGCGAGCGCCGGCTGCGGGCCCACATCAAGTCGCTGCTGGCGGCGGAGTCGCTGGAGGAGTTCCGATCGCTGCCGGGCCGGTGCTGCGAACTGCCGGGCGGGCGCTACGCGCTCGAGCTCGGCAAAGGCAAGCGCTTGACGTTCCGCTGCACGGCGTCCGACGACGGTGTCGTGTGGGCCGCGGTGCGCTCGATCGTGCTGATCGACATCGAGGAGCAAGGGTGACCGACGACGACAAGGTGACTACATGACCGTTACGCCAACGCCCTTCGCCCCGGACTGGGCGAGCCCACCCGGAGACACCCTTCAGGAGCTGCTTGAGGAGCGGTCGATGACCCAGACGGAGCTCGCGGAGCGCCTCGGGGTGACCCTCAAGCACGTCAACCGTGTGGTGAAGGGCGCGGCGTCGCTCTCGCCCGAGATGGCGCTCGGACTCGAGAAGGTCTTCGGTGTCACCGCCGCGTTCTGGATGACGCGCGAGGCGCACTACCAGGCTGACAAGGCCCGCATCTCTCAACGCGAGCAGTTCGCCGGCGCCGTCGAGTGGGCGAAGAGGTTCCCGCTCGCCGAGATGCGGAAGCGAGGCCGCTTGGCCAGAGGCCTCGATGGCGCCGAGCTCGTGGAGAGCTTGGTCACCTTCCTCGGCGTCGCGGCGCCCGACCAGTGGCGACAGCAGCAGGTGGCCTACCGCAAGTCGCAGAAGTTCGAGAGCGACGAGTACGCGTTGTCGGCCTGGTTGCGAGAGGGAGAGCTCGCCGCAGCCGAGATCGACTGTCAGCCCTACGACGAGGAGCGCTTCATCGAAGCGCTGCAGGCCGTCCGCGCGCTCACCTGCGACGAGGATCCGGCCGACTGGTTCCCGGCACTGCAGGAGCGGTGCGCCGCCGCCGGTGTCGCCGTCGTCGTCGTCGAGGCCTACAAAGGCGTCAAGGCGAACGGTGCCACCAGATGGCTGTCACCGGAGAAGGCGCTCATCCAGCTCAGCCTCCGCCACGCGTGGATCGACATCTTCTGGTTCAGCTTCTTCCACGAGGCGGGACACGTCGTGCTGCACCGCAAGAAGGGCATCTTCGTCGAGGTCCCGCCGAAGGATCGAAGCGACGACCCGCAAGAGCGACAACTCGAAGACGAGGCCGATCGCTTCGCGTCGCGAACGTTGATCCCGCCCACCTTCGACCGTCGGCTCAAGTCACTGGCGGCCACCGACGTGCCGGCCTTCGCGAAAACGATCGGGGTGTCGCCGGCGATCGTAGTCGGACGGCTTATGCACGACGGCCTCCTGCCCTGGAACAGCCGGCTCGGCAATCAATACCGAGCTCGCCTGAAGCACGCGGCGTGAGTCCTCACTCAAATGGCGCTCGCCCGGCCGGCAATCGGCCATGCGTCGGCGCGACGTATCCCGACGTGTGGCGGCATCGAGGCATCGTCGACTTGCCAGTCGAGTCGCTCGACCACGGCCTCGACACCAACTAGAGCACTTGTCCGAGTACTTGAACACTCGCTGCCTTGGAGAATCTGCGCTGGTAGAACTCGTCCGCCGTGTCTACGCTGGCGACCTCCACGAGACCCGGGCGCTGGAGTGGAAGCGGACACTAGATCTATCCGCACCCGAGCACCGGTTCGTGCTCGCGAAGCAGATCCTTGGCTTCGGTAACCGCTCGCTCGTCGACGCCAGCCGCGCCTTCGGCGGCTACTCGTACATGTTGGTCGGTGTTGAGCCCGGACACCTGCACGGCGTCGAGGTGATCGATCCGGCGAAGCTGTCCGACATCGTCCGGCCTTACGTCGCCGGCGGGCGACCTTCGTGGGCGCCGACCTACGTGAGCGTGGACGGTGTCGAAGTTCTTGTCGTTGAAATCGCGCCGCCTCAGCCTGGCGACCGTATCTGCTGCCTCATGAAGACGTACGAGTCCGCCAAGGTGGGCTTGGTCTACGTCCGGCGGGAAGGACAGACCGAGCAGGCCGATCCGCACGAGATCCGCGAGCTGGAAGAGCGGCTGCTGAGCCGGAGTGCTGAGGAGGCCCGTCGCGTCGCACAGCGGGAAGAGGGGCTGATCGCGGCCGCTACCGCTCAGGGCGCTGCTCTAGAGGCACGGGTCAGGCAGAGCGCCGAGGTCCGAGCACGGCAGCGCGCGCCGAGGCTCGAGCAGAGCACTGCCGCGCCGTTTTTTTCCTTTGCGGAACCCCACCGCATGGAAGGCCGCCTGAAGAACACCGGCGAGTCCGCAGCGTCCGTCAGCCACGTTCGCCTCCACCGCGAAGGCGGGGGAGCAGTGCCCGGCGGAATCCGCTCGATCTACCCGAGCGGCAGCTCGTCACCCGAGCTGCCGGCCGATGTGCCTCCGGGGATCGACCTCGGCCTGGTCTTCGACCACGCGGTCCTGACCGGGGTCGCGAACGAGCAATTGATCGTAGTGCTGGAATACGAAGACGACAGCGGGTTCCACTGGAAGGCGGAGGTGCCGCTGCACCGCCACGGCAAGGACCATCTCGATCACCAGCGGTGGAGAGTCGGCGACGCGACGGCCCGCATGCTCTAGGCACTCCCTGGCGCCGGCCGCGCGCCGCGGTTAGCGGGCTCGGCTCGGCATCAGCCGGCGCCACCGCGGCGCACGACGCTGCGACCGCCATGCGGGTTGAGGGTGCTCGTCCAGCCACCTCCGCAGAGGGCTGCCGGTTGCCAGCGGTGTCGGATCGCCCTGTCCGAGGAGCTCGATGGTCTCTTTCGGCGTCGGGAACGACCGCGGCGGGAGCTCATCCCCACGCAGCCAGGCGGCCAGCGCAATCCGGGCATTGCCGATTGCTCGCATCGCCACCTTCCGCATGGGCCCGATCTTGAGGTCGTCGTCGTGCTCTCGGTCCATCAACTCCAACAAGATCGTGCCGACCGCCTTGTAACGCTCCTCAAGCTCGTCGTCGTCAAGGTGCGGAGTGAGCCGGACCCAACCGTGCTCCCATTCACGATGAGCCGCCGCCCACCGCGACCCGTCGGGCGGCGCGTCGGCCTGAACGAACACCTGAGCCTCGACGAGCGCGACGTCTAGGGGCTGGACGACGAGGCTTTGGCGCACGTACTCGTCGCGTTCTCATTGCCACCGCTGCTGGTTGATGCCACCGAGGAGCGTGCCTCCGTATCCGAGGACGGCGCCGACGGCAACCGGGATGAGGGTGCTCCAGAGCGAACTGCTCTGCGAGCACTGGTCGCTGGTGGTGATGCACACATGAAGTTCGGCGAGCACGCACGCACGCTAGGCGCCGGGCCCGACGGACCTGGGGGGCTGCCCATCCGCTTTCAGCCTCTCAAGACCTCCAATTGGTGCGTCCGCAGGGGGTCCGATCCTCCGCTCCGCGTCGCACCATCAGGTCCGCGATGACCAGCGTCCATCGGCTTTCCCGGAGACCCGGTGACCGTCCTCGGCTTCCATGGTGATGAAGGGGTTGCGGGGTCTTGAGTTCGAGGCAGCCGTCGACGTCAGTCGAGCGAACCCCGAGGCAAGCCATGAGCGAACATCGCGCAGGGCGGCGATCGATGACGGCGACGCCTGGATGTACTCTGCGCCCATGACCCGAGTTTCGGCCAACGTTTCGGCCAAAGCAGGGGTTTCGCCTCCGCGAGCTTGGACGCCCCGACGCAGAAGGCCCCGCAGAGCAGGGCCTTCCAACATGGGCGCGGCGGGTTTCGAACCTGCGACCTCTCGCGTGTGAAGCGAGCGCTCTCCCACTGAGCTACGCGCCCTCGTAGCGGGGGATGGTAACGGCCGCGGGGGGTCGTGGGAGTCCCGCCGGTCGGCGGGCGTCCCCTACGCTGGAGCGATGTCGAGCACCACGCCGCAGTTCTCCAAGGGGAGCGACACCGGAGGTCGGTTCGTCCGCCAGGAGAGCCGCTTCCGGGAGCAGGTCACCAAGCGGCCCGAGCCGGGGCGCTACCACCTGTACGTGTCGCTGGCGTGCCCGTGGGCGTCGCGGACGGTGATCGTGCGCCAGATCAAGGGGCTCGAGGACGTGCTGCCGATGACCGTCGTGGACCCCCTGCGCGACGAGCGCGGCTGGCGCTTCACCGCCGAGGAGCCGGACCCCGTCAACGGCTACGCCTTCCTGGCAGAGGCCTACCTAGCGACCGACCCGGCGTACGGCGATCGCGTCACCGTGCCGGTCCTGTACGACACGGTGCAGCGGCGGATCGTCAACAACGAGAGCGCCGACATCGTCCGGATGCTCAACGCGTGGAGCGATCAGGGCCCGGACCTCTACGCCGAGGATCTGCGCACGGCGATCGACGAGGTCAACGAGCGCGTCTACCACTCGGTCAACAACGGCGTCTACCGCGCCGGCTTCGCGACGACGCAGGCCGCCTACGAGGAGGCCTTCGACGAGCTGTTCGCCACCCTGGGCTGGCTCGACGACCGCCTGGCGACGCGCCGCTATCTGCTCGGCGACCAGATCACCGAGGCGGACTGGCGCCTGTTCGTCACGCTCGTGCGGTTCGACTCGGTCTACGTCGGCCACTTCAAGTGCAACCTGCGCCGCATCGTCGACTACGCCCATCTCTCGGGCTACCTGCGCGACCTCTACCAGCGCCCCGGCATCGCCGATACGGTCGACTTCGACCACATCAAGCGCCACTACTACATGACGCATCCGCAGCTCAACCCGACGCGGATCGTGCCCAAGGGCCCGGAGCTCGACCTGTGGGCGCCGCACGATCGCGAGTCGGTCGAGCAGGGCTCGACGCTGTAGATCCGCGTCGTCGCTCCTGCGCTTCGCGGCCGCGCTGGCCACGGCCCGCCCGTAGCCTTCCGCACAGGTTCGGCGGCCGTTTCGGTGCGGAAACGCTCGCTGGGCACCGCTGAGCGCTCTGAAGGAGTAACCGTGGGCCATGAAGGCGCGTCGGATCCGCGCGACCTTCGCGGCGGCTGTGGGGCTGGCCGGGCTCGCAGGGGGCCTGGCCCTGGGGGAGTCCGCGGCACAGGACGCCGCGACGGGACCGTCCGTTCCCAGCGACCAGGGCGTCCTGGTCGCTCCGCGGACGGTCCCGCCCGATCCCCATGTCCCGCCCGGCGCGACCGCGACGGCGCAGGATCCACCGCCGACGACGACGACCGAGACGGTCACGATCCCGCAGGTCACCGGCCCGCCCATCACGACGACCACCACGGCCACGAGCGTCGTGCCGTGGCCGGTCACGGGCGCCGGGGTCGGCAACGCCGCGCTCCAGGGATACGACCAGAAGCGCCACGAGGCGGCCCGCAGCTGCGACGCCAAGCCGGAGGCGACGAGCGGCCTGCTGGGCGTCGACAGCTCGGTCTCCGGCCGCGACCATCGCCTGTGGACGTGGATCATCCTCGCGATCACCGCCACGGCGGCCGCGATCGCGCTCGTCGCGTTCCTCGCCCGCCGCCGGCGCACCGCGGCGGCCGGCGCGCGCAAGACGAGCTTGGAGCTCGTCGCGGCCTCGGTCGCGATCGCCGGGACGCTCGCGGGCCTGGCGTCGACGTTCATCCCCGGCGTCGGGGTGCGAGACCATCCGCCGCCGCAGGTCTCGATGGAGGTGCGCGAGGTTCACGCACGCGTGACGCACGGCGCCTACGACGACGCGCTCGGGCCGCGCCACGGTGCGACGCGGGTGGTGGGCGCCACGACGGCATCCGCCGCCGTGGCGCAGCTGAGCCCCGAGGCCCGGCGCCGTCGGAGGGAGCGAGCGGCCAAGAGCGCCGCGCTGGATCGGCTCGAGATCGGCCACGTCGTCTGGCTCGAGCTGCAGTTCACCGGATACCGCGGCCGCAAGCTCCGGCTCCAGTGGGGGCTGTTCGGCCCGGGCGCCGGGTCGTCGCTCATCCCCGGGACCGAGCGCTACATCGGCCTGGACGTCGACGACGGCAGCGACGTGCACTCGAAGTTCCTGCCAATCTGGCTCGGCACGCCGCGGCGCGAGCGCTTCCGGGCCGAGTTCCGGCTCCTCGATCACGGCGAGGTCCGGCAGATGGCGCGCACGGGCGACATGCGCGGCGTGACCTTCCGCTACGCGTGCCGGCCGCCGCGGCGCGGGTAGGGGTGCCGTAGGCGGCCAGCGAGGCCGAGGCCCACGACGGCCGGCCGTCGCCGCCGGAGGTGGGTCCCCAGTCGCGATAGCGACACGGTCTCCTAACGCCCGGCGAGGTAGACTCGATGACGGACCGTGCTAGGCGGGGAGGTAGCGGTGCCCTGTCGCTCGCAATCCGCTCTAGCGAGGCTGAATCCCCGATCGAGGGATGTTGGCCAACGGGGTCTGTGCGCCGTGGCGGCGCTGATGGCCCGGGTCCCGCGCGGCGTCGGCTCGTGAACCAGGTCAGGTCCGGAAGGAAGCAGCCTTAAGCGATCACCGGCGGGCGCAGCGGGAGTTCCCGGTGCCGGAGCCGCCCTCCGGCGCAACGCCCGTAGACCGCATCACGAGATCGGGTGCACGGTCCACTACCTGCGACGAAGGCCCCGCCGGTTCCGGCGGGGCCTTCGCTGTTTCGTGAGCCTTTTGCGACGGCTCTGCGACGGGGCCTGGCCCCGTTACGCGCTGGTGACGGGGTCAGACCCCGGGTCAGGCGGCGTGGGCCAGGGCGGGCTCGGGCGAGGCGGTCTGCGCGGCATGCTCGCCGCGCTTCAGCCCGGGGATGAACAGGGCCGTGATCGCGCCGAGCCCGAGGACGGCGGCGCCGATCGGCAGCGCGGCGTTCATGCCGTCGACGTACTCCTGCGGCGAGGCGTAGGAGCCGTTGGCGGTGAACACCGACGCGAGGACCGCCACGCCGAGGACGCCGCCGAGCTCGCGGATCGCGTTGGTCGCGCCCGAGGCCTGGCCGGCCTCCTCGGGACGGACCGACCCGAGGACCGCGTTGGCCGCCGGCGCGAACACCAGCGCCATCCCGGTGCCGGCGAGGATGAACGGCACCAGCAGCGCGGCGTAGGCGACGTCCGGGGTGGTCACCGCGGCCAGCCAGGCGATCGCGATCGCCTGCAGCGCCAAGCCGCCGGCCATCAGCGGACGGGCGCCGATGCGGTCGCTCAGCACACCGGCGACCGGCGCGACGAACATCGGCATGATCGTCCACGGCAGCACCCGCAGGCCGGACTGCAGCGGCGACAGGCCCTGCGTCGTCTGGAAGAACTGCGACAGCAGGAAGATCGAGCCGAACACGCCGAAGAACATCGCCAGCGACGTGCCGTTGGTCGCGCTGAAGGCCCGCGAGCGGAAGAACCGCAGCGGCAGCATCGGCGCCGGGGCGCGGCTCTCCCAGGCGACGAACCCGGCGAGCAGGACGGCGCCCGCGCCGATCGAGGCGAGGATCGGCGTCGAGGTCCAGCCCAGCGCCTCGCCGCGCACGATCCCGAAGACGACGCCCAGCAGGCCGGCGCCGGCGAGGCCGATGCCTGGCAGGTCCATGCGGTTGGCCGGACCGCGCGACTCCGTCAGGTAGCGCGCCGACAGCGGGACGAGCGCGAGGCCGATGGGCACGTTGAGCCAGAAGATCCAGTGCCAGGAGATGCCGTCGACGACCGCGCCGCCGACGACCGGCCCGAGCGCGACGCCGAGGCCGCTGATCCCCGACCAGGCGCCCAGCGCCAGGCCGCGCTTGGCGACCGGCACCGCTGCCGACAGCAGCGTCAGCGTGAGCGGCAGGACGACGGCCGCGCCGACGCCCTGGGCCGCACGGGCGGCCACGAGCGCGCCCGTGGTCGGCGCGAGCGCCGCCGCGGCGCTCGACACGGTGAACAGCCCGACGCCGATGCCGAACATGCGCCGCCGGCCGAAGCGGTCGCCGAGGGCGGCGCCCGTGAGCAGCAGCACGGCGAAGGCCAAGGTGTAGGCGTTGACGGTCCACTCCAGCGACTCGAGCGAGGCGCCGAGGTCGGTCTTGATCGTCGGGAGCGCGGTGCTGACGACGAGGTTGTCGAGCGTGACCATGAACAGCGCCACGCTGACGATCGCGAAGGTCCATCCGGCGCGGGGACGCCGGACGGCGGACTGCAGGGGAGGGGTCATCTCGGCCTCCTGGACCGGTGTATGGATGAGTGAGCGGTCACTCACTCGATGGGCAAAAAAAGGGAAACGGGCCATGGTCGATCAGCAGACGCGGAGGGTCTGCGCCCAGGTGCCGTGTGCGTCGGTCGCGCCGATGGCGGCCATGACGTTGAGCAGCATGCCGGTGGCGAAGAAGCGGTGGACGTCCTCGGGACCGAGGCCGGTGGCCTCCGAGACGAGGTCGTAGAGCCGGGCGAACCATGCGCGCGCCACCTCGGCGACCTCGGGCATCGAGGCTGCGGCGGCGTGCTGGTGGACCTGGGTATTCAGCATCGCCCGGTCCTCGAGCAGCTCGCCGTACGCCTCGCCCATCGCGAGCAGCACGTCCTCGCCGGTCTCGCCGCGCGCGTGCGCCTGGGCGGCGGCCTTGACGAACGCGTCCTCGATGCGCTCGTTCGAGCGCCGGACCACGGCGAGCACGAGGTCGCTCTTGGTGGGGAACAGGCGGAAGAGGTAGGCCTGCGAGATGCCCGCCGCCTTGGCGACCTCGATGGTCGGCGTGCCCAGGAACCCGCGCTCCGCGAAGACCGTCATGCCGGCCTCGAGCACGGCCTCGCGCCGGGCCTCGGCGGTCGAGAGGGTGCGCTTGCTGGGGGAGGCGATGGGCGTCATGCAGGTGTGAGTATGTACTCACTCACTGCTGGTGTCAAGGGCACGCGCCGTAGAGGTTCCAGTAGCGGCCACGGACCGAGAGGCGCGACCGCGGCGGCGCCGGCAGGGCGCGGTCCTTGTCGCGGGCATCGAGTACGAACTGGTCGGCGACCGCGCGGGAGACCGGCGCGAGCGCGCTCGGCCGGCGGGGGTAGCGGCCCAGCTCCTGCGCGCTGACGACGTCGCGCGGCGGGATGTCCAGCCACAGCGCGAGCTGGGGGACGGCGCGGCGGTTGGGCACCGCGACCTGCGTCGTGCCGCAGGAGAGGTTCGCCGTCACGAGGTCATGCAGCTCGTCGAGGATCCGCGTCTGGGCGATCAGCGCGCTGCGCGTGTTCTTCAGCCGCGTGACCTGTGAGGGGATGAACACCAACATGCCCACGACCGTCAGCGCGCCCAGCGCCATCCAGCGCGCGCGCCACGGGTCGTCGCGCGGCAGCTGCGTCCACCCGGCGACGCCGGCGCCGGCGAAGATCGCCAGGATCGTCGCCGGGAGCAGCAGGTAGCGCGTGAGGATCGACAGCCCCGCTGCGGCCAGGACGCAGAAGGCGCCGACGGCGAGCAGGCCCGCGACGGCACCGAGGGTCGCCCGCGCGCGCAGGCGCCAGAGCGCGAGGACGCCGCCGACGGCCGCGGCGAGCACGACCGGCTCGCGCAGGATCTCGCCGAGGCGCCGCGGGAGCGTCGCCGGAACGCGCTGCAGGCCGGTGATCCGGCCGAGGTCCTCGGCGGTCGACCGCGTGCCGCTCAGCGAGTGCAGCGGGTCGCCGGTGACCGCGAGGTCGCTCAGGGCCCAGAGCAGCGGCGCGCCGACCACGAGCGCCACGTGCACGGGGCGCAGGGCGCCGCCGCGCCAAAGCCACACGGCGTAGGCGCCCGCGAACAGCCAGGCTTCGGGGCGCAGCAGCCCGGCCATCGCGATCAGCGCCAGCACCGGCGTCCCGGCGCGCCGGCGGCGCGTCTCGATCAGCAGCGCGCCGAGCAGCAGGCAGATGTAGGGGAGGTCGACGTAGGCGCGGATCCCGTAGCTGAGGATCGGCTCGCGCGTGAGGACGATCGCCGCCGCGACCACGCCCGCGGCCGTTCCGAACCACGCGCGGCCCAGCGCGAAGACCAACCACCCCAAGATCCCCAGCGACAGGAACGCCAGGACCTCGAAGAGCGTCTCGCCGAACCCCGTGCCGAAGAGCGATCCGAGCGCGCCGACCAGCTGCGCCAGCGGATGCGGCGTCGGCGCGAACGCCACCGTGTAGTCCGGCGTGCGCCCGTGGACGAGGTCGTTGCCCCACAGCAGCGCGTACTCGGTGTCGTAGTTGAGGAACCGCGCGGGCGCGCTCACCAGCCATACGAGCGCTGCGAGGGCGACCGAGACGGCGGCGGGGACGTACAGGGAGCGCGGCCGCATGCGGCCGCGGACGCTAACTGGCGGCGCCGTCGCCAAGTGCGGCCAGGCCGGTCAGCAGCTCGCGCGCGCTCTTGTACCCCAACTCGAGGCCGCGGACCGAGAACGACTCGTTGGGCGCGTGGAACGGGTCGTCGGGGAGGACGAAGCCGGTGACGATCGTCGGGATGCCCTTGGCGCTGAGGTCCGCGACGAACGGGATCGCGCCGCCGCTGCGCACGTAGGCCACCGGCGCGCCCACCGCGCGCCCGATCGCCGCGCCGGCGATCTTCAGCGCCGGGCTGTCGGCCGGGAAGTGCGCCGGCGGCGCGCTGTGACGGGAGACGACCTCCATGTCGGCGCCCTCCGGCAGCGCCTCGCGGATCAGTCGCTCCAGCTCGGCGCCCATCGCCAGGACGTCCTGGCCGGGCGCGACGCGGATCGACACGGTCGCCCGCGCGACCGCCGGGATCACCGTGCGCGTGTCGCCGGCGACGATCTGGTCGACGTCGACCGCCGTGTCGCTGCCGTTGCGCTCGACGTACTCGGCGCCGGCGCCCGGGTAGGCGGGCCGCGCGCCGGCCGCGGCGAGCGCGTCGTCGCCGGAGGGCAGGTCCGCCCAGGAGGCGCGCTCCTCGGCGGTCGGCGCGGCGATGCCGACGCGGAGCTCCTCCCGGACGCGGCCGTCGGCGCCCGGGATGACGGCGGCGAGGCCCTGGTGCAGCGCGTGCAGCGCGTTGAGCGCGCTGCCGCCGTACATGCCGGAGTGCAGGTCGCGCTGGGCGGCGCGGACGTCGAAGGTCACGAGGTGGACGCCGCGCAGGCCGACGGTGACCGCCGGACGGTCCGGGCCGACCATGCCGCTGTCGTACACGATCGCCGCATCGGCGCCGCGCGGGTCGTCCTTCAGCCAGGCCGAGATCGACTCGCCGCCGGCCTCCTCCTCGCCCTCGACCGCGACGCGGACGTTGACCGGCAGCTCGCCGGCCTGTGCGAGGTCGCACGCGGCGGCCAGCAGCGGCAGGAAGTTGCCCTTGTCGTCGGCGGCGCCGCGGGCGTAGATGCGGCCGTCGCGGACCTCGGGCTCGAACGGCGGGCTGGTCCAGAGGTCCAGCGGCTCGGCGCCCTGGACGTCGTAGTGGCCGTAGATCAGGACGGTGGGGGCGGCGCCGGCGTCCTGCGACGCGCGCAGCTCGCCGACCACGAGCGGGTTGCCGCCGTCGATCGTCACGAGCTCGGCCTCGCCGCCCGCGTCACGCACCTTCGCCGCGGCCCACTGCGCCGCGCGCTCCAGGTCCGCGGGGTCGCCTCCCCCGGTCGAGATGCTGGGGATCCGCAGCCACGCGAAGAGTTCGTCCTGGAGGGTGTCGGCCATGGACCGGAGCCTACGACGGCGGCTCGGGCATCGCGGCCAGGGCAAGCCCTAAGCTAGGGGTCCGTGCCCGCCGGACCTTCGCTCTACCGCCGCCACCGCCCGCGGACGTTCGCCGACGTCATCGGCCAGGAGCACGTCGTGCGTACGCTCCGCAACGCCATCGAGCAGGGCAAGGTGCACCACGCCTACCTGTTCGTCGGGTCGCGCGGGACGGGCAAGACGTCCATGGCCAAGATGCTCGCGGCCTGCCTGAACTGCGAGCGCGGCCCGACCATCGACCCCTGCGGCGTCTGCGAGTCGTGCGTGTCGATCGCCAGCGCCACGTCGATGGACGTCATCGAGATGGACGCCGCGTCCAACAACTCGGTCGACGACATCCGCGAGCTGCGCGACTCGGTGCAGTACGCGCCGGTCACCGGCCGCTACAAGATCTACATCCTCGACGAGGCGCACATGCTGTCCACGGCGGCGTGGAACGCGTTCCTCAAGACGCTCGAGGAGCCGCCGCCCTCGACGATCTTCGTGCTGGCGACGACCGAGGCGCACCGCGTGATGGACACGGTCGTCGACCGCTGTCACCGCTTCGACTTCCGCCGGCCGACGGTGGAGCAGCTCACGACGGTCGTGCAGCGCGTGGCCGGCAAGGAGGCGATCGAGATCGCGCCCGAGGCGGTCGCGCTGGTCGCCCGCAACGCGACGGGCTCCTACCGCGACGCGCTCGGCACGCTCGAGCAGCTCGTGACCTACTCGGGGTCGTCGGTCGCCACCGAGGACGTGCTGGCGGTGCTCGGCGTCGCCGACGACGACCTGCTCTTCGGTGCGCTCGACGCGGTGGGCGCGCGCGACGCGAAGTCGGCGTGGCGGGTCGCCGCGCGGCTGGCCGACTCGGGCCGCGAGCCCGCGCAGTTCCTGAAGGACTTGGAGGCGCACGCGCGCGACGTGCTGGTCGTGCAGACGCTCGGCGAGGTGCCGGCGCAGCTGCGGATCACCGCTGAGCGCGACGCGCGGCTGGCCGATCAGGCGCGCCGGCTGACCGGTGCCGACACCGTGCGGCTGCTGGACCTGCTGGCGGCCGGGATGCGGCTGTCGAAGGACGGCGCGGACGCGCAGACGCAGCTGGAGGTCGCGCTCGTGAAGGCCGCGGCGCCCGAGGTCGATCCCTCGACGCGGGCGCTGCTGGCGCGCCTGGAGCGGCTGGAGGGCGTGCTGGCGGGGGCGCCGGCCGCCGCCGCCCCGGCGCCCGCTTCCGCGGCCGCGCCCGCGCCGACGCCGTCGGCCCCTCAGCCCCCGGTCTCCGAGGACGCGCCGGAGCCGCCGCCCGTCCCGGCGCCGCCGGTGCCGGCGCCGACCGCGTCGGCTCCGCAGCCGCCGCCGGCCGCGGAGCCCGCCGCGGGCGAGCCCGCGCCCGAGCCGTCGGCCGCCGTCGCGGTGGCCGAGCGCGAGCCCGCGGCGGCGCCCGCCCCCGCGCCCGTCGGCGAGCTCGACCTCCGGATGGTCGAGGAGCTGTGGCCCGCGGTGCTCCAGAACGTCGCCGAGACGAACAAGATGGTCGCCGGATGCCTGGCCGAGGCGCGCCCGCTCGCGGTGTCCGGACGCGACCTCACGCTGGCGTTCACCCCCGATCACGGCTTCCAGAAGCGCAAGTGCGAGGACGCGGCGGCGCGTGAGCTCACCGCCGCGTCGTTCCGGGCGCTCGTCGGCGTCACGCCGCGCCTGATCTTCGAGACGCGCGACGCCGAGGAGCTCGGCGCCGAGCCCGAGGTGCTGGGCGAGGACGACTTCATCGCGCGCTTGCGGTCAGAATTCGATGCTGTCGATCACCAGCCCGACCAGGAAGACCAGGAGCAGGCCTGATGCCCCAGCCCAACATCCAGAACATGCTCAAGCAGGCCCAGGAGGTCATGGCCGCGCAGCAGGAGGCGCAGGACGCCCTCAAGGAGCAGCGCGTCGAGGCCTCGGCGGGCGGCGGGATGGTCAAGGTCACCGTGACCGGCGACCTGAAGATCGAGGCGCTGACGATCGACCCGGACGCGGTCGATCCCGAGGACGTCGAGATGCTCCAGGACCTCGTGCTGGCGGCGACCAACGAGGCGCTGCGCCAGGCCGTCGACCTGCAGGAGAAGGCCATGCAGGGCGCCTCGGGCGCCGGTGGCTTCGACCCGATGCAGGCGCTCGAGGGCCTCGGCCTGGGCGACGCGCTCGGCGGCCTCGGCGGCGGTGGGGCCGGCGGGGTGGGCGGGCCGGGGTCACCGCCCCAGCTCAACCGCGCTGCGCGCCGCGCCGCGCAGAAGAAGAACCGCTAGTCCTTGTTCGCACCGCCCGTCCAGCGCCTGGTCACCGAGCTGGGCAAGCTGCCCGGCATCGGCCAGCGCACGGCCCAGCGGCTGGCGTTCCACCTCCTGCGCGTCGATCCCGAGGACGCCACCGCGCTCGCCGACGCGATCCGCGAGGTCAAGGAGAAGATCCGCCCATGCGAGGTCTGCTTCAACCTCGCCGACGAGCCGCTGTGCCGCATCTGCCAGGACGAGCGCCGCGATCCCGCCGTGATCTGCGTGGTCGAGGAGCCGGGCGACGTCATCCCGCTCGAGCGCACCCACGAGTTCCGCGGCCGCTACCACGTGCTGGGCGGTGCGCTGTCACCGATCGACGGCGTCGATCCCGAGGACATCAAGATCGCCGAGCTGTACCGGCGCGTCGAGAACGGCGAGATCCGCGAGGTCGTGCTCGCGACGAACCCGACGACGACCGGCGAGGCGACCGCGCACCACATCGCGGCGGCGCTGCACGAGCGCACGCCCGATGTCGCGGTGACCCGCCTGGCCTCCGGCCTGCCGGTCGGCGGCGACCTGGAGTACGCCGACGAGGTCACCCTCGGCCGGGCGTTCGCGGGCCGGCGCGAGATGGTGTAAGAGACTGTGTCGCTATCGCGACTGGGGACCCACCTCCGGCGGCGACGGCTGGCCGTCCTGGGCCTCGGCCTCGCTAGCCGCCTACGGCACCCCTAGACGGTTGATTCCGTATTCGGCTGGGGCGGGAAGGGTCGGCCAGGGGACATAACAAGGACGTCGAAGGGTGGCGCTGCTAACGCAACGCCGACCTTGGAGGCCGTGTGCACGCCACCCTCGACGCCCTTACGACTGC
>NZ_DATHDY010000046.1:0-185590 GCF_035318805.1 Baekduia sp.
GCAGAGCTCGACGACGTCGCGGCGGCTGATGCGGTTGCGCACCGACAAGGTCACGACCGCGGCCTGCAACCTGGGTCCGAACGCGCTCGCCGCAGCCGTGTCGGGCAGCAGCCCGGTCTGCCGGGCGCCGCAGCCTGGACAGACGACACGCTGGCACTGGTGCTCGGTGACCCTGACGGCCATCACCGGCAGCTCCTCGACCTGACGACGCGCCGGCTGACCCACGGCGACCCGGTCAGCCTCCAAGAACACGTGCCCGCAACCGCACTCGGTCGGCCAGTGCTCAACGATCTCGTCGACCGCCCACGCCGGCAACAACGGGCGGCCCTTGCCCTCATGCCCCGGCTGGGCGCCCTGCATGCGGCCCGATGGATCCTTGCCGCGCCGCGGCGGCGCGCTCGGCGGGTCGGCGCTCGGCGGCTGCGAGGAGTTGCGCGACGAGCGCCCCAACTGCCGCTCCAACGACGCGATCCGCTCATCCTGAGCGACGACCTTCGCCGTCAGCTCGGCGACCTGCGCCTCAAGGCGTTCGTTCTGCGCCGACAGTGCAAGCAGCACCTCGACAACAGCGTCGCGGCCCTGCCCATAGATCGCCTCGGCCTCGGCCCGCTCCACACCACAAGGTTCGACAACCCGGCGTTATGTCCCCCAACCCAACTGAACGCCTACGAAAAGGCCCTCATTTGCGGGCCTTTCTGCTTCATCGGGGAGACAGGATTTGAACCTGCGACCGCCCGGCCCCCAGCCGGGCGGGCGTCTGCCTAGCCCGGGTTCCAGAGCGCCCCAACTCGACCGCTTGGCTCCGGGTCGTCTGCCCACAGGTCCTCACCGAAGAGCTCTCGACCCGTACAGGAAGCCGAGCGTCGTCGTGGCTGGCGCTTCCTCGTGCGGACACTCATCCTCGACGAGTCGGCCGCCCAAGAATCCAGTGAGGGCATCGGCGAAACCGAGCGCCGAGCAGCGTTCACATCGGAACAAGGATTCTCTCCGTCACGTGCGACAACGGCAGGCTCGTGCCGAAGCACGATCATCTGCGGTACAGCCGCCCGGAGCACCTCGGTGTAACGGTCGGTCTCCAATCGACGATGATCGGTGTCGCCGTCGACGAGCAGGGCCCAGACGAACCGCTCGTCGGAACCAGTTCTGATCCTGATCCGGTCCGCGCGAGCCTGGCGTCGCAAAGTCTTGCGCCAACCCTCGGGTGAGTCGACCTCGTTGCGTCTGCGCACCACATCTCCGCGAGCCAGCAGCTCGCCGTAGTCATCGCGCCGTGCGAGCCGAGCCATCATCCGTTCGATCCGCATCCGGACCTCGACCGGGTCCTCCATCACCTCTTCTCCTCTCAGCCGACTCGCGCTCGCGCGCGTCGGATCTCCTTCTCGATGTTGATCCCTGACCGGTGTCGCCACTCGCGCATCACGTGCGTGTAGACGTCGAGCACGGTCGAGGTCTTATCGCCGAGCTGCTCGGAGATCTCGACGATCGACAGCTTCTTCTCGGCGATGAGCAGCGACGCGCACGTATGACGCAGGTCGTACGGTCGCGGCGTCGGAAGCCCGACGTTCTCGGCGGACGGGACGTAGATGCGCCGCCGCCAGGTCGTGTAGTGCTCCTCGAGCCACAGTCCACCGAAAACCTCGTGAGGAAAGAGCAGGTCTCCATCAGTCGGATCGCCATGGTCGCCCCGCCACGCCTTCAGATCATCGATCACCGGCGTCATCAGGTCGACGGTCCGACTGCGCTTCCGTGAGCGTTTTCGATTCTTGAGCCGATCGAGCTCACCATCGGCATTGGCCAACTCCACCAACAACGTGCGCTCGCGCACGGCGTACCAGTGCAGGGCTAGAGCTTCCTGCGGGCGAAGACCTGTGTAGGCCATCAACCGGACCAATACCGACGACATCCCGTACCCGCGCGCACTGATGTCAGGGCAAGTCGTTCGACCTGCAGCGGCGTCAGCGGCTGCGCCTCACGCGACGGACCCTTCGTCGGCTTCTTCACCGCCTTGAATGGATTGAACGCGACGTCGCCGTACTCGACGGCATCCCGGAAGACCCGCTGCAGCATGGAGAGGGTCTTGACGACGGAGTGCACCCCGACGCCGGCCGCGAGCAACTCACCGCGGAAGGCGACAACCCGGCGAGCGTCGATGTCACGGAGTGCCACCGCCCCAAGCCGGGGCTCGGCGTGCGCATGCCAGAGGCTGCGATACACCGCCAACGTCGAGCGCTTCAGCTCGACCATCGCGTGCGTGATCCACCACTCGTCGAAGAACTCACCGAGGGTCTGCCGGCCACCCTGCTCTTGGCGCAGTTCGTCGGGCCGCCAACGCTTCGCGCTGCGATGCTTGGCCTGGAAGTCGATCGCGTCCTCCAGCGAGTCGAACGTTCGCCGTCGTCGAGTTCCCCCAGGATCGGCGTACCGCACGCTGAAGGTCTCGCGCACCGGGCCGTCTCTGCGCTCAGCGCGCCGCACCTCGATGCCGGCCGGGACCGTCTTGCGCGCCATCAGGCACCGCCTCCCCGCGGCGGCAACGGCAGCCGGTCCGCAGACCCACGAGCCAAGCGCGACGAGCGGAGTGGACTCGACACCGCCTGAGGCGCTGGCCTCGGCGGCGGTCGACTCTCCGAGCGCTCGGGCTCGACGCGCACGACGGCCTTCGCCGTCCACCACTCCGCCGCATCCGCCGCGAGCACTAGTAGCAGTCCGCACGCCCGGCTGGCCTTCAGCTCGCCGCGTGCGATCGCCCGCCGCACCGAACGGGCGGTCACGCCGAGACGCCGACCGATCTCCTCCGGCCGCAGGACCGTGAAGGGCTCGAGATCGTCGAACGGTGTCGCGTACGCGGGCGCCATGAGCTGGTCGCCCTCTACGTCGCGCGAGACGCCCGATACCCCTCGCCCCAATTCGAGGAAAAGGTCGTCGAGCTCTGGGCTGGTGGGGCGCATGGCGCCCCACAACGCCCCAAAAACGCCCCACAAACGAGGCGCGAGGTCGTGGTTTGCAGACCCCTGGAGACAAAAATCCCCGCCGTAGCAGGGCGACCCGATGAAGCCCTCTGTC
The DNA here is from genome assembly GCF_035318805.1 of Baekduia sp. Classification (GTDB taxonomy): domain Bacteria; phylum Actinomycetota; class Thermoleophilia; order Solirubrobacterales; family Solirubrobacteraceae; genus Baekduia. The sequence goes on from NZ_DATHDY010000046.1 coordinate 3,064, forward strand.
GGATTCGAACCGACGACCTCTTCCTTACCATGGAAGCGCTCTACCGACTGAGCTAAGAGGGCGAGGTCACGGCAGTGTAGCCAGCGCCGCCGTCGCCTGCCGCTTGGCAGGACGTGCTGAGGCCGGCGGGCGCGCGGAGCAGGAGTCGCCGCCGGGGAGACGCCCCCCGCGCGCTACTCGACCAGCCCGCGCCGCATGCCCTCGGCGACGGCGGCCGCGCGGTCGGACACGCCGAGCTTCTCGTACACGTTCTTCAGGTGCGTCTTGACCGTCTCGGGGCTCAGGTGCAGCTCGCGCCCGATCGACGGTGCGGACTGCCCACCGGCGGTGAGGCGCAGGACCTCGAGCTCGCGCGGGCTGAGCAGCGGACGTTCCCAGATCGGCTCGGGGACGTCGAGCTGCAGCCGATCGCCGCGTGCGGCGGCCGCGACCGCGTCGCAGATCGCGTCGCGGTTGACCTCCTTGGACAGGTACGCCAGCGCGCCCGCGGCGAGCCCCTCGCGCGCCTCGGGCGGCAGGACGGTCGCCGAGAGCAGCACGACGCGCGTCGGCAGGTCGTCGCGCTGGATCGCGCGCAGCACGGCGTGGCCGTCGAGGCCAGGCATCTTGACGTCCAGCAGCGCGACGTCCGGTGCCAGCACGCGGATCTCGTCGAGCGCGGTGCGCCCGTCGTCGGCCTCGCCGACGACCTCGAAGTCCGGGCGCCGCTTCAGCGCGAGGACGACGCCGTCCCGGAAGACGGGATGGTCATCAGCGACGTACACCCTGACCCTTGTGCCGTTGTTCATTCGCTCCGCCGCCCTCCCGAACGGCACGGGGCGATTGTACGGACGGGAGGGAAACCTTTCGAGTCCGTCCAGGACGCCGGGAACCGTCAGGCGCCCGCGACCTCCCGCTCCTTGGCCGTCACCGTCGTCACCGGCAGGCCGAGCCCGCCGACCTTGTGCGGCAGGTCCAGGCGCATCCACCGCGACACCCGCTTGGGCAGCGTGGAGATGATGATCTCGTCGAACCCGTGCAGGTTCACCGCGTCCTGCACCGCGTTCAGTGGCTCGGGATCTCCGATCATGCCCTCGACGGGCGCGCCCGCCGCGTCCTCGAGGAGCGGCAGCGCCAGCTCGAGCACCGCCATGGCCTCGTCGTCGTCCTGGTCCTCCGCGTCGACGACGCGATGCAGGCCGTGGGCCACGTTGGGCACCAGGAGCGTGAACCGGCTCGGGCCGCGGGCCGCTCGCGCGCGCACGGCATCGAGCAGCGCCGGGGTTGCTGCGGTGCGGTGGGCGACCACCAGCACGCGCGTAGGGGAGGACTCCGTGGGCAAGGGAACTCCTTTGATCGCGGTGGGGTCCATGGTCCCACCGCGACGGTCCGCGCGCCAGCCCTGCAGGGACGGGCGCGCGGGTGCCGCAGAGCGCGGAGCCGGCCTAGCCGATCTTCTTCAGGTCGACCACGAACACCAGCGGCGCGTTGGCCGGGATCGTGGGCGGCGAGCCGGCCGCGCCGTAGGCGAGGTCGGCGGGGATCACGAGGACGCGGCGGCCGCCGACCTTCATGCCGGGGACGCCCTGATCCCAGCCGGCGATGACCTGGCCCTGGCCGATCGTGAAGTCGAACGGCTTCTTGCCGCGGTCCCACGAGGCGTCGAACTGCTTGCCGGTGTCGAAGAGCGTGCCCACGTACTGCACGCTGACCTTGTCGCCGTCCTTGGCGGCGGCGCCGGTCCCGGTGACGACGTCGGACGCCTGCAGATCCTTGGGCGCGGTGCCCGTGGCCTTGGGCGTCTTCGGCTTGGCGGAGAGGTCGGTGCTGACGCCCGTGACGTTCGTCTGGACGGGCAGCGGCGCGCCGGGCGCGCGCTGCTTGACGGTCGACTTCGTCGACGCGAGCTCCGCGGGGAGCGTGGTCGACGGATCGCCGTCGATCTTGGAGCCGTCCTTCCGGAAGCCGTCGGCGCTGCCGCCGCCGCAGCCGGCGGCGACGCCTGCGGCGAGGGACAGAACGCTCAGCGAGAGTGCGATGTGGCGGGTTCTGGTCATGGGCAGTCGCGCACTCTAGCCGCAATTTCTTAAGCCGCGATGCACCGAGCACGGCCAGCCGGCAGGCGACGGACGCGCGGCCGGTAGCGTCCCGCCCATGTCGAGGGAGCCGCCCGAGGCGCAATCACCACCGCCCAGCCCCCAGCCGCAACGGTTCGACCAGGACGGCGACGCCTCGCGGCGCACGTGGCTGGCGAGCGAGCGGACGGTGCTCGCGTGGCTGCGCACGGGCCTGACGGCGACCGCCGTCGCCCTCGCGGTCGGGAAGGTGATCCCCGACCTCGGCCACGGCGGCGCGTCCTGGCCGTTCGTGACCCTCGGCGCCGGCTACGGCGTGCTGGGCGTGCTGATCGTGGCCTACGGCCTGCGGCGCGGTCGCGAGGTCGACCGCGCCATCCACGAGGGCCGGTGGGTCTCGCCCGACCAGGGGGCGATGGGCCTCATCGGCGGCCTCACGATCGCCCTCGGCATCCTCACGGCCCTGGCCGTCGTCCTCGACATCTAGTGGATGCGCAGCCGGTACGTGCCCCGTCAGCCGGGCCCCGGACCGCGCCCACCGTCGGGGCGCAGGCGGTAGCCGGCGCCGCGCACGGTCTCGATGGAGTCGACGCCGAAGGGCCGGTCCACCTTCTCCCGGAGGTAGCGCACGTACACGTCGATCACGTTGGAGCGGTTCTCGTACTCGTAGTCCCAGGCGTGCTCCAGCAGCTGGAAGCGATCGAGGATCTGCCCGGGCCGCCGCATGAACGTCTCCAGCAGCGCCAGCTCTTTGGGCGACAGCGAGATGTCGCTGTCGCCGCGCCAGACCCGGCGCGCCGCAGGATCCAGGTGCAGGTCGCCCGCCCGGAGCACCGTGGGCTGCTCGATGGGCCCGCGACGCGCCAGCGCCCGCAGCCGCGCCGACAGCTCGGCGAACGAGAACGGCTTGACGAGGTAGTCGTCGGCGCCGTTGTCCAGGCCCTGCACACGATCCTCGATCGCGTCGCGCGCGGTCAGCATCAGCACCGGCGCCCAGACCCCGTCGGCGCGCAGCCGCCGGCAGACCTTGAAGCCGTCCAGATCGGGCAGCATCACGTCGAGGACGATCACGTCGTAGTCGGTGGATCCGGCCATCCACAGAGCGTCCTCACCGCGGATCGCCACGTCGGCCGCCATGCCGTCGGCGCGCAGCCCGCGCCGGATCAGGCCCGCCATCTTGACCTCGTCCTCGACGACCAGCACGCGCACGCCAAGCAGTGTCGCGCCGGCACATGAGCGCTGCATGAGGGTCGCCGAGCCGGCCTCACGTCCAGCTCATCGGCCGTTCCTATGGTCCGGGGCGTCCCATCCCCCCACCAAGGAGCAACGCCGATGTTCGAGAAGTTCCACCACAAGACCGTGACCGCCAGCCTGGCGGCCGTGCTCGCGGCGCTCGGCGTCGGCGGCATCGCCGTCGCGCAGAACAACGCGTCCAGCACGACGCCGCCCGCGGCGGCCACTCCCGCACCGTCGACCACGCCGGCCGACGCTCCCGAGTCGGCCAACGACCCGGCCGACGCCAACGACAAGGCCGACGCCAACGACAAGGCCGATGCCAACGAGGCGCCCGACGCCAACGAGGCGCCCGGCACCGAGTCGGCCACCGACAGCGACGGCCCCGGCGGCCACGCCGACGAGGCCACCGGCAACGCCAACGCCGACACGCAGCAGCAGGGCCAGAACTAGGGGAACACTGGCCCAGAGGGCCAGGTTCCCTTGCGGGTCTTCGCCCGGGGGCAAAACCCGCGGCGGGTTGGGGACCCACGCTCCTGGCCGGCGGAGCTAGGGCGGCGGCAGGGCGATCCACACGTCCGCGCCGCCGCCCGCCCGGTTGCGGGCGTGCGCCCGACCGCCGTGGGCGCGCGCGATCGCCTGCACGATCGCCAGGCCGAGGCCGGCGCCGCCGCCCGTGCGTCCGAGATCGGCGCGGCTGAAGCGCTCGAACGCACGGCCCTCGAACCCCTCCGGGAAGCCGTGCCCGTCGTCGCGCACGTGCAGCTCGACGCCGCCGTCCTCTCCCGGCATGGCGTCGACGGTGACGGCCGTGGCGCCGTGGCGCAGGGCGTTGTCCACCAGGTTGCCGAGCGCCTGCTCCAGCCGCAGCCGGTCGGCGTCGAGCACGAGGCCGTCCGCCGCGACGGCCGTCAGCAACACGCCGTGCTGATCGGCTCGGCTGCCGTAGCGCCGGGAGACGGCGTCCAGCAGGTGCGACGCCGGCACGTCCTCGCGCCGGACGGGAAGCCGCCCCTGGTCGGAGCGCGCGAGGACGAGCAGGTCCTCGGCCAGCTGGACGAGCCGGTCGGTCTCCTCGACCGCCGACCCGACCGCCGCTCGGAAGCCCTCGACGTCGTCGGCGTCGCGGAGCGCGAGCTCCAGCTCGGCGCGCAGGATCGCGAGCGGCGTGCGCAGCTCGTGGCTCGCGTCGCTGACGAACCGGCGCTCGCGCATGAACGCGTCCTCGAGCCGGTCGAGCATGTCGTTGAGCGTCTCGCCGAGGCGGCCGACCTCGTCGCGCGACGGCGGCACCGGCAGCCGCCGCCCCGGCCGGCCGGCGTGGATCTCCTGCGCGCGACGGCGCATGAGCTCCACGGGCCGCAGGGCTCCTGCCGCCGCGCCGTAGCCCGCCAGCGAGGCGAGCAGCAGCGCCACCGGCCCGCCGATGAGCAGCAGCCGGCGCAGGTTGCGCTGCGCCTCCTCCTTGCTCTCCAGCGACGCGCCGACCACGGCGACGAGGCGCCGTCCCTGGGCCTGCACCGGCGTGGCCAGCAGCCGGACCCGATCGGGCTCGATCGGCGAGGTGGCGTGCTCGACGACCAACGTTCCGCGCGCGGCGCGGGCCAGCTCGGCATGGCTGAGCAGCGCCTGGTGGCGCAACGGCGGGGAGGCGTCGACGACGGCGCCCCGGGGATCCAGGATCTGGGCGAAGCCCTCGCCCTGCTCGGTCAACGGGCTGCGGCCCGCCTGCGCCAGCCCGGAGTCGGCCTGCTGGATCAGCGCGCTGACGTCGCCGGCGCGCGAGCGCAGGCCACTGTCGATGGTCGCGTTGAGCGTCGCACCGAGCTGCCAATAGAGGAAGATGCCCAGCGCGCCCAGGAGAACCGCCATGACGACGACGAAGGCGAGGGTGACGCGCACGCGCGTGGGCACGCGCGCGAGCACCGTGTGAGCACGGGCCACCGCGCAACCGTAGGGCAGCCAGATGAGCGCCCGATGAGGGCGCGCCCGTCACCGCCGAAGTCGGCGCAGCACGCCGAGCGCGCCGCCCGGCCGGGACGCTTCGTCGTTCCCGGGGGTGGTCCGGGCGGCAGCCTCGCGCTCCAAGCGTGTCTTCTCGTCCAGCAGCCACTCCAGGTCGAACCGCAGGCGACCGGCCTCGCGCTGCACGAAGTCGAGGTTGTGCGACAACGCCGCCGCCTCCCGCGGATCATCACCGGGCGGCGCGAGATCGGTCACCGCGGGGGCCGGGGTGCCGGGGTGCCGGAGCACCGCGAGGCCATGGATGAACCACGGGTCGCCCTCCCCGCTCGGAACGAACCGGACCACATCCATCGCCCGGCCCCAGTGCTCGGTGATCCACCAGGGCGAGTGCATGACCATCGGCCCGCCCTTGTCCCAGGGCTGGCCCGCAGCCCAGCCGAACATGCCCATGCGTTCATCGTCGTACGGCGTGCCGGGAAGCCAGTCGTAGTCTGCCGCGGTCATGAACGACGCGACCAGCACACCGCCGGGCTTGAGCAGCCGGCGCATCTCCAGCAGCCACTCCGCCCACGAGTCCAGGAGATGGGTGAAGACGGAGACCGCGTAGATCACGTCGAACGTCTCAGCCGGCCGATCGATCGGCGGCATCTCCTCGTTGGTGAACGACTGGACCGCGGGGAAGTTCTGCTGCAGCCACTGGACGCTCTCGACGTCGATGTCGCAGGCATGGAAGTCGGCGATCTCCAGCTCGGGCACGAAGTGGCGCAGCGTGCGCCCGATGCCGGCGCCGAAGTCCAGCACCGCCTTGCCCTCCCACGTCCAGTCCTCGCCGAGCGCTGCTTCGATCGCGGCGCGCGCGCCGGCTCCGTGAAGATCGAACGTCGTCCAAGGGTCGTCTGCGTCGGCGAGCGATCCGACACGTTCCGCGAGGCTCATCGGGGGCAGTGGAGGAGTATCCATGTCCGGCAGCCTAGTAGTACACGGTCGCCGGCCGATGCGCCCGCCATCCGGTCGTTGTCGCAACCAGCGCGACGACGACAGTGGCGGGAGAAGGATTCGAACCTTCGAAGGCGTAGCCACCTGATTTACAGTCAGGCCCCTTTGACCGCTCGGGTATCCCGCCAAGCGGCGGCGAAGTTTAGCGACCTGCGCCGCAACCTTCCGCCTCGTCCTACCGTCTACTCCTCGATGGCCGCCCTCGATGCCCCTCCCCCGGCGCTGCCGCCGACGATGCTGGCCGCCATGGCCGACGACACGCTCGTCGGGCTGGTCGCCGCCGGCAGCGACGACGCGTTCTCCGCGCTCGACGCGCGGTACCGCCGGCGGCTCGTTCGCTTCGCCCGCGGCTTCGTCGGCGGCGGCACCGCGGATGCCGAGGACGTGGTGCAGGAGGCGATGGTCCGGGCCGTGCGCGCGCTGCGCAACGGCAGCCGGCCCGAGGCGCCCGGCGCGTGGCTGCACCGCATCACGCGCAACTGCGCGCTGGACCTGACCGCGGCCCGGCGGCGCCACCCCGTCGTCGAGCTCGCCGACCACGCCCATCCGGCCGCCGAAGACGCCCAGGCGGCCGTCGAGCGCAGCATGGGCGTGCGCGGCCTGGTCGCCGACGTCGGCCGCCTGCCCGACACGCAGCGCTCCGCGCTCGTCCTCCGCGAGCTCGAGGGCCGCAGCTACGCCGACATCGCCGACGAGCTCGACGTCACCGTCCCCGCCGTGAAGTCGCTGCTCGTGCGCGCCCGCCAGGGCCTGAAGCAGGCCCGCGACGGACGCCGCGTCGCCGGCTGGCTGCCGTTGCCGCTGATCGGTCGCCTGCTCGAGCGCGCCACCAGCTTCTGGGAGCCCGTCGCCGCCACCGCCACGCCGAAGGTCGCCTGCGCCGCCGTCGTCGTCGCCGGCTCGCTGCCGATGATCGCCGGGCCGGCCGAGAAGGCGCCCGTCGAGCGTCAGACCGCGCAGCGCCCCGCGGCGGCGCAGGTGGCGCACGTCCGCGCGACCCAGGCCGCGCCGCCGCAGGCGAGCAGCCCGCAGACGCCCTCGGCCCACGACGCGGCCGCCGACCACCACGCCGTCGCGGCGGCCGCCGCGACGAGCCAGGCGCTGCACCAGGACTGCTACGACGGCGCCATCGACGGCACCTACCCGTACTCGCTGATCACCAGCGCGCTGGAGCGCGCCGGCCAGGGCGCCGAGTACGGCGACTGCAAGCAGGCGCTCGCGATGGCCGCCTTCCGCCGGCCGCACGCCGGCTGAGCCCGCGCGCGGCCCTCCAGATAAGTGAGGGGCGCGCTCCCCAGCGCGCCCCTCTGACCCCTCTCCTCCTCCGGGAAAATTCCCCGGACTACGAGGCGTCCCTAAGGCGCTGGGCCTCGGGGAGCGACTCGAGCTTTTTCAAGGTGTGGTTCTCGATCTGACGGATCCGCTCGCGCGTGACGTTGAACGCGCGGCCGACCTCCTCAAGGGTACGCGGTCGGCCACCGGTCAGGCCGAAACGCATCTCGATCACCTCGCGCTCGCGCTGCGGCAGGGCCGCCAGGGCGCGATGCACGTTCTCCTTGCGCAAGTTCTCCGCCGCCAGCTCGAACGGCGACTCGGCGGTCTGATCCTCGACGAAGTCGCCCAGCTCGGACTCCTCCTCGTCGCCGATCGGCTTCTCGAGCGAGATCGGCTGCTGGCTCATCCGCAGGATGTCGCGCACCTCGCGCGCCGTGCAGTCGAGCTCGCCGGCGATCTCCTCGGGCGACGGCTCGCGGCCGAGCGACTGCACGAGCTGGCGCTCGACGTGCACGACCTTGTTGAGCTTCTCGACCATGTGCACCGGGATCCGGATGGTGCGGCCCTTGTCGGCGATCGCACGTGTCACGGCCTGGCGGATCCACCACGTGGCGTACGTGGAGAACTTGTATCCGCGGCGGTAGTCGAACTTCTCGACGGCGCGGATGAGGCCCAGCGAGCCCTCCTGGATCAGGTCCAGGAATGTCAGGCCGCGGCCCAGGTAGCCCTTGGCGATCGAGACGACGAGGCGGAGGTTGGCCTCGACCATCTGCTGCTTGGCGCCCATGTCGCCGCGCTCGATGCGCTTGGCCAGCGACACCTCCTGCTCGGCGGTCAGCAGCGCGACGCGGCCGATCGAGCGCAGGTACAGGCGCAGCGAGTCGAGGCTCGGCTCGACCGTGAGGTCGATCTCGGGCTTCTTGCGGGTCTCGGCCGGCGTGGGCGACTGGCGCTCCAGCGCCGCAGCCTCCGCGCGACCGCTCTCGGACGTGACGGGCTTGCCGTCGGCCGTGACGATCGAGATGCCCTGCTCGTCGAGGTGCTGGTGCAGCTCGGAGAGCTGCTCCTTGGTGACTTCGACCTCTTCGAGCGTGGTGGTGATCTGCTCGATCGTGAGGAACCCGCGCTCATGCCCTTCTTGGATGAGCGTGCGGAGCTCGTCCAGCTCCGCGATCGGTGCCTCGTCAGCCAGCAGAACGTCGGTCTTGGTGCTCAACCCAATCCTTGTGGACGTCGTTCCCGGGTCGGGGCACATCCGTGCCGGGACCCCTCTCTCTTCCCCACTTCAAATTCGGAACGCACCCCGAGGTGCAAGTGCGACGGAGACCGCCGCAGGAGGCTGAGCCATGGATTCCTCTTCGAGGGACTCGTAGCCGACGACGGGATTGTTAGCACAGGTTACGACGAGCTGGGAATCCCAAAAAGTGGGGCCGATAGGCTGAGTCGGGTCATGCAGCCGACCTTCAGCCCGCAAGCCTCCCCGGACGTCCAGGCTCAGCGACCCACCGTGCACGTGTCCTTGTCCCGCGTCGGGGTCACCGGCGTCGAGAAGGTCATCCGCATCTCGCGTGAGGGTCGAGAGGAGCTCTACTGGGCCAAGCTCGAGTGCTTCATCGACCTCGGACCGCAGCAGAAGGGCGCCCATATGTCGCGCTTCGAGGAGACCGTCAACGACGTCATCGGCGAAGTGATCCTCGGAAGCTCCGCATTCCGGGCCGAAGAACTGGCCCAGCGGATCGCCGAGGTCGTGCGCGAGCGACAGGACGCCAAGCGGGCCGAGGTGACGATCGCCGCGCGCTACCCCGAGAACAAGCCGGCGCCGGTCAGCGGCATCCAGACGCAGGAGCTCTACACGCTCTTCGGGACCGCCGTGGCGACCGAGACCGGCACGCGCCGGCTCGTCGGCGTCGCCGCCCAGGGCATCACCGCGTGCCCGTGCGCCCAGCAGCTGGTTGCCGGAGCGGCACGGCATCGTCTGACCGCGGACGGCTTCGACGACGACCAGATCGAGCGGATCTTCGAGCACGTCCCCGTGGCGACGCACAACCAGCGGGGCCTCGGGACGCTCTACATCGGCTGCCCCGAGGACTGCACGACCGACATCGACGCCTCCACGTTGCTGCGGATCGTCGAGGACTCGATGTCCTCGGAGATCTACGAGATGATGAAGCGCTCCGACGAGGGCGCCGTCGTCGAGAAGGCCCACCGCCGGCCGCGGTTCGTCGAGGACTGCGTGCGCGAGATGATCAAGGGCGTCGCCGACCAGCTGCCCGAGCTGGATCCGCGTGCCTTCGTCTCCGCGCGCCAGGAGAACCTGGAGACGATCCATCAGCACAACGTCGTGGCCGAGCGCTTCGGCGTGCTGAGCGAGCTGACGCGGGAGCTGGACTCCGGCGTGCACGCAGAGCGGCACACGAGCATGCGCGAGTGGCTGGACGGGCGCGCGTAGGAGCGTGGGTCCCTGATCCGCCGCGGGTTTCGCCCCCTGGGCGAACACCCGCAAGGGAACCTGGCCCTCTGGGCCAGTGTTCCCCGAGCGCTCTCGGCCTGACCCCGCGCCTCAAGGCGGGCCCGCAGGTGCCGACGCCCGGGAGGTGACGTCCCGTCTCCCACGGGGCCTGCTGCGCGTGATCGGCGTGGCGGTCCTCTACGCGCTCGCGACGCGCCTGGCGCTCGCGACGCCGCTGCGCAGCGGCGTGGTCGCGGTGTGGCCGGCCGCGGGCATCGCGCTCGCGGCCCTGCTGCGGGGTGGCATCGGCCTCTGGCCGGGCGTCCTGCTGGGCGCCTTCGCGGCCAAGGTGACGGGCGACCACGGCTTGGTCGCGGCGATCGGCGGCTCGATCGCGCCCACCGTCGAGGCCGTCGTCTGCGTCCTGCTGATCGACCGCTTCGTGCGCCCCGTCCAGCGTGGCGACGTGCGGCGCTTCGCCGCGATCGTCGCGCTGTTCGCCGGCGCGGCCGCCAGCGCCGTGATCGGGCAGTCCACCCTGTGGCTGCAGGGCGAGATGCTCGGGCCCGACTGGGGGACCGCCGTCCTGCGCTGGATGCTGGGCGACGTGACCGGCATCCTGCTGGTGACGCCGATCCTGCTCGCCGTCGGGCGCCAACTGCCTCGGCTGCGACCGTTGAGCGTCGCCGAGGACGTCCTCGCGGCCGCGACGATGCTCGGGACCGCCGAGCTCGTCTTCCGCCACCCGCAGGGCCAGATCTGGCTGCTGATCCCGATCGGTGTCTGGCTCGTCCTGCGCGCCTCGACGCTGACCGTGTCGCTCACCTCGGCGGGCCTGACGATCATCGCCGTGCGCCTGACGGCCGACGGCGCCGGCCCCCTCGCCGTGGGCGGCGACGCCGACGTGCTGCACGCACAGACGTTCGCGGTGATGATCTCCGCCTGCCTCTACCTGCTCTCGGCGCTGACGACCGACCGGCGCCAGATGCTCGACGACCACCGCCGCCTGTCCGAGGAGGCCGCGGCGCTGCGGCGCGTCGCGACCGCCGTCGCCGGCGGCGCGACGCCGCACGACGTGGCCGAGCAGGCCGGTCGCGAGGTCGCCGGCCTCATGGCGCTCGACGTGGGCGTCGTCGTCTCGTTCCAGCCCGGCTCGGACGTCGTGCGCTGCCTCGGCCAGGGCCGGGCCGACGGCGTCGACACGCCGCCGCTGCCTCCGCTCTCGCGCATCGCGCCCGGCAGCGCCATCGACCGGCTGCGCCGCACCGGCGTCGCCGAGCGCTTCGACGAGCGTGGCGCGGCGCAGCTGACGATGCCGCCCTACACGCAGCGCGTCGCAGCGCCGATCGTCACGGACGCACGCCTGTGGGGGGCGCTGATCGTCTGCACCACGCGGGACGACGACCTGCCCGCCGACGCCGAGCTGCGCCTGCAGCGCTTCGCCGAGCTGATGGGCATGGCCATCGCCAACGCCGACGCCCGGGCGCGACTGGTCGCGCAGGCCACGACCGACCAGCTCACCGGCCTCGTCAACCACCGCGCCTTCCACGAGCGGCTGCGCGAGGAGGTCGCCTCCGCGCAGCGCCACGGCCGCGAGCTGGCCCTCGCCGTCTTCGACATCGACCGCTTCAAGCAGGTCAACGACGCGCTCGGCCACGTCGGCGGCGACGCCGTCCTGGCCGAGACCGCCCGCCGCATGGCCGCCGCGTCGCGCACCGGCGAGATCGTCGCGCGCATCGGCGGCGACGAGCTCGCGCTGCTCATGCCGGGCGTCGGCGGCGACGCCGCGCACGCCGCCGCCGAGCGCGTGCGCCGCGCGGTCGCCGCCGCGCCGTTCCAGCACGCCGGCGTCATGACGCTGTCGGCCGGGGTGTGCGACCTCACGCAGGCCACCGAGCCCGAGGATCTGCTGCGCCTCGCCGACGGCGCGCTCTACTGGGCCAAGGCGCACGGCCGCGACGCGTGCATCCCCTACAGCCCCCAGGTCGTCGAGGAGCTGTCGGCCGACGAGCGCGCCGACCGCCTGGAGCACGCTCGCGCGCTGGCCGCGCTCGGCGCGCTGGCCAAGGCGATCGACGCCAAGGACCCGGCGACGATCCGCCACTCCGAGCGCGTCGCCGCGCTCGCCTCCGAGCTGGCCGGCGAGGCGGGCTGGGGTCCGGCCGACGTCGCGCGCCTGCACGACGCGGCGCTCGTCCACGACGTCGGCAAGATCGGCGTGCCGGATGCCGTGCTGAGCAAGCCCGGACGGCTGACCGACGAGGAGTACGACGTCATCAAGCGCCACGCCGACCTCGGCGCGCGGATCGTCGCCGGCGTCCTCGACGTCGAGCAGGTCGCGTGGGTCCGCGGCCACCACGAGCGCCACGACGGCCGCGGCTACCCCGACGGCCTGATCGAGGACCAGATCACCGAGGGCGCGTGGCTGCTCGCCCTCGCCGACGGCTGGGACGCCATGACCGGCGCGCGGGTCTACAGCGCGCCGATGACCCTCGAGGCCGCGCTGGCCGAGGTGCGCCGCCACGCCGGCGCACAGTTCCACCCCGACGCCGTCGCCGCGCTGGAGCGCCTCGAGGCCCGCGACGCGCTGCGGGCGCTCACCGGCGAGGGCGCCGGCTCGCCGCCCGCCGTCACCGCCTAGCCTTCGACCTCGCCTTCGGGCACGCTGGCGCGGTGCCGGCGCTCCTCGGCCTCGCGCAGCATGCGGCGCAGCCCGAAGAAGTAGTCGATCCCCGAGATCACGGTGACCGCGACCGCGACGTAGACGAGCAGGTCGACCCACAGGGGCGTCGGGTCGAAGGCGATCAGGAAGAAGATCGCCGCGACCTGGAACACCGTCTTGATCTTGCCCCAGCCGGCGGCCGGGATGATCACGCCCTGTGCGGTGGCCGCCATGCGCGTGACCGTGACCGCCAGCTCGCGCGTGACGATGACCATCGCGATCCACGCCTGCAGGCGGTCGAGCGACACGAGCGCGAACAGCGCGCCGACGACCAGCAGCTTGTCGGCGATCGGGTCCATGAGCTTGCCGAACGTCGTGATCGAGTTGCGGGCGCGGGCGAGGTAGCCGTCGATCGCGTCGGTGGCCGACGCGAGAGCGAAGACGATCGCCGCCAGCAGGTCGTTGCCCGTCTCGCCCAGCAGGGCCACGACCAACACGGGCACGAGGAGGATCCGCACCACGGTGAGGACATTGGGCAGGTTGAGGGGAAGCACCAGTTGTGAGGGCAGTATCCCCGACCGCGCCCGAACGACTCGCCGTCAGGCCTCGGCGGCGGCCGGAGCGGTCCGCGAGACGCCCACGCTGGCGGCCACGACGAGCGCGATCGCCACCAGGTCGCGGGCGCTCAGCGCCTGGCTCAGGATCAGGAAGCCGGCCAGCGCGGCCACGGCGGGCTCGAGGCTCATGAGCACGCCGAAGACGTTCGCCGGCAGGCGGCGCAGCGCCTCGGTCTCCAGGCTGTACGGGATGACGCTGCTGAGCAGCGCGACCGCCGCGCCCATGGCGAGCAGCTCGGGCTTCAGCAGCGCCGTGCCCGCCTCGGCGACGCCGGGGATCACCGGGACGAGCGCCGCGACGACCATCGCCAGCGCCAGGCCCTCGCTGCCGTCGAAGACGTGCGTGGCGCGCTGTGCGATCAGGATGTAGGCCGCCCAGCACGCGGCGGCGGCGAGGATGAGCGCGACGCCGACCGGATCCAGGCCGTCGCCCCCGAACGGGTTGGAGAGCAGGACGATGCCGAGCGCCGCCAGGGCGGCCCACACCAGGTCGAGGCGGCGGCGCGACGTCGCGACGGCCACGCCGAGCGGGCCGGCGAACTCCATCGTCACCGCCACGCCGAGCGGGATGCGGTCCAGCGCCTCGTAGAAGAACAGGTTCATCGCCCCAAGCGTCAGGCCGAAGAGCGCGGCCAGCCGCAGCTCCTGCGTCCCGCGCCCGCGCACCCGCGGGCGCCACAGGACCATCAGCACCAGCGCCGCGAACGCCAGGCGCAGCACCGACGTGCCGGCCGCGCCGAGGTCGTCGAACATCGTCGCGGCGAGGGCCGCGCCGAACTGGATCGACGTCACCCCGGTGAGCACGAGCCCAATCGGGGGAACGCGACCGAGGCCGGGAAGCCCCTGCGCCGTGGCGGTCGTCACTGCCGGGCACCGTAGCGCGACGATTCCGGAAGGAGCCTCGCGGCGGTGATCGCCGCCGACGAGGACTTCTTCTCCGGCCTCCCGCGCGCCGTGCCGCACGCGCTGGAGGGCGCACGCCACCACGATGCACCCCGCTCCCGCCACCGGCGCTCGTCGCCGGGCGACATCCTCATCCGCTCGGCGACGACCGCCGGCGGCGGGCGCGTGGTGCGGGGTGGCGCTACCGCGCCATCGCGACCGGGAACGGGCGGAAGCCCGGGTGCCGGCCGGAGTCCACGACGAGCATGTCGACGCGGCACGAGGCGCGCCAGCGCAGCTCGCGGGCCAGCGAGGTCCATCCCGCGGGCACCACGATGAGCTCGGCGTCGTGCTCGCTGGCGACCGCGCACAGGGCCGCGACCAGCCCGCACCGGCGGACGTGGCCGTTGACCGTCAGGCCTGCAGCACTGAGTGCCCCCTGGACGTCCGCCAGAACGGCGTCCACCTCGGCCCGACGACCCAGCGTCCGTGCCAGCTCCTGTGCGCGGGCGCCCGGCGGCTCCCATGCCGCCACGACGTGAACCGTGCCGCCACGCGCCTCCGCCACGGCGCCGGCGTACCAGGCTGCCGCCTCAGCGGCGGGCGAGCCGTCTGCGGGTACGACGATGTTCGTGGTCATGGTTGCGCTCTCCAGCATGGTTCTGCGGCTCCGTGCACCCCCTAGGCGTTCGTCGCGACGGAACGACGTTCGTCGAGTGGGCGAACGGGACCGGACGCGGGCCCCTCGCCGGTGCACCCGCCTATGGTCCGAACCTCCGAGTGGTTGTTTCCGGCGCCGGAGTCGACTACGGTCGCCGACCTCATGGGGTCCAGTGAACGACGGCGTGTGGCGATCCTCGGCGGCGGGGCGGGCGGACTGACCGCCGCGTTCGAGCTCACCGCCACGCCGGAGCTGCGCGAGCGTTACGAGGTGACCGTGCACCAGCTCGGCTGGCGCTGCGGCGGCAAGGGGGCCAGCGGCCGCCGCCTCGAAGCCGGCGCCCAGCGCATCGAGGAGCACGGGCTGCACGTGTGGTTCGGGTTCTACGAGAACGCGTTCGACGTCATCCGGCGCGCCTACGAGGAGCTCGACCGGCCGGCCGGCGCACCGCTGCGCACGTGGCAGGACGCGTTCCACGGCACCAACGAGGTCGTCCTGCTCGACGACACCGACGACGACGAGTGGATCGCGCGCCACTTCCACTTCCCCACCAACGAGGGCGTTCCCGGCATCGCGTCGGAGCCGCCGACGCTGCACTCGCTGATGCGCGACGCGATCCACCTGCTCCGCGTCGTCGAGCCGCCGGATCACGCCTCGCTGCGGCTCAAGACGCTCGACAAGTTCGTCGACGGGTTCCTGCTGGCGCTCGAGCAGTTCCTCGGCGGCGACGACGACCACCTCGACCTCGGCGACCTCTTCGAGGGCTTCCTGCGCTTCGCCCGCCCGATCCTGCACCTCGGCGCCGACGAGGAGGACGGCGAGGAGCCGATCGTCTGCCGCTTCCTGCGGCTGCTGCGAGACGTCGTGTGGAAGATCACCGACGGCGACCCTTATGCCATGACCTTCGACCTCACCTCCACGGTCTTCCGCGGCATCCTCGTCGACGAGCTCGACGACCTCGACCAGGGCGGCTTCGCGCAGGTCAACGGCGAGGAGTTCACCGCCTGGCTGGCCCGCCACGACGCCAAGCCCGAGACGCTGGCGCAGTCGCCGATCCTGCGCGCGTTCTACCAGCTGTGCTTCGCCTACCGCGACGGCGATCGCGACCAGCCGTGCCTGGCGGCCGGCAAGGCGCTGCAGGCGATGCTGCGCATGTGCCTCGGGTACCGCGGCTCGCTGATGTGGAAGATGCAGGCCGGGATGGGCGACGCGATCTTCGCGCCGATGTACGAGGCCCTGCGCGCCCGCGGCGTACGCTTCGAGTTCTTCCACGAGGTCACCGGCATCGGCCTCTCGCCCGACGGCAAACTCGTCGAGCGGCTGACGATCCGCCAGCAGGCCCGGCCCGACGGCGAGTACCGGCCGCTGCTCGTCGACCCCGGCGGGCTGGCGAGCTGGCCGCACGAGCCGCTGTGGGACCAGCTGGCCGACGGCCACGCGCTCCGCGAGCAGCGCGTCGCCTTCGAGGCGTGCGCGTCCGCGCCCGGCGCGACCGACCTCGAGCTGCGCGTCGGCGAGCACTTCGACGACGTGGTGCTGGCGATGTCGGTCGGCTCCCTCGAGCCGGTGTCGGGCGACCTCCGCGCCCGACACGAGCGCTTCGCGGCGATGCTCGACCACGCCACGACGGTCTCCACGCAGGCGTTGCAGGTGTGGATGACGGCCGACCGCGAGCAGCTGGGGTTCCGGCCCGACGGCATGGTCTCCGGCGGCTACGTCGAGCCGCTGGACACGCTCTGCGACATGAGCCACCTGCTCCCGCGCGAGGGCTGGCCGGCGAGCGCCGGCGTGCGGTCGATCTCGTACTTCTGCGGCACGATGCGCGAGATCGCCGGCGAGACCCAGGAGCAGGCCGACGAGCGCGCCCGCGCCGCCGGCCTCGAGCACCTGCGCCACCACGCGACGGTCCTCTGGCCCGGCGCGAGGACCGCCGACGGCGGCTACGACTGGCGCCTGCTCTTCGACCCGAGCGACCGCGACGGCGAGGCGCGCCTGGCCGCGCAGTACTGGCGCGCGAACATCTTCGGCAGCGAGCGCTACGTGCTCACGCCTCCCGGCTCGATCGAGTTCCGGCTGCGGCCCAGCGAGTCGGGCGCGACCAACCTCGCGCTGGCGGGCGACTGGACGCGCAACGGGATCTGCGGCGGCAGCGTCGAAGCCGCCGTCACCTCTGGCAGGCTCGCAGCGCAGTTCCTGAGTGGGAGCCCCGCCGTCGTGCCGGGCACCGAAGGCTGGCTGGAATCCGACTGATGGAGCACACCACGTGACGCAGAAGCCGCCGTACGTCGAGTTCGGAGGGCTGGCCTCCGCGCCCGGCCCGCTGCAGTGCGACGACACCACGTTGTACGTGTTCGGCCTGAAGGCCGACCACGCCAAGCTCGACGCGCTGTGCCAGAAGGTGTTCCGGACGCCGACCGGCGGCGCGATGGACTACCGGCCGCTCGGCGACAACGTGATCGTGACGTTCGGCGTCGTCGGCGCGATCCGCCCGACCCTCGAGCCGTGGCACTCCATGGGCGCGGTGCGCGAGCCGCAGGTGGGCTTCTGGATCCCGGTCGCGCGCGTCAAGGACGACGACGGCGAGCTCAAGGCCCAGGACTTCGGGATGTTCTGCGCGGCCATGATGTTGGACAACCCGATCTCGCTGCTGTCGGGCCGCGAGGACTACGGCTACCCCAAGACGATGGGCTGGTCGGAGATGCCCGCCGGCGCCACCGACGCGTCCACGCCGTTCACGCTCGACGTGTTCGGCATGGACTTCGGCGGCGACGAGCACCCGGAGCGCCGTCGCCTGCTGGAGTTGGCGCCCGTCGGCGACGAGCTGTCGGAGGCCGAGCTGGCCCTCGGCGACATCCTCACCGTCGGCGAGTGGATCAAGGACATGCTCTTCGAGGAGCCGCAGGTGGAGCTGGGCCTGCACTTCGCCGTCGAGTTCGGCAAGGCGCTGCACGACCACAAGGTCAACCAGGTGTTCTTGAAGCAGATCCGCGCGACCGCCGACGGGCGCCGGGCCGACATCCAGCAGGTCGTCGTCGCGCCGGCGATCACCAAGAACATCACGGTGACCCAGCTCAAGCACGACTACGACTGCACGATCCAGCAGCTCGACAGCCACCCGCTGCACGACGAGCTCGGGATCGTGCCCCAACAGCGCGTGACGCTCGCGATGCGCATGCACTTCGACTTCCTCATCGAAGCCGGCCAGGTGCGCTGGAGCGCGCCCGGGACGACCGACGGGTGAGCACGGAACCATGCCCGGACGCCTGATCTTCTCGGCCATCTCCTCGCTGGACGGCTACGTCGCCGACGCGGACGGCAAGTTCGACTGGTCGGTCCCCGACGAAGAGGTCCACGCCTTCGTCAACGACCTCGAGCGGCCGATCGGCACGTACCTCTACGGCCGCCGCATGTACGACGTGCTCGTCGCGTGGGAGACCATCGACGACCCGACGCCGGTCGCACGCGACTTCGCCCAGATCTGGCGCGCCGCGGACAAGGTGGTGTACTCGAGGACGCTGGAGGCGCCCTGCAGCGCCCGCACGCGCATCGAGCCGGAGTTCGACCCCGACGCGGTCCGCGCGCTGAAGGCCGCGGCGGGCCGCGACCTCTCGGTCGGTGGCCCGGAGCTGGCCGCCGAGGCGCTCCGCGCGGGGCTGGTTGACGAGCTCCAGCTGTTCCTGTCACCCGTGGTCGTGGGCGGCGGGACGCGGGCGCTGCCGGAGGGCATGCGGCTGGGGCTGGCGCTGCGCGCGGAGCGCCGGTTCGGCAACGGCGTGGTGTTCCTGCGGTACGACGTCGAGAACGGCGACTAGGGGTGCCGTAGGCGGCCAGCGAGGCCGAGGCCCACGCTGGCCAGCCGTCGCCGCCGGAGGTGGGTCCCCAGTCGCGATAGCGACACAGTCTCCTAGCGCTCCACCCTCAACCGCCAAGAGTCGGGCCCGCCCGGGCCCGGCTGGTAGACGCAGAACACGCCGGTGCGCACGGAGCGCTCGAGGTGATGCCCGAGTCGCGCGTCGTGCTCGGCGATCGCGCGGACGGCGCCACGGATGGCGCGCGTGACGTTCACGCGGGCGCGCTCGGCGGCGCTGCCGGCCTTGCGGTCGCGGCCGCCGAGGCCGACGGCGCGGGCCAGCTCGGCGCCGATGAAGTCGAGCTCCTCGCGCAGGCGCGCGGCGCGCTCGACGTCGTGGAAGCGGTCGGCCTCGTCGAGATCCTCGCGCAGCTCGGCGACGCGCTCGCGATAGGCGTTCTTGGCCTCGCCGTCGAGCAGCTCGCCCGCGTCGCCGCCGTCGCTGAGCACCGTCTCGCCGCGGTCGGCGGTGGCCGCAGCGCCGCGGGCGCCCGCGTCGATCGGCCCGCCGACGAGGTCGATCGCGTGCACCTCCACGTCAGGCCGCTCCAGGAGCGTCGCGAGGTACTGCAGGCCCTTGCGGTCCTTGAGCCGCACGACCGCGCCGGCGCCGGTCACCGTCCAGATCTCGCCCTCCAGGCGCAGCGTCGCGCTCGTGCCGCCCGACGACGGCGCGGCCTTTGCGGCGGCGGAAGCGGGCGCCGCCGCGTCGCGGTCGCCCTGCGGTGCGCGGTCGGCCGCCGAGCCCAGACCGCGCCCGTTGCCGCCGCCCACCGGCATGGCCGGCAGCGCGTTGAGCGCGCGCTCGTAGCCGAGCAGGCCCGCCGCGCGGCGGGCGAGGGTCGCCGAGCCTAGGCGCTGGGAGGCCGCCGCGGCGCGCTCCAGCAGGGCGCGGCCGCGCTCGCGGTCGTTCGGCCCGTCGCGCTGCAGGAGCAGGCGCGCGGTCGCCAGCTCGGTCCGCGCGATCCAGATCGGCGCGCGGAGCGCGGCGTTGAGGTCGGCGGCCCGGTGCAGGTGCTCCTCGGCCTCGGCGTACGCGCCGATGACGCCGGCCACCGCGCCGAGATGGTGGTCGACCGTGCCCCACGCGCTGACGCCGCTGAACACGACCTGGCCGGCCCATGGCAGCAGCAGGTCGTAGAGCACCGTCGCCGAGGCGCGGTCCTGCAGGTGCGCGGCGACCTCCGCGTAGATGACCAGGCCCGGCAGCCACGTGACGTCGGGCGGCAGCTCGCCGAACTTCGAGGCGTTCTCGTGGCCGAGCAGGCGGCGCGCCTCGTCGTCGAGATCGCCCTCGCAGCACGCGAGCGCGAGCACGGCCCGGAACGCCGGGATGCCCGGGTTGTCGGAGACGACCTGGGCGATCAGCGGCTGGAGCTCAGCGAGCCTGCCCTGCTCGTAGCGGATGTTCGTCAGCTGGCTGGTGAAGAACGACAGGGCGTCGGGCTGCGCGCTGGCGGTCGCGATCTGCAGCGCCTCCTGGGCGTGCTGCTCTGCTTCGGTCAGGCGGCCGGCGACGACCTCGAGGTTCGCGCGGTCGTAGGTGGCCAGCCAGCGCATCGTCGGCTGGCCGAGGCGGTCGGCCAGCGACGCCTCGTGCTCGACGTCGCGCCACGCGTCGGCCAGGCGCGCGGCCTCGACGAACGCCGCGGCGCGCCAGTGCACGGCGTGGAACTCGGCGACCGGGTCGCCGGTGCGGCGCGCGGCCGCGACGTTCTCGTCGCTGTTGGCCACGCGCTCGCCGAGCGTGTCGGGCATCCACAGCGTCACGAACCGCAGGCTCAGCACGCGGCTCAGCGCGGCGGGATCGTCCAGGCGGCGGGCGAGCCCGACGGCCTCGTCGCTCAGGGCGACGCGCCGCTGGCGGTCGGCGGGCGAGAAGGACAGCTCCGCGGCAAGCGTCGCCAGCAGCACCGCGCGGTCGGGGGAGTCGTCCTCGCCGACCGCCGTGAGCGCGTCCTCCAGCGCATGCAGGCGCTCGTCGTCGACGACGCCCGAGGCGCTGACGAACCCACGGCTGTTGGCCAGCACCGCGCGCACGAGGCGCGGCCCGTCCTCCAGGCGCCGCGCCAGCGCGGCGGCCTCCAGCAGCGTGCCGCGGAACTCCGGGTCGCCGGCCTGGCGCTGCGCGTCGCCCAGTCCGACGAGCAGCTCGAAGCGCGTGATGTCCTCCGCCCCGTCGAGCTGGCCGTGCAGCTCCAGGCCCTGCCGGTACCAGCGCACGCCGTCGTCGGGCGCGAGCTGGGCGACGGCGTGCGCGCCGGCCAGCAGCGTGTAGCGCAGCGCGGCCTGCAGGTCGGCGGGCTCGGCGTTGAGCCAGTGGCGCGCCAGCTCGGCGACGCGGGGATGTGGAGCACCATCGGCCCCGTCGCCGTACAGCTCCTCCAGCGCGGTCGCCGCGTGCCAGTGCAACCGCGCGCGGCGCCCCGGGCCGAGGCCCTCGTACAGCGTGGTGACGATCAGGCCGTGCGCGAAGGCGTAGCGGTCGCCTGGGCGGCGCGGCGCGACGACGAGCGCGGCGTCGGCGGCGCGGTCGATCGCGGCGACGACATCGTCCACCCCGCCGCCGTCCTGCAGCATGCGCCCGATCAGCTCGAGGTCGAACTCCTGGCCGATGACCGCCGCTGCGGCGAGCGGCTCGCGCACGGAGTCGCCGAGGCGCTGCAGGCGGCGCTCGAGGACGTCGCGCACGCTGGCGGGCACGGGTGCGGCGAGGAGGTCGGCGCCGTGGTGGCGCAGGATCTCGGTGACGAAGAACGCGTTGCCCGACGTGCGGCGCTGCAGGGTGTGCGCGGCGTCGAGGCCCGCGCTGTCGAGCTCGTGGCCGGTCGCGTCGCGCGCGAGCTCCGCGACGGCCTGCGCCTCCAGGCCGGCCAGCTCCAGGCGCGTGACGTCGGGCTCGCGGTGCAGGTCGGCCAGGAGCTTGGCCAGCGGGTGCTCGTCGTCGAGCTCGGTCGAGCGGAACGTCGCGACGATCGTCAGGCGCAGCCGCAGGTCGGCGGCCGCGAGGTGGCGCAGGAGCAGCAGCGTCGGCGTGTCGGCCCACTGCACGTCGTCGAGGAACAGGACGACCGGGCGCTGGGACTGCTCGGCGTTCAGCAGGCCGGCGACCGCGCTGAAGAGCAGGTAGCGCTCGGTGTCGCCGTCGGCGACCTGGGGCGGCGGCGCGCCCGGCAGGCGGCGGTCGAACGCGCCGACGAGGCGGCCGAGCTCGCCGCCGTGCTCGGAGACGTGGCGCTCCAGGACCGCGTCGGCCGCGTGCTCGACGAGGTGCGAGAGCGCCTCGACGAACGGCTGGTAGGGCATGCGGAGGTCCTCGTCGCACCGGCCCTGCAGGACCGTGGCCCCGCGCGCGTGCGCGGCGACGGCCAGCTCGCGCGCCAGGCGCGACTTGCCGATGCCGGGCTCGCCGCCGAGCAGGACGACCTGGCGCCCGCCGTGGGCGGCGCGCGACAGCAGCGGCTCGAGCTGGGTCAGCTCGCGCGCACGTCCGACGAACACCGCGGGCCGTGCGACCTCCAGGCGGGCCGGGAGCGGCACGGCCGGCTCGGGAAGCGGGTTCCAGCGGATCTCCGCGGCGGAGTCGGGGCCGCCGAGGCGCCGCGGCTCGCCGACGTCGAAGTCGCCGCCGCGCAGGCGCTCCCACAGCCCGACGTCGACCAGGATCTGGCCGGCGCCGGCCAGCGCGCAGAGGCGGTCGTCGCGACCGGGCTCGACCGCGGCGGCGATCCGCAGCACGCCGGGCAGCGCAGCGGTCCGGTTGTCGGCCTCGATGCGCTGCTGCAGCTCGATCGCGCACGCCGCGGCGTCGCGCGCCGTGGCGAACTCGACGTGCAGCCCGTCGCGCTCCGCGCGCACCTCGAGGGCGCCGTCCGCCGCCGCCACGACCGTCTGCATGAGCGCCATCTGGCGCCCGCGCGCCTCCGCACCGCCCGCGAGGGCGGCGGAGAGCTGGATCGTGGTGTGCTGCGCTGGGTGGTCTGGGTCTCCCATGCCCCCGGCTCCGTGACAGGGCCGTCCGACGCCCGCATCATGACGGAGCCGGGGAACGTGGGAGAGGTGCGGCCTGGAATGTCCGGCGGAGGCGTCCGTCCGTGGTCCGTCGATAAACGCTCCAGAGCGCGCCATCCCCGCCGCGCTCGCGTGCCGCTTTCTGTCGTCCTTGCCCACCCAGGGCGTGACGTCGCGGCGAACGCCGTTCAGCGGCCCTGAACGGCCCTGCGCAACGAGCTGAACGGCACCAGACGCTAGGGTGAGCCCCATGCCCATGGTCCCGATGGTGATCGAGCGCACCGCGCGCGGCGAGCGCGAGTACGACATCTACTCGCGTCTCCTGAACGAGCGGATCATCTTCCTCGGCACCGCCGTGGACGATCAGGTGGCGAACCTGATCGTCGCGCAGCTCCTGCATCTGGAGTCGGCGGACCCCGACAAGGACATCTCGATCTACATCAACTCGCCGGGCGGCTCGATCTACGCCGGGCTGGCGATCTACGACACGATGCAGTTCATCAAGCCGCAGGTGTCGACGATCTGCGTCGGCATCGCCATGTCGATGGGCTCGCTGCTGCTGATGGGCGGGGCCCACGGCAAGCGCTTCTCGCTGCCCAACAGCCGGATCCTGATCCACCAGCCGTCGTCGGGCTTCGAGGGGCAGTCGACCGACATCGAGATCCACGCCCGCGAGATCATCAAGACGCGCCACCGCATCGACGAGATCTACGCCAAGCACACCGGCCAGCCGCTCGACAAGGTCCACAGCGACATGGAGCGCGACCGCTTCTTCAAGCCCGACGAGGCCGTCGAGTACGGCCTCATCGACAAGGTGATCTACAAGCACTAGCGGGGCAATCGCCTCGATGTCGAGGCCCAGCTCGGCCAGGCGGCCGGCGCCGCGGTCGGTGATGACGAAGGCGCCGTCGCCGAGGCGGACGATGCGCTCGGCCATCGGGGCGTCGGCCAGCGCCACGCCGGCCTGCCCGGCGAGGTGGTCGTGCGCGGGCGCCCGCCGGGCCGTCGAGGGACGAATGAATCTCGTACAGCGAGATTCAGTCGTCCCTCGACGCTGGTTGGCGCGGGCGTGGGTGGCGTCCCGCTCCGGCGCTCTCCGTTCCGCGCCCGCGGATCGGTGGCGATGACGAGAACCAGCGCAAGCCGGGGCGCCGGCGGGATCGGTCGTCCGCGCGCGTTCGCGCACCAGGGTGGGCCTGTCCAGCGCGGTCGCACCGCGCCCAACAGGCCCACCCCGACCGCCCGGACGGCGGCGGACGACGCAGAGGCGGCCGCGCCCGCCCGCACCACACGTCGAGGGACGAATGAATCTCGTACAGCGAGATTCGTTCGTCCCTCGACGCCCTGGGACGTCCGGGAGGCCCCGCCGCGCCCCCTACGCCCCCGCGCAGCTCGCCGGGCGCTTGTGGGACTTCAGGAGCTTCTCGAACGCCACGGGACGGGCCGTCATGACGCCGTCGACGCACCAGTCGATGAGCTTCGTCCAGGTCGCCGGGGACTCGCCGTCGTCGCTGAGCCAGGTGTGCCAGGCGTAGCCGTCCTGGTGTGCGTGGGCCACGTTGGCGGCCGTCGTGATGTTCAGGACCGTGCCGTTGAGCTCGTAGGTGATCGGCAGCTGGAAGGCGACGACGTTCTCGCCCGGCGACTTGCCCCCCAGCAGCCAGTCGGCGGTGCCGCCGATGCCCGGCGCCAGCGGGATCTTCGGGGCGAGCTGGTGGAAGCGGTTGACCGCCTCCTGCTTGAACGAGACCACGATCAGGTCGCGGCGGGGCGAGCCCTTGAGCAGCTTGGCCAGCACCTCGGCGTTCTGCTCGTACTCGGCGACCGCCTCGGCCTTCGTCCGGCCCTTGATCTCGATGTTGATCGGGGTCTTCGGGAACGCCTTGAGCACGTCGCGCAGCGTCGGCACGCGGAAGTCCGCGGCGGTGTAGCCCTTCGGCGCGCGCTTCTTGCCCGTCGCGACGCCGCGGAAGGTGTAGGACTTGGCCGGGCGGTCGTGGCGGTAGGCGTCGTCGGCGGCGTGGAACCAGTACGCCCCGTCGAGCTTCTCGACCTGCGCGAGCGTGTGCGAGGCGATCGTGCCGCTGCCGTTGGTGGTGCGGTCCAGCGTCGTGTCGTGCATCACCACGACCTGGTCGTCCTTGGTCACCCCGACGTCGAGCTCGAGCATGTCGGCGCCGGCCTTCAGCGACCGCTCGAAGGCGTACATCGTGTTCGACGGGAACTCGTCCTCGCCGCCCTGGTGGGCGATGTTCAGCGGCTGCTTCTCCAGCCACGGATTGGTCGCCGCACCGGCGGCGGGAGCCGCGACGGCGAGCATGAGGAGGGACAGGACCGTGGGGAGTGCGCGTGACATCGCGCGGCAGTCTGTCACATGGCCTGGCGGCGGCTCGCGGCCGCCCGGCGGACGCTCAGGCCACGCGATGCTCGATGGCGCCCAGCGCCTCGATCTCGATCCGCACGCGGTCGCCGGACTGCAGGAACTGCGGCGGATCCATCGCCTGGCCGACGCCCGAGGGCGTCCCGGTGAGGATGACGTCGCCGGGCTCCAGCGTGCAGGTCTCCGAGAGGAACGCGACGATCGCCGGCACGCCGAAGATCAGGTCCGACGTCGAGGAGTCCTGGCGCAGCTCGCCGTTGACCCATGTGCGCAGCGACAGCGCGTGCGGATCCTCGACCTCGTCGGCCGTCGTGATCCACGGGCCGTACGGGCAGGAGCCGTCGAAGCCCTTGGCGCGCGTCCACTGCGGCTCGCGCTTCTGGAGGTCGCGGGCGGTCACGTCGTCGGCCACCGCGTAGCCGGCGACCGCGCCGGCGGCGCCCATCACGACGGCCAGCTCGCCCTCGTAGTCCAGCCGCTGCACGACCGCCGGGCAGTGGACGTCGCCGCCGGGCGCCGCCGCGCTCGAGGGCAGCTTCATGAAGATGATCGGCTGCTCCGGCAGCTCCATGCCGGTCTCCCTGGCGTGCTGGGCGTAGTTGAGCCCGACGCCGAAGATCGCCCGCGGCCGCGGCACCGGCGCCAGCAGCTCGACGTAGGACAGGCGGTGCTCGGCCCCCGTGGCGGGGGCGCGGTCGCCGGAGGCGAGGCGATCGAGGACCGTGGAGCCGTCGGCGAACGCGACGACCGCGTCGCCGCGGACCTCGCCGGCCAGCGGCGCGCCGGCGCCGGGGAGCAGGAACGTCGCGAGCTTCATGAGGCGCCCGAGCCTAGCGCGCGACCGCTACGGCGCGCCACGGGCAGCGGGGGCGGAGCCGGCAGCTCGGACAGCTCCGGCGCGGGCGTCACGCCGGTTTGCGGACGATCGGGCGAGAGCGCTCAGTCGCGTCCTCGGCGACCGTCGCGGCGCGGCGCGGCGGCAAGGGCCGCGCCAGCAGGCGTGCTACGGCGTGCGCGCGGCGCGGCGCTGCCGGCGACGCTGAGCCGCGGCGGCGCGGCGACGATCGGCCGGGCTGGCCGTCTGCTCGGTCTCCTCGCGATGCTTGGCCCACTTGGCGCGCTCTGCGTCGGTCATCGTGCGGATCGTCAGATCTCCGGACGTGACCTGATCCTGGATGCGCTCGAGCTTCGCCTCTCGTGCTGCCTGATCTCGCTCTCGCTGCGTCTTCGCCATACCTACAGGATACCCCGCCGCGGACACCACTACCGCAAGTGGTCCTTCTCGTGCGTTCTGACCTCAAGATCCAGGTGCGTCGGTCGACCCCGGTGAGAAGATGATCGGGCTGCGCAGGGGTCGGCAGGAGCGCGTCCACGTGCTCGTCCCCCGGCTCGTCACCGTCGAGGCCGCGGTGGCCCGCGTGGTCACCGGCGCGGCAGAGCTGGCGCTGCTGCAGCCGCCCGCGATGCCGCTGCGCTTCCTGCACCGGCGCAGGGCCACGATCGTCCCGCTCGCGGGCGACGGGCGCGTCGACGGCACGCTGCTGGCCGTGCCGGGCCCCGACGGCAAGGTCCGCGACGACGTCCTGCACTTCCTGCAGGCCGTGGTCCCGCTGGCGCCGCCGCGGCCCGAGCAGCGCCGCGACCACGCGCGCATCGACCTCGTGCGGCCGGCGGCGATCATCCCCGAGGGCTTCCAGGTCGGCTGGCTCAACGGCTTCGTGCGCAACGTCAGCGCCGGCGGCGTGCTCGTCGCCGGTGCCGAGGCCCTGGAGTCGGGCGACCGGCTGCGGCTGCGCTTCGAGCTCGACGACGAGGAGGACCTGATCGACCTCATCGCCCGCGTCGTGCGCACCGACGACGACGTCGGTCTGCGCGGCCTGCGCCTCGAGAACCTCAGCGAGCGCGAGCGCGAGCGGATCGTCCGCTTCGTCTTCGCGCGTCAGCGGCGCGCGCTCGCCGAGTTGCGAGCACGCGCCGTCTGACGGCCTCCGCGGTCCCCGTCAGCCCGTCGTGTCGCGCTCGCGGATGCTCGTGTCGTCGTTGGTCGCGGATTCGCGACCGCGGACGAAGCGCTCGTGCTCGGCGGCCAGGTCGTCGTCGGCCAGGCCCTCCTCGTGCAGCGAGGCACGCGATTCGTGCAGCTCGGCCTCGGCGCGCTCGGCGCGGGCCTCGCGCTCGGCGCGGTCAGCGTCGGCGAGGCGCTCCTGGGCGACCTCGTGGTGCGCGCCGGCGACCTCTTCACGGCGACGGATGACCTGGCGCTCCCGCTGGCGCGCACGCGAGCGCGGCAGGACGAAGACGACCAGGGCGATGACGATGAGCGCGATCACGACGATCGCGATGATGGCTCCGGTGCTCATGGGGGCTCTCCTCCCGATGGGACGTTGGTCCCATCCGTGTACCCGTACCCTGGGTGGCTGATGTCCTTTCTGTTGTCCAGCCTCATCCTCGCCCGCGGCGGCAGTGGCAGCGGCGGCTTCGGCGGCGGCGGAGGTGGCGGCGGTGGGCGCTCCTTCGGCGGCGGCGGTGGCGGCGGCTTCGTGGCCGGCGGCGGGGGCGGCGGGATCTCCGTCGTCTTCATCGGGCTGATCGTGGTCGTCGTCCTGCTCTTCCTCATGGCCGGCGCGATCGCGTCGATCAAGTACCGCGGTCGCCGCGCCCAGCGCGTGCGCGCCACGGAGCTGGCGGCCGCCGAGGCCGCGACCGACGACGAGGACTTCGAGCCCGACAACGTCCGGGCCGCGGCGACCGAGCTCTACCACGAGATCCAGCGCCGCTGGTCGGCCAACGACGTGGAGGGGCTCGAGGAGATCGTCGGCCCCGACCTCATGGTCGAATGGCGCCGGCGCCTGGAGGACTTCCGGCGCCGCGGCTGGCACAACCGCTGCGAGCCCACGGGCGACCCGGCCATCGAGTACGTCGGCCTGGTCAACCGCGAGGGCGAGGACGAGGACCGCGTCGTGGTGCGGATCACCGCGACGATGCTCGACTACGTCGTCGACGCCCACGGCCGCACGATCATGCGCCAGGGCCAGACCGACCCGTCGACCACGATGCAGGAGTGGTGGACGCTGCACCCGCCCGGCGAGCGCTGGCGGCTGCTGTCGATCGAGTCCGAGGCCGAGGGCCGCCACCACCTGCTCGACGAGCTGATCGCCGTGCCCTGGGGCGACGACCGCGTCCGCGACGAGGCGCTCGTGGAGACGGCCGTCGCCGGCGCGCTGCCGGGCGGCGTCGCCGTCGCGGAGATCGCGCCGGCGATCCTCGACGCCGACGCGCGCGCCGCCGCGCTGGACCTCGCGCTGGCCGACGGCCGCTTCGCTCCCGACGTCCTGGAGGTCGCGGTGCGCCGCGCCGTGGGGGCGTGGGTCGAGGCCGTCGACGGCGCCGACGACGCGCTGGAGGCGCTGGCCGACCGCGACGCCATCAGGGCGCTGCTGTACGGCGGCGACGGCTCGGGCCGCACGCGCGTGGTCGTGCGCGGGGCGCGGGTCCAGCAGCTGGCGATCTCCGGCATCGACGCGCACGCCGAGCCCGCGACGATGGAGGCGACCGTGACGCTCCGCGGCCGGCGCTACGTCGAGGACCGCGACACCGCCGACGTGCTCGGCGGCAGCAAGAGCAGCGACCGCGAGACGGTGCAGCGCTGGACGTTCGCCCTCGGCGACGACCCCGCCACGCCGTGGCGGCTCGCCCGCGTGGCGTAGGGACCTCGGGCTCAGCCGTCGGCGGCGGCCGTCGCCGCCGCCGCCGTGAGCGCTTGGACGACCTCCGTGCTGCCCGACGCCATCAGCGCGCCGAAGAGCGTGCCGAGCAGGAGGCCGCGCAGCTCGTCGCGGGAGAGGTCGCGGTGCGCGATCCAGTCCAGGCACGCGCCGTCCATGAACCACAGCCAGCCGCGGACGGCCGTCCGCGCGCCGGGCGGCACGGCCACGCCCTCGCCGGCGATGCCGCCGAGGATCCGGGTCGCCGTGCTGGAGCGGACCTCCTCGACCATCGCCCGGACCTCCGGGACCTCGCCGACGGTGATCAGCAGCTTCTCGTAGCCCTCGCGGTGCTCCTCGATCCAGCCGAGGTAGACGTCGAGGCTGCGCTCCAGCTGTTGGGCCGGCGGGAGCGTCGCGTCGGGCTCGGTGCGGGCGCGCAGCTCCTCGGCGGCGGCCTGCAGCGTGGCCTGGAAGTAGGCCTGCTTGGACGGGAAGTAGTGGTACAACAACGCCTTGGAGATGCCGGCCTCGCGGGCGATCCGCGCCATCGACAGCTCCGAGTAGGCCGAGCTGGTGAAGAGCTTCTCGCCGAGGGCGATCAGCTGCGCGCGCCGCTCGTCGACGTCGAGGCGGCGGTAGGCGGGTCCGCGGGCGTCGGTCACCACTCCATCTTACCGCTCCTCTTGACCGCCGGTCGATAAGTCGTTACCGTCCTGTTGACCAGTGGTCGACAAGGAGCGAGAGATGGTCGTTGACGAGCAGCGGATGGACGAGATCGAACGCCACGCAGACGACCTCGAGGCGCGGCTGGCGCGCGTCGAGGCCGCCGTGCGGCAACCGGCGAGGGCGACGGCGACGACGACGACGGGCTCACGCTCGCTTGCGGCGGTGCACCCCGACTGGGCGGCGAGCGCGCCCGCGGGGCCGGTGCCAGCCCACGCCGCGGCCACGGAGCGCCCGACGCCCGCCCCAGCCCCGGAGCGGCCGGTGCCCGCCCCCGCCACGGCGACGGCCCTCCCTCGCCCCCGCTCCGCGGCCCTCACCGGCGCGTCCCTCGAGGATCTCCTCGGCGGACGCGTGCTCGCATGGGTCGGCGGTGCGGCGCTGCTGCTCGGCGTCGCGTTCTTCCTGGCCATCGCCGTCTCGCGGGGCTGGCTCGGCGAGGATGCGCGGTGCGTGCTCGCCGCCGCCGGCGCGCTCGGGCTGCTCGCCTTCGGCGTCCGGCTGCGCGAGCGCGGCGGGCCGGCCGAGGCCGCCCTCGCCGCCGCCGGTGCGGCCATCGGCGCGCTCGACGTGACGATCGTCGTCGCGACCCGCGCCTACGACCTCTTCCCCGCCACGGCCGGCATCGCCCTCGCCCTGGCGGTCGGCGCCGGCGCGACGGTCCTGGCGATCCGGTGGCGCTCGCAGGCCGTCGCCGCGCTCGGCATCCTCGGCGGCCTGCTGGCCCCCGCGCTGGCCGGCGCCACCTACGACGGCGCGACGATCGCGCTCCTGCTCGCCTGCGCCGTGCCGGCCGCGGCGGTCCTGATCGCCCAGCGCTGGGACCGCATCGCGCTCGCCGCGTTCGCCGTCACCGCCCCGCAGCTCGGCCTCTGGCTCGTCCGCGACCCGTCCTCCGGCGCGGCGCTCGCGGCGCTCGGCGCCTTCGGTGTCCTCACCGTCGTGCAGGCGGTCGGCTTCGAGCTGCGCACCGCCGCGCCCGGGCTGCGGCCCGCCTCGGCGTTCCTGCTCACGCTCGACGCGCTCTTCCTCGCGGGCGCCGGCAGCGCCGTCGCGCTCGGCCACGACCAGAGTGCCGTCGCGCACCTCTGGCTCGCCGGCCTGGCCGCCGCCCACCTCGGGGTCGGGATGACGACCGGCCGGGTGCCGCGCGTCTCGCGCGAGCTACGCCTGCTGGCGCTGTCGCTCGGCGTCGTGCTGGCCGACGTGGCGTTCGCCGCCGCGGTCAGCGGCGTCGCGCTGCCGGTCGGCTACGCCGTCGGCGCGCTCGCGTTCGCGGTCCTGGCCCGCGCGCTGCCCGAGCGCAAAGCCGACCACCTCTTCGTCCGCGCGGGCCTCGGCGGCCACGTCCTGCTCGCCGCGGCGCACGCCCTGACCGTCGACGCGCCGGCCGGCGCGCTGATCGGCGGCGGCGCCTCGGTCGACGCGGGCGCGGCCGCCCTGGCGCTGGCCTCGGTCGCGGCCGCGTCGTTCGCCGGCGCACGCGTCGCGACGCTGCCGCGCGAGATGCGCGCCGCGCTCGATCTCACCGCGCTCGCCGCCGTCGCATGGCTCTCGGCGATCGTGCTCGCCCCGGTGCCGCTGGCGATCGCGTGGGCCGCCGAAGGCGCGGCGCTGGCGCTCGTCTGGCGCCGCAGCGGCGAAGCGGTCGCCACCGGCGCGGCATGGGCGCACCTCGCGA
Source organism: Baekduia sp. (assembly GCF_035318805.1). Taxonomy (GTDB): domain Bacteria; phylum Actinomycetota; class Thermoleophilia; order Solirubrobacterales; family Solirubrobacteraceae; genus Baekduia. The sequence goes on from NZ_DATHDY010000046.1 coordinate 34,210, forward strand.
TGGGGACGAGCGTGGCGTTGATCCTCGTCGCTCCGCCCAGCGCGATCGTCGACGGCCTCGACGACCCGCTGGGCGCGACCGCGGTGCTCGGCGCCCTCGCGCTCGCCCTGGCGCGCTGCGCCCGCACCGGCCTGGGCGGACCCGACGAGGACGACGAGCGCATCGTCACCGGCCTGCTGTACGGCGGCGCTGCGCTGACCGTCCTCCTGCTGGCCTCCGAGCTCGTCGTCACGCCGTTCGACCTCCACGCCGGCCAGGTCGCGCTGTCGGCGCTCTGGGGCGTGACCGGCGCGAGCGCACTCGTGGCCGGCCTGCGGCTGGACCGCGCGATCGTGCGCCGCGCCGGCCTCGGCCTGCTGCTGGTCACGATCGGCAAGGTCTTCCTCGTCGACCTCGCCACGCTCGACAGCGCCGCGCGTGCAGGCTCGTTCCTCGCGCTCGGCTTCCTGCTGCTCGGCGCCGCGTTCGCGTGGCAACGCCAGCGCCCCGCGGTCGGCCGCGCGGCGGACGTGGCGGCCTGAGCGACGGTTCCGCGACCCGCGGCGAGCGGACCGGGCAGACTCCGCACCTCGATGCGGTTCCGCCACATCCTGCTCGCCGTCGCCGCGGGCCTTGCGCTCGCCGACGCCTCGGTCGTCACGCTGGCCCTGCCCGAGCTGCTGCGGGAGCTCAACACATCGGTCGAGGGCGTGGCCGCGGTGCTGATCGTCTACGCCGCCGTGATCGTCGTGGCGCTGATCCCCGCCGAGCTGCTCCAGCGCCGGCTCGGCGCGCCGCGGATGGCCGCGGCCGGGCTGATGCTGTTTGCGGCGGCGTCGCTGGTCTGCAGCGTCAGCGGCTCGCTCGGCATGCTGCTGGCCGCGCGCGCCGTCCAGGCGGCCGGCGGCGCCGCCGCGCTCGTGGCGGCGTTCGGCCTGCTCGAGCCGCAGGGCGCGGCCGGCGCGCGCGGACGCCGGCTCTGGCTCGGCACCGCGGTGCTCGCCGCGGCGGTCGGACCGGCGCTCGGCGGAGCGCTGACCGAGGCGCTGTCCTGGCGCGCCATCTTCTACGTGCAGGCGCCGGTCGCGGCGCTCGCGGCGCTGGCCGCCTGGCAGGAGCCCCGCCCCGCGCCCGTGCCCGCGGTCGACCCCGCCGACGCGCCCCGCACGCAACCCGGCCCTGCGATCGCGCTGGCGCTCGTCTCCGCCGCGCTCACCTCCGTCCTGTTCCTCCTGGTCCTGCTGCTCGTCGCGGGCTGGGACGTGTCGCCGCTGCGCGCGGCCGTCGCGGTGAGCGTGATCCCAGCCGGCGCCCTGGTCGGCTCGCGGATCCCCGGAGCGCCGCGCGCTCGCGCGGCGGCGGGCTGCGCGCTGGTCGGCGCCGGCGTGCTCGCGCTCGCCTTCCTGCCGGACGCGCGGCTGCTGTGGACCGTCCTGCCGCAGGCGGCCGCCGGCCTCGGCATGGGGTTGGCGCTGCCCGCCCTCGGCGGCGACCTGCTGCCCGAGCGCGACGCGCGCGACGCGTCGCGCCTGCTGACGCTGCGCCACGTCGGCATCGTCGCCGCGCTGCTGATCCTGGCGCCGATCGTCAGCGCCCAGCTGGCCTCGTCGACCGACCGGGCGCGGGAGCGCGGCGTCGCCGTGGTCCTCGACGCGCGGCTGCCGCCCGCCGACAAGATCCGCCTGGCGCCCAGCCTGCTCGCCGGCGTGGAGGACGACCAGCCGCGCGCGGGGCTGCGCAGCGCGCTCGCCGCGGGCCGGACGCAGATCGCCGCCGCGGACCGCCCGGCCTACGCCGACCTCGCCACGCGCGCCGACGACACGCTGGTGCTCGCCGTCGGCGAGGCGTTTCGCACCGCGTTCCTGGTGACCGGCGCGCTGGCGCTGCTCGCCGCGCTCGCGGTCCTCCCCCGTCGCCGGCCGAGCCGGCCGCAGGCCCTGGCGCTCGCGGCGGCGACCGCGGTGATCCTCCCGCTGGGCTACCTCGGCCTGCACGCCGCGGTCGCGCCGAAGCCCGTCGCGCTGCGCGATCCGTGCCGGCCGCGGGCGCTCCCGCACACCGGCGGCCTGCTCGGCGCCGCGCAGGACGCGGTGCTGTCGACGCTCGACACCACGGCGTGCCGTGCCGGGTCGACCCGCGAGGAGCTCGTCCTCGCGCTGGCCGACGAGCGCGACCGCCGCCGGTTCGAGCAGGAGCACGGAGTCGATCCGCGCAGCCTCTCGAACGTCCTTCAGGCCCTCCTGGGCTGAGCCCGAGGCCCAGCCCGCCGCGGCGTGCCGCCGCGTCGCCGCCGAGCTACAGAAGCTCGGGCAGCGCCTCCTGCGGGTCTCCGTGCAGCAGCCAGCCGGTGTCGGTCCGCTCCACGAGGCCGCGGCGCGTGAGCACGCCGAGGGCCGTGGTGACCGAGGGCCGGCGGGCGCCGACGAGCTTGCCGATCGTCTCGTGCGTCAGCGCGAGCGGCACCCGCACGCCCTGCGGGGACACGCGGCCCCAGCGGTCGGCGAGCAGCCAGAGGAGCACGAGCACGCGAGCGTCGACGCGGGGCACCTGGGCGATGGCGCGCTGCACCGAGAGCGAGCGCGAGCGGCGCACGGTCCGGCCGATGAGCGTGTCGAGCATCGTCGGCCATCGGCCCGCCACGGCGGCGAAGCGCCGGTCGAGCACGGCGACGCGCGCGGGCTCGAGCACGGCCCAGGAGACGCTGCCGGGCAGCGGGTCCAGGGAGGCCTCGTCATCCCAGGGGCGGATGATGTCGCCCTGGCCGAGCAGCTCGGTCGTCGACCGACCGGCGAGCTCGACGTCACGGGTGATCAGCCCGTCGAGGACCAGCAGGCCCACGGCAGGAGCGGCACTCTCGCCATTGGGCGAGGGGAACTCGAAGGGACCGGTCGGCAGAGCATGCACCGCCGCGACGGCGTGCCTCCGGGCGAGATCTCTTGCATCCCCGCTGAGTCCCGCTCCCAATTCGGGATCGGCATCGAGGATCGAGATCAGTGGACGTTGGGTCATTGTCTGACTGGACACCAGACTCTCGGGTTTCCCCGTCTGACCGGAGACAAACACCGGCGATCGACGGATAGCTCCATTGTCGGGTCGGATCGACCGGAAAATCGTCCGACGTGATCCGATTTCCGGTGCTCACCGATCGCTGTCACCCAGCAGACACCATCGACGGCGGCCGGTCAAGCGCCAACCACGCTACCGCGCCGCCCTTGGCGGGTAGCCGGGAATCCGATGGCCGACCTCGACCCTGGCACCATGGAGGGCCCCATGGACTCGCTGCAGGGACAGCTGCTGGTCGCCTCGCCGACGCTGACGGACCCGAACTTCGCCCGGGCCGTCGTCGCGATCGCCAACCACGACGAGGATGGCGCGCTCGGGATCGTCCTCAACCGCCCCAGCGAGACGGAGGTCGCCGAGGCCGTGCCGGAGCTGGAGGACGTGGTCGACAGCGCCGAGGTCGTCTTCGTCGGCGGTCCGGTCCAGCCGGCGTCGATCGTCGTGCTCGCCGAGTTCGAGAACCCGGCCGAGGCGGCCTTCCTCGTGGTCGGCGGCATCGGCCTGGTATCCGAGCGCACCGGCCTGGAGCGCCTCGACATCGTCACCGCGCGCCGCCGCGTCTTCGCCGGCTACGCGGGCTGGGGCCCCGGCCAGCTGGAGGCCGAGCTGGAGCGCGAGGACTGGATCGTCGACCCCGCGCACCCCGAGGACGTCTTCGCGGCCGAACCCGTCGACCTGTGGGGCCGGGTGCTCGACCGCAAGGGCGGCCAGTTCCGGCTGCTGGCGCGCATGCCGACGGATCCGTCGGTCAACTAGCGCGCCCACCCGTTACGCCAGCAGCGCGAGCAGCACCACCACGACGATCCCGAGGCCGATGAGGCCGAAGACGATCGTCTGCGCCGGCCAGTTGCGCAGCCAATGGCTCGGGTCGGACCGGTCTCTGGTGATATGTCCCTCGGGAGGGGTCCCGACCCAGTCGTCGTCATCGTCTCGGCGTGCGCCCATGGGCCAGTGTTACCCGCTAGCGTCCGCCGCGTGGCGAAGAAGAAGCCCGCGCGCCCGGCGCGCCCGCAGAAGAGCGCCGAGCCCACGACCGCGCAGTTGCGGCAGGAGTACTACGCGCGCCGCGCCGCCGAGCAGGCCCTCGAGGAGCTCGGGCTGCGCCTCGACGAGCGACCAGCGCCGAAGGGCGATGCCAACTGGTGGTCGGAGGCCCAGGCCGGGCTCGACCGCCTCGAGATCATGCACGCCGTCTGGCGCTTCACCGGCCTGACGGGCTACGCGCCCGAGCCCGAGGACTTCGATCCCGACCAGGGGTGGCCGACCCCGAGCGAGGTCGAGGCGGTCTTCGGCTCGTGGGACAAGATGCTCGACGAGTCGGGCATCGACGAGGCGATCTTCGGCGTCGTCGTCGAGAAGGCGCTCGCCGCGCACGAGAAGCTCGGCGCCCGCGAGAAGGAGCTCGAGCAGCAGGCGCGCAAGCTCGAGGACGAGGGCCGCAAGATCCCGGAGCTCAAGCGCCGCGAGGAGGTCGCGCGCGCCAAGCGCGACGAGGCCGACACCGCGCGCCAGGAGGCCGAGGCCGCCCGCGATGCCATCGGCCGCGAGCGCGACGCGCTCGCCGCCCGGATCGCCGACCTGCAGGCGGAGGCCGACGGCCTGCGCGCCGCGGCCGCCGCCAGCGCCGACGCGCGGGCGGGCGGGGCAGAGCTCGAGCTGCTGGAGGAGATGGAGCGCGCGCTGGCCGACCAGGCCGCCACCCAGCAGGCGCGCGACGAGCTGCACGACCGCATGGAGCGGCTGCGCGCCGAGCGCGAGCAGGACCGCCGCACGATCGCCGAGCTGACCCAGCTGCTGGCGCGCGTCGACGCCGAGGTCGGCACCGCCGCCGTCGATGCCGAGCCCGAGACGCCGCCGGCCACGGTCCTGGAGGCCGTCGAGCGCGCCGCCGCCGAGGCCAAGCACCTGCGCTTCGCGCCCAAGGCGTTCGAGACCGCCGCCGACTCGCCGTTCCGCCGGCCCGGGCTGGTGCTGCGCACGCTGCGCAACCTCGACGAGCTGGCCGGCCGCTACGCCACCGGCGACATGGGCAAGTCGCTCGGCCAGGCCGCCGCCGAGCACGGCATCACGCAGTGGAAGCCCGACATCGCCGAGACGACCCGCAAGCGCTACGAGGACGACTACTCGTTCGCGCTGGAGGGCTCCTCGCGCAAGCTCTGGGTCGGCCCGCACATCGGCCTCGGGTCCGGGTCCGGCGCGCAGTTCATCGCCCGCGTCTACCTTCATGTGAGCGACGGCTCCGATCCGGAGGTGCCGCGAGGCATCGTCGTCGCCGTCGTCGGCCGCCATCTGCCCGACACCACCACCTGAACCGCTGAGGCCCATGACCACCCGCGACATCGCCCACGTCGTCGAGGACGAGCTCAAGCCGCTGCTGCGCGGCGTGACCCATGCGTACACCTTCTGGGTGGCGCTGGCGGCGGCGATCGCGCTCGCCGTGCTGGCCCCGGCGGGGACGCCGCGCGCGGCGTCGATCGTCTACGGCGCCGGCCTCTGCGCGCTGTTCGCGGCCTCGGGCAGCTACCACCGCTGGCGTTGGGACCCGCGCTGGCGCCCGCTCCTGCGCCGCATCGACCACAGCACGATCTTCGTGTTCATCGCGGCGTCCTACACGCCCGTCGCGCTGCTGGTGATGCACGGCACGCTGCGGTGGGTGATCCTGGCCGCGGTGTGGACAGGGGCGCTCGGCGGCGTGATCCTGAGCGTCGCGTGGATCACCGCGCCCCGTGTCCTGAGCGCCGCGTGCTACCTCGCGCTGGGCTGGGTGTCGGTCTTCGCGCTGCCGCAGATGATCGAGCACCTCGACCTGACGCCGCTGATCCTGCTCGGTGCGGGCGGCGTGCTCTACACGATCGGCGCGGTCGTCTACGCGACGAAGCGGCCGAACCCGTGGCCGACGACGTTCGGCTTCCACGAGGTCTTCCACGCGCTGGTCATCGCGGCGGCCGCGGTGCAGTTCGTGGCGATGGCGGGCTGGGTCTTCCCGAGCGCCTGACCGGCGCGACGTCGACTGAACGTATCCGTTCCTACTTCGTGGTAGCTTTGGTCCATGGCCAGCACCGCCGAGACCACGCAGGACACCGCCGAGACGCCCGCCGAGCCGGCGTTCTCCCTCGCTCTCACCCAGGAGCAGAAGGACGTTCGCGACTGGGTCCACGGATTCTCCGAGGGCGTCGTCCGCCCCGCCGCCCACGAGTGGGACGAGCGCGAGGAGACGCCGTGGCCGGTCATCCAGGAGGCCGCCAAGATCGGGCTCTACGGCTTCGAGTCGCTGCAGCAGTTCGCGGCCGACCCGTCCGGGCTGACGATGCCGCTCGTCCAGGAGGAGCTCTTCTGGGGCGACGCCGGCATCGGCATGGCGATCATGGGCACCGGCCTCGCCGCCGCCGCGATCGCCGGCCAGGGCTCCTGGGATCAGGTCATGGAGTGGATCCCGCAGTGCTACGGCACGCCCGAGGACGTCAAGGTCGCCGCGTTCTGCGCCTCGGAGCCCAACGCCGGCTCCGACGTCTCGAACATCCGCACGACGGCCAAGTACGACGCGGCCTCCGACACGTGGGTCCTCAACGGTCAGAAGGCGTGGGCCACCAACGGCGGCATCGCCGACATCCACGTGGTGATCGCCCAGACCGACCGGGAGCTCGGCTCCCGCGGCCACGCCGCGTTCATCGTGCCGATCGCGACCGAGGGCATCGAGCAGGGCTCCAAGGTCAAGAAGCACGGCCTGCGCGCGTCGCACACCGCGGACGTCCACCTCGACGACTGCCGCATCCCCGGCGCCAACCTGCTCGGCGGCAAGGACAAGCTCGACGAGCGCCTCGCCCGCGTCCGCGAGGGCAAGAAGGGCAAGACCCAGGCCGCGATGCAGACGTTCGAGGCCACGCGCCCCGTCGTCGGCGCGCAGGCGCTCGGCATCGCCCGCGCCGCGTACGAGTACTCCCAGGACTACGCCAAGGAGCGCGAGCAGTTCGGCAAGAAGATCATCGAGAACCAGGCGATCGCGTTCGCCCTGGCCAACATGAAGATGGAGATCGACGCCGCCCGCCTGCTGGTGTGGCGCGCCTCCTGGATGGCCCGCAACGGCATCCCGTTCGAGAACGCCGAGGGCTCGATGAGCAAGCTGAAGGCCGGTGAGGTCGCCGTCTGGGCCACCGAGCGCGCCATCCAGATCATGGGCGGCAACGGCTACACGCGCGAGTTCCCGGTGGAGCGCTGGCACCGCGACTCGAAGATCTACACGATCTTCGAGGGCACGAGCGAGATGCAGCAGCTGGTCATCGCCCGTGCCATCTCCGGGATGCGGATCTCCTAGGACCATGGGCCGAGCGCGGGCGGCGCATCTGGGACCCGAGCTGCGCCGCCCGCTCGTCCTGGACGCCGCCCTTCCGCTGTTTGCGACCGACGGCTACGACGCCGTCTCGATGCAGGCCATCGCCGACGCGGCGGGCGTCTCCAAGCCGGTGCTGTACTCGTGCTTCTCCTCGAAGGAGGAGCTGTTCGAGGAGCTGATGCGCCGCGAGGAGCGCAAGCTGTGGCACCTGGTCGAGGACTCGGTCCCGGCGCCCGGCGCACCCGGCGACAAGGAGGACCTGCTCCGCTACGGCCTGACCGGCCTGCTGCGCGCGGTCGTGGCGGCCCCCGACGCGTTCCGCGTCATCTACCTCCAGCGCCACGGCGAGAACCGCATCGAGCGCGGTCGCGAGCACTGGGAGCAGCGCATGGCGGAGGTGCTCGCCGCCTGGACGAAGCTCCCCGATCGCGAGACCGCGCTGCTCGGCCGCATGCTCGTGGCCTTGGCCGAGCTCGGCTTCCGCGTCCAGCTCGAGGAGCCCGGCCAGTGGCAGCCCGACGCGCTGGCGGCCTACCTCGCCCGCGTGGTCGTCCGCGGGATCCCGAAGAGCGACTAGTCGCCGAGCGCGTCGCGGATGCGGAGTGCGACGGCGTCGCGCTCGGCGTCGTCGTCGTACGTCGTCCGCGGCCAGAAGAACCCGCGCAGCCCGTCCTTGAAGTTGCGCGGGACGACGTGGGTGTGCAGGTGCGCGACCGACTGGCTGACGACGTTGTTCATCGCCACGAACGTGCTGGCGGCCTCCATCGCCTGCGGGACCGCGATGCTGAGGCGCTGCACGACCGTGAAGTACGGCCCGACCGCGGCGGGCGGGAGATCGGCCAGGGTGACGACGTGCGTGCGCGGCACGAGCAGCGTGTGACCGGCGAACAGCGGGCGCGCGTCGAGGAAGCCGACGTGATCGTCGTCCTCGTAGACGACGGCCGCGGGCACCTCGCCGGCGACGATCTGGCAGAAGATGCACGGCTTCACGGCGCGGAGCCTACGCAGGACCGGCGCACGCAGGGCGCGCGCGCCGGTCGACGCAGCCCGGGCGGCCGGTCAGCCGCGCGGCGCGACCGGCTCTCCGGCGTGCTCCTGCGCGGCGAGCGGCTCGCCCGCCGCGCCGGCCGCGGCCCGCGTGTTGCGATCCGTGAGCCGTTCCACCGGCAGCGTCGGCGCCACGTCGGCCGCGCCGAGCCGGGCGGCGTCGGCGCCGAGGTCGTCGTCCTGCTCCTGGGACTCGCGCTCGGCGGCGACCCGGGCGCGGTAGTGGTCGAGCTCGCGCTGGGCGTGCGACTCGTCCCAGCCCAGCGGGCCGGCCATCAGCTGTACGGCGGTCTCGGCGGCGGTGAGCCCGCGATCCCACGTCTCGATCGAGATCCGGGTGCGCCGCGTCAGCACGTCCTCGAGGTGCGTGGCGCCCTCGTGCGTGGCGGCGTAGACGATCTCCACGGCGAGGTAGTCGTCGGCGCCCTCCAGCGGCTTGCCCAGCTCGGGATCCTCGGCGATCAGCGCCAGGAGCTCGTCGATGAGCGACCCGTAGCGGTTGAGCAGGTGCTCGATCCGCGTGACGTGGATGCCCGACTCGTCGGCGATCCGGTTGCGCGCGTTCCAGCGCGCGAGGTAGCCGTCGGCGCCCAGCAGCGGGATGCGGTCGGTCACCGACTCGGGCACGTCGTGCTCGAGCCCGTGCACCGCCGCGTCAACCGCGTCGGCGGCCATCACGCGGTAGGTGGTGTACTTGCCGCCCGCCACCGCGACGAGCCCCGGGACCGGGTGCGCGACGATGTGCTCGCGCGTCAGCGCGCTCGTGCTCTCCGACTCGCCGGCCAGCAGCGGCCGCAGGCCCGCGTAGACGCCCTCGACGTCGTCGTGGCCCAGCGGCGTGACGAGGTAGCGGTTGACGTGCTCCAGCAGGTAGTCGATGTCCTTCTTGCTGGCCGCCGGGTGGGCCTTGTCGAGCGTCCAGTCGGTGTCGGTCGTCCCGATGATCCAGTGGCGACCCCACGGGATGACGAACAGCACGCTGGTCTCGGTGCGGATCGTCAGGGCCGTGTCGCCGTGGATGCGATCGCGCGGCACCAGCAGGTGCACGCCCTTGGACGCGCGGACGTGGAACTGGCCGCGCGCGCCGACCATGTCCTGCGTCTCGTCGGTCCACACGCCGGTCGCGTTGATCGTCTGGCGGGCGTGCAGCTCGATCGGCGGACCGTCGGGGTCCTCCAGGTCGCGGACCTTGACGCCCGTGACGTGCTCGCCCTCGCGCAGGAACCCGACGGCCTGGGCGCGCGTGGCGATCTGCGCGCCGTAGGAGACCGCGGTGCGGGCGAGGAACATCGTGTGGCGGGCGTCGTCGACCTGCGCGTCGTAGTACTGGATCGCGCCGGTGAAGCTGTCCTTCTTCAAGGCGGGGAACTTCTTCAGCGTCTGGGTGCGCGTGAAGTGCTTCTGCGACGGCACGCCGCGCGACCGGCCGAAGGCGGTGCCCATCGTGTCGTAGAGCACCAGGCCCGCGCCGACGTACGGGCGCTCCCAGCCACGGTGGTTGAGCAGCGCGAGGAACGGCAGCGGGTGCACGAGGTGCGGCGCGAGCCGGTCGAGCAGCAGCGCTCGCTCGCGCAGCGCCTCGCGCACGAGCGGGAAGTCGAGCTGCTCGAGGTAGCGCAGCCCGCCGTGGATGAGCTTGCTCGATCGCGAGGAGGTGCCCGACGCGAGGTCGCGGGCCTCCACGAGCGCGACGCTGAGCCCGCGGCTGACGGCGTCGAGCGCCACCCCGCTGCCCACCACCCCGCCGCCGACGATCGCGATGTCGAACTCCTCGCTCCGCATGCGCTCCAGAGCGCGGGCGCGGGTCTCGGGGTTGATGGCTCCGTGCGTGGTGTCGCTCATGAGTACGTCATTCCGGGATCACCCAGCGTCCGGCCCGTTGAAGGGCGGGCGCCAGTCGGCGAGTAGGGATGTGCCGCTCATCGTCGCTCATGTAGGGCTCGTGGCGCTGTCCTTTGGAGGACAGAGTCTCCCACGGGTGGTCGACCGGACACGCTTCTCACGTGCCCGAGCCGTTCACTCTCCCAAACCTCAGGCGGCGTCGGCGAGCGGCGCCGCGGGTGCCGCGGGGACCACGCCGGTGAGCGTGCGCAGGGCATCGACGCAGCGCGCGTCGAACGCCGTCCCGGACTCCTCGACGAGCAGCGCCATCGCGCGCTCACGCGTCCACGCACCGCGATAGACGCGCGGCGAGACCAGCGCGTCCCACACGTCGGCGACGGCGAGGATGCGCGTATCGAGGTCGAGCTCGTCGCCGCTCAGGCCGTCGGGGTAGCCGGTGCCGTCGAGGCGCTCGTGGTGGCCGCGGACGACGCGGCGGATCTGGTCGGGGTAGCCCAGCTCCACGAGCAGGTCGTCGCCGAGGACCGGGTGGCAGCGGATGACGGCCATCTCGGCGTCGGTCAGCGCGCCGGGCTTGCCGAGGATCGCGTCGGGGATCGACAGCTTGCCGATGTCGTGCAGCAGGCCGCCGAGCGCGAGGTCGTGCAGCCGGCCGGCGGAGAGGCCGAGCGCCTCGCCGATCGCGACGGCCCACTCGGCGACGCGTCGGGTGTGCTCCTCGGTCGAGCGGTCCTTGGTCTCCAGGCGCGTCATGAGCACGCGCACGCGGGCGCCGAGGAACGCCTCCTCCTCGGCCACGAGCTCGGCGGCGGGCAGATCGCCGACCAGCGGATGCGACGGGCGCCCGCGGTGGACGTCCATCGCCACCGGCACGCCGACGAGCGTGACGCCGAGGAGCTCCAGCGCGTGGCCGGTCCACCAGACCCACGTGAACGGGTCGAGCACGAGGACGGGCACGAGCGCCATGCCGAGCCACACGATGCCGACGACGACCACGAGGTCGCCGGTGCGCCGCGTCAGCGCGAAGGTGCGCACCGCGCGCGAGGCCACGATCGCGAAGAACAGCGCGCCGACGACCAGCAGGACGACGGCGGCCGACGAGCCGTAGCCCGGGACGGCCGGGACGTCGGCGGGATAGGCGAAGCCGGCGATGCCCAGCGCGGCGATCAGCCCCAGGACCGCGACGAGCGCGACGGCGACCGTGCGCAGGTGGCGGGGCCCGCGCAGGGATGGCAGCGCGGCGACGGTGAGGATCGCGCCGCCGATGGGCAGCGCCAGGCCGCCCGCGACGGCGACGACGCCGTTGGGGCCGATGATCACGCCGGGCGTCGCGAGACCGTGGATGGCGAGGATGAGCGTCATCGCCGCGAACGCCCCACCGGCGACGACCGCGCGGGTCTCGCGGCGGCGGAAGCCGGCCCACATCAGCGTGCCGCTGGCCAGGGCCGCGATCGTCGAGCCGATGGCCATGATGAAGAGGTGCTGGGTCGCGGTGACGGGCGCGCGGTTCTCGCTGACGAGGAAGTGCATGGCGGCGGCCGGAACCGCAGCGCTAGCGGCGATGAGCGTCAGGTTGGATCCCAGGCGGCTGCGAAGCAGACGTTCCACTGCCCGAAGGGATCGGCTGGCCTCCGCGGAGCTTGAGCGAACGGGCACCGGTTCAGGGATGTGCGGTGTAGCGCAGCGTCGCCGACGCGCAGCGCTGGCCCGTGGCGATCGTGCCGCGGACGCGCAGCGTGCCGCTCAGGCGCCCGTCGCTGCGCAGCAGCCCGGTGAGCGTCACGCGCTGGGCCGGCTCGCCGGCGACGAGGCGGAAGCGCCCGTCCTTGGCGATCGCCGCACGGCCGCTTTCGCTGACCGGCAGCGGGCCGACGTCGCCGAACGTGTCGCACGGGTAGCGCGACACCGTCACGCGCACGCCGACCACGACCCGGCCGCGCACCTGCACCACGATGCGGCGGCCTTCGATCGTGTGGCCCGTGTAGGGCACGGCGTCGGCGAGCACGCCGTCAGGTTCGCAGACCGCGATGCTGGACCGCCGGTCGGAAGTGCGTCGACAGCAGGAGGAAATCCCGTGACGGTGCAGCCGCTGCCGTCTACCGTCCCGCCATGAGCGATGGCGACGAGCCCACGGTGGTGCGGATCATCGACGAGGACGAGGGATCCCTGGCGCGTCGTGTCGACCTGGCGCTCTCGGGCCTGCCCGACGGATCCCGCGTCGACCACTTCACCTACTGGTACACCGGCCGGCCACCGCTGCACGAGGCGACGGTGTCGCCGCCGGCCGAGGGCGGGGCGCAGCAGTAGCAGCGCGGCGTCAGGCGCGGTCGCCGGGCGGTCGCCGGGCGAGCACTTGAGCGCTCGGCTCGTCGACCGCGATCCAGCGGATGTCCCGGGGCAGGGTCACGATGGCCCCGGCCTTCTCCCAGTCCGCGCCGTAGTCACCGAGGGCGAGGTCGCCGACGCCACCGTCGAGATCCACCTCGCCCGTGAGTGGGACGTTTATGTCCTCGAACGAGTAGCCCGTGTCCCATTCGTGAAAGGGCCGGCCGTCGAGCTCCGCCCGCCCGGTGAACCGCGCGTCGAATCGCCCGTCGCGGCAGCGGAGATGGCCGACGACGCCGGTGACGACCAGGTGCCGCCCGTGGAGGGAGTCAGGAGACGACACAGCTCACCCTGTCCGGGTCGCGTCAGTAGGGACGGGTGATCGCATCCGACGACGTCACGCGACCGTGCCGATCGAACTTCAGCCGCAACTCCCAGAGCGTGGGGCCCAAGGCGTCGGGCTTGTCCCCAAGGATCCAGGTGGACGACCTCCCAGACCGGGCATCGGGGCGCCCGAGAGCCTTGGTAACGCGCGCCCTGCTCCAGCCATCGAGCCAGTCACAGCGCGCGATGGCCCTGCCGGTCCTGATCTGCTTCGTCCCCGACTCTGACCGATCACGCCAATCCTGCGTCCGGAATCCGTGGTCGCAGGTGCTCCGGCCGTTGTGCACCGACATCGCTGCGAGGCCGACCCCCGCGCCGGCAGCCACAACCAGCACCGCAAGGGCGAGCGCCGTCACTTCACGCATGCCCGCGTCGAACGGTAGACGAGATTCCGGTCGGGCCAGTTGATCGTCCTGTGTCCTGGGTCATTTGCAGCCATCCCTCATAAGTCCGCCCCTGGGTCAGCACGCGGCGGGAGCGCGGGGGCCATCAGCCGGTCCGAGGGATCCGCACCTCCTCGAGCGACGCTTGCAGGAAGTCTCCGACCTGATGAGGGAACTGCTGGAACCGCCAGGACAGCAGCACCAGTGGGCGCTCCTTCTTGAGCAGTGCAAGGAACGGCTTCCGCTCCATCTCCTGCGATCCTCGCGCCGTTTCCTGAACGAATCGCGTCGCGGCCGAGAGCCTCGTCTCCGCGAGCACCGGCAGGCTCCTCCCCTGAATTGCGCGCAGCCCGCGCAGCAGAGCGTCATCGTTGGACCCCGAACGTGTCACCAACTCTTCCGGGAACTGAGCTGTGGGGTGGACGCTCACCTGGAGCGTCTCTTGATCTCGCGTGAGGTCGATCAACTGGGCTAGCAGGCGGTAGGTGTCGCCCGGGGGTGTTTCGGCGAGCGGCAATCGCGCGAGGCGCCTCGCCTCCGCGTCCGCTGGATGCACCGGATCAGGGAACTCGGCACTGATGTCCTCATGCCGGGTCGCCCGCTGGCGATCCAGCGGCACGTTGAGCTCCCAGAGCGCGCGGAGCCGCACCTGGCCTCGAGCCACGATCGACAGCGTGGCCACGAAGTGATCGGGGCCAACCTTCCGCAGCGACCAGCGAGACCGCGTCCGCGTCGCCCAACGTCGGTCGAAGACGTTGCGCCAGGCACGCAACGACGGGCCGTAGATGCCCTCCACGACATTCCGCGCCTGGTCCACGGGCGCCGGCGGTGCGGATGAGCCAGCGCGGCTTGACGTCGTCGAGGCCGCCTCGCTGCTCGGCCCGCCACAGCCGATCGTGCTGCCCAGGCAGCAGGTCAGGACGATGAGGCACGCAGTCAGACGCATGGGCTCAATAGCTGACGGCGACGCGATAGGTCCTCGGCTTGAAGTACGTCTGGACTTGGGGGTCCGGGCCAAGCTCGATACGGGCCTCCTTCATCCTGCCGGCGGCGGAACCGCCGGCCAACGGCCACATCTCGCCCATTGGGAGGTCCTTCGCCGCCTTGCAGCATCTTGTGAGGTATCCGTTCTGCAGATTGGCGAATGGCGCCACCGCCTTGTCCTGACCGTTGAACCGCGTATACCACAGTTGATACAGGACCGACGCCGAGCCGTCGATGAGATCGGGGAAAGATCGCGTGTCCTGATAGGTGTTGAAGTAGACGCGCGAGTGATTGTCGCTGCAGTCGAATACGAACGCACGATCGACGCCGATGACGAACGACTTCAGACCGATGTTCGCGTCCCAAACCGTAATCCGGTGCCGCTTCCCAGAGCCGGTGCCGAACCCACTGACGTGGTCCTGGCACCAGCCGCGGAAGTCGGACGAAGGGCTGGAGTCACTCGCGATCGCAATTGGGTTGCCTCCTTCAGCGTCGGTGACGATGGGATCCTCGTAGATCGCCGGAGTGAGCTTCGGGTTCCTTCCCTGATCTGCAGGCGTCAGGGCATTCCACAGGACCAACCGGCCCGTAGCGTCGGTCGCGGTCATCGCTGCGTCGAGCGCGGCGGCCTCGCCGGCGGTGTCGACGGCGCCGTTCGCTCCGCCGTAGTCCCAGCTCGTCTTGTACGTCCCGTAGCCGACCACCTGGCTGAAGTTGCGAGACCTCCCGTTGACGTCGCTGACCGCGACATTGACCGTGCTGTAGCCCGTCCGGAGGCCGGCGAGTGCGATGCTGAACCAGTAGTCCTTGGGGCAGGGTAGGCGGATTCCGCCGGTGCAGTTGAACAGGAAGTTGGTGGCGTCGTAGTTGTTCTGGTCGTTGGGGTTGGACAGCTGGGGGTGCCAGCCCGGGTTCTCCGGTGACCAGACCTGGATGCGCTTGAGACCGAGGCCTTGGTCGCCGGCGTTGAACTCGATCCGGCGGTTGGGGTCGGTCTGCCAGTCGGTCGGGAAGTTGGTGGAGCGGATGTTGGGGATGAAGTCGGGGGAGTTCCGTTCGCTGATGTTCATCGCAACGCCGCCCATGTGATCGAACCAGTAGTCACTCCAACCGGTGCGCTGGGCTTGGGCACCGAAGAACACCTTGTTCTGCTCGGTCCCGGCGTAGCCGCTGCAGTCGGGTGCTGAGCATGACCAGCCCCAGGCGTCGAGCGTCTGCTGGGCGCACCAGTAGTTGGTGTGCGCGCCGAGCTGCAAGTTGGTTTCGACGATTCCCGCCTGAAGGCAGGTGGTGTTGTCGGCGAGGTTGTCCTGAGACATGTTGAAGAACTGGACCCCGTAGATCCTGGTGCCCCACGGCGTGGTGTAGTACCAGTCGCCGATCACGTTGTGCGAGTAGTAGTTGTGCAGCATGTTGCGGACGTAGAGCCCTGTCCCGAGATACGCCGAGCCGGCGTATGGGGCGTACGTTCCATCGGCGGGGCCCTCGAAGGCCCAGTTGGCGATGCCGCTGCCGTACACGTTCCCGGCGCTGTTCTCCCAGTCGTCGACCTGACAGCCCACGCCGGCGATGACCCATTGCCAACACGCATCCACCGCGGTCGGGTCGACGGTGATCGGATAGGCGTAGTCCTTGCCCCGGTGCGCAATGCGGTAGGTGACGTCGAGCCCGTTGATCTCTGCTTCGACCGCGACGGGATGGTGCTCGGCGTCCCAGGCCGCGGCCGGGCTCAGCGTCCCGACCGTGGCGTTCTCGTCGTTCTGGATCAACGCCCCGCCACTGCCACCCTGCGCGACCAGATGCGACGCACCCTCCCCGCCACGCACGGTCGTCGTCAGCTCCTCCGGACTGTCGGGCGAGCGCAGCATGGTGAACGTCTCGACGCCGCCGACCACCGGCTTGACGAACAGATCCGTGTCGTCATCGACGTTGGCATAGAACACGCCCGTCTCTGCGCGCTGCCCGTCGACATCATCTGTCCCGCGGCTGCGCAGCGACAGCCGCGCGTCACCGCCTCCGACGACGATCGCATCGCCACTGCTGTCCGGCAGCGTCGTCTCCACCGGCGAGTCGGCCACCTCCGCGCGGCCGTCCGCCGCCGATCGCAAGCTCAGGTCGATCGGCTCGACGTCACCGTCCGCAGACTCGAAGCCCAGGGGGATCGTCGACACCATCGCCCCACGGCTGCCATCGTCGTTGACCAACTGCGCGATGTGCGTGCCCGCCACCGTCATCGACGCGACGCCGGGCATCCGCTCCTCGACCTGCTCGTCGTCGACCCACCCCGGCGTCCCCAGCGCGCTCGCCTCATGCTCCGCAAACACACGAAGCGCCGCGTCATCGGCCAGACCAGCGAAATCATCGGCCGTCGCACGCCGCCGCTCGACCGCCTCTGGACGCAGATACGCCGCCTCCGCGACCGCCAACTTCCGCCGTGCCGCCTCACTGCCCGCGCTCAGCTCCGCCAGCGCGCTACCGACCAGCACCGACGGCTCGTGGATCTCGATGTCAGCGGTCCCGTCGGCATGTGCCCGCGACCAGCCGTCGGCGAGAACCAGCACGGCCGCCAACAGCACGAGGGCGAAGCCCCGTGCGCGACGTCCGCCGGGCTGGTGACGCCCCGAAACAGCAGGATTCGACATGTGGATGACCTGTGCTTTCTGGGATCTCGTGTGAGCGAGGCGGCTGACCGAGCACGCGCAAGCCGCGTGACCACCCCGAGGGGTGAGCCGGCGGGCTCGTGATCGACTGGCTAGTTCACATCGACAACGCCAGTGGCGGGACCACACTGGAGAGCGGGACCATCAAACACAGTTCCGTATCGCGTGTCAATACCCAAATTGCACAGCAGCACTGATCTACGGTGATGATCGCCTCCTGATCACGATCCCGCCGGTTTACTTCCGATGCCCGCGCATTGCAGCCTGTTCAGGCGCCGAGCGTCTTCACGATCACCGTGTCGAAGTCGAACTTGGTCGTCAGGTGCAACGCCCCCACGTCGAGCCCGGAGGTGGCGATCAGCACCAGCGCAGCCTGCGGCGCGCCGCGGATGACGACCGCGGCGAGCGCGCCCTGGACCGACGCTTCGGCCTGATGAGGAACGCCGTCGATGTCGATGACGACCGTGCGACGAGCGGACGTCATCTGCTCGCTGTCGCTCGCCGCGTCCAGCGAAGCGGCCGTGTCGAGAAGCTGAGCCTCCTGCACGTCGAAGGGCAGGCAATCATCCTCCTCGTACACCGCAACTGCGGCATGCCCTCGCGTTGATCGGCAGTACAGGTCAAGAGATCGAAGCCGTTCCGGCCGGCCTCCCGGACCCCAACCTCCCAGCCGCACCTCCTGCGCTGATGCCAGCGCCAAAGGCACGATCGTCGCCCGCGCAAGGTGACGCCTGAGCTGCTCTGACTCTCGTGACATCGGATCGCTCCCCTCAGTCGATCGCGTCGTCGTCGATCCACGCGCCGGCAGCGACCCATCCTTCCCAGACGCCGCCGCCCTCGAGCTCCGCAACGCAGTAGTACCGGCCCGGCTGCTCCTCCTCACACCGGACAGAGAGCGCCGTGTCACCCAAGCCGGCGAGCATCTCCCGCACGGCCTCCTCCGGCGGGCAGTCGGTCTCGGTTCATCGTCCGTCGTGGTCACCTGCTCTCGTCACACCGCAGACATCCGCCACCGTCACGCCGGGCCGGCGGCGAACGCGCCGAGCAGGAGCATGGTGCCCAACGCCACCGAGAGGACCAGGGCGAGTCCGAACCCGGCGACCGCACCGGCATGCCGCAGGCGCGCAGCCTGGACGAGGCCCGGGACGATGATCACCAGCGAGATCAGCGGCAGCAGGACGGCGGCGACCAGGGCCAGCACGACGAAGGCCGGCTTGGTCGACCATGTCCGGGCGTCCGTCGTCGCCTGAGCGTGCTCCATCGCCGCGCCAGCCTCGCACACAGCGGCCCCGACTGCAAAGCACCGCTGACCGCCCGCCGAGCGGCCGCGCCCTCACACGCCCCGCAGCGCGTGCTCCTCGACGATCCGGCGCTGGACGTCGGTCAGCGGCGGCTCTTCGCCACGCTCCAGCGCGGCGGCTGCCTGGGCGATGGTCAGGCCTGTGCCCGTGAGCACGGAGCCGACGACCGGCGGGACGTCGGAGCCGCAGACGCCCGACGGGCAGGCGGGGTCCGGCTCAGCCTTCGACCGGCTGGCCATTGGCCGTCAGCGTCACGGGGATGTTCCCGCGCGTCGCGTTGGAGTACGGGCACACGTGGTGGGCCGCCTTGACGAGCTCCACCGCCTGCGCGCCGTCGACCGACGGCAGCGTCACGGCGAGCTCGACGGAGAGGTCGAAGCCCTTGCTCTCGTTGGGGTGCAGCGAGACGGAGGACTCGATGGAGGCGTCGCCGGTCTCGACCTTCGCGCGGCGCGCGACGGCGCCGAGCGCCCCCTCGAAGCACGCCGCATAGCCGACCGCGAAGAGCTGCTCGGGGTTCGTGCCGCCGCCCTGGCCGCCCATCTCGGGCGGGAGCCGGAGGTCGACCTCGAGCTCGCCGTCGCTGGTCTTGCCGTGGCCCTTGTCGCGTCCGCCGGTGACGTGCGCCTGTGCCGTGTAGAGGGTCTTCGCCATGCGCTCGACCATAGCGGGCGGTCAGGGGTCAGACCGGGGCCGGGGACGGAAGCGGCGCGGCCGCGGCGACCTGCTCGTGGTCGTAGCGCAGCAGCGCCGGGAAGGCGAGCATGATCACCCCGACGCCGGCCAGGCACGCCAGGCCGCCGGAGAGGACCGAGAAGCGCACGCCGGCAAGCGCCGCGACCGACCCGGACTCGACGTCGCCGAGGCGCGGGCCGCTGGTCACCACGACGGAGAACACCGACGACATCCGCCCGCGCAGGTGATCGGGCGTCACCGACTGGTTGATCGACGACCGGCAGACGGCGCTGATGCTGTCGGCGGCGCCGGCGACGGCCAGCAGCCCGGCCGCGACCCACAACGAGCTGGCGAGCCCGGCGACCGCGACCGCCACGCCCCAGACCCGCACCGCGAAGATGACGATGCGTCCGAGGCGGCGCGCGTGGGCCAGCCAGCCGGTGGTCAACGCGGCCACCGTCGCGCCGGCGGCCACCGCGGCGTACAACAGACCCGTCCCGGCCGCGCCAGCGTGATAGACGCTCACCGCGAGCACGGGGAACAGCGCGCGCGGCATCCCGAAGGTCATCGCCACCAGGTCGATCGCGAACGAGCCCATCAGCGCCTGGTTGCCGCGGACGAAGCGCAGGCCCTCGCCGATGGCGCGCAGCACGGGCTCGTGCTCGGCGATCGCGCCGCGCGGCGGCTGGGCCGCCATCATCCACACGGTGGCGACGATCGCCAGGCAGCTGGCGGCGTCGATCAGGTACGCCGCGCCGAGGCCGAGACCGGCGATGACCAGGCCCCCGATCGCCGGCCCGACCACCATCGTCAGCGTCCCCAGCCCGTAGTTCAGGGCCAGCGCCGAGCGCAGGCGCTCGGGCGCCACGAGGTTGGGCACGATCGACGCGGTCGTGACGCTCTGGATCGCCCCGAAGCCGGCCATCATGGCGCCGAGCACGTAGAGCAGCGCGATCGGCGGCGACCCCGCGAAGGCGAGAGCGGCGAGGGCGCTCGCGCCGATCACGAGCCCGATCTGGTCGAAGAGGAGCAGGCGGCGCCGGTCGTGGCGGTCGGCCAGCGCGCCGCCCAGCAGCGCCATCGCCATCAGCGGGATGAGCTCGACCGCGCCGAGCAGGCCCGTCAGGAACGCCGACTTCGTCTCGACGTAGACCTGATAGGGCAGTGCGACGAGCGCGGCCTGCGTGCCGAGGCCGGTGATCACCTCGCCCCCGATCAGCAGCCGCAGGTCGCGCGACTCCCGCAGCGGAGTGACGTCGACGGCGATGCGGGAGAACAGGCGAGGCGGCACGAGCGGTCCGCCACGGTAACGGCCCGCGCCCGCGCGCCGTACAGTGGACGGCCGTGAAGCCCGAGATCCACTTCCTCGGCCTGTCGATCAAGACGTTCGGCCTCTTCTTCGCCCTCAACTTCGCAGCCTGGGGCCTGCTGGCCGGCCGCCGGCTGAAGGAGCTGGGCAAGCCCGCCGACTGGGCCTACGAGATGGTCACCGTCGCCCTCATCGGCGGGCTGGTCGGCGCGCGCGGCTACTACCTGCTGCAGAACCACGACAGCCTGAGCATCGGCGACATCTTCGGCGGCTCCGGCCTCATCTGGTACGGCGGCCTGCTGGGGGGCGTCGTCGCCGTGCTGGCGTGGGCGCGTCGCAAGGACTTCATCTCACTCGCCCTGCTCGATCTCGCCGGGCCATGCCTGGCGCTCGGCTACGCGATCGGGCGCATCGGCTGCCAGGTCTCGGGCGACGGCGACTACGGCAAGGCCTGGGACGGCCCGTGGGCGATGGGTTACCCGAACGGCACCGTGCCGACCGCGCCCGGCGAGACCGTCCACCCCACGCCGATCTACGAGACGTTCACGATCGGCCTGCTGGCCTTCGTGCTCTGGCAGCTGCGCGACCGCGTGCGCCCGGGCGTGCTGTTCGCGCTGTACCTGGTCGGCAGCGGGCTGGAGCGGTTCCTTGTGGAGTTCCTGCGCCGCAACGAGGACGTGCTGATCGGCCTCACCGCCGCGCAGCTGGAGGCGCTGTCGCTCTTCGTGGCCGGCGCCGTGTGGATCGCCGTCGTGCTGCGCCGCCAGGGCAGCCTGATGCTGCCCGAGGCGCAGCGGGCCCGGCGCGGCCGCGTCGGCCCGCCCGAGCAGCTGCACGCCGTTTAGGGGGAACACTGGCCCAGAGGGCCAGGTTCCCCGGGGCGCCCGCGTGTGACGCGCGCTGCAGGACTCTGGGCGCTTCGCGGCCCCAAGGTACGCAGAGTCGCTGATCGCTTTACGGCTGAAGGCGGCTCGAATAGGGTCGCGCGCAGTGCCCTTCACGCTCTGCCTCGACGTCACCCTTCGAGTCGAGGCCGCGCCGCGCGCCGCCGAGACCGCGCGACGCCTCACCGAGGAGTTCGCCGCGCTGGGCCGGATCCCGGGCCTCTGGGCGTTCCGCTACCTCGGCGCGCAGGCCGACGGCGCGGACCTGCTCGTCTCCGCCCGCCTGCTGGAGCCGGTCGAGGAGCTCTACGGCGCCGACCCCGACCGAGACGGCGAGCACGCGCCGGCCGACGTCGTCCTGCGGCTCCTCAACGCCCACTGCGCCACCTGGCGGTCCGCCGACGTCGGCGACCGCCCGCTGCGCTGGAGCTCCGAGCGCGTGCGGCGGCGGGTCTGGACCGGCGAGGGTGATTAGGATCGGCGGCGCAATGGACGACGAGCTCCTCGACGCCTTCGACGAGCGCGGCTGCCATATCGGGATCAAGCGCCGCGCCGACGTGCACCGCGACGGCGACTGGCACCTGGCCTTCCACCTGTGGGTCGTGCGCGCCGACGGCGTGCTGCTGCAGCGCCGCGCGGCGACGAAGGCCTCGTGGCCCGGCCGCCTCGACGCGTCGGCGGCCGGCCATCTGCTGGCCGGCGAGGCCGTCCGCGACGGGCTGCGCGAGGCCGAGGAGGAGCTGGGCGTCGCCTACGCGTTCGGCGACCTCGAGCCGCTGGGCGTCCACCGCGTCGCCGACGAGGCCGACCAGGAGGGCCGCGCCAATCGCGAGCTGCAGCACGTCTTCGCGGTCCGCGACGAGCGCGCGCTCGAGACGTGGACGGCGTTCGACCGCGTGGAGGTCGACGGGCTCGTGCTGATCGCTCACGCCGACTTCGCCGCGCTGGCCGGCGGCGCGCCGGGACCCATCCCGGCCAGCGCCTGGGACGGCGAACGCGTCGCGGCGATCGAGGTCACCGGCGACGAGCTGGTGCCCACGCCGTACCTCGGCGCCCTCGCGACGGACCTCGCCCGCGTGGCCGGCCAGCCGCCTCAGCAGTGAGGCTCCACTATCGCTCGGGTACACCAGTCGCCCCATTTCGTGGAAGGATTGACCACGGATGAGTGCCTTTGCACAGTTCCTGCGTGGGAACCTGAACAAGATTTGCTCTTGCCGGCCGCGCGGCAAGCTAAGGTTCGCGGCAACAGCCTTTACCTGAACGAACCCTGGACGGACCGTGAAGCCCATCACCGCCATCGATGACCCCCGCTACGTGAAGGCCATGAGCCATCCCGTACGTGTACGGATCATGGCCATGCTGCAGGAGCGGAAGGCCAGCCCGAACGAGCTCTCCCAGTGGTTGGGAACCACGCTCGGGGCCACCGCGTACCACGTGCGCACCCTCCACAAGCTCGGCCTGATCGAGCTCGTCGACGAGACCCGCGTCCGCGGGGCCGTCGAGCACCACTACAAGGCCAAGGCTCGCCCGAAGGTCACGGAGGAGAACTGGTCCAAGGCGTCGCCCGTGGCCAAGCAGGCCGCGGTCGGCTCGCAGTTGAAGATGCTCGAGGATTACACGAACGCGTCGGCCGCGGCCGGTGGGTTCGACCGTGCAGACGCGGTGCTGGAGCGCAAGACCGCGCGTCTGGACGACCGTGGCTGGAAGGCCCTCACCGCCGAGGCCGCGAAGTTCCTGGAGCGCGTCGATCGCATCCAGGCCGACGCCGCGAAGCGCCTGACCAAGGCCGGGGACGAGGGCGCCATCGACGCCGGCGTCGTCCTCCTGGGCTTCGAGTCGGTGCCGCTGAGCACGCAGATCCCTGAGTCGAAGAAGAAGCGCACGCCGATGAAGCGGACGCGGCGCGCCTCCGCCTAGAGCGGCAACGCGCCACCATTACGCAGTTCTTCATCTCGCCCCCGGCGGCGCGCCCGGCCTCTCGGCCAGCGCCTCCGGGGGCGTCGTGATACCGATGGAAGTCGCTGAGCATGTAGTGCCGCCGCTCACGCGAGCGTGCGCCGGCCGACGAGGCCTTCGGGCTCGCCCGCGCTGCGCGCGGCGAGTTAGCCGCGCGGCACGAGACGCACCTTCGGGGGCATCTCGAAGGGCTTGGGCGGCGGCGCGTCGTGCGGGCGCAGGCGCGTGCGCCCGGACTTGCGCTCCAGCGACCAGCCGGCGAGCTCGACCTCGTAGAGCGCCTGCGCGGGCATCTGCAGGCCCTCGCTGCGCATCTCGGCGACGGTGAGGCCGTTGTCCCCTGCCTCCTCGAGGAGCTGCAGGGCCAACCGGCCGTCGACGGTGGTGAGTGGGCGACCGGTGGCTGACATCCAGGAGCGCAAGGGTACCGGCCTTCCCGCCCTATCGCGGTTCAAAGCACCCGGCACGCCTCTGAGCCAGTTCTCATACCGCCTTGAGGTACGCCTCAGGTTCGGGCGGTGAACTGCAGGACATGTCACCGGCCTCCTCCATCGCCAGCACCCGCGAAGACCGGCTGACCAGCGTCCTGGACGCGCTCCCCCGCGTCAGCTTCCGCGACCGCCGCCACGCGGTGTCCCCCGAGCGTCCCCCGGCGGGCCGCTACCTCGAGCTCGACGACGGCGACGAGCGCGTCCTGCTCCCCCTGCGACCCGGCACGACGCACGTCGGCCGGAGCTTCGCCGCCGACGTCGTGCTCGACGACCAGAGCGTGTCGCGCCGTCACGCGATCGTCCACCAGCGCTCCAGCGGGACGCGCATCCTCGACGACCGCAGCGCCAACGGCACGTTCGTCAACGGCCGGCGGACCACGGCGGCGGACCTGCGCGACGGCGACGTCGTCGTGCTCGGGCGCGTGGTGCTGACGTACCGCGACATCATCTGAGCGCGCGCTACAGGTCGGCGAGGTGGAGGCCGACGAATGTCGTATGAGCGCCACCGACCTGCATGCGCGCGCGGTCGCGTCCTTCGAGGCCGGCGCGGTCCCCGAGGCCGTCGACCTGCTCCGCGCGGCGATCGCCGACCGCCTGGATCCCGAGCTGATCAACGACCTCGCCGTGATGCTGGACGGCAGCGGCCGCCGCGCCGACGCCCGCGCGCTCCTGGAGGCGCTCGTGACGCTGGCGCCGCAGTTCCCCGACGCGGCCGAGAACCTGGCGGCGCTGGGTGGCGCCGAGCGCGCGGACGCCGCGCCGCCCGACGGCGAGCGCCGCAGCCGCTTCCTGCAGACCGTCGCCGACGCGCAGCGCACGCACCTGGCCGACAACGTCGACTTCCTGTTCGAGCCGTGGGGGCGCACGCTCCCCGATCGGGCCGGCGAGGGCGAGCGGCTCGCCGCGCAGATCGCCGTCCTCGACCGCTGCGACGTCCTCTGGGCCGGCCTCGGTGACGAGGAGAGCCGCGACCTCCTCCTGCGGCTGCTGGCCTACCGCGCGCTCGGACCGGCCCACGTGCGCCTGCAGCTCGACCCCGGCGAGTACCGGCGCTCGGTGATCGGGATGACCGCCGAGCTCATCCGCTCGGCGGGCGTCGCCGGGATGCCCGGGATGCCGTACGAGTGGGCCCACCACGTCTTCGACTTCACGCCGGTCGGCGTGCCGGTGTGCCTTGCGGGGCCGCCCCTGCCGCTGGCCTCGACGATCGTGTTCTCCCAATACGCCTATCGCGACGCGGTCAACGTGCCGGCCGCGCGGCCGCGGCCGGGCGACGTCGCGCTGGACGTCGGCGGCTGCTGGGGCGAGACGGCGGTGTGGATGGCCCATCACGTCGGCGCCTCCGGCCACGTCCACTGCTTCGAGCCGTCGCCGCGGAACCTGCAGCTGCTGACCGCCAACCTCGACCGCAACCCGGCGCTCGCGCCGCGGATCAGCGTGCACGCCGCGCCGCTGGCCGCCGAGCCCGGCCGCCACGTGTGGATGGACGACATCACCGCTGCCGGCGCCACGACGCACGAGGGCGGCGCGCCCGAGGGCCGCACAACCGTCCCGGCCATCACGGACTCCGTCGACGCGCTGGTCGCCCGCGGCGAGCTCGACCGGGTCGACTTCATCAAGATGGACGTCGAGGGCGCCGAACCCGAGGTCCTTCGCGGCGCCGCCCACACGCTCCGCACCCAGCGCCCCCGCCTGGCCCTCGCCGCCTACCACCGGCCCGACGACCTGGCCGTGCTGCCGGCGTTCGTGGCGTCCCTGGGCCTCGACTACCGGTGGTACCTGCAGTGCTCGACGATGACCGACATCGACTCGATCCTGTTCGGCGTGCCGGTGGGCTGAGGGGGCGCCGGCTCGACACGAACCTCCGGCGACGCGGGAGCCGGACCCGCGCCGCTCTCTTGACATCCGAACACTTCCGATATATCGTGATGCTCCGTCGATAGTCAAAGACGAAAGGAGCACCACATGACCGGTGCCACACACGCAGCGCCATCCGGGCACTGCCATCATCGGCGCGACCCGCGCGGCCGCGCCTTCTTCCCCGAGCTGCTCGCGATGATGGGCGGCGGCCGGGGCCCCGGCGGTCCGGGCTTCGGCTTCGGGCCGGGTCCGCACGGCCGTGGAGGCCGTGGGCGGCGCGCCCGCCGCGGTGACATCCGCGCGGCCTCCCTCCTCCTGCTCGCCGAGGAGCCCCGCAACGGCTACGGCCTGATGCAGGTCCTCGAGGAGCGCAGCGGCGGCGTCTGGCGGCCGAGCCCCGGCTCGGTCTACCCGGCGCTCGCCCAGCTGGAGGACGAGGGCCTGATCCGCAGCGTCGAGCACGACGGCCGCAAGACGTTCGAGCTCACCGACGAGGGCCGCGCCCACGTCGAGGAGCACCGCGAGCGCTACGGCACGCCGTGGGAGACCGTCGCCGAGGGCGTCCCGAGCGAGCTGCACGACCTGCGCCACGCCGGGCAGGCCCTGGCGGTCGCCTCGATGCAGGTCGCCCAGATGGGCTCCAAGGCCCAACTGGCCGAGGCCAAGCGGATCCTCGAGGACGCCCGTCGCGGCCTCTATCGCCTCCTGGCCGGCGACGCGCCCGAGGGCGACCAGCCGACCGGCGAGGACCAGCAGTAACCCTCCCGAGGGAGGGAGGGCTGCTTCGCAGCACCCGACGCGGCGCGCACCCACGGTCGAAGGGGACAGTCCCCTCCCCAATTGGGGAGGGGACTGTCCCCGCCGCGTTCGTCCCCGCCGCGCTACGCCGGCGCCGGCGGCAGCAGCTTCCCCGGGTTCATCACGCCGGCCGGATCCAGCCGCGCCTTGACGGCGCGCAGCACGTCGACGCCCAGCTCCCCGAGCTCGGCGGCCAGCCACGGCGCGTGGTCGGCGCCG
Source organism: Baekduia sp. (assembly GCF_035318805.1). Taxonomy (GTDB): domain Bacteria; phylum Actinomycetota; class Thermoleophilia; order Solirubrobacterales; family Solirubrobacteraceae; genus Baekduia. The sequence continues at coordinate 60,697 of NZ_DATHDY010000046.1, forward strand.
ACGGCGTGGTGGTGGGTCAGCGTCGCGCCGCGGCCGGTCAGCGTCTCCATCACGGCGGCCTTCGCGCGCAGCCACTGGCCGACGGGATCGTCGGCGTCGCGCCGCGCCAGGACGGTGAAGTACAGCGACGCGCCCGTCGCGTAGAGATGCGAGACATGGCACGAGACGACCGGGCTCGCGCCGTCCAGCGCGCCCCGCAACGTCTCGCCGACCGCGTCGTGCAGCGCGATGAGGTCGCGCCAGGTCGTGGCGGTCTCCAGCGTCTCGACCAGCAGGCCCGTGCCGAGCAGCTCGTCGCGGAGGCGCGGCGCGCGGAAGCGCCCGTGGCGCCAGGCCGCGGCAGCCTCCTCGCCCAGGGCGACGGCGCCCGCGCCCTCCAGCCGCCCGCGCGCGCCGGCCGCCCGGTAGGCGACGTCGACCGCGTCGCCCTCCCAGCCGATCAGCAGCGTGCAGCCGCCCGCACCGTCCTCGGCAGCGGCGCCGCCGGTCGCGACGCCGAGCGCGGTCTCGGTCTCGTCCGACAGGCGCGCCAGGTCGGGCTTGGAGCCGTGCTGGGCCAGCGAGCGCAGGATCCCGACGCCGGTCGCGAGATCCGCCACGCGCCAGCCCTCGTGCCGCACGGTCTCGGGGATCGGGCGCACGCGCACGGTCACCTCGGTGATCACGCCGAACGCGCCCTCGGACCCGAGGAGCAGCTGCCGCAGGTCGGGGCCGGCGGCGGTGCCGGGAGCGCGACCGAGGTCGAGATCGCCGGCCGGCGTGGCGGCGCGCAGCCGCTGCACCAGCGCGTCGAAGCGGCCCCAGCCCGTCGAGAGCTGGCCGGCGGAGCGCGTCGCGGCGTAGCCCCCGATGGTCGCCCGCTCGAAGCTCTGCGGCAGGTGACCCAGCGTGAAGCCGTGGGCCGCGAGGAGCTCCTCGGCGCGCGGTCCCGTCACGCCGGCCTGCAGCGTCGCGGTCTGCGACACGTCGTCGACCGCGACGAGCGCGTCAAGGCGCCGGAGGTCGAGCGCGATCACCGCGGAGAACGCGCCGCGGCCGGGGGCGACCCCGCCGACGACGCTCGTGCCGCCGCCGAACGGCACGACGGCGACGCCGTGCTCGCTGCACGCGCGCAGCACCGCGCCGACCTCGGCGTGGCCGGCCGGCTCGACGATCGCGTCGGGCGCGGCCGGCGGGTCGGCGCTGCGGCGGACGAGGTCGAGGTAGGACATGCCGTTGGCGTGGGCGGCGCGCGCGCCGTCGTCGCGGACGACGTGCTCGGCGCCGACCGCGGCTTCCAGCGCCGCCAGGGCGTCCCCGGCCAGCGCCGACGGGCCCACGGGCAGCGCGACGGCCGCGGGCGATCCGCCGTCGCCCTCCTCGATCGCGAACGCCTGGCGCAGCAGCGTGCGCAGCGCGTCGTCGACCAGCGCCTCGCCGTCGGGGGCGGCCCAGCGCGCTGCGGGATCGAAGGCGTCGGTCGTCTGGCTCATCGTGCGTGACGATGTTACATTCTCTGCCTAGATGTCACACGACGCCCTCAACGCGACGCGCCGGACGGCCGACCTGGCCGCGCTGCGCGACGGCCCGCCGCTCGACCTCCTGGTGGTCGGCGGCGGGGTCACGGGCGCCGGCGCCGCGCTGGACGCGGCGTCTCGCGGCCTGCGCGTCGCGCTCGTCGAGCGCCGCGACCTCGCCTGGGGCACGAGTCGTTGGAGCAGCAAGCTCGTCCACGGCGGCCTGCGCTACCTCGCCCAGGGCGCGGTGGGCATCGCGATGGAGAGCGCCCGCGAGCGCGCCGTCCTGCTGGCGCGCACCGCGCCGCACCTCGTGCGGCCGATCACGCAGGTGGTGCCGCTGACGCCGCAGGTCGACGCGCGCGCCGAGCGCGAGACGCGCATCGGCTTCGCGCTGGGCGACGGGCTGCGCCGCGCCGCCGGCACCTCGGCCCGCGAGCTGCCGCGGTCGCGCCGCGCCGGCGCCGACGAGGTCCTGCGGCTGGCGCCCGGCGTGCGCCGCGCCGGCCTGCGCGGCGGGCTGATCGCCTCCGACGCACAGCTCGAGGACGACGCGCGCCTGGTCGTCGGCCTCGCCCGCACCGCCGCCGCGCACGGCGCGCTGATCGTCACGCGCTGCGGCGCGGCCGAGCTGCACGGCGACGGCGCGCGGCTGCGCGACGAGCTGACCGGTGCGACGTTCGACGTGCGGGCCCGCGCCGTGGTCAACGCCACCGGCGTGTGGGCCGGCGAGCTGGTCGACGGCCTGCGCCTGCGCCCGAGCCTCGGCGCGCACCTCGTCGTCGGCCTCGACGTCCTCGGCGGGCTCGCCGGCTCGCTCAACATCCCGGTCCCGGGCGAGCGCCACCGCTGGGTCTTCGCGATCGCCCAGCGCAGCGGCGTCGCCTACGTCGGGATCACCGACGAGCCCGCACCCGGAGCGATCCCCGACGTCCCGACCGCGCCCGAGAAGGACATCGACTTCCTGCTGGACACGCTGGCTGCGAACCTCGAGGTCCCGCTCACCCGCGCCGACGTGCTGGGCACCTACGCCGGGCTGCGCCCGCTGGTGGACGATGGCGACGCCGCGTCCGGCAGGACCAGCGACCTCTCCCGCCGCCATGCCGTGATCCGCGGCGGAGGCGGCCTGGTCAGCGTGGTCGGCGGCAAGCTGACGACGTACCGTCGCATGGCGCAGGACGCGGTGGACGCCGCGGTCGACGCCGGCGGGCTGACCGGGCGCGCCCGGCCGTGCCGCACGCGCGACCTGCCGCTGGTCGGCGCTGCGTCGCGCCAGGCGCTGGCGGCGGTGCCGGCCCCGCGCCGCCTGGTCGAGCGCCACGGGACCGAGGCGCCCGCGGTCGTCGCGCTCGCCGCCGGGGATCCCGAGCTGCTCGCGCCCGTCGCCCCCGGCCTGGACGTCCTCGGCGTCGAGGTACTGCACGCCGTGCGCTGCGAGGGAGCCCTGGACGCCGACGACGTGCTCGACCGTCGCACCCGGATCGGGCTCGTGGCGGCCGACCGCGAGCGGGCGCGCCCGGCGGTCACGGCGTTGATCGCCGCGGACCGTCAAGCTCTCGCGGTGTGACCGACGCCACGACCGAGGCCATCCTCGACGCCACCCGCGCCTCCGTCCTCGACTTCGGCATTCGCAGGACGACGCTCACCGATGTGGCGCGCCGCGCAGGCGTGAGCCGGATGACCGTCTATCGGCGCTACCCCGACGTCGACGCCGTGCTGCGCGAGCTCATGACGCGCGAGTTCGGCGCCGCGATGGCCGAGATCGCGCAGCGCGTCGGCGGCGCCGACGCCCGCGCCCGCGTCGTGCATCGCATCCTCGCTTCGGTGGAGGCGATGCGCGCCAGCGCGTTGATGTCCAAGATCCTCGAGGCCGAGCCCGAGCTGCTGCTGCCCTACGTGCTCGACCGGATGGGCGAGACGCAGCGGGCCGCCGTGGCGCTCGTCGTCGGCGACGTCGCCGACGGCCAGGTCGACGGCTCGATCCGCGCGGGCGACCCGCGCGTGATGGCCCAGGCGCTCCTGCTCGTCACGCAGTCCTTCGTGCTCTCGGGCGGGATCGCCGACGACGTCCCCGAGGTGGCGCTGCGGCGCGAGCTCGAGCACGCGGTCGACGCGATGCTGGCGCCGGAGCGCCGCGGCGCCTAGGCGTGCGGGTCCCTAACCCGCGCGGGTTTCGCCCCCTGGGCGAACACCCGCAAGGGAACCTGGCCCTCTGGGCCAGTGTTCCCCTAGAACGCCTTCAGCAGGCTGATCGCCAGCACGAGCAGGACCAGCACGGCGACGATCGCCGCGGTTCGCGCGGCCCAGTCGGCACGGGTCGCGACGGCGGCGTGCTCGCGCTCGGGCCGCGCGCCCTTGCGCACCATTCCCGCCGGCCGGGCCAGCGCGTCGTCGCGCTCGGCCTCGGTCGTGCGCAGCGCGTCGCGCGCCGACTCGAGCTCGGCCGCCACCCGCTCGCGCTCGCCCAGCTCGGCGCGCGCCGCATCGCGCTCGGCCGTCGCGGCGTCGCGCTCGGCGCGCGCCGCGTCCCGCTCGGCCCGCGCCTGGTCGCGCTCGTCGATCGCCGCCTGCCGCGCCGCCACCGCGGCGTCACGCTGCTGCGCCACCGAGGCCTGCGCCGCGGCGTGCTCGGTGTCGGCGGCGGCCTGCCGGCGCTGCACGACGTCGGGCGCGACCATCTCCTCGCGTTCGCGCCGCAGGAACCCGACCTCGGCCTCCACCCGCCGCGCGCGCTCCTCCGCCTCGGCGAGCCGGCGGCGAAGGGCGACCTGCGGGTCGACCACGGCGTCGGGGTCGGGCTCGCCCAGCGGCACGACGATCGACGGCGCGACGGCCAGCTCGGCGTCGGCCGGATCGAGGGCGCCGCCGGTCCACGGGAATGCGGCGCGCCACGGCCGGCCGTCTTCTGCGGGCCACGGCTTGTGCTCGAGGACCGCGAGCAGCGTGCGCTCGCCGCTTGGGGTCTGGACCACCAGGGCCGGACGCACGAAGCGCATGCCGCGGACGCCCGACCACGTCCCCTCGACCTCCAGGAGACCGGCGGTCGCCTCGAAGCGGGTCAGCGCGAAATCGACGGGGCCGCCGTCCATGGGCCGAGGTGTGCCCAGAACACGGTGCCCAGACGCTCGACTCATCGCCGCGGCGCGCTGGACAGCCCGCGCGCCATCGCGGCGTCCAGCTGCCCGTCGCTCAGCGCGGTGCACGGCAGCGGCGTCCGGGCGCCCGGCTCGGCCCGCATGCCGTCGAGCATGAGCACGAGGCACCGGCGCCACACCCGCGGGTCGGTGTCGCCCGTGTACTCCATGACGGCGGTGAGCATGAGCTGCAGGATCGGGACGTCCGTCGTCTGGAAGTCCGCGCGCAGCTGGCCCGACGCCTTGGCGCGCTCGACGACCTGCGTCACGACCGGCTTGATGCGCTCGCGTGCGCCCGCGACGCGCTCGCGGCCGTGGGCCGTGCTGAAGATGAGCTCCTTGAGGCCGCGGTCGGCGACGTGCAGCTCCATGGCCTCGTCGAAGAACAGGACGACGCCGGCCCACGGGTCGTCGCAGGCCAGGGCGCGCTGGGCGATCTCGACGACCTCGTCCATGCGGGCCTCGAAGAGGGCGTCGATCAGCGCCTCCTTGTCGGCGAACCGCCGGTAGACGGTGCCGACGCCGACGCCGGCCCGGGCGGCGACCGCGTCGAGCGTCACGCGCAGGCCCTCCTCGGCGAAGAGCTCCCGCGCCGCGTCGAGGATCCGCTGCCGGTTGCGCTCAGCGTCCCTGCGCAGCGGGCGGTCCTCGGGAGTGATCGAGGTCACGGAGGTCACGGTCACCCCAAGGTAGCAAGAAACGGAGGAGATCCCTCCATTTTCGTGATACTCTTACGCGGACAAGTGGTACGGCATTCGTCCACTTGCGCTCGACCCTCTCCCCCTCCCCCTCCCCCCGTGACCTCTTCCTCAGACACCGCCCATTCGCGCCGCTGGCTGGTCCTCGCCATCCTCGGCCTCGCTCAGCTCATGGTCGTCCTCGACGCGACGATCGTGAACATCGCTCTCCCCTCCGCCCAGAAGGACCTCGGCTTCTCCGACGCGAGCCGCCAGTGGATCATCACCGCCTACGCGCTGGCCTTCGGCTCCCTGCTGCTGCTCGGCGGCCGCATCGGCGACCTCTTCGGCCGCAAGTGGGTGTTCGTCGCGGGCCTGGCGGGCTTCGCCGTCGCCTCCGCCCTCGGCGGCGTCGCCCAGAGCTTCGGCATGCTCGTCGCGGCGCGCGCGCTGCAGGGCGTGTTCGGCGCGATGCTCGCGCCCGCCGCGCTGTCGCTGCTGACCACCACGTTCACCGAGCCGGCCGAGCGCAACAAGGCGTTCGGCATCTTCGGCGCGATCGCGGGCAGCGGCGCGGCCGTCGGCCTGCTGCTCGGCGGCGTGCTGACCGAGTACCTCTCCTGGCGCTGGTGCCTCTATGTGAACCTCGCGTTCGCGGGCGTCGCCGTCGTCGGCGCGCTGATCCTGCTGACCAACTCGCGCCCGGCCGAGAAGCCGAAGCTCGACATCCCCGGCACCATCACCGGCTCGGTCGGCCTCTTCGGCCTCGTCTACGGCTTCTCGCACGCCGCCGAGACGAGCTGGGCCAACGGCACCACGATCGCCTCCCTCGTCGCCGGCGTCGTCCTGCTCGCGGCCTTCGTCGTGCTCCAGCAGCGCGTCGCGCACCCGCTGCTCCCGCTGCGGATCGTGCTCGACCGCGACCGCGGCGGCTCGTACCTCGCGATCGGGCTGTCGGGCATCGCCATCTTCGGCGTGTTCCTGTTCCTGACCTACTACCTGCAGCAGAACCTGGGCTTCTCGCCGATCAAGACCGGCCTCGCGTTCCTGCCGATGACGTTCGCCATCATGTTCTCGGCCACGACCTCGCAGACCAAGCTGCTGCCCAAGGTCGGGCCGCGGCCGCTGGTCGGCTCGGGCCTCGTGCTCGGCGCGATCGGGATGCTCTACCTGACCGGCATCAGCCCGGACTCCAGCTACGCCACCCACGTCCTGCCCGCGCTCATCGTCATGGGGTTGGGCTTCGGCCTGATCTTCGCCCCGGCGATCAGCAGCGCGACGCTCGGCGTCGATCCGCACGACGCGGGCGTCGCCTCGGCGATGGTCAACACCATGCAGCAGATCGGCGGCTCGATCGGCACCGCGCTGCTCAGCACGCTGGCGGCCAGCGCCACGACCTCGTACCTGCAGGGCAAGGGCCGGCCGACGCCGGACCTCGTCGCGACGGCCGCGGTCCACGGCTACACGACGGCGTTCTACTGGTCAGCCGCGATCTTCGCGGTCGCGGCGGTCGTCTGCACCGCGCTGCTGCGGCCGGGCGTCCCGGCGGCCGAGCGGGTGGGCGCCGGCGCCCCGGCGATGGCGCACTGATCGGATGGCCGTGATCGGTCCGCGCCAGCTTCCGAAGGACACTCACGAGGCCGGCCGCGCGTACGCGGCCGGCCTCGGCGCGCGGGTCGCAGGCCACCTCCGGGCCCACAGCGCGGCGTACGCGGTCGCCGTCGCGGTCGCCAGCGTCGCCTGGGGGCTGGAGCAGGTGGGCTGAGCCCGCCCCGGGGCGCCGGCCGGTACGGTGCGCCGGAGTGGGACCGCTCCTGCCGGACTCCGGACCTCGTGGTCCCCGCATCGCGCGCCGCGCGAAGGGCATCGCCGTCGAGGCCGGGGCGTTCGCCGTCGTCACGCTGACGCTGCCGCTCCTGCTGGCCGCGGCGGCCACCGTCGACCTCGTCCTCTGGGTGCTGCGGCGCAAGCCGTGGGTCGGCGTTCGCCTGGTGGCGATGTTGTGGTGGTTTCTCTTCGGTGAGCTGCGCGGCGTCGCCGGCCTCGGCCTCATCGGGCTCGCCTCGCTCGGGCGCGACACGCGCACGCGGCGCTTCCGCGTCTACCGCCTGCGCCAGCTCTGGGCCGCCGGCCACCTGAGCGGCGTGCGGCGCCTCTTCGGGTTGACGTTCGACGTGCGCGGGCTGGACGACGTCGCGCCGGGACCCGTGCTCATCCTCATGCGCCACGCGAGCATCATCGACAACACGCTGCCCGACGCGCTGATCGGCAAGGCCCATGACATGGGCCTGCGGTTCGTCATCAAGCGCGAGCTGCAGATGCTGCCGACGATCGACATCGGCGGGCGCTGGGTGCCGACGCACTTCGTGCGCCGCGGCTCGGGCGACACCGTGGGCGAGCTCGAGGACCTGCGCAAGCTGGCGATCGACCTCGATCCGCACGAGGGCGTGCTGATCTATCCGGAGGGCACGCGCTTCACGCCCGCCAAGCTGGCCCAGGCGATCGAGGCGATCGCCGAGCGGCAGCCCGCGCTGGCGCAGCGGGCGCGCGGGCTGCGCCATGTGCTGCCACCGCGCCTCGGTGGGCCGCTGGCGCTGCTGGAGGCGGGCCGCGGGACCGACGTGGTGTTCTGCGCGCACGTCGGCCTCGACGGCTTCGAGCGCATCTCCGACATCTGGCGGGGCGGGCTCGTGGGCGGCACCGTCTGCGCGCAGTTCTGGCGCTTCGACGCGGCAGAGGTGCCGGCCGAGCGCGAGGCGCTGGTGGCGTGGCTGTACGACCGCTGGCAGCAGGTCGACGACTGGGTCGGCGCGCACAAGGACTGAGGCGCGGGGCCGCCCGCCGCTAGGAGACTGTGTCGCTAGCGGGCGTGGAAGCCAGGCGGCCGGCGACGTGCAGGAGTCGGTAAGGGAAAGAGCAGGGCGCGGGAGCACAAACTCACGCCGGCCTGGCCAGCCCGGCCGCCGCGAAGCGGCCGACCGGGCCACCCGCTGAGTTGCAGTCTATGTGTACCCCTCGAGCACGTCAACGAGCAGGCCCTGTGCAACGCCGGGCGGTGGTTCGAAGGGATCTTCCGGCGGACGCGTGCCGCTGAAGAGGTCTTCGTAGACCTCCCACGTCATGACCTCCGGACGCCCTCGGCGAAGCAGGCGCACAACGATTTGCGCGCTGGGATATTGACCGGCGAGCTCGACGTCCTGCACGACGACGTCCGGTCCGTGCTTGGGACGATCGAGCAGCATCTTTCTGGCCGCATCAAGGCAGGCGGCTTCGTAGTCGTCGGGGTTGCCGTAAAGCGTGCCGAAACGTGACGGCCAGTGCGGATCGCGCTGGTTCATGACCTCAATTCCATCGAATGAACCGACCATATGAGGTGATGATGGCCTTGGCCTCCGGTTCGCCCAAGTCAGCGAGCGTCTCGTCAGCAACGATAACGACCCGCGTGCAGATCGCGCCGTTCTTCTCGTACTCGATGCCTAGATACTCGAGTGTGCCATTGCTCTGGCGCGTGGGGACGGACTGGAGCGCGATCTGGGTCGCCACGATGTCGTCCGGTCCCCATCCGTGCTTCGCTGCGACGTGTCGCCAGCCCCAGCCTTTCCAGCCCTTCTTGGCGCTGGGTGCAGTCCAGCCGACTTTCAGCGCCGTGTCGGTCTGACCGCCGTCCTCGGTCGTGCGGGTGAACGGCGTGACCACTCGGTATTGCGCCGGATGGTTGAACGCGGTGCTGACCGTCTGATCAGGGTCAGTGTCATCCGGGGTGGAGAGCTCGCAGCGTCGCTGACCGTCTTCGTCGGTCGTGGGCGGATTGCAGACGTTGCGGTCGACCGGATCACAGACATTGGGTTCGCCAAGTTCGAACTCCAGTTGCCGCTCCAATGTCGGGTATGCCCCTGACTCAAGGCCATTCCGAGTCCGGGTTGCGACCACGGTTGTTCCCGGGTCGGGGGGTGCAGCGTAGGTCTTGTTGTACGGCTGACCGTTGTAGTCCTCCACCGGCGTGCTCGCCGGAAGCTCATCCTCCTTGAGCCAGTAGCTCTCGACCGGAACCGGCGGCGCAACACACCAGCCCACCGTGGCGAATCCGGAGAGCACGCGGAACCCCTCGGGCGGTCCAGTGAGATATGCGCATGGACTGGCCCACCCTGCGAGAGGTTGACCGAGGTCCAGGTCTGTGACGAGTACGACCATTCAAGAAGCCAGCCGTCGGCCGGGAGAGGAGTGTTGTTGAACGCGCTCGCGCTCCCAGCGCTCCGGAACGACAGTGTCCCCTGAGCCGGTGATGCCTTCGGTTGCGGAGGGTCAGGAAGGCCGATTGTCAGGAACTTGGCATTGAAACCGGTTCCGATCTTCCACCCCAACTCAAACGTCCCAACCGCGAGGCCGATGCCGTGGTCAGTGAGGATCGCCTGGAAGCGGTGGCCGTCATGGTCGGTGAAACTCAGCTGCGCGCCGGGGTGGGCGCGCTCGCGGCGGACGATCACGCGCGACCCGGCCGGCCAGCCGTCCAGCTCCAGCAGATCGGTGATCTCGCAGACCTGCCCGTTGGGCCGTGGGCCGCCGTCCTGGTCCAGCGCGCACACCCAGTCCTGATCGGGGATCTTGAGGATCGCTTCGCGGACGGCGTCGGTGGGGTCGTAGCCGACCGAGTAGCGGATCCGGCCCTCCCGGCACCAGCCCAGCAGCTCATGGGTGGCGCCGGCGCCGTCGACGCGCAGCAGGAGGTCGATGTCCTCGATGTGCTCGGTGGGGATCTGCGCCAGCGCCTGCTCGGCGACCGCGATCTGGTCGGCGGCGGTGTTCGCGCCGGCGTTGCCCGGTCGCAGCTCGCCGGCCAGCGCCTCGCCGGTCTGATCGCCATAGGCCAACATGCCCAAAGCCGCCCTTGAAGGTGCCGGCCGCGCCCTCCTTGTCGGCGTGGCCGGCAATCAGCGTGGCGTCCAAGTCGATGTCCGACTCGGCGGGCGCGCCGATCAGCTGCCACGCGCGCGCCCGCGCGCCGGCGCGCGCGGCGTGCAACCGATCCAGCCCGTCGCGATCCGAGGCGATCCGGTCGATGACGCGAAACGCCGTCGAGGTCGACGCCACTTCCCCGAACAGCCTGCTGATCGCCCAGCGCGCCGAGGTCGGCCAGGCAGTCGCCGCCGTCGGCCAGCATCACCGCCAGATCGCGAACGACATGCCCGAGGTCATGCCCCGACCGTCGCTGCTTGAGATCGCCGAGGCGCAGCGACAGCGCCTTGGTCAGCCCGGTCTTATCGCGACGCGCGCCAGCGGCGCGCTGGTCGAGAAGCTGACCGCGAAGGTCGCCGCCCAGGATGAGCGGTTCGAGGACTGAGACGCGCGGCCGCCGCGCCGCTAGGAGCGTGGGTCCCTCATCCGCCGCGGGTTTCGCCCCCTGGGCGAACCCCCGCAAGGGAACCTGGCCCTCTGGGCCAGTGTTCCCCTAGCGCCCGACGGCCGAGGCGTCGCCGCCGAAGCGCTCGCGCAGCTCGCGCTTGAGGAGCTTGCCCGACGGGTTCTTGGGCAGCTCGTCGACGAAGTGCACCGCCTTGGGGAGCTTGAAGGCTGCGAGGTGCTCGCGCGCGTGGGCGAGCAGGTCCTCCTCGGTGGCCGGCTCCCGGGTGACGACGACCGCGGTGATCGCCTCGATCCAGCGCTCATGCGGCGTGCCGATCACCGCGACCTCCGCCACGGCGGGATGCAGGTAGAGCACTTCCTCGACCTCGCGGCTAGCGACGAGCACGCCGCCGGTGTTGATGACGTCCTTGACGCGATCGACGACGAAGATGAAGCCCTCGTCGTCGATCCGCACGAGGTCGCCGGAGTGAAACCAGCCGCCGGCGAACGCCTCCTCGGTCTCCTCGGGCTTGTCCCAGTAGCCGGTGCACAGCTGCGGCGAGCGGTAGAGCACCTCGCCCTGGCCGCCGGAGGGCGGGACGTCGTCGCCGTCGTCGCCGACGACCCGGATCTCGACGAACAGGACGGGGCGGCCGGCGGAGTCGGGCCGCGCGTCGTGCTCCTCGGGGCGCAGCACGGTGGCCAGCGGCGCGATCTCGGACTGGCCGAAGGCGTTGTAGAAGCCGACGCCGCGCAGCGCGTCGCGCAGGCGCTGCAGCACCGGCACGGGCATGATCGACGCGCCGTAGTAGGCCTTGCGCAGCGCCGTGAGGTCGCGCGTCGCGAAGTCGGGGTGCTCGGAGAGGGCGATCCACACGGTGGGCGGAGCGAAGAGCGCGGTGATGGAGTCCCGCTCGATGCGCGCGAGCATGTCGGTGGGGTCGGGCTGCTCGACGACGTGGTTGGTCGCACCGAGCATCAGGTAGGGCATCAGGAACGCGTGCATCTGCGCCGAGTGGTAGAGCGGCAGCGGGTGCAGCGGCACGTCGGAGGCGTCGAGGTCGAGCGCCACGACGCACGAGACGTACTCGCAGACGAAGGCGCGGTGGGTCATCATCGCGCCCTTCGGCGCCGCGGTCGTTCCCGAGGTGTACAGCAACTGGACGAGGTCGTCGTCGGCGACGCTGACGTGGCTGAGGTCGGGCACCTCGCCGGTCAGCGCCCAGGCCAGGACGTCGGCGAGCGGGTCGGCGCCGTCGCGCAGCGTGCCGCGGTGCACGACGTCCGGGAGGTCGCCGGCGATGGCGTCCACCGCGTGCTGCAGGCCCGGATCCGCGAACAGCGCAGCGCTGCCCGACTGGCCGACGATGTAGGACAGCTCGCCGCCGACCAGGTTGTAGTTGACGGGCACGTGGACCAGCCCGGCGCGGGCGCAGCCGAGGTAGAGCAGCAGGTAGGCGTCGGAGTTCGTGCCCACGCGGCGACGCGCTCGCCCCTGGCCAGGCCGAGCTCGAGGAGGCGCGCGGCGACGCGGCTGATCGCGTCGTCGAGCTCCTGGTAGGTCCAGCGGCGCTCGCCGAAGTGCAGCGCCGTGCGCTCGGGGAAGCGCCGCGCGCTGCGAGCGACCACGGCATCGACGGTGCTGGTCATCTCCATGCGCCCAACCTACCCGCGCTCTCAGCGTCGGGCTGTGGAGCCGCGGACGATCAGCTCGGACGGCAGCACCCGGTTGCGCGGGCGCTTGCCCTGCAGGCGCGCGTACAGGAGCTCGAAGGCCGCGGCGCCGAGGGCCTCGGGGTCGAAGTGCACGGTCGTCAGCGGCGGGCTGGTCAGCCGCGCGATGTCGAGGTCGTCGAAGCCGACCACGGCCACCTCGCCGGGGACGTCGACGCCCAGCTGGTTGGCGGCGGCGATCAGGCCGCTGGCCAGGACGTCGTCGTCGCACAGGACGGCGGTGGGGCGCTCGGGGTGGGTCAGCAGCGCGTGACCGGCGGCGATGGTGCTCTCAGCGTCGAAGCGACTCTCGACGACCACCTGCCGCGCCGGGTCCTGGCCGTGCGCGCGCAGGTGGGCGACCCACCGGGCGTGGCGGCGCTCGAACGTCTGGCCGCCGACCGCCGAGCGCACGTAGCCGATGCGCTCGTGGCCGAGCTCGCGCAGGTGGGCGAGCGCTGCGTCGGTCCCGCTCTCGACGTCGAGGCGCACGGACGGCAGCCGGCGCTGCTCGCTCTCGACGAGCACGACGGGCGGCGCACCCGGCGCGCGCAGCGACGGCGGCGGGTCGGCGGCGAAGTAGAGGAAGCCGTCGATGGTGCCGTCGCGCAGCGCCTCGACGGAGCCGTCGCCCCACGCGTTGCCGTAGTTGTCGTCGATGAGCACGACGACGTGGCCGACCTCCCAGGCGGCGCGGTGGGCGCCGCGCAGCGTGCGGCCGAAGAACGGGTGCGTCACGTCGCGGACCACGAGGCCGACGGCGGCCGCCGTGCCGGAGCGCAGCGCGCGGGCGGCGGCGTTGGGCCGGTAGCCGAGGTCGCGCGCGGCGCGGCGGACGGCCTCCGCGGTGGTCTCGGACACGCGGCCGACGGCCTTGCCGGAGAAGACGAGCGACACCGTGGTCTGCGAGACCCCGGCGTGCCGGGCGACGTCGATGCTCGTGACCTTGCGCGGGCTGCGTGAGGCGGCGCCGGTGACCGGCCGGGGGCTGCGGGAGTTCGAGGCGATGCCGGGACTTCATCACGCCGGCGCTCGACCTGCGCCGTCATACGTAGTACCGTTGTACGTATGACCCATCCCCTCCCCCTTCGTTCACCCACCCTTCTGGCGCGCAGTGCGCTCTTGGCCGTGGTGCTGGCGGGCTGCGCCGGCACCGCGGCATCGCAGGATCGCGTCGCCGCCGTCCCGGCATCCCGCGTCGCCATCCTCGCCGGCCCCGACGCTCGCGCGGCGGAGCTCGCCGGCGCGACCGACGGCGCCGCCGACGTCCGCACCGTCGGCGGATCGCTCGAGGCCCAGGCCGTGGCCACCGCCCTCGCCGGCGAGGGCTACACGACCGTCATCGGCGTCGGCGCCCAGGCCCGCGCCGCCGTGGCGCAGGCGGCCGCCGGCGAAGTCGGCGACGGCACGCGCTGGGAGTCGACGCGCTAGAGCGACACAGTCTCCTAGTCACACCAGGCACGCGTCGTGCGCGGCGGCGGCGACGTGGATCGAGGCCGTCACGGCGCCGCGCGCGTCCAGGATCGTGAGCGCGCCGGTGCCGAGCGACGGCGTGACCACCCGGGCCGCCGTGCGCTGCACGTTGTAGGAGCCGCGCGGGACGCGGGTGCGGCGGCGCACGTGGCCGTCGCTCAGCGCGTGGACGACCACCGTGCCGGCCTCTCCGCTGGCGACGTAGGCGACGTCGGGCCCGAAGCTCACGTGCTGCGGCGCGGCGTCGGCGCTCAGCGTGCGCAGGTGGCGGCGGGTGGTCGCGGCGTAGACCGCGATGCGCGGCACGCGCCCCGCTGTGACCCAGACGCGCCGCCCGCTCGGGGAGAAGCCGACGTCGTGGACGAGGAACGGCACGCGGAGACGGGCCGCCGGGCGCGGGCGTTCGGGGTCGCGCACGTCGACCACCGCGATCTCCGCGGCGCTCGAGCCGAGCGCGACCCACAGCCACCGGCCGTCGGGCGACAGCGCGAGATGGCGCGCGCCGTCACCCACCGCGACGCGCCGCACCACGCGCCCGGCCCGGACGTCGACGACGGCGAGCTCACCGTGGGCCGAGTCGCTGACGTAGGCGAGCGGCCGCCCGGGCGCGAAGGCCGTGTACCGCGGCGTGCCGAAGCCTCGCAGCACGCGGCGCACCCGCAGCGGCCGCCCCTCCAGCAGCGAGACGGCACCCGTCGCCGCGTGCCCGACGACGGCTCTGCCGGCCGGCCCGCTCTGGATGCTCCGCGGATCCTCGACCGTCGCGATCCGCCGCGTCACGCGTCGCCGTGCGAGCGACACGACCGCCAGGTGCGCCTCGGTGTCGGCGGTGACGAGCGCCGTGGTGGCGACGGCGCCGGCGCGCGCGGGCAGCGCCAGCCGCGCGCCGAGCACGGCCGGCGCGGCGGCGAGCACGGCCCGCTCCAGGAGCTCCCGGCGATCGAGCATGTCCTCCATACGTCGGGACGCGCCGCACGGGTCCCTCGCCCCCGCGCGGTCCGGAGATCACCGCGGCCGTCGCCCGGCGCCCCTCCCGCGCGACCGGCGCCGCTGCGTGGGTGGCGGTGGGCCGGCGTCCACGAGGACCACGTTGCGGTCGATCGCGTCGGTCGCGCAGCCGACGACGCCGGCCGCGTCGAGGAGCTCGGTCACGGAGTGGCCGGCGAGGGCCTCCTCGAGGACCCCGCAGAGCAGGCGCCGGAGCACGTCGGCCGCCGGCTCGGCGCCGGATGGGGCGGCGGCGGCGCAGCGGCTCATGTGGGCGACGATCTGCGAGAGGCTCGCGCCGGCGCGCACGAGCTCGTCGACCAGCTCGCCGATCGCCTCGGCGGGGGTGGAGTCAGGATCCTGGGTCATGCCCTACAAGGGCGCGACGACCGGGAACCCGCCCCCTGGATCGCCCGGGCCCGACGATCCGACGGGCGCATAGCCCGCATGGGTCACCCCGGAAACCCGGAGTTGTGATCTTCGAGATGTCGGCGTGTCGTAGCGCGGAACGGTCCTCGGACCACCGCTGCGCTCGGTCGTCCTTCCCATCCTCAGCCCTTTGGGGCAGGACGACCGAGGCTGCGGCTCGCAGGCCGCCGTCCCCCGCACGCGACAGAATGCGGTCATGAGCGGCCCGGACGCGACCCCGCCGTTCTGGCGCCGGCCGACCACCCCGGCCGAGCGCGCGTGACCATGCAGCTGGACCGCCGCGAGGTCGCGGCCATCTTCGCGGGCGGCTTCCTCGGCGCGGTGGCCCGCGCCGAGCTGAGCGAGGCCCTGCCGGCGGACCCCGGCCGCTGGCCGTGGGCCACGTTCCTGGTGAACATCGCCGGCGCGTTCCTGCTGGGGTACTTCGCGACACGCCTGCAGGAGCGCCTGCCGCTCTCGGCGTACCGCCGCCCGTTCCTGGGCACCGGGATCTGCGGAGGGCTGACGACCTTCTCGACGATGCAGCTCGAGCTGCTGCAGATGCTCGACGCCCACCGGATCGGGCTCGCGCTGGCCTACGCCGCCGCCAGCGTCGGCCTCGGCTTCGCCGCCGTCGCGTTGGCCACCAACCTGGTCCGGCGAGCGAGCTGGACTCGATGAGCGCGCTCGTCGTCCTCGGCGTCGGGCTGCTCGGCGGGTGCGGCGCCGTCGGCCGCTTCCTGCTCGACGGCGCGGTCAGCCGCCGGGTCCCGAGCGCGTTTCCCTACGGGACGCTCGCGGTCAACGTCACCGGCTCGTTCGCGCTCGGCGTCCTGACGGGCGCCGGCCTCGGCGGCGACGCGTACCGGCTGTGGGGCGTCGGCCTGATCGGCGGGTTCACCACGTTCAGCACCTGGATGTTCGAGAGCCACCGCCTCGCCGAGGAGGGCCAGGCGCGGCTCGGGGCGCTGAACCTCGCGGTCAGCCTGGTGCTCGGCGTGCTCGCCGCGCTCGCCGGACGCTCCCTGGGCGGTCTGGCATGAGCGACGACTGCGTCAAGCTCACCACCTACTTCGGCGAGCGCGCCCGGGCCGGCGGCGCGTTCCTCGCCGACGCGCTCGTCGACGTCTACGCGCGCCACGCGCTGCGCACCAGCCTGGTGCTGCGCGGCGTCGAGGGCTTCGGCGCCCACCACCGGCTGCGCACCGACCGCCTGCTGAGCCTGTCGGAGGACCTGCCGATGGTCTCGGTCGCCGTCGACCGTCCAGACCGCATCGACGCCGCCCTGGCCGACGTCCGCGCGCTGCCGCGCTTCACGGGCCTCATCACGCTGGAGCGCGCACGGATGCTGACCGATGGCGTCGACGTCGCTCCGGCGGCCGCCGGCGACACCAAGCTCACCGTCTACCTCGGCCGCCACGAGCGGCTCGCGGGCCGCCCCGCCGCCGCGGCGGTCGTCGACCTCCTGCACCGCCACGGCGTCGCCGGCGCCACGGTGCTGCTCGGCGTCGACGGAACCGCCCACGGTGTCCGCAGGCGCGCGCGCTTCTTCGCCCGCAACGCCGACGTCCCGGTCATGGTCCTCGCGGTCGGCGACCGCGACCGCATCGCGGCCGCGCTCCCCGCGGTGCACGCCGCGCACGACCGCGCGCTCGTCACGCTCGAGTCCGTCCAGATCTGCAAGCGCGACGGGCAGACGGTCGCCGCGCCGCGCCCGCTGGCCGACCGCGATCCCTCCGGCCTGCCGGTCCACCAGAAGCTCACCGTCTTCGCCTCGGAGCAGTCCCGGCACGACGGGCGGCCGCTGCACCGCGCGCTGATCCGCGCGCTGCGCGCCGAGGGCGCCGCCGGAGCCACGAGCCTGCGCGGGATCTGGGGCTACCACGCCGGCCACTCGCCCCACGGCGACACGCTGTGGCAGCTGCGGCGGCGCGTACCCGTCGTGGTCTCGATCATCGACACGCCGCAGCAGATCCAGCGCTGGTATCCGACCGTCGACCGCCTCACCGCCGCGACCGGCCTGGTCACCAGCGAGATGGTCCCCGCGGTGCACCTGGCCGGCGAAGCGCCCGGCGGTGTGCGGCTGGCCGCGCGCCCGACCTAGGGGTGCCGTAGGCGGCCAGCGAGGCCGAGGCCCGCGACGGCCAGCCGTCGCCGCCGGAGGTGGGTCCCCAGTCGCGACAGCGGCACCGTCTCCTAGCGCTACTTCTTGGCACCGGCCGCGCGCTCGATGAGCTTCGCGGTCGCGCCGGGGTGCGAGATGAACACGACGTGCGATGCGCCCTTGACCTCCACGGTCGTCGCCTTGATCCGCCTGGCCATGATCCGCTCGGCGGCCGTGCCGATCGCGAGATCCTTCCCGGCCACCATGTACCAGGACGGGATCGTCTTCCAGGCCGGCGCGCCGGACGGCTCGCCCAGGGCGGACACGGCGGCGGGACGCTGCGAGACCGCCATCTCCGCGGCCTTGCGGGCCGGCAGGTCGGCGCAGAAGATCTTGTGGAAGACGTCCAGCTTGATGTAGCCCTCGGGCGTCGGGGTGCCGTCGGCGCCGGGGAACGTGCGGATCGTCAGCGTCGCGGGGCCAATCATGCCGCCCTCGGCCAGCGCGCTGAGCCCGGCCGCGGTGTCGCCCTCGTCGGGGGCGTAGGCCGCGACGTAGACCAAGGCCTTCACGTTGGGGTTCCCGGTTGCCGCGTTGGTGATGACCATGCCGCCGTAGGAGTGGCCGACGAGGATGATCGGCCCGTCGACGGTGGCCAGGAAGCTCTTCACGTAGGCCGCGTCGGCGGCGACCCCGCGCAGCGGGTTGGCCGGCGCGACGACGGGATAGCCCGCGTCCTGCAGGCGGTCGATCACGCCCGCCCAGCCGGAGGCGTCGGCGAAGGCGCCGTGGACGAGCACGACCGTGGGCTTGCTCGTCTTCGTCGCGGCCGAGGCCGGCGAGGCGAGCAGCGCCACGCCCAGCAGGGCGGTGACGAGCGCGAGCGGCAGCCACGACCGCAGGGTGCGGCGGCGGGCCTTGGGCGGGACGAGCATGGCGACCTCCTGATCCGGTGGAGGACGGGCCGGGGGACCCGCCCGGTGCGGCACTGCGGCCACGCTAGCGCGGGCGCCCGGCCGCGCACCGGACCCCTGTCCGCGCTTCCGCGCGCCCACCCGACCTACTAGTTCGCCGGCGGCTCGCCGGCCAGCAGCGCGGGCACGGCGCCCAGGAAGCCGACCACCACGAAGCCGAGCAGCAGCACGACGCCGATCGCGTGCGCCCAGCCGGTCTCCGCCACGGTCAGGAACCCTACGCCGCCGACCAGGCAGGCGGCCGCGATCCGCCCCGCGAGCCCCGTGTCGATGCCCAGCAGCGGCTGGCCGGCGGTCGCGCGCGCAGGCTCCGCGACGGCTCGGCGCTCCCCGCCTTCGGGCTCCACGCCCGCGTGGAGCAGGTGGCCGCCGAGCGTCAGGCGCAGCAGCAGCGTCAGCGACGGGAACAGGATGATCGCCCCGCCGACCACCGCGACGATGATGGCCACCAGCGCGTCGTGCGGCGCGGCCGCCTGCTCGATCGTCAGGCCCGGCAGGAACCGCGGCTGCTGGGCGAGCGCCCAGCCGGCGACGATCGCGGTCACCGCCAGCGCGGCGCCGTAGCGCGCGGGCTCGAAGCGCCGCCGCGCGACGAGGCCGAGCGTCGCGGCGCCGGCCAGCACGGAGACGATCACGGCCGGCAGGCCGGCGCCGGCGACGAGGTCGCGGTACAGCCCGTGCGCGTCGTCGTGCAGGACCACGAGCCCGGCGACCGACAGCGCGCCGGCCAGCGTCCCCGCGCCGAGCGCGCGGCGGCGGAACGGCTCGACGAGGTCGTGCTGCCCGTGGCGCACGGCGTCGGCCGACAGGTACACCGCCGCGAGGTAGGCGGAGAACACGACGGCCAGCACGCCGATGAAGATCGACGTCGGGTTCAGCCAGCTGGAGAAGAGGTCGCCCTTGGCGTTGCCGTACGGCACCCGGCCGGTGGCCAGCGCGCCGATGCACGCGCCGAGCGCGAACGGCGTCAGGAACGACGAGATCGCCGACGCCTGGTCGATGCGGCGGATCTCGCGCGGGTCCGCGGTGCCCGACGACAGCGCATACGCCGCCCCGCGCACGATGATCCCGAAGGCGGCGACCGACAGGGCGACGGCCAGCGTCGAGGCGATCGAGCCGAACGCCGCCGGGTACGCCGTCCAGGTCACGGTCAGCACGAAGATCAACCACACGTGGTTGGCCTCCCACACGGGCGCCATCGCGTCGTGGGCGAGGTCGCGCAGCCGCTGGCCCGCGGGCGTCCGCGGCGCGGTGACCTGCCACAGCGCGGCGCCGAAGTCCGCGCCGGCCAACACGATGTAGAACACCAGGCCGACCAGGATGAACACCATCGGGACGTCGGCCAGCGCCACGGATCACGCCTCCTTGTGCACCGGCGTCGCCACCGGCACGTCGAGCGGCGCGCGCGCCAGGCGTCGCAGGATCCACACCACGCCGGCGGCGACGCCGAGGTAGACGATCCACAGCCCGGCGTAGCCGACCGGGATCCCGCCCGCGCCGGTGACCGCCTGGTTGGTGGGCATGATCTTGTACACGACCCAGGGTTGGCGGCCGACCTCGGTCGTCACCCAGCCGCAGACCAGGGCGACGTAGGAGAGCGGCCCGGCCACGGCCAGCGCGCGGAAGAACCACGGCGAGTCGGGCAGCCTCCGCTTGCGCACGCGCACGAAGAGCACCAGCACGCCGAGCGCCGCAAGCAGCGTGCCGATCCCCACCATCGTCTGGAACGCCACGCGCACGACGTTGATCGGCGGCCGCTGCGACGGCGGCGCCGCGTCCAACCCCACCACCTCGGCGTTGGGGTCGTGGTGGGCCAGGACGGACAGCATCTTGGGGAAGCGGATGCCGAACTTGACCTCGCCGTCGTGGTACCAGCCGAGCACGTGCAGCGGCGCGCCCTTCTCGGTCCTCGGCAGTCCCTCGATGGCGGCGAGCTTGACCGGCTGCTTGTCGGCGACCTCGCGGGCGGCCCAGTCGCCGACCAGCAGCTGCACAGGCGCGGCGAGCGCGGCGATGGTCAGCGGGACCGCCATCGCGGTCTTCTCGTACCGCGTCCAGCGCCCGCGCAGGCGGGCCACCGCGTACGCGGCGGCCACGGCGAACCCCGTGACGATGTAGCCGGCGATGTACATGTGGATCAGCTCGTGCCAGAGGTAGTCGTTGGCAAACAGCGCCGACCACGGATGGATGTCGACGGCCCTGCCGTCCACCAGGCGGAAGCCGCCCGGGTGGTTCATCCAGGCGTTGACCGCGATGACCATCCACGACCCGGTGAAGCCGGTGACGACGATCGGGATGCCGCTCAGCAGGTGCGCCCGCGGCGAGAGCCGGTCCCAGCCGTAGACGTAGATCCCGATGAAGATGGCCTCCATGAAGAACGAGAAGCCCTCGATGGCGAAGCCCATCCCGAACACGCCGCCGAACGTCGCGGTGAAGTTCGGCCACAGCACGCCCATCTCGAAGCTCAGCACCGTGCCGGTGATGACCCCGACCGCGAACAGCGCGACCATCACGCGGCTCCAGCGGCGGGCGATCGTCCGGTAGATCGGGTCGCCCGTGCGCTGTCCGAGCCACTCCATCACGAGCACCATCGCGGGGAACGCGATCCCGAAGCACACCAGCGGGATGTGCGCCGCGAACGACAGCGCCTGCATCTGCCGGGCCTCGAGCAGATGCTGCTGCTCGACCGGCCCGAGCGCCTGCGCCACTGGCACGGCCGACAGCAGGGCGAGCAGCGTCACCCTGACCAGATGCCCGGCCGCGACGGTGCGCAATCGCGCAGCGGCGTGTGCGATCGGTCACCGCCGGACGCGGGCGACGAGCGCGCCGCGCGGGTACCCGGGTACGTGATGCCTCCCGCACCCTCGTCCCCCGACCCACACGTCCTCGTGCTGTTCGGCGCGCGCGGCGACCTCGCCCGCCGCAAGCTGCTGCCCGGCCTCGCGATGGCCGCGGGCCGGCGCACGGTGACGATCGCGCTGCGCGAGCCCGAGCGCCCGATCTTCGCCGGCGACGGCGATGCCGCGCGCCGCCCCAACGAGGTCGTCTTCGAGCTGACCGACGACCCGCAGATCGCCGTCGACCTCCGGGTCAAGGTCCCCGGCCCGACGTCGGAGATCACCCGCGCCCCGCTGACGCTCGACGTCGAGCGGGCGCTGAAGGGCGAGCAGGGCCTGGAGGCCTACGAGCGGCTGCTGCACGACGTGATGCTCGGCGACCACCTGCTCTTCACGCGCGCCGACGAGGTCGACCGCCTGTGGGCGTGCGCGGCGCCGATCCTGGAGCATCCGCCCGCGCCGGTGCCCTACGCGCAGGGCAGCTGGGGGCCCGCGGCGGCCGCTGCGCTCGCGGGCCCGGAGGGGTGGCGCCTGCCCGACGACCGCTGAGCCGTCCGCCACCGACGGGACGGCTGGTCCAGACGCCCCCGCCGCGAGGCCCGGGAGGAGGAGGGCCCCGCGACGGTCAACGGCGTCTGGGCGACGGACCCCGGCGATGACGCGCCGGCGGTCGGGTCAGAGCAGCCGGCGGACCTGCGCCGAGCGCCCGTGGTGTGCGGGCGACCGCATCGGCAGGTCTCGGCTCTGAACGCTGCATCGCCGCTTCAGCATCGGGGCGTAAGGTCCCGCTTCCAACAGGCGCTGCTTATCGCACCAGCGGATCTCACAACGACGACGTCGTCGTCTACCGGTCGGACGGCAGGTCGGCGGGGTCGAGCTCGGCCAGCGGCCCGTCGCCGTAGGCGTAGGCCCCGTCGCGCGGCTTGTCGAGCGGGTCGGAGCCAGGACTTCCGCATCGTCTTCGATCCCGGGACCTCCGAGATCCTGGAGTGGTCGCTCGCGCCGGCTCCGGGCGAGCAGCGCTCCGCCCCGGCGCGCACCGAGACCATGCTCGACACGGGCTACGCCGAGCAGATCGGCGACCGGCCCTAGAGATGAGTTGTTCCACGGGTTCGCTGCCGCCGCTGACCGGCCCGGCCGGCGCCTACCGCAGGCCCATCAGGACCTCCACCACGAGCTGGTCGAGGCGCTCGTTGGCGTAGCCCCGTCGCGCGAGCGCGTCGAGGCCGTCGGACTCCGCCTTGAGCGCGTCGGCCTCGCCGGCGCCGTCGGTCGAGCGCTGCGCCAGCTCGGGCGCCGACGCGGCGGCCAGCGCCTCCTGGACCTCGGGCAGCGCGTCGAAGTGACGGGCCCGCTCGGCGAGCGCCAGGTAGGTCCGCATGCAGCCGGCCGCGAAGTCCCATACGCCCTCGGCGTCCTCGGTGCGGTAGGCGTGCGCGTCGAAGTGACGCGGCCCGTCGTAGCCGGCGCGCTCCAGCAGGCGGACGAGGAGGAAGGCCTCCTTGAGGTCCTCGGCACCGAAGCGGAAGTCCTGGTCGTAGCGGCCGATCCGCTGCGCGTTGAGGTCGATGTGGAACAGCTTGCCCGCCCACAGCGCCTGGCCCACGCCGTGGTGGAAGGAGAGCCCGGCCATCGTCTCGTGCGCCACCTCGGGGTTGACGCCCACCATGTCGGGCCGCGCCAGGGTGGTGATGAAATGCAGCGCGTGGCCGACGGTCGGCAGCCACAGGTCGCCGCGCGGCTCGTTGGGCTTGGGCTCGATCGCGAAGCGCAGGTCGTAGCCCTGCTGCACCACGTAGTCGCCGAGCACGTCGATGGCCTCGCGGTAGCGCTCCAGCGCGTCGCGAGGATCCTTGGCGGCGCCGACCTCGGTGCCCTCGCGGCCACCCCAGAAGATGTAGTTCTCGGCACGCAGCTGCGCCGCGAGGTCGATCGACCGCATGGCCTTGCCGATCGCCGCGCGCCGCACGCCGCGGTCGTTGGAGGTGAACGCGCCGTCCTTGAAGGCCGGATGGGTGAACAGGTTGGTGGTGGCCATCCCGATGCCCATCCCGCGCTCCTTCAGCGCCGTGTCGAAGCGCTGCACGATCCGGTCGCGCTCGGCGGGCGAGGTGCCCCACGGGATGAGGTCGTCGTCGTGCAGGCTCACGCCCCAGGCGCCCATGTCGGCCAGCCGGTGCACGGTGTCGACCGGATCGACGGGCGCGCGCGTCGGCTCGCCGAACGGGTCGCGACCGGGGTTGCCCACGGTCCAGAGCCCGAACGTGAAGCGATGCTCTGGGCGCGGCGTCATCGGGTCAGGTTCGGTCGTCACGGCGAGCCGCCCGGTGACCCGGCTCAGTCCGGGTCGGCGGGCAGGTGCTCGGCGGCCCAGAGCGAGATCTGCTCGAGCGCCGGCATGAGCGCCTCGCCGCGCGCGGTCAGCGCGTAGGCGACCGACAACGGGGGCCCGTCGTCGACCGTGCGGCTGATGACGCCCGCCTCGGTGAGGTCGGCCAGGCGGTCCGACAGCACCGAGTCGCTGATCCCGCCGATGGCGCGTGAGAGCTCGCGGAAGCCGGCGGGACCCGTGCGCAGGTTGCCGAGCACGACGCCGTTCCAGCGCTTGCCGAGGAACCCGAACGCGCGGGCCAGCGCGGCGTCGCCGCGGGCGCACGCTCCGGCGTCGGTGTGGTCGGTGGGCGCGGTGGGCTTGGTGGCCATGCCGGGTAAATGCTAGCGGCGCCGTCGTCACTAGTGATTTCGAAGCTGCTAGCTTCTTCCTCGTCGATTGCCCCTTCCGAGCACACGAGGAACCATGACCACCGAGAACTCCCAACGCCCGTCCGTCGTCGTCGTGGGCGGCGGCTACGCCGGCGTCAACGTCGCCAAGGCCCTCGACGACGTCGCCGACGTGACGCTCGTCGACCCCAAGAACGCGTTCGTCCACAACGTCGCGGCCTGGCGCGCGCTCGTCGAGCCCGAGTGGCTGGACCGGATCTTCTTCCCCTACGACCGCCTGCTCGCCCACGGGACGTTCCTGCGCGACCGCGCCGTCGCGGTCGACGGTCGCCACGTGACCCTGGCGTCGGGCCGCGAGCTCGCCGCCGACTACGTGGTCCTGGCCAGTGGCTCGTCCTACCCGTTCCCCGCCAAGTCCGACGAGCCCGACACCGAGACGGCCCGCGCCAGGTACCGCGACGCGCACGAGGCGCTGCTGGCGGCCGGGCGCGTCCTGCTGATCGGCGCCGGCCCGTCCGGCCTCGAGCTCGCCGGCGAGATCAAGGCGTTCTTCCCCGACAAGCACGTGACGGTCGCCGACGTGTCGCCCGACATCCTGGCCGGCCCCTACGACCAGACGCTGCGCGACGAGCTGCGCCGCCAGCTCGACGAGCTCGGCGTCGAGCTGCAGCTCGGCAGCCCGCTGACCGCGCTGCCCGCGGCCGCGCCCGCGACGCTGGCGCCCGTGGCGATCACCACCGAGGCCGGCGACGAGCTCACGGCCGACGTCTGGTACCGCGCCTTCGGCGTGACCCCGCACACCGAGTACCTGCGGGGCGCGCTGTCGGACGCGCGCGACGACCGCGGCTACGTGCGCGTCGACGAGCACCTCCGCGTGATCGGCCAGGACGGCGTCTTCGCCGTGGGCGACATCGCCGACGCCGACCGCGACATGGCCGGCATCGCCGGCATGCAGGCGAAGGCCGTGACGGGCACGATCCGGAACCTCATCACCGGTGAGGGCGAGCCCGTCGCGTGGGCGGCGTTCCCGCCGTTCATCGCGGTCCCCCTCGGCCCCGAGGGCGGCGCCGGCCTGCTGCCCGGCCACGACGGCGTCGCCGGCGCCGCGGTCATCGCCGAGGTCAAGGGCCGGGACATGATGGTAGACAACTTCGCCGGGCTCTTCGACGCGGAGCCCGCCACGACGCGCTGACCCGGCGCCTCAGCGGCGCGACGAGGATGGCGCATGGCTGGCCACGTTGATCGTCGCGCCGCCGGGGTCCCGCACGAAGAAGCGGCGGATGCCCCAGGGCTCGTCGCCGATCGGCCGGACGATGTCCAGCCCGCGCGCCTGGGCGTCGGCGTAGGCCGCGTCGACGTCCTCGACCTCGATCGACGCGTCGAGCTGGCACACCGCCGCGTCCATCGCCGTCGGGCTCGCCCAGGCGACGATGACCTGCGTCGTCGGCACGCTGCGCGAGGCGAGCATCAGCAGCCCGTCCTCCTCCATCGCGACGCGGAACCCGAGGAAGTCCTCGTAGAAGCGTCGCGTCGCCTCCGGCTCGTCGGTGACCAGGACGGGGATCGCGCGCCGGATGTCCATGGTGCGGACCCTACGAGGCCTCGCTCAGAGCTGCCCGTGGTTGGGTGGCAGCACGTCGGCGAGCGCGAAGGCGCCGATGTGGTGGTACTTCCAGTCGACCGGGTCGTGGACGCTGTGGGTGCGGGCGTTTCGCCAGTGGCGGTCGAGGTCGTGCCGGGCGTCGGCGGCGCTCGTGCCGCAGAGCGCGAAGAGCTCGGAGCCGGCATCGACGGCGACCTCCGACCCGAAGGCCTTGGCCGCGGCCACCGCCAGCGAGCCGCGGGCGGCCGCCTCGTCGTCGGCCGGCACCAGGCCGATCGCGTCGAGCGTCCGCGCGGCGTCGCGCAGCAGCGCCTCGGCGGCGCCGACGCGGGCCGCGATCCGCCCGTAGCGGTGCAGCACGTGGGGATCGCCGGCCGGCGCGCCGGCGCCGTAGCGGACCGCCTCGCTGGACGGGCGCGCGCGCTCGCGCAGGAACGCGCGGGCGTCGCGCAGCGCGCCGCCGGCGATGCCGACCTCGATGGCCGCGTGCACCAGCTGCGCGCGGGCGCCCAGCTGCTGGGGCACCTCGAACGCGCGGGCGTAGTCGAGGCGCAGCGCCGGGTCGACCGCCACGTCGTCGAAGGTCGTCGTGCCGCTGATCGTCGCGCGCTGACCCATGACGTCCCAGTCGTCGCCGACCTCGACGCCGGGCGCGTCGCGCTCCACGAACGCGACGACGAGCCGGTCGCCGGCGTCCAGCGCGCTCACGCCGATCCACTGAGCGGTCAGCGCGCCGGTGCAGTAGTACTTGCGTCCGCGCAGGATCGCGCCGCCGTCCTGGTCGACCACGCGCGTCTTGAGGTCCTGCGCGTGCTTGCCGCCCCGCTCGGCGAGCGCGTTGCCGATGCGGCCACCGCCGAGCACGTCGGCGAAGAGCCGCGCCTGCAGCGCCTCGTCGCCCCAGACGCGGAGCACGTCGACGAACAGGTAGTGGACCTGGGGCACCTGCGCGATCGCCGGATCGACCGCCGCGACGACGCGGATCACCTCGGCCAGCGCCTCGGGGCCGAGGTCGGCGCCGCCGAAGGCCTCCGGCACGGTGATCGCCAGCAGCCCGCTGCCGTCCAGGACCGCCAGGGCGTCGCGCGGGACGCATGCGGCGCCGGCGCGATCGCGCTCCGCGGCGCCTTCGGCCAGCGTCTCTGCGACCTGGTGGGCGACCGCGACGGCCTCGTCGGCGGACCGCAGGAGGGGCACGGCTGATGCGTGGGACACGCCCATCAGGATGCCACCGCGTACCGGCGCGGCGCCGGCGTCACGCGACCAGCTCCAGCGTCCGCTCGCCGAGCAGCACCGGGTCGCGCAGCGCGAGCCGGCCGACCGCGTCGTCCAGCGCCGCCCGCTCGCTCGCGGTGAGCGGCGCCTCGGCCGCGTCGCCGCCGCTGAGGCAGCAGGCGCCGAAGCCCAGCGCGCCGTCGCGGTGGTAGACGATGACCCCGGGCCGGTCGCCCGCCTCCATGCGGCGCAGCACCGCGTGCAGCCGCTCGCGGCCGCGGCACACCGTGCTGCCCAGCGCGTCGCCGAGCAGGCACCCGCGATGGACGTACAGCAGCGCGCCGGCGGTCCCGCGCGGCTCGCCGACGAGCACCGCCACGCTGGCCCCGACGTCGCCCTGCCCGGCCAGCGGGAGCATCCGCAGGGTGCCGAGCGCCGACGGCAGCGCGATCTCCGGGTGCGCCGTCTCGGGAGCCGGCGCCGGCGCGCGCTCGGATTCGGCCGCGCGCGGGACGAGGTCCGCGTAGCCGCCGCGGTAGAACAGCAGCGGGTCGGCGTGGCCGTCGGGATGGGCGAGCGCCACGACGCGCCCGATGGCGATGACGTGGTCGCCGCCGTCGGCCAGCTCGTGCGTGCGGCACTCCACCGTGGCCAGCGCGCCGTCGAGGACCGGCACGCCGTCGGGCAGCCGGTGCCCTACGCCGTCCCACGTCTGCGGCGTCGCGCGCCGTGCGAAGCGTGCCGACAGCTCGCGCTGATCGGCGCCGAG
The DNA here is from genome assembly GCF_035318805.1 of Baekduia sp. GTDB lineage: Bacteria > Actinomycetota > Thermoleophilia > Solirubrobacterales > Solirubrobacteraceae > Baekduia. The sequence continues at coordinate 88,148 of NZ_DATHDY010000046.1, forward strand.
CACGTTGACGGCGAAGCGCCCGGACGCGCGGATCGCCGCCAGCGTCGCCGACTCCCGCCGCAGGCACGCGAGCACCAGCGGCGGATCGAGCGAGACCGAGGTGATGGCGTTGGCCGTCGTCCCGAACGGACGCCCCGCGCCGTCGGCGGCCGTCACGATGCCCACGCCCGTGGCGAAGTGCCCCATCGCGCGGCGCAGCGCCTCGCCGCCGACCGCGGCGCCCGCGCTCATCCGGCCACCGCCGGCGCGCGCCGGTACCCGGCGCCGCGGTGGGTCTCCGGCAGGCGCGGGCCGCGCCCGAAGAGCTTCTCGCGCAGCGTTCCCTCGTCGTAGGACGTGCGGTACACGCCGCGCCGCTGCAGCTCGGGCACCACGTGCTCGGCGAAGTCGGCATAGGAGCCCGGCGTGATCACGTGCGCCAGGTTCAGCCCGTCGGCGTCGGTGGCCTCCATCCACTCCTGGATCTGATCGGCCACCTCGGCGCCCGTGCCGACCGCGACCGGTCCCTCGGGTGCCAGCGACAGGTGCTCGACGAGGTCGCGCACCGTCCAGTCGCCCTCGCCGAAGGTCTCGGCCATCGACTGCACGGCCTCGTTGGGCACGAACTCGAGCGGGTCGTCCAGCGAGTAGGGCGAGAGGTCGAAGCCCAGCCACCCCGACCAGAGCGCGAGCGCGCCCTCGGGCTCGACGAGCGACCGGTACAGGTCGTGCTTGCGGCGGGCCTCGGCGGCCGTGGCGCCGGTGATCACCGAGTACCCGCTGAACACCTTGACGTCGTAGGCGTCGCGTCCCGCCTGCACCGCGCGGGCGCGGACGTCGGCGATCGTCCGCGCCAGGATCTCGGCCTTCGGCGCGCTGACGAAGATCGCCTCGGCGTTCTCGCTGGCGAACTGCCGCCCCCGCGCCGAAGCGCCCGCCTGGTAGAGCAGCGGCGTGCGCTGGGGCGACGGCTCGCTGACGTGGATGCCCGGGACCGTGAAGTACGTCCCGTCGTGCTCGATCGGATGGACCTTGGCCGGGTCGGTGAAGATCCCGCGCTCGCGGTCGCGCACGACCGCGTCGTCCTCCCACGAGCCCTCCCAGAGCTTGTACACCACCTCGAGGTACTCGTCGGCGATGTCATAGCGGTTGTCATGGCGCACCTGCGCCTTGAGCCCGATGTTCAGCGCGCCGCTGTTGAGGTAGGACGTGACGATGTTCCAGCCGACGCGCCCGTCGGTCAGGTGGTCGAGCGTCGACATCCGCCGCGCGAACGTGAAGGGGTGCTCGTAGGAGGTCGAGGCGGTGATGCCGAACCCGAGGTGCTCGGTGACGTGCGCCATCGCCGAGACGACCAACATGGGGTCGTTGACCGGCACCTGCGCGCCGGCCCGCAGCGCGGCGTCGGGGCTGCCGGCGTAGACGTCGTAGACGCCGATCACGTCGGCGATGAAGATGCCGTCGAACAGCCCGCGCTCCAGGAGCTGCGCGAGGTCGGTCCAGTAGCGCAGGTCCTTGTACCGCCAGCCCTGGCTGTCGGGATGGCGCCAGGTGCCCGAAACGAGGTGCGTCGGGGTGTTCATGTCGAAGGCGTTGACCAGGATGCGGCGGGGGCTCATCGGTACTCCGAGGGCTTGGCGATGGTGTCGTTGAGGAAGGACCGGCCGACCTCTTCGATCTTGTAGGCGACGGGTGAGTGGAGGGTCTCGGTACGCGCGTTGCGCCAGAAGCGGTCCAGGCCGACGCTGAGCTTGGCCGACCGCGCGCCGGTCGTCTCGAAGACGCGGCTCGTCGTGTCGAGGACGACCTGGGTCGCGACGACCTTGGCGGCCGCGCCCAACGTGGCGGCCTCGCCGCGCTCGCGCGCGGTGAGGTCGGGGCCGCGCTCCAGCGCCCACGCCACCGCGGCCTCGGCGCGCTCGGCCAGCGCGCCGAGCGCCTGCACGCGGCTGACCAGCTCGCCGTAGGTGTTGAGGATGTGCGGGTCCTCGGTCGCCTCCTCGACGGAGGCGTGGACCCACGGCCGGGTCCGGGTGCGCGTGTACTCGCGCGCCGCCAGCAGGGCGCCCTCGGCGATGCCGAGGTACAGGTGGATGAACACGAGCTGGAACGACAGGATCCCGACCGTGCGGTGCGGCGGCTTCTCGTCCTCGTCGGGGCCGGTGTCGGCCAGCACGGCGTCGCGCGAGATCTCCACCTCCGTGAGGACCAGGCCGTTGCTGGCCGACAGGCGCTCACCGAGGATGTCCCAGTCCTCGAGGTGGTCGAGCCCGGGGTCGGCCGGGTCGATCTCGACGATCAGGCGGTGGCCGCTACCGGGGTCCTTGACGAAGCCGAGGATGCGGTCGGCCACCCGGGCGGTGGTCGCGAACGACTTGGTGCCGTTGATCCGGAAGCCGTCGAGGGTGGGCGTGAGCACCAGCTCGGTGTCCAGCGGCGAGCCCGTGCTCCCGATGATCCAGTCGTGCTCGACGCTGCGCCGCTGCAGGTCGCGGTAGCGCGCCGGATCCTCGAGGTCGCTGGCCATGCGGTCCTGGAACGTCAGGTGGTAGGCCAGCAGCCGGGCGACGCCGGAGTCGACCTGCGCGAGCGTGCGCACGACCTGCAGCGCGGTGCGGTACGGCCGGCCGTGGCCGCCGACCGAGGCCGGTGCCAGCAGCGCCAGCAGCCCGGAGTCGCGCAGGCGCTGCGCCTCGGCCAGCGGCGGCTCGCCGGCGCGCTCGCGCTCGACGATGTCGGTGGCGAACTCGGCGGCCAGCGCGCGGGCGTTGGCGATCCACTCGTCCTCGGCGGGTGCGCCGGGCCCGCCGGCGATCGGCCGGAGCGCGAGCTCCGGGCCCGGGGTGGTGATGGTCATGCGATGGCCTCCTGAAGGCTCCGGGGCGCGGGCTCCAGCGTCGGGAGCGCCGCGAGCAGCTGCTTGGTGTAGTCCGATCGGGGCCGGGTGAAGACCTCGTCGGCGGTGCCGGCCTCGACGATGCGCCCGTCCTTCATCACGATCACCCGGTCGCTCATCTGATGGATCACGCCGAGGTCGTGCGAGATGAACAGGTAGGCGATCCCGAGCCGCGCCTGCAGGTCGGTCAGCAGGTCGAGCACCTGCGCCTGGATCGAGACGTCGAGCGCCGAGACCGGCTCGTCGCAGACGATGAGGTCGGGCTCGGTGGCCAGCGCCCGGGCGATCGCCACGCGCTGACGCTGCCCTCCGGAGAGCTGCAGCGGGCGGCGGCGGAGATGCTCGGCCTCCAGGCCGACCTGCGCCAGCAGCTCGGCGACGCGCGCCGCTCGGGCGTCGCGGCCCGGGACGCTCTCGCTCGCGATCGCGTCGTCGAGGATGCGCGCGACGTCCCAGCGCGGGTCGAACGAGCTCAGCGGGTCCTGGTAGACGGTCGAGATCCGCCGGCGCCGGTGGCGGCGCTCCTTCTCGGGCACGCCGCTCCAGGCCTCGCCGCGGAGGCGCACCTCACCTCCGTCGGGCTCGACCAGCGCGAGGATCATGCGCGCCGTGGTGGTCTTGCCCGAGCCGGACTCGCCCACGACGCCGACGGTCTCGCCCGCCCCCACGGCGAGGCTCACGTCGTCGACGACCGTGCGCTGCACGCCGTCGGGGCCGCGGTAGCGCTTGGTCAGGCCGTCGGCGACGACGAGCGGCTCGCCGCCCGGCGCCGGCCGGGCGCCCTTGCGGCGCCCCGAGGGCACGGCGTCCAGCAGCGCGCGCGTGTAGGGATGCTCGGGGCGCTGCAGCACGTCGGCCACCGGCCCCTCCTCGACGATCACGCCGGCGTGCATCACCGCCACGCGGTCGGCGAGCGTCGCGACGACCGCGAGGTCGTGGCTGATGACGATCAGGCCGCGGCCGCGGCGCTTGGTCGCCTCCAGCAGCGCCAGGATCTGCGCCTGCACCGTGACGTCGAGCGCCGTCGTCGGCTCGTCGGCGATCAGCAGCCGCGGGTCCAGCGCGATCGCCGAGGCGATCAGCGCCCGCTGGCGCAGGCCGCCCGAGAGCTCGTGCGGAAGCTGGCGGGCGCGCAGCTCGGGCTCGGGGACGCCGACCTCGCGCAGCAGGTCGACGACCTTCTCCCGGCGGGCCGCCCGGCGCGCACGGGCCGGCCGGTCCGCTCCCCAGCCGTGCAGCCGCAGCGGCTCGGCGATCTCGTTGCCGACGCGCCGCAGCGGGTCGAGCGACACGAGCGCGTCCTGCAGGACGAAGCCGACGGCCTCGCCGCGCACGCGCCGCCAGCCGCGGTCGCCGAGGCCGAGCAGGTCCCGGCCGCCCAGCTCGAGCCGGCGCGCCGACACGCGCGAGCGCGGGCCCGTCAGGCCGACCAGCGTCCGGGCGGTCACGCTCTTGCCCGAGCCCGACTCGCCGACGATCGCCAGGCACTCGCCGGCCGCGACCGAGAACGAGATCCCGTGCACGACGTCCGTGTCGCCGAAGCCGACCGCGAGGTCGTCGACGCGCAGCAGCGCGGCGTCCGTGGTGGGCGTGGTCACCGTTCCAGCCTCCCTTCGAGGCGCGTTTGCAGGTATCGGCCCAGCGCGGTCGCCGCCAGGGTGAACGCGACGATCACCGCGCCGGGGAAGAAGTCCAGCCACCAGGCGTGCTGGATGTAGTCGCGTCCCGCGTTGAGCATCGCTCCCCATTCGGGGTCGGGCGGCGCCACGCCGAGGCCGAGGAAGCTGAGCGACGAGGCCCACACGATCGACTGGCCGACGCCGAGCGTGGCGAGCACGACCAGCGGGCGCATCGCGTTGGGCAGGATCGTCCGCGCGATCGTGCGACGCGCCGGATGGCCGAGCGCCAGCGACGCCTCGACGTACGGCGAGCCCTTCACCGCCAGCACCTGGCCGCGGATCATCCGTGCGTAGCCCGGCGCCGAGGCCAGCGCGACGGCGACGATCTCGGTCCCCGAGCCGGTGCCGAAGATGGCGACGAACAGCAGCGCGAGCAGCAGGCCCGGGAAGGCGAACAGCACCTCGAGCAGCCGCGTGACCGTCGCGTCGGCGATGCGGCCGCCGAGGCCGGAGACCAGCCCCAGCACGGTCGCGATCGCCAGCCCGAGGGCGGTGGCGCCGAGCCCGATCAGCACGGACTCCCGCGCGCCGTGGATCACCCGCGCGTAGACGTCGCGGCCGGACTGGTCGGTGCCGAAGAGGTGGTGCAGCGACGGCGCCTGGAAGCTCTGATCGAGGTGGACCTGCAGCGGCGACTCGCCGGCGACCAGCGACGGAGCCAGCACCGCCAGCGCGATGAACCCCAAGAAGAGGCTGGACGCGACGACCGCGGGGCGGAACGTGCGGGAGCGGCGGACGGGCGCGGCGACGGCGCCGAGGAGCGGGTCGCGCGTCAGGGCGTGCTCGACGGTGGCCATCGCGCTAGCCCCTGGCCGGCGTGCGCAGCCGGGGATCGACGATCGCGTAGAGCAGGTCGACGAGCAGGTTGGCCACCACGTACACCAAGGCCACCAGCAACGTGATCCCGACCACCACCGGCAGGTCCTGTCCGTTGACCGCGTTGACGAGCAGCTGCCCCAGGCCGGGCCGCGCGAAGACCACCTCCACGATCACCGAGCCGCTCAGCAGCGCCCCGAGCGCCCAGCCCGACAGCGTGATGCCGGGCAGCACCGCATGGCGCAGGACGTGGCGGCGGCGCACCGCCCCCTCGCCCATCCCGCGCGCCCGGGCCGAGACCGCGAACGGCTGCTCCAGCGCACCGGAGAACTCGTCGCGCGTGACCTGGCCGAGGAAGCCGGCGAGCGGCAGCGCGAGCGTGAGCGCCGGCAGCACCAGCCCCTCGAGCGAGGTCCCGCCCGCGACCGGCGCCCAGTGCAGGTTGAAGGAGAACACGACGAGCAGCACGATGCCCAGCCAGTACTGCGGCAGGCCCGCGAGCACCGCCTCGGCGCCGGAGCCCAGCGAGGAGCGCAGGCGCCCGCGGCCCGCCGTCAGCAGCGTCCCGGCGACCGCGACGACCCAGGCCAGCGCGAGGGCGACCAGCGTCAGCGCCAGCGTCGGGCCGACCTGCTGGGAGATCACCGTGGTGACGTCCTGCTTGAGCGAGTAGCTCTGCCCGAGGTCGCCCTGGAGCAGGTGCCCCATGAACGTGAGGTACTGCGCGAGCACCGGGCGGTCGAAGCCGTACTGATGGTCGATGGCGGCGATCTGCGCATCGGTCGGATGCGCGCCCGCGCCGCCGAGGACGGCCACGCCGGGATCGCCCGGCATCAGCTGCTCGAGCAGGAAGGTGACCGTGGCGGCGGCGAGCAGGACGCCCACCGCCGCGACGACCCGCCGTGCGACGCGCCCGCTCACCGCGCCAGGTACGCGTCGTGGAGCACGGGCTCGCCCTCGGAGGGCTCGATCCAGACGTCCTTCAGCTTCTTGCTGATCGCCAGCCGCGTCTGCACCGGGTACAGCGTGAGCTGCCAGGCGTTCTTGGAGATGATCGACTGCGCCTGCGTGTACAGCGTGCGCTGCTGCGCCTCGTCGTTGCTGGCGGCCGCGTCGAGCAGGATCTTGTCCAGCGCGGGGTTGGACACCTGCGACGCGTTGTTGAAGCCGCCCGTCTCCTTGGACTCGGTCGAGAAGACGATGTAGAGCACGCCCGGCGTCGGGCTGTTCCAGTAGCTGTTGACGGCCTCGTAGGCCTTCGGGTTCTGGAACGTCGCGAAGAACGTGGTCTGCGCCTGCGGAACCAGCTTGATGTGGAACCCGACCTCCTTGGCCGCAGCCTGGATGTCCTGGTAGAGGGTCACGTCGGCGGGCGGCGTGTCGCCGGGATCCGAGGAGTAGACGAAGCGCGCCGCCAGCTCCTGCCCGTCCTTGGTGCGGTAGCCGTCCCCGTTGCGGCCGGTCCAGCCGGCGGCGTCGAGCAGGGCGCCGGCCTTGGCCGGGTCGTGCGGGTAGGCGTCCTCGAGCGACTTGTCGTAGAACGGCGTGCCCGAGCCCAGCGGCGCGCCGGCGTAGGGGAAGACGCCGAGGTAGGCGCTCTTGACGGCCTCCTTGGCGTTGGACGCGTAGAGCAGCGCCTGGCGCACCTTCAGGTCGTTGAACGGCGCGCGGTCGACGTTCAGCCCGAACCCGTTGGGGTTGCCCGAGTGGTTGAAGCTCTGCAGCTCGAGGCTGGGATCGGCCTCGGCCGCGGGCTGGTGCTCGGGCGGGATGTTGAAGATCAGGTGCGCCTCGCCGCTCTTGAGCGCCGAGAACCGCACGGAGTTGTCCTTCAGGAACCGCCAGGTGATGCCGTCGAGGTACGCGGGGCCCTGGTGCTTGGCGTTGGCGGGCGGCGAGTTGTAGTCGGGGTTGCGCACCAGCTCGACGCGCTGGCCGTGGATCCACTGCTTGACGATGAACGGCCCGGTCCCGACCGGCGACTCGCAGTTGGCCTTCAGCCCGCGCGCCATCGCCTTGGGCGACTCGATGCCGAGGAAGGCCTGTGCGAGCACCGTCAGCAGCGGGGAGTAGGGCTTCTTGAGCGTGACCCGGAGCGTGTGGGCGTCGACCGCCTCGCTGCTCTTGTAATAGGGCTTGAGATAGATGAGATCGGTGCTCGACTGCGTCTTGGGGTCGAGGATCTGCTCGAAGTTGGCCTTGACGGCGGCGGCGGTCAACGGCTCGCCGTCGGTGAACTTCACGCCCTGCTTGAGCGTGAAGGTGTAGGTGAGCCCGTCGGCGCTGACCTTCCACGACGTGGCCAGCCACGGGACGATCCTGCCGCCGGGCAGCTCGGAGACGAGCGAGTCGAGGTACTGCCGCGAGACGTAGGTCTGCGGCATGTCGCCGCTGTTGTGCGGGTCCAGGCACGTCGGCTCGCGATCGGCGCCGTAGACGACCGTGCCGCCCTTGACGGGGGTCGTGCTCGCGGTGGCGGTGCCACCGCTCGCGCCACCGCCGCAGGCGGCGAGGGCCACCGAGACGGCACCGGCGGCGAGGACGAGGGCGGCTCTGATCGGGGTCGTGCGACGCAACGTGAGGTCTCCTGGACGGGCGTGGGCAGCACGTCGCCGCCCACCGGCCGGGCCAAACTATGCATTTCCAACAGGGTTTGTAGACTTTTGGAGCGTGAGTACCCGAATGGGGACCCCCCACCGCCCCGATCACGCCGTCCGCGCCCTCGTCGTCGACGCCCACGAGACCACCCGGATCGGCCTGGCCGTCCTGCTGCGGCGCGAGCCCTGGATCAGCCAGTGCCACCTGGCCGCCGACCAGGGCGAGGCCGTCGTGCTCGCGCGCCGCCACCGCCCCGACGTGGCGGTCCTCGACATCTCCAACATGGGCCCGTTCGTCGCGCTGGCCACCTCGGCCCTGCGCGACGCGCACCCCGGCATCCAGATCGTGCTGACCTCGCGCTGCGGCGGGCGCGCGACCGTGCCGGCCAACGCCGGCGCCGCCGGCTTCCTGGCGCCCGACACCACCGCCGCCGAGGCCGTGTCGGCCGTGCGCGCCGCCGTGCTCGACGGCGCGGCTGCGCCGGACCGCTCGCCGGCCGCGCCGGACGGCGCGGCCGGCGAGCTGACGGTGCGCGAGCGCCAGGTGCTCGAGCTGATGGCCACGGGCGCGACCAACCGCGAGATCGCGGCCGCGCTGCACCTCGGGCCCGACACCATCAAGAAGCACGCGACCTCGCTGTTTCGCAAGCTCGGCGTGCGCAACCGCACCGAGGCCGTCCAGCGGGCGCTGACGCGCTTCGTCTAGAAGGCCACCGCCCCGTTCACCGCAGGCCGCGGGCCGCGTTCTCGGCCGACACCGGCGGCACGAGCCCGGCCACGACGTAGGACACGCCGTCGCGCTCGAAGCTGACGATGGTGCCCAGCGCCGTGGCCAGCTCCCGGCCGGTGGCGCCGTCGACGTTGACCTCGGGAAGCGGCAGCCCGGCCAGCGCCGGGCGGTCCTGCTTCGCGCGCTCGAAGACGACGATGGAGCCGAGGCCCTTGCCGTAGGTGATGAGCGCGCCCTTCTGCGCGCCGTCGCCCGCGATGCGCACCTCGTTGCGCGGCAGCCCCGCCAGCTCGTCGGGCGCCGACAGCGGGAAGCTCAGCGCCTTGCGCGCCTCGTCGAGGCCGGTGGCCGCGCCCGCCGGATGGCCGGCGCCGGCGTGGGTCCCGCCGCCGGGCTCCACGTCGACCGTCTTGGCGCCGGGGTGCGCGCGCGCCGCGAGTTGCGCGTCGCTCACCGGGCCGTAGGCGACCTCGGTGACCGCGAGCTCGAGCACGGGCTGCTCGTCGTCCTGGGCGTAGACGGCGGCGCGCAGCGGCACGCCCTTCTCGGCGTCCCAGGTCAGCTCGCCGGCGGCGAGCAGGCCGCCGTCGTCCTTCGGCGCGACGCGGACGGTGTAGCTCGGCCGGCCCGCGGTCGTGCCGGGCTCGGGCTTCGAGATCGTGACCTGGTCCAGGAGCGGGCCGACGACCTTCATCAGCGAGGCGGCCCCGAGGCCGGCGCCGTTCAGCGCGTTCGCGGCGCCCGACGGCAGGGTGAAGCGGTACTGCGTCTTGCTGGTGCCGTCGTAGACCGTCACGCGGTGGCCGTCGGAGACGATCTCGGCGTCGCCGTCCTGGCTGGTGAGGTCCAGCCGCAGGCGGCCGTCGCGGTTGAGCCAGAGGTGGCCGTCGGCGCCGGCCGCCAGAGGGGACCGCGCGCCGGGCGGCAGCGATCCGGCGGGCAGCAGGCGGTTGGTGAAATGGATCTGGGCGCTGACGCCCTGGACCTGCGGGGCCTGGCGGACCGCGTCCATCACGGCCAGCGCCAGCGGGCGCTCGGGCGGCTTGGGACCGCCGCCGCGCAGCGTGGCCTGGGCGATGCCGCCGGTCAGGCCGAGCACGCCGACGACGGCGATCAAGGCGTACAACCTGCGGCGGGGGAGTGAGGAGAGGGGTCGCATGAAGGGTGTTCTACGGACGATCCTTGAGGGATCCGTGAGACGCCGGCGCGGCACGGCGGGGCGGCGCGTCGAGCAGCGGCAGGTCGATGGTGAAGCGGGCGCCGTCGACGGCGACGTGGCCGCCGTGACGCTCGGCGATCGCCCGCACGATGGCCAGGCCGAGGCCCGATCCCTCGCCGGCGGCGCCTGGCCCGCGCCAGAAGCGGTCGAAGGCATGAGCCGCCTCGCCGGGAGCGAGGCCCGAGCCCTCGTCGGCCACGGTCAGCCACACCCGCCCCCGGGCCGCGCCGACCTCCACGGCGATCGCGCCGCCGGGCGGCCCGTGCCGGCGAGCGTTGTGCACCAGGTTGATCGCCGCACGCTCCAGGGCCTGGGCGTCGGCCGCGACGAGGATCGCCCGGTCGCCGTCGCCGTCGGCGACCACCACCGTGGCCCGGTCCTCCGCGTCGGCGGCCGCGGCGGTCCGCGCGACCGCGACGAGGTCGACCGGCGCTCCGGCCGCCGGCGCCGCAGCGTCCTCGCGCGCGAGCGCCAGCAGGTCGTCGAGCAGCACGCTGAGGCGCGCGACGTCGCGCTCGATGTCGGCCATCGCGCCCGGCTCGGCGCCGTGCCGGGCGACGTATGCGGCGTTGCCGCGCAGCGACGTCATCGGCGTGCGCAGCTCGTGCGAGGCGTCGCCGACGAAGCGCCGCTCGGCCTCCCGCGCCCGCTCGAGCGACGCGAGCATCGCGTTCAGCGTGCGGGCCAGGTCGCCGACCTCGTCGGCGACGTCGGGGGTCGTCAGGCGCCGTGCGGCGTCGCCCGTGCGCTCGATGTCCCGCGCGCCGGCCGACAGCCGTCGCAGCGGGGCGAGCGCCCGGCCCGCCAGCAGCGTCGCCAGACCGGCGGCGAGGATCGCCGCGGCCAGCCCGCCGATCACCACGATCCGGCGCGTGGCGCCGAGCGTGTCGGCGTTCTCGGTCGTCGTGCCCGCCACGACCACCGCGCCGCCTGCCGCCGGGCCGCCGCCGACCGCGCTCAGCGGCGCGGCGTAGATCCGGACCGGATCGGTGCCCAGCTCCGCGTCGCCGTAGGCGGCCTGGCGGCCCACGAGCGCCCGGCGCACCGTGGGCGACTGCGGCAGCACGCGCGACCCCAGGGCGTCCGAGCGCGAGACGAGGCGCCCGTGCCGATCGAGGACCTGCACGTACAGCGTGCTCCCGGCCAGCCGGCCCTCCAGCGCGCCGGGCGTCGTCAGCAACTTCGGCGTCGAGGCCGACAGCCGCGCCACGTCGACCGCGCGCGCCCGCAGCCCGCGATCCATCGTGCGCCCCAGCTGGCGGTCCAGCCGCGCGACGACCAGCACGCCCAGCAGCGCCACCGCCAGCACGATCGCCGCCGCTGCGGCGGCCGCCATGCGCGCGCGAAGGGTGATCGGCCTCACGGCAGGTCGAGCCGGAAGCCGAGGCCGCGCACGGTGTGGATCAGCGGCGGGTCGCCGAGCTTGCGGCGTAGGTAGGCCACGTAGCGGTCGACCACGTTGGCGGTCGCCTCGTCTTCGCCGCCCCACACGTGCTCGAGCGCGGCCTGGCGCGTGACGACCGCGCGGCTGTTGCGCAGCAGCAGCGCCAGCAGCTCGGCCTCCCGGCGCGTGAGGGCGACGGTGGTGGTGCCGCGGTGCGCGATCGCCGTCTCGGGATCGAGCCGCAGGTCGGCGAAGGCCAGCGCCTCGCTCGGCGGGCGGTTGCGGCGCAGCAGGGCGCGCAGCCGGGCCGCGAGCTCCTCGGCCTCGAAGGGCTTGACGAGGTAGTCGTCGGCGCCCGCGTCCAGGCCGGCGACGCGATCCTCGAGCGCGTCGCGCGCCGTCAGCAGCAGGATCGGGACGGCCAGCGCCTTGGCGCGCAGCCGCCGCGTGACGGCCAGGCCGTCGAGGCCGGGCATCGCGACGTCGAGGACGATGACGTCGGGCAGCGAGCGCTCGACGCCGGCCAGCGCCGCGCCGCCGTCGGCCACCGCGGTGACGGCGTAGCCCTCGGCGACGAGGGTCCGCTCGAGCATGCGGCGGATCGACGCGTCGTCGTCGACCAGGAGGACGGAAGGACCGTGCATGCCTCGTCCATTGTTCAGGACGCGGCGACCCGGACGCGCCCGGACGCGCCGAGCCGCTCGAGCAGGCCGCCCAGCTCGCGCCCGGTCGAGTCGAGGCGTGGTGTCGGTCCATGGCTCACGATCGCGAACCTAGGCGCGCTCCCTGAGAGAACCGTGAGGGGCGCCGCCTCTGCACACGGTCCTGTCTGTGGTAGACACGCCCGTCATGAAGCGCGTCGCCGTCACGACCGCGACGATCGTGGTCGCCGTGAACATCTGGACCGGCTGCCCGCTGCTCGCCGTCTGGGTCGGTTCCAAGGCGGCCGGCGAGCGCGGGCTGAGCATGGGCGCCGTCGGCGTCGTCATCGTCGTGCTCGCCGCGTCGACCATCGCGATGGCCACCCTGCTGGCCTGGCTGACCGCCATCTACGACGAGCTCGTCGGGCGCCCGCCGGCGGCGCGCCGGACGTCGCCCTGGCTGCGCAGCATGCGCGGGGAGAGCAAAGCGCTCGCACGCGAGCACCAGGGCATCACGGCCACCGAGCGGGTGATCATCACGAGCGTCGTTGCGTGCGTGCTCGCGTTCGAGGTCTGGTTCGTGTTCTTCGCAGGATCGTCGCTGGCGGGCGGGTAGATCAGGCCGCCGCGAACGAGTGCGCGTCGACGCGGTTGCGGCCCGCGCGCTTGGCGGCGTACAGGCGGCGGTCGGCGAGGCGGACGAGGCTGTCGACGTCGTCGGCGGCCGGCGCCGAGACCACGCCGATGCTGGCGGTGATCGACATGCCCGGGGCGATCGCCGCCCACGGCTCGGTGGCCACGGCGGCACGCAGGCGCTCGGCGCAGGCGTTGGCCGCCAGGGCGTCGGTGAACGGCATCACCACCACGAACTCCTCGCCGCCGGACCGCGCGACGACGTCCGTTGCGCGCACGGTCTCGCGCAGCAGCTCCGCCGCCCGCGCCAGGACGCGGTCGCCGGCCAGGTGGCCGAAGCGGTCGTTGACCGCCTTGAAGTGGTCGAGGTCGACGGCGGCGAGGCTCAGCGGCTCGCCGTCGGGCCGTGCGCCGAGGCGCTCGAGCGTCGCGTCGAGGAACCGGCGGTTGTAGAGGCCCGTGAGCCAGTCGCGATCGGCCTGCTCGCGCAGCTGCGCCTGGAGCGCCTCGAGCTGCTCGGCGCGGTCGGCCAGCTCGCGGTGCGCTGCGGCGAGCTGGCCCAGCGCGGTCTCGAGCTCCTCGTTCTTGGCGGCCAGCACCTCCGCCTCGCGGCGGGCCGCCCCGTGCTGCACGACGGCCCGCTCGAACTCGCGCTGCAGCTCGGTCAGCTCCCGGAACGCGAGCCGCTCGAGCTCCGCGCTCTCGGCGAGGGCGAGGAAGGCCTCCTCGGTGCGCCGCGCCTGGTGCAGCGCGGTGGCGACGTCGCGCAGGATCATGCTGCGGGCCTGCGGCACGGCGCGGCCGAGCCGGGCGACGGCCTCGCGCCCGCGCTCCCAGGCCTCCTCGGCCCGGCCGGCGGCCAGCAGCGCCTGGACCTCGACGCACACGGTCATCCCGAGCAGGTACGGGTTCAGATCGCCGCCGGTGCTCAGGTGCTCCATCGCGGCGCGAGCGTCGGCGAGGGCTTCCGGAACGCGCTCCGCGGCCAGGTGGATCGCGGCCCGCGTGCACGACAGCACGCCGAGCGCGAACCGGTTGCGCGGCGCCACCCGCTGCGCGACCGCGAAGGCTCGCCCGATCTCCTCCATCGCCTCCGGCAGGGCGCCCGCGACCATGCGCAGGTGGGCGAGGTCGTTGCGCGAGATCGCCTCCTCCCAATGGTCTCCGTGCTGCACCGCCAGCACCAGCAGCTCGTCGAGGCGCTCGGGCCACTCGGGGACGTCGAGGTTGCCCAGGACGATGCACGCGCTGCGGCGCGCGTAGACGCGCAGCCCCAGGTCGCCGTCGCCGTCGGCGACCGCGATGCAGCGCTCGGCGTGGCGCAGCGCGTCGCGGTAGGAGCCGGAGAAGAAGCTCAGCTGCGCCTCCAGCGCGGCGACCTCCACCGTGGCGGCGGAGTCGCCGGCCGCCTCGGCCTCGGCCTCGGCCTCGGCCTCGGCGGCGAGGGCGAAGGCCGCGTGCATGCCGCCGCGGTTGAGCGTGATCATGCCCTGCAGGGCGAGGGCGCGGGCCCGGCCCGCAGGGTCGCCGAGCGCGCGGGCGTGGGTCTCGCAGCGAACCGCGACGGCCATCGCCGCGCCGGGCGCCTCGTGGTGGGCGGCCCGGGCACCGTCGAGCGCCCGCGCGATCTCGCGCCGCGGGTCGGCGGCGTCCGCGCCGGGCGCCGTGGTGATTCGGGACGAGGCCATGCCGTCTCCCCGTCACTCGGCCGCCGCGCGCGGTTCTTGAGGACCGTCCGGCCCGCGGGGTCAGCCGGTCGGGCCGCCGCGGGCGCCGACGGCGACGCCGGCCGCCTCGTCGATCCGGAAGCGCCAGTCCGTCCCGGCCTCCCAGCGCGCGAGGATCTCGCGCTCGCCGGGCCGTGCGAGGTCGTCGAGCACGACCGTCGCGCCATCCACGAGGCGCGGCGCGAAGAACTCCAGCGCCGGCGCGCGCCGGTGCTCCTCCCCGGCGTGGAACGCCGGGGGGCCGTCGACCACGAGCAGGTCGATCTCGGCCGGCAGCGCGGCGAGCGGCGCCGGGGCGTACCACGGCGGATCGCCCTCCAGCGGCGCGTGCACGACCTGCGCGATCGCCTCGAGCGACTCGCGCCGCAGCAGGTCGGTCACCAGCGCGGCCCAGTCGCCGTCGTGCTCGACGGCGACCAGCGAGCCGGCGCCGCGCTGGCGCAGCAGGCGCGCGAGGACCACCGTGCTCGCGCCGCTCCCGCACTCGACCAGGCGCGTGCGGCCGCGGTGGACGACCTCGTTGGCGACCACGACCAGGCCGGCGGGACGCATCGCGCCGGTGCTCCAGGGCAGGTAGCCGCCGCCGTCGAGCAGCGGTCGCAGGACGTGCCAGGCGTGGAGGTCCTCGGCGTGGTGGGGGTCGTCGGCGAAGCCCGTCACGCCGGGACCGGCTCGCACAGCTCGACGTAGTCGCGCTCGTAGAGCGACGCGATCCGCGAGATGTGGAACTGCTGCGCCCACGCGCGGGCGCCCGCGACGTCGGTGCGGCGCCGGCGGGTCAGCAGGTCCTCCAGGGCGGTGGCGAGCGCGGGCGCGTCGGCGGGCTCCACGATCAGCCCGCGGTTCAGCGCCAGCGTCTCGGGGAAGCCGTCCACGCGCGTGCCGACGACCGGCACGCCGAGCCCCATGGCCAGCACGGCCGACTGCGAGAAGGCCTCGTCGCGCGACGGGCAGACCTGAACGGAGGCGCGACGGACCCACGGCGCCGGGTCGTCGACCCAGCCGCACAGCTGGATGACGTCCTCCAGGCCGGCCTTGGCGATCTTGTTGCGCAGCGCGCGCTCCATCTTGCCGGAGCCGAGCAGGTAGACCGGCGGCGGGTCCTCCATCAGCGCGACCGCGTCGACGAGCACGTCCGGCCCCTTGTCGGCGGTCAGGCGGCCGGTGAAGACGATGCGCGGACGCGGCAGGCCGTCGCGCTCGGCGGCGTCGAAGCCCTCGACGGGCGACACCCCGCGGACCACGCGTCCGGCGGGCAGCCCGGCGCGCAGGATCTCCGCGCGGGCGCCCGGGCTGTGGGCGTAGAAGTGATCGATGCGATCGATCGCCTCGGCCATCGCGTCGAGCTGCGGCTCGCCGGGCCAGGCGTAGTCGTTGTGCTCGCTGGCCAGCAGCGGCACGCCGGCGGGCATGGACTGGGCCGCGGCCGACCAGGCCCCGAACATGTGCGCGTGCACGACGTCGGCGTCGCCCAGGCGCGGCTCCAGCCAGTCGACGAACGCCGGATCGCAGCGCCATTGAAGGTCGTCGTCGCTGCCCATGAGCTCGGGCTCGACGCCGTGCGCACGCGCCATGGCGATGCCCGCCTCCGTCGCGTACCCGACCAGCAGCCGCGTCGGATGGCCGCGGGCGGCGAGTGCCCGAGCGACGCGCAGCAGCGACAGCTGTGCACCCCCGGGTTCCAGCTTGGCGAGAACCCTGGTGATATGCACTCCTACGACTGTAGGAGGTTCGACGTTGAAGCGTGGTGAACGGTCGGTGAAGTCGAAGTTGCGATCGCCAGCGGCTCCGGCCGCCCGTAGAGCCACCCCTGCGCCAGCACGTTGGCCGCGTCCCAGCCGAGCAGCCGCGCGAGCGAGGCGTCGGTGACGTCGGAGACCTTGCCCGCCGGGTCGGTCACCATCGGTCAGGTCGTCGGCCACCGCCGCCGGCGCTCGCGGTCCGTTCACGAGATGGTGCGCGGGGCCCTCGTGGCCGGCTACACCGCCTCGAGGACCATCGCATTGGCCAGCCCGCCGGCCTCGCACATCGTCTGCAGCCCGTACCGCGCGCCGTTCTGCGCCATGGCGTTGACGAGCGTCGCGGTGATCCGCGCGCCGCTGGCGCCGAGCGGATGGCCGAGGGCGATCGCGCCGCCGTTGACGTTGACCCTGGCGAGGTCGGCGCCCGTCTCGCGCTGCCACGCCAGCACGACCGACGAGAACGCCTCGTTGACCTCGAACAGGTCGATGTCGTGCACCGACAGCCCCGCCTTGCGCAGCACCTTGGCGGTCGCGGGGATCACGCCGGTGAGCATGTACAGCGGGTCGTCGCCGACGACCGCGAAGCTGCGCAGGCGCGCCCGCGGCTCGAGGCTCAGCTCGCGCGCGACCTCGGGCGTCGTGATCATCACGGCGGCGCTGCCGTCGTTGGTCGGGCTCGAGTTGCCGGCCGTCACGCGCCAGTCGATCTGCGGGAAGCGCTCCGCCATCGCGGGGTCCTCGAACGCCGGCTTCAGCCCGGCCAGCGCCTCCAGCGTGGTGCCGGGGCGGATCGACTCGTCGACCGCGACGCCGTCGATCGGCACGATCTCCTCTGCGAAGCGACCCTCATCGGTGGCCTGTGCCGCGCGCCGGTGGCTCTCCAGCGCGAACCGGTCGAGCTCCGAGCGCGGCAGCTCCCACCGGGCGGCGATCAGCTCGGCGCTGATGCCCTGGGGCACGAGGCCGTCGGGGTACCGCGACGCGACGCCGGGGCCGAACGGGTCGTCTCCGGGACGGACGTTTGACCACATCGGCACGCGGCTCATGCTCTCCACGCCGCCCGCGATCACCACGTCGTAGGCACCGGCCATCACGCCCTGCGCCGCGAAGTGCACGGCCTGCTGCGAGCTCCCGCACTGACGGTCCACGGTGGTGGCCGGCACCGACTCGGGCAGCCCGGCGGCGAGCACGGCGTAGCGCGTGGTGTTCATCGCCTGCTCGCCGACCTGGTCGACGCAGCCGCCGATGACGTCGTCGATGCGCTCCGGATCGATCCCGGTGCGCGCCACGAGCTCGCGCAGGCTGTGCGCCAACAGGTCGACCGGGTGGATCGGGTTCAGCGCGCCCTTGCCGGCCTTGCCGCGACCGACCGGGGTGCGAACCGCGTCGACGATGACCGCTTCACGCATGGGATGGTCCTCTCATGACTTGCATATCCAACTGACGTTGCCAGGCAGCGTATCGAACCTCGGTTGGATATTCGAACCTACTCGGCGCTACGCTCCGAGCGGATGCCCGCCGCCGACGCCACGCCCCGCCCCTGCGCCATCGCGGACGCGCTCGAGCTGATCGGCGAGCGGTGGTCGCTGCTCGTCGTGCGGGAGCTGTTCTGGGGCAACCACCGGTTCTCGGAGATCGCCCGGCGCACGGGCGCGCCCCGCGACATCCTGAGCACGCGGCTGCGCCGCCTCGTCGATGCGGGCGTACTCGAGAAGCGCCCCTACAGCAACCATCCTCCGCGCGCCGAGTACCACCTCACGCCGGCGGGCCGGTCGCTGGCGCCGGTGTTGATGAGCATCCAGGAGTGGGCGCTGCACCACCTCGAGCAGCCCGAGGCCGGCGTGATGCGGATGGCTCACGGCGACCACGAGATCGACCCCGTGTCGAGCTTCGCGTGCCGGACCTGCGGCAAGGCGCTGCCCAAGGCATGACGGCTGCCTCAACGTGCGTCGTATCGCTCATGATCCGTCCCCGCAGCGTCACGACGACAACCGATAGGGTGGCGTCAAGGGCAAGTTCATCAACGCCCTGCAGCGCGTCGAGCTCGGCCGCTACTTCCAGGTCGGGACGTGCCCGGACCCCAGCCAGGGCGAGGAGCTGCAGGCGCTCAGCCCGCTGGAGATCGACGTGCTCAGCCAGTTCTTCCCGGCCACCAAGGCGCTTGCGGCCGCGCCCAAGCCGACCTACGCGCCGGGTCGCCACTGCAACGTGCGCGGCCTCACCGACCTGGGACGGCACCTCGTGCGCCGGATGATGTCGAAGGGCATGCTCGTCGAGATGGACCACATGAGCGAGAACGCCCGCGAGGACGTGCTGAAGCTCGCCGAGCAGCAGCGCTATCCGGTGGTCTCGGGCCACAGCGACACCGGCGGCACCTGGACGACGAGCGAGCTTCGGCGCCTGACCGCGCTGGGCGGCGTCGCGTCGCAGACGCTCGCCGGCCCGGCCGAGCTGGCGCAGAACATCGTCGCGCGGCGGCGCTACCGGTCCCCGGACCACTACTTCGGCGTGGGCCTCGGCACCGACACGGGCGGGTTCTCCACGCTGCCGGCGGCGCGCCCCGATGCCGCCGCCAGGCCGCTGGCCTACCCGTTCCACGTCAACGGGTCGGCGGTCTCCTTCACGCGGGAGCGCACGGGCGAGCGGACCTTCGACCTCAACACCGACGGCGTCGCCCACTACGGCCTGCTTCCCGATCTGCTCGCCGACATGGCGAGCCGGCCGCACGGCAAGGAGGCGACCGCCCTGCTGTTCCGGTCCGCCGAGTCGTACCTGCGGATGTGGGAGCTCGCCGAGCGACGCGCACCGGCCTGATCGCGGCCGCTACGGTTGCCGGGCACGCGGTTCGGGCACCCGCGGCGAGACCCACCATGTTCGACCACGTCACCATCCGCGTCGCGGACCGCGCCGTCTCCGAGCGCTTCTTCGAGACGGTCCTGACCCCGCTGGGCATCGACACGACTTACACCACGCACGCCTTCACTGCCTGGCACGACTTCATGGTCACCGAGACCGACGGCGACCACCCCGTCACGCGCGGGCTCCACGTCGCGTTCTCCGCACCCTCGCGCGAGCAGGTCGACGCCTTCTGGCAGGCCGGCGTCGACGCGGGACATCCCGACGACGGGCCCCCGGGCCCGCGTCCCCAGTACCGCGACGACTACTACGGCGCCTTCCTGCGCGATCCCAGCGGCAACAGCGTCGAGGCCGTCCACCACGGCGCGCGGCGCCGCGACGGCCTCGTCGACCACCTGTGGATCCGCGTGGCCGACCTCGCCGCCGCGACCGCGTTCTACCGGACGGTCGCCGCGGCGGCGGGACTGGACCTGCGCCACGCCGGCCCCGAGCGCACGACGTTCGGTGGCGGCCCGGCCGGCGGCTCGTTCTCGCTGGTGCCCGGCCCGCCGACCGAGCACCTCCACATGGCGTTCCCCGGCGACGACGACGCCGTGCGCCGCTTCTTCCACGACGCAACCGCCGCCGGCCACCGCGCCGGCGGGCCGCCCGGCGAACGCCCCCAGTACCACCCCGGCTACTACGCCGCCTACGTCTTCGACCCCGACGGCAACAACATCGAGGTCGTCGACCACCACCGGTCCTGACCCCGCCGCGCCGCCCGAACGCGTAGAACTGTCGGATGGACGCCCTGACGACGATCACGTACGCGGTCGACGAGCGGATCGCGAGGATCACGCTGAACCGGCCCGATCGCGGCAACGGCCTCACGCCGCAGCTCATCGGCGAGCTCGTCACGTGCGTCGAGCGCGCCGATCTCGACCCCGCCGTGCACGTGATCCTGCTGGCGGGCAACGGCAAGGGGTTCTGTGGCGGGTACGACCTCGTCGACTCCGCAGAGGCCCTGGCCGCCGGCCCGGCGCAGGGTGCGGAGCCGCCGACCGGATCCCCGCTCGACGCCGCCGTCCAGGCCAGCAACCACGATCCGCGCGGGACCTGGGACCCGATGGTCGACTACGCGATGATGAGCCGCAACGTCAAGGCCTTCATGTCGCTCTTCTCGTGCGGCAAGCCCGTCGTCTGCAAGGTCCACGGCTTCTGCGTCGCCGGCGGCACCGACCTCGCCCTCTGCTCGGACCTGCTGGTCATCGCGCAGGACGCCAAGATCGGCTACCCGCCGGCGCGCGTGTGGGGCTCGCCCACGACCTCGCTGTGGGCCGACCGGCTCGGCGCGCAGCGCGCCAAGCGCCTGCTCTTCACCGGCGACTGCCTGTCCGGCGCCGAGGCGCTGGAGTGGGGCCTGGCCTCGAGGCGCCACCCGCCGACGAGCTCGACGCCCGCGCCGACGCGCTGGTCGCGCGCATCGCGCAGATGCCGGTCAACCAGCTGCAGATGATGAAGCTCCTGGTCAACCAGCAGACGATGAGCCAGGGCCTGCACGCCACCCAGGTGCTCGGCACCGTCTTCGACGGCATCACGCGGCACACCGCCGAGGGGTTCGCGTTTCAGCAGCGGGCCGCCGCCGCCGGCTTCCGGCAGGCGGTGCGCGAGCGCGACGAGCCGTTCGGCGACGCCGGCGGCGCACCGTCCGGGGTCACCCGCTGAGCCCGCACCGCCTCACTCGCCGAAGCCGGACCCCGCGATGAAGTCGCAGAAGCTCGGCTTCACATACCCGGGGACCTTCGCCTCGAGGATGTCGGTGTTCATCGTCCCGAAGGCCGTGTCGGGCTTGCAGCGCATGCCGGCGGCGAACGCCTCGACGATGCCCTTCTTGAAGCCGGTGCGCGGGTGGGCGGCGACGACCTCGTCGCGCAGCGCCGCGGGGACCTCGTGGAAGCCCTGGCCGAGCACGTCGAGCTCCACGCCGGCGGTCACCAGCTCGACCTCGGGCTGCTTGTAGCGCGGGATCCCCGGGGTCGTGTGGAGCGCGATGGCCTCCCACACGGTCATCACCGCGTCCTCGTCGACGCCATGGCCTTCGAGGAAGCGCCGGGCCGCGTTGGCCCCGTCGATCTCGAACCGCTCGTCGGCGCTGCGGTGGCCCTCGACGAGTCCGATGTCGTGGAACATCGCCCCGACGTAGAACAGCTCGGGATCGAACGGCAGGTCGCGCTCGGCGCCCACCAGGGCACCCCAGAGGAACACGCGCCGCGAGTGGTCGTAGAGCAGCTGGGTCGAGGTGTCGCGCACGAACGTGGTGGCGTCCTGCGCCAGCGCGCTGTCAGGGATCGCGACGCCGGCGATGGTCGCGGTCGTGGTCATGACCTGTCCTGCCGGGCCGGGAGGTCCTGCCCCGACGGGCGGGCGACGCCGAATCGCCCGGTCCGGGCCGGTGCCGCGGCGGCCGCGGCGCCCGGCTGCTCGACGCCCCAGGGCTCGGCGGCGGCCTCACGCGGCTGCGGTGCGATGACGACGACGCCGTACAGACGCGCGGCGAGGACGGCGCCCGCGAGCGGTCCAACGACGAACGCCAGCAGCCAGTCGCCGATCGGGCCGAAGCCCCCGAACACGGCCGGGCCGAAGGCACGGGCGGGGTTCAGCCCGGCGCCGGTCAGCGGCGCGATGCACATCACGGCCAGCCCGAGCGTCGCACCGATCACGAACGCGCCCCACGCGCGGTCGCCGCGCGGGTTGACCACGGTGCCCATGATCGCCCACATCAGGAAGAACGTTCCGATGCCCTCGGCGAGCATGCCGCGCACGGCGGACCCGTCCAGGAACTTCCCGGTCACCACCTTGGGCGCGCCGAAGTGCGCGGCGGCGCCGGTGCTGTTCATCATGACCTTGACCAGCAACACGGCCAGGACGGCACCCACCAGCTGCATGAGGACGTAGGCACAGGCGTCGACGAGCCCGATGCGGCGCGTGCTGAGCATCCCGAAGGTGACCGCCGGGTTGAAGTGCGCGCCGCACGCGCCGCCGAGCGCCGCGATGAGGAGCATCAGCGCGAAGGCGTGCACGAGGCCCACGACGGCGAAGTCCGGGCCGCCGATGCCGATAGGCGGAGGTGCCGAGATCGACAGCACCAACACGATGAACAGCACGAGGCCGAAGGTGCCGATCAGCTCTGCGGCATACGCCGCAGGACGGCCGAGGGGAGCTACGCCGGCGGCGGGTGCGCGGCGGGTGACGGCGTTCAACATATTGGACTCCTGGGAAGTGACAGCGTCACCGCCAAACGGTACGGACGGCCCCGCGCTCGGCGACAAGCCGGGCCGCTCAGGCGATCCCCAACCGCGATCGCCGGGCGCTCAGCGCGGCGTCCGCCACGGACGGACGCGCCGGTCGCGCAGCAGCGCCCGCGCGGCGCCCCGGCCGCTCATCCCGTGCACCGCGCCGCCGGGATGGGTCGACGCACCGGCGACGTACAGCCCCCGCAGCGGCGTGCGGTAGCGAGCCAGCTCCGGAGCCGGCCGGAAGATGAGCTGCTGGTCGAGCTCCAGCGTCCCGCCGCCCAGATCGCCGCCGACCATGCTGGGGTTCTCGGCCTCGGTCTCCCGCGGCGCGCGCGCGGCGCGGGCCAGCACGCGTTCGGCGACGCCCGGTGCGAAGCGCTCGAGCTGGGCCTCGATGCGGTCGACGACCTCGGCGTCCTCCTCGTCGTAGCGCGCGGGGACGTGCGCGTAGACATACAACGTGTGCCGGCCCTCCGGCGCTCGGGTGCGATCGAAGAGCGACTGCTGGCCGACCACGAGCGCGGGACGCTCGGGCAGCTCGCCGCGCGCGCCCGCGTGGGCGGCGGCCCCGAGCTCCGTCAACGTTCCGGCCACGTGCACCACCGCCGCCTCGCGCGCCTCGGGCGCGGTCCACGGCACCGGCCCGGAGAGGGCGTAGTCGAGCTTGAACGCTCCGGTTCCGTAGCGCCAGGACCGCAGCCGTCGCTCCAGACGGCCGGGCAGCGCGCCGGGCTCCAGCATGCGACTCAGCGGCAACGCGCTCAGGGTGCTGAGGACCGCGTCGGCCGCGATCTCCTCGCCGCTGGCCAGGCGCACCCCGACCACCCGCCGGCCGCGGGTCAGGATGCGCGCGACCGGCGCGTCGCAGCGGACGCGGGCGCCCTCGCGCTCGGCGCGGGCGACGAGCGCCGCGCTGAGCGAGCCCATGCCGCCCTGCGGGACGGGCCAGCCGTGGCTGTGCCCCAAGACCTGGAGCAGGAGTCCGAACGCTCCGCTGCCGGCCGTCGACGGTGGCAGGCCGGAGTGCTGCGCCGACCCCGACAGCCAGGCGGTCGCCCGCCGGTCGCCGTCGAACAGCTCGAGCCCGAGCGCCTCGACGGAGCCGAGCATCCGGCGCGCCCAGTCCAGGCCGTCGCGGCGCAGCGATGCCGCGAGCACGAGCGAGCCGCGCACGGGCGGCAGCGGCGCGAGGATCGTCTCGACCAGCGTCGACGCCCGCGGCAGCAGCTGCGCCATGGCCTCGCTCCAACCCGCGCCCGCAGCTCCCAGCGACGACGCGGTCGCCGCGACGTCACGATGCAGGGCGATCGCCGTCCCGTCGTCGAACGGATGCGCCATCGCCGTCGCGGGCGTGATCCACGTGAGCCCTTCGCGCTCGAGCTCGAGCTCCCGCATCGCCGGCGAGGCGACCGTCATCGGCACGAACGCCGCATGATCGTCGTGGACGAAGCCCGGCAGCGTCCGCTCCGACGACGACGTCGCGCCGCCCGGCCTCGGCGCATGCTCGAGCACCTGGGTGTCCAGCCCGGCGGCAGCGAGGTGCACCGCGCTCACCAGCCCGTTGTGGCCGGCTCCGATCACCACGACCCGTGTCATCACCCGCCCCTACCCACGGACGTCACCGTACAGCCGCGCGCGTCCTTGTGTTGGGATCCCGTTAGGACGCTCCGCGAAGGGGAAGGACCATCGCGTCGAGGCGGTCCTCCCCGTACATCCGGACGCCTCCCAGTCCGGCGACGACCCATCGGAGCACCATGTCGCGTCTCACCGCGTTCGTCCTCACCGCCGTCCTCGCGCTCGGGGCCACGGCCGGCCTCGCCGCTGCCGCCTCCAGCCCGAGCTCGCCCGCGAAGGTCGGCGTGCGCACCACGAAGCTGGGCAAGATCCTCGTCAACGCCAAGGGAGTCACCCTCTATCTCTTCATGAAGGACAAGAACGGCAAGAGCGCCTGCACCGGCGCGTGCGCACAGGCGTGGCCGCCGCTGCTGACCAAGGGCCACCCCAAGGCCTCGGGCGGAGCAGCCTCCGCGAAGCTCGGCACGACCAAGCGCTCGGACGGCACCACGCAGGTCACCTACAACGGCCACCCGCTGTACACGTTCATCATGGACCACAACAAGCCCGGCGCCACGGCCGGGGAGGGCCTCAACGCCTTCGGCGCGGAGTGGTACGTCCTCGGGACCAAGGGCAACAAGATCGAGAAGTAGGGCAGACCGCGTCTCCGACGGTGGTGGCCTGAGGCGCGCCCTCAGGCCACCACCGCACCACCCGGGCGCGTCAGGCGCTCGATCAGCTCCCGATCGCGTTCGTAGCCGCCCGTCGGATGCACGATCTCGGGCGCGGCGTCCGGTGCCACAGCCCAGCGAACCGTCCCGTCGCCGTCGACCTCGCGGAGCACCTTGCCCTGCTCGTGCAGCCAGCGCACGTAGCAGTGCATCGCGTTGATGCTGAACGTGTACCAGCCGTCGTGGGAGAAGTTGAACGTGTCCTTGATCGGCAGCACCTCCGCGTGGAGGTCGACCAGGCTCAGCGGGCCGAAGCGGGCGAGCGCGACGAGGATGCCGCGCACCAGCTGCTGGTACTTGATCCGCAGGTCGAGCAGGTAGTCGCGCGTGTCCGTGACGCCGCTGCGCGGCAGGTTGTGCCCCGGGAACAGGTACTCGGCCTCGAGGGCCAGGCAGCGCTCGATCGAGTCGACGTGCTCGTCGGCCCGGCCGGCCGGCCACGGGTGGCAGGGAGACGGGAAGTACCAGACGTCGCCGAGGTAGAGGCTGCGCGTGCTCGGGTTGTAGAGCGACAGGTGCCCGGGGCTGTGCCCAGGCGTGTGCAGGACCCGGAGCTCGACGTCTCCGACCCGCAGCACGTCCCCGTCGTCGACGACCTCGTCGACCTGCACCGGGAAGTTCCAGTGGTCGCGCACCAGCTCCTCGGGCGTCAGCAGGTCGCCGGGGCCCGACAGGCCGAGATCGGCGGCGATCTCGCCGAGGTCGCCTCCGAAGGACTCCAGGTACTCGGGGCGCGAGGCGATGAACGGGTCCTCGACGGCCGGCCGCTCGATGCGGTGGCACACGACCTTCGCCCCGTAGCGCTCCTTGATGTACTGGCTGTTGCCGACGTGATCCAGGTGCCAGTGGGTCTGCACCAGGTACTTGAGGGTGAGACCGGGCCGGTCGAGGATCTCGCAGATCCGGTCGAGGACCCCGGACGGGTACTCGGGCACGGTGCGGAAGCCCGAGTCGACCATCGCGACCTCCCCGCCGCTGATGATGAACGACACCGTGGAGGAGAGCCCCGGGTAGATCTCACCTCCCGAGGAGGTGCAGTGGAGTCCGGGAAGCGAGATGCCGTCCGGCGTCCGCACCTCCGGCCAGAGCAGCTTGGTCATCAGGCGATCCTCGCCATCACGTGCTTGATCCGGGTGTGCTCCTCGAGCGCGTAGGCCGACAGGTTGCAGCCGTTGCCCGATCGCCCGTAGCCGCCGTGCGGCATCTCGTTGGCGAACATCATGTGGTCGTTGATCCACACGGTCCCGAAGTCCAGCCGCCGGGAGGCGTCCATGGCGGTGGCGAGGCGCTCGGTCCAGACCGAGGACGCCAGCCCGTAGGTGCTGTCGTTGGCCCAGCGGATCGCCTCGTCCGCGTCGGCCGCTCGCTGGATCGTCACGACGGGACCGAAGATCTCGCGCTGCACGATCTCCGACGCCTGGTCGGTTACCGCGATCAGCGTGGGCGCCACGAAGCAGCCCGGACCGTCGTGATCGCTTCCGCCCACGACGATCTCCGCTCCGCTGGCGGCCGCCCGGTCGATGAAGCCGCGTACACGGTTCTGCTGGCGCGCGGAGACCACCGGACCCATCTCGGTCGCCGCGTCGGCCGGCGCGCCCATGACGATCTCGCCGATCGAGGCGGCGAGGCGCTCGCGCAGCTCGTCGTGCACCGCGGCGGTGGCGATCACCCGCGTCGCCGCGGTGCAGTCCTGCCCGGAGTTCATGAAGCCCGCCATGCGCACCGCGGCGACGACGGCCTCCAGGTCGGCGTCGTCGAGGACGACCACCGGCGCCTTGCCGCCGAGCTCGAGGTGCATGCGCTTCATGGTCTCCGCTCCGTCGCGCACCACCTGGATGCCGGTGGCCACGTCGCCCGTGAGGGAGACCATGTCGACGTCGGGATGGCGCACCAGGGCGGCCCCGACCTCCGACCCCGTCCCCTGCACGACGTTCAGCACGCCGGGCGGGAAGCGGCCCGCTGCCAGCTCGGCCAGGCGCAGCGTCGAGAGCGGCGCCTCCTCTGACGGCTTGAGCACGAGCGTGTTGCCGGCCGCCAGCGCCGCGCCCATCTTCCAGCAGGCCATCATCAGCGGGTAGTTCCAGGGCGTGATGGCCGCCACCACGCCGAGCGGCTCGCGGCGGATCATCGACGTGTGGTCAGCGACGTACTCGCCCACCGACCTGCCCTCCGGCACGCGTCCGGCGCCGGCGAAGAAGCGCAGGGCATCCGTCGAGAGCCCGGGCTCGTCGGCGCTGACGCTGCTCGGCTTGCCGACGTCGAGCGTCTCCAACGCTGCGAGCTCCTCAGCGTTGAGATCGATCACGTCGGCGAGGTCGAGCAGCGCCTGGGCGCGCTCGCCCGGCGGCGTCCGCGCCCAGCCGGGCGCGGCGGCCCGGGCGGCCGCCACCGCACGGTCGGCGTCGCGCGGCCCGCCCTCCGGCACCTCGGCGATGGTCTCGCCCGTCGAGGGGTCGATCACCGCACGGGTCGCCGCGTCGAGCCCGCCGACGCGGTCGCCGCCGATCAGCAGCGCGTAGTCGTGGTCGTGCATTCGTCGAACCTCTATTCGATGGGGATTTCGCTGAACCGGCGGTCGATGTCGGTTCCGCGGCGGCGCTGCAGCATGCGGGCCACGTAGAACCAGGCGCAGCCGACGACGAGCACGCCGATCGCGGTGCGGATCGACGTGGGGGTGTTCGCCCCCTGCGCGTCGTCGACCAGTGTGCGGTAGATGATGAAGAGCAGGAAGATCGAGCCGACCGCCCCCGTGAAGGTGATCAGCGGCATGCCGAGGAAGCGGATGGCGGCCGGCGAGCTTCGGAACACGTCGGACTTCAGCCACGGGAAGGCGATGCCGGCGAGCGTCACCGCGCAGAAGGCGATCGCGAATCCGAGCAGCCCGGAGAGGACGACGAACAGGTCGGTGAACGCGTAGAGCGCGAGGATGATCTCGCCGACGACGGCCACCACGATCACCGCGTTGGCCGGGGCGTGGTGGCGCGGGTCGACCTTGGCGACCTTGGCGGGCGCGAGGCCGTCGACCCCCCACGCCAGCACGGCGCGCGATGCGTACAGCATCGCGGTCGCGGCGCCATAGGGGATCAGGACGACGGTCCAGATGCCCATGAGGATCGTGAGCGGGACGCTGTCGGCCACCAGGTAGCTCAGGGTGTTGGCGTAGTTCGGCAGCCCGTCGGGGAACTCACCCGTGCTGGTCGCCCGCAGGAAGTCGCTCCCGACCGCCTCGGTCAGCAGGAACGGGACCAGCATCAGGATGACCGCAGCGATGATCATCGACCCCGGGATGCCGATCATCTGGCTGCGCTTGATGTTGCGGATCTCCCCGCCGAAGGACACCGACAGCACCGCGAAGAGGATCGAGAAGGCCGGCCAGACCATGAAGTTCAACGTCTGGCCGAGGCTGAAGCCCGGGCTCAGGTCGGTGCCGGCCTTCTGTGCGGAGGCGATGACGTGGGCGTAGGCGCCCGCGCCCGCCTCCTGGTCGAAGTGCGCGCGGAAGTCGAACACCCCGACCGCGCCGAGCGCGACGACCACGAGGCTGAGCGTCAGGCTCGCCAGCCCGATGATCAGGACCGTCCGCTGCACGCGGAAGAACGAGCGCGTAGCCCGCGTGAGCATGAACGCGAAGATCAGCACGACGGCCGTGCCCGTCACGAAGATGCCGACCTTGCCGGAGAACCACGTGCCGATGTCGGTCAGCGCGCCGCTGCCGGTCTGCACGCCGAGCGTGGAGAACAGCGGCGACAGGCCGAACAGCGCGACGAACGCGCCGTTGAGCCCGATGTAGAACGCCTCCCAGAACGTCTGGCTGAAGCTCACGACGAAGCCCACCATCGGATGGACGACCCGGGAGAGGAAGACGTACTCACCGCCGGACCGGGGGTAGGCCATGCTGAACAGCGCGTAGGTGATGCCGACAGCCAGCGTGCCCACGAGGGCGATCGCCGTCGACAGCACGATCGAGGCGCCCGGGTAGAACGCCCACGACAGGATCGTGAAGATGACGAAGGCGAGGCCCATCTGGGCGATGCCGTAGAAGAGCGTGTCCGCGGTACTGACTTCGCGTACGAGCCCCGAGCTCTGCCGGACGAAGAGGCCGGCGGGTCGCTTCGGGGCCCCGGTGGGGGCGGGTGCTTCCGAATGCATGACCAAATCCTTTACTGGAGCGGATTGAGCGCGCTCAGCCGCTCACGAGCTGAGCGCGCTTGATGCCAGAGCGTCGATCCAGATCGATCAGCACGCCGTTGAGAATGCCTTCTTGGTACTCACTGCCCGGGTTGACCACGGTGGTGCGGCCGAGCTGACGGATGCCCTGCGACTCGTGGATGTGCCCGTGGATGCCCAGCAAAGGCTGGTACGTGTCGATCGCGTTGCGCACCGCGACGCTGCCGACGGGGATGAAGTCCGGCTCGCCGCCGGCGTTGTTGACGATCTGCAGCTCGTCGGTGAGCCGCGGCGCCGTGTCGATGCCGGAGTCGTACGGCGGCACGTGGAAGTCGAAGATCGCCGACTCCACGTCCTGCACCTGCGCCGCGAGCTCCGCGATGCGCCGCGCGAGCTCCTCCTCGGAGATGTCTCGCGGGCAGTTCCACGGCGTCTGGTTGGCAAAGCCCAGCCCCGCCATCTCGAACTGGTCGCCCACGCGCACGACCCGCCCCTCGGGGCAGACGACGCGCGCGGCGCCGTTCAGGATCTCGTCGATCTCCGGCTCGTCGTCGTTGCCGCCGCTGACGTAGCACTCCACCGAGCCGGCCGAGAGCCGCTCGTCGGCCATCGCCATCCAGCGCTCGACGCGCTCGCGCACGAGGTCGTTGAAGACGCGTGCGACCGCATCGGGGTCCTGCTCGTAGCGGTCGTGCTCCTCGCGCGTGACCTCCAGCGCGTACGACCCGGCCCACGCGATGCGCCGCTTGACGTCGACGAGGTCGTCGTCGTTGCGCACCGCGTGCTGGACGCCATGAAACAGGCACGTGACGCTGCCGTCCGGCTCGGTGACGATCGGCACCATGAACTTGCCGGTGATGTCGCCGCCGACGATCAGGACGTCGGCCTCGTAGAACTCGCCGCAGCGCAGGAACTTCTGCCAGCACTTGTCCGAGCCGTGGATGTCGGAGGTGAAGTAGATGCGCATCAGTCCTCGACCTCCTCGGGCAGCTCGTACCAGGTCACGCGCTCGCCGACGCGCGCGCGCAGCTTCCACTTGCGGCTCTTGGGGCGCTCGTCGATCGCCTCGCGCAGCTGCGCGGCGGCGGCCGCGGCGCGGCCGCCCACGTCGCGGTGACCCAGCTCGCCCGCGTACGCGGCGACCCGGTCCAGCACCTCGGTCGACGTGCGCCACCAGCCCCAGTCGGCGGCCAGGACGCCGGCGATCCGATCGGGGTCGACGGTGGTGTCGCTGAGCAGCGCCGTCGCATCCTGCAGGTCGCGCTCGTTGGTCTGGACGATCTGCAGCTTGGAGAGCAGCAGGTCGGCCGGGTCCAGGGTCAGCGGCCGGAGCTCCAGCCGGTCGGCCAGCTCCAACCGGTGGCACATCGTCAGGCGGTCGAGGAAGACGTCGACGCTCGCGCGCGTCTCGGGGTGCGCGTAGTTGAGGCGGATGCCCCCCTGGTAGAGGTTGAACTCCTCGTCGGGGAGGTACCCGAGCCCGGCGAGCACCGCGTCGATCTCGGGCCGCTGCCTGGCGCGAGCGACCAGGTCGATGTCCTTGCAGGTGCGCGCCAGGGGTCCGTCGACCGCCGACGGGCAGAGGCACCGCACCGCGATCCCGCCGACCATCCGCAGCGAGACGCCGGCCGCGTCGCCCGCCTCGACGAGGGCCCGCCCCAGCGCATCCAGGTCGGGCACCGGATCGGGAGGCGTGCGTGGGCGCTCGACGTCCATGACCGTCATGCACCCCTCGACGGCTGCAGGATCGTGCGCAGCGCCCGTCCGGCGGCGAGATCGTCGAAGGCCGCGTCGGCCTCCGACAGCGGCCGGTGGCCGGTGATCATCTCCTCCAGGCGCAACTCGCCCGAGCGGTACTGCTCCACGAGGATCGGGAAGTCGACGCGGGGCCTGACCCCGCCCATGTTGCAGCCCACGATGCGCTGGTCGTTCTCGGCCAGGCCCAGCAGGTCGAACGTCGCCTGGACGCCCTGCGGGGCCATGCCGACGACGACCGCCGTGCCTCCCACGCCGAGCGCCGCGACGGCCTGCTCGGTGACGCGGGCGGAGCCGATGGCGTCGAAGGCGTAGTCGGCGCCGTCCGGCAGCAGCTCGGCCAGGGTCGCCAGGACGTCGTCCTGGCTGCCGTCGATCGTGTCGGTGGCGCCGACGGCCGCGGCGGTCGCGAGCTTCTCGGGCACGAGGTCGACGGCGACGATGCGGCTGCAGCCGCCCATGCGGGCGCCCTGGACGATCGAGAGGCCCACGCCGCCGCAGCCGATGACGACCGCGGTGGAGCCCGGCGTGACCGCCGCCGTGGTGCGGGCCGCGCCCACGCCGGTGGCGACCGCGCAGCCGATGATGGCGGCGCAGTCGAACGGGATGTCGTCGGCCACGCGGATCGCTCCGCTGGCCGGCACGACGACCTCCTCGGCGAACGAGGCGACGCCGAGGTAGTGATGGACGTCGGTTCCGTCGGCGGTGCGCAGGCGGGTCGTGCCGTCGGCCATCACGGCGCCCGGGGCGACGCGCTCGCCGAGGACGGTGCACCGCGTCGGCCGGTCGGCCAGGCAGAAGCGGCAGCGCCCGCACGGCGCGATCCACGACAGGATCACGTGGTCGCCCTCGACGAGCTCCTCGACGCCTTCGCCGACCTCGACGACGACGCCGGCGCCCTCATGGCCGAGCACGAGCGGCGTCGGTGACTCCCACTCGCCGACACGGACGTGCATGTCGCTGTGGCAGACCCCGGCCGCCTCGACGCGGACGCGAACCTCGCCCGGGCCGGGCGCGGCGAGCGTCACCTCGGTGAGCTCGAGCGGACGGTCGGCACCGGTGAAGATCATTGCGCGCATGGGGAGTTCCTCCAATGGGTCATCGGGCGGTGTAGCCCCCGTCGACCGCGAGCGAGGCTCCGGTCACCGATGCGGCTTCATCGCTGGCAAGGTAGGCGATGGCGGCGGCGACCTCGCCTGGGTCGATCAGGCGCCCGATCGGGATCCGTGCGGCCTCGGCGGCGCGGAACGCGACCGGGTCGGCCTGGTCGTCGACCCAGGTGGTGATCATCGGGGTGTCGGTGAGGCCGGGGGCGACCGCGTTGACCCGGATCCGCTGCGGGGCCAGCTCGACCGCCGCGCCCCGCGTCAGGGTCTGCAGCGCCGCCTTGCTCGCGCCGTACACGGCCAGCGAGTCGACGTAGACGTTCGCCTGCTGCGACGTCACGTTCACGATGCTGCCGCCGCGGCCGGCCATCGCCAGGGCAGCCGCCTGCAGCATCCGCAGCGCCCCGAAGAAGTTGACCGCGAACACGAGCTCCACGTCGGCCATCGGCGTGGTGAGCAGGTCGCTGGTGTAGTCCATGCCCGCGTTGTTGACCAAGATGTCCAGCGGGCCGAACCGCTCCTGCGCGAGCGTCACGGCGGCGGCGGCCGTGCCCGCGTCGTCGATGCTCGCGGCCACGAAGGCGACGCGCTCCTCACCGAGCTCGGCGACCACGCCCTCGCACCGCTCGCGGTTGCGAGCGACCATCACGACCCGCGCCCCCTCGTCCAGCAGGCGCTGCGTCGTGGCCAGGCCGATTCCCTGCGTGGCGCCGGTGACGATCGCGCACCTGCCCTCGAGCCTCATGACGCTCCCTGCGCGTCGCGCGCCTGCCGGGCCAGCGCGTTCAGCCCCAGGAACTCGTAGGCCACGTTGGCGGCGAGCAGCGCGGTCGGCTGCGCGGGGCCGTCGAGCTGCGGCGAGACCTCGACGACGTCGTAGCCGCGGAAGTCCACGCCGGTGAGGCTCCGCACGAAGCGCAGCGCCTCGCGCGGGAGCAGGCCGCCGACCTCGGGCGTTCCGGTCGCCGGGGCGAACCCCGGGTCCACGACGTCGATGTCGAACGACAGGAACGCGGGGGCGTCCCCGACACGCGCGCGGACGCGGTCGCCGTACTCGGCCGGCGTGAGCGCCGCCAGCTCCTCGCACGGGATCACGTCGAAGCCGAGATCGCGTGCGTTCTCCCATTCGCGGTCGTCGTAGATCGACCCGCGCATGCCCGCCATCACCGACCGCTCGGGCTGCAGGAGGCCCTCTTCGACCGCACGGCGAAACGGCGTGCCGTGGAAGTAGCGCTGGCCGTAGTAGGCGTCTCCGGTGTCGACGTGGGCGTCCAGGAGCACCAGCGCGACGGGGCCGTGCACCGCGGCGTGGGCACGCAGCTCGCCCAGCACGATCGTGTGGTCGCCGCCGAGCACGATCGGCGTGACGCCGGCGCGCACGACGCGCTCGAGCCCCGCGGCGATCTGACCCAGCGACGTGACGGCGTCGCCGGGGGTGATCTCGAGGTCGCCGGCGTCGACCACCGACTGATCGGCGAAGGCGTCCACCTCGAGGTTGGCGTTGTACGGACGCAGCAGCGTCGACCCCGAGCGGACGGCCTCGGGTCCGAACCGCGCGCCGACGCGGAAGCTGGTTCCGGTGTCGAACGGGACGCCCAGGACCGCGACGTCGACACCGCGCATGTCGGTGACGTGCGGGCAGCGGGCGAACGTCCTGATGCCCGTGTAGCGCGGGGCGCGGAGGGCATCGGCCGGTCCGTACGGCGGGCCCTGGGTCACGTGGTCAGAAGTGGCGGTCATGCGTGGGACAACTCTCTCTGCGGGGGGCGAAGGCGGCATCCGACAAGTTGGCTCAAAGCGCGGGGACCCCATCCACGGATGTGTGGGCTGCAACCGCCGCACGCGGCGGGCGGTCGATCAGCCGCCGGTCGCCGTCGAGGTGCGCGGTCCCGTAGCGGTGCAGCCGGAGGCTGAGCTCCAGCAGGAACCGGTCCTGCGAGCTCTCCAGCGAACGGCCGGCCAGCTCCTCGATCTTGCGCAGGCGGTAGAGCAGCGAGTGGCGGTTGAGAAACAGCCGCCGCGCCGAGGCGCTCGTGTTGCCCTTCTCGTCGAGGAACACCTCGAGGGTCTGCAGCAGGTTGCGTCCCGTCCGCTCGTCGTAGTCCACCAGCGGCGCGACCAGCGCGTACGCGACGCCGGCCGCGTAGTCGTCGTCGCCCAGGGCGCCGAGCACCATGTAGGGCCCGAGCCGGTGCGGGTCGGCCACCGGCTCCTCGGAGGCGAAGCTGCGGGCCACGCGCAGCGCCCGCTCCGCCTCGGCCAGCATGCGTGGCGCGTCGCGCAGCGGCGCCGCGCCCTCCGCCAGGCCCCAGGCCACCGTGCCGTCGGCGTACTGCTGCGCGACCTGCCGCACCAGCGCGTGGAGCCGCGCCGCGCTCTCGGCCGCTGCGGGGGCCGCGAGCACGGTCGCGTCGCCGATCGTGCACTCGACGAGCTCGAGGCCGGCTCGCCGCGCCCGCTGACGCAGGCTCTCCAGCGCGCCGAGGATCGACGGGCTCTGGCGTGCGACCGCGAGCTCCCAGGGGTCTGCGAGCTCCATGGCCAGGCCCCGGGCGCGGTCGGCCACGGCGTGCTGCTCGGCGCCGGAGAGCAGGTCACGGAGGATGTCTGACTGGGCGCCGTCGGCGGTCGCGTGCACCCGGAGCATCTCGATGGCGACCGACTCGGCGGCCACCTCCAGCGCGCGCGCCTCCAGCGGCGGCGGGACGGCGTCGTCGCCCGCCTCGCCGAGCAGTGCGACGAAGCCGAGCGCGCGCCCGCGCGCGCTCGCGCGCAGTCCCCACGCCGGGCCCATCCACGGAGCGGGCAGGTCGCGGAAGCTCTGGGGGCGCTGCGCCGCGAGCAGCTCGATGAGCGCGTCCTGGCGCTGCGGATCCGCCGCGGTGGCGACGTCGTCGAGCGTCGGCAGCCGCCGTCCGTCCACGGCGCGTGCCCCGGCAGGACCATGGCCGACCAGCCGGAAGCTGCGATCGAAGATCAGCGCGGGCCGGCCCGTGCAGCGCTCGAGCTCCGCCGCCAGGCCGTCGAAGCTGTCACCTTCGAGCAGGGCCCGGTTGCAGCTCTGCTGGAGCCCACCCGGTCCGTCGAGCTCTGCGCGGTAGCGCGACGCGACGACCTCGTCGAGCACGGCGCGGCTGACGTCGGTGAAGCACAGCGACCACGGCAGCCGCAGGAGCGGCAGCCCGGCGGCGTCGGCGGCCTCGCAGACCGACCTGGGGATCTCCTCGTCGAACGGCCGGCTGATGCACAGCGCCGCGATGTCGCGCGCCGCCAGCGTCGTGACGAACTCCGCCAGCTCCGCCTCCGAGCACCCGACGCCGGTGGTGAGGACGAGCTCACCCGCCCGCGCGAACTCCGCGGCGGGCCAATGGATGACCGTCACCCACGACACGGGCCGCTCGCCGACCAGCCGGCCGCCGGCGAGCACCTCGGCGCGATCCAACGGCGCCACCGTCAGCAGCATTCCCACATACGGTTCCAATCGGCTCGACTCCTCAGCGCGCTCCGGTGGATGGAGGCGGTAAGGTAGCAATTGTTCGACAATCGAACAACCGACAAACGTGGAGCATGGCCTCTTCTCAGCCGTTCAGCGGGATCCCCAGAATCGAGACCTCATCGGCCGGCGACCAGCTCGCCGGCGAGCTGCGGGCCGCCATCCTGCGCGGTGAGATCGCGCCGGGTGAGGCGCTCCGCGAGGTGGCGATCGCGTCGGCCGCCGACGTCTCGCGCCACACCGTTCGCGAGGCGATCACCGCGCTGGTGCGCGACGGCCTCGCGGTCCACCACCGCCATCGCGGCGCGGTGGTCTTCGAGCCCACCCCGGCCGACGTCGTCGACGTGTTCCGCACCCGCGACGTCCTGGAGCTGAGCGCCGTCGACGCCTGGCAGCACGCTCCCGAGGAGCGCCGCGCGGCCGTGGCCCGCGCCGTCGTCGCCCTCGAGGAGGCGGCCACGGGCCGCGACTGGGTGCTCCTGACCGATCGCGACCTGGAGTTCCACGCGGCGCTGGTCGGCCTGCTCGACAGCGAGCGGATCGACACCTTCTTCCGCACGGTCCTGACGGCGGTGTCGCTGTACTTCTCGATGCTCTACCGCGGCAACCAGGACGAGGAGGACCCACGCCAGATCGCCCGTGAGCACGCGGTGATCCACCACAGCCTGGTGGCGGGCGACGTCGCGCGGGCGCGGACGCTGCTGGCCGAGCTCCTCGACACCAACCGCGACCGGCTGCTGCAGCTGATCTAGCTTCCTGATCGGTTGGCGATCGCGAGGTACTTCACGTCGAGGTACTCGTCGATCCCCTCGGCGCCACCTTCGCGCCCGAGCCCCGAGTCCTTGATGCCGCCGAACGGCGCGGCCGGGTTGGACACCACGCCGACGTTGACGCCGATCATGCCGCTGTCGAGGCGGTCGCCCAGGCGCAGCGCCCGGTCGAGATCGTCGGTGAACACGTAGGACACCAGGCCGTAGGGCGTGGCGTTGGCGCGCACGACGACCTCGTCCTCGTCGCGGAACGTCACGACCGGCGCGACCGGCCCGAAGATCTCCTCGTGCAGGATCCGCGCGTCGGCGGCGACGCCCGTCAGCACCGTCGGGCGGTAGAAGTGGCCGGCGCCGGGAACCGGCTCGCCGCCCACGACCGCCCGTGCCCCGCGGTCCACGGCGTCGCGCACGAGCGCGTCGACGCCCTGCACGGCGACGTCGTCGATGAGCGGCCCGACCTGCACGCCGGGCTCGGTGCCGCGCCCGACGCGCAGGCCGGCCAGCCCCTCCGCGAGGCCCGCGGTGAACGCGTCGGCCACGTCGGCGTGGACGTAGAAGCGGTTGGCCGCGATGCACGACTCGCCGATGTTGCGCATCTTGGCGACCACCGCGCCCGCCACGGCCTGCTCGAGATCCGCATCGGGGAAGACGATGAACGGCGCGTTGCCGCCGAGCTCCATGGAGACGCGCATCAGCCGGCGACCGCACTGCTCGGAGAGCGACCGGCCGACGGGCGTCGAGCCGGTGAACGACAGCTTGCGGGCCCGGCCGTCTTCGATCAGCGGCGTGATGACGCCGCGCGCGTCGGTCGTGGGGACGACGCCGACCACGCCGTCGGGCAGTCCGCAGTCGCGCAGGATCTGCACGAGCGCGAGGCTCGCCAGCGGGGTCTGCGCCGCCGGCTTGAGGATCGCGGTGCAGCCGGCGGCCAGCGCCGGGGCGAGCTTCCGCGTGCCCATCGCCAGCGGGAAGTTCCAGGGCGTGATCAGCAGGCAGGGGCCGACGGGCTGGCGCGTGGTGAGCATCCGCAGCGTCCCCTCCGGCGAGGTCGCGTAGCGGCCGCCGATCCGCACGGCCTCCTCGGAGAACCAGCGCAGGAACTCCGCCGCGTAGGCGACCTCGCCCCGCGCCTCGGCCAGCGGCTTGCCCATCTCCAACGTGATGAGGAGCGCGAGCGACTCGGCGTCGGCGGTCAGCCGCTCGTAGCAGCGACGCAGGATCTCGGCGCGCTCACGGCTCGGCACGGCCGCCCAGTCGTGCTGGCTGGCGACCGCGAGGTCCAGGGCGGCCACCGCGTCGCCGGCCGACGCCTTCGCCACCTCGCAGAGCACCTGCCCCGTCGACGGGTCGCGCACCGGGAACCGTGCACCCGAAGCCGCGGGTCGCCACCTCCCGATGAACAGCTCCTTGGGGACCGCGTCGATCACGGCGCGCTCCGCGGCGCCGGCGGCGGCGGCGGCGCTCATCAGCGCGCCTCGGCGCCGGCGGGCCGGCGGTCGGCGGCCGCGTCGAGCGCGGCGCGCAGCGCGGCGGCGATCTGCGCGATCTCCGTCTCGGTGATGACGAACGGCGGCGAGATCTGCAGCGACCGGCCGATCAGGCCGCGCACGAGCACGCCCGCCTCGCGGGCGTCCCGCACGACGTCGTCGACGAGTCCCGGGCGCTGACGCAACGCCTCGGCGTCCAGCTCGACGGCGGCGAGCAGGCCGGCGCTGCGGACCTCGGCGACCAGCGGATGCGCCGACAGCGGCGCCAGCGCGGCCTCGAGCACCGGCTCGAGCGCCCCGACGCGTTCGACGAGCCCCTCGCGCTCGATGATGTCGAGGTTGGCCATCGCGGCCGCGCACGCGCTGGGGTGCCCGGAGTAGGTGTAGCCGTGGCGGAAGGGCCCGGCGTCGCCGGCCCACATCGTCTGCCGGACGCGCTCGCCGCAGAGCACCGCGCCGAGGGGGAGGTACCCGGACGTGATGCCCTTCGCGGTGAGGACGAGATCGGGTGTGACGCCGAACCGCTGGCTGGCGAACCACCGGCCCAGACGGCCGAAGCCGGTGACGACCTCGTCGGCGATCAGGAGGACGTCGTGCTCCCGGCAGAGGTCGGCGATCTGCGGCCAGTAGTCGTCGACCGGCGGGTGGACGCCGCCGGCCCCGATCACGGGCTCGCCGATGAACGCGCCGATGGTCGACCCGCGCTGTTCGAAGAGCTCGGCGACCGCGCCGACGTCGTGCGCGGGCACGTGCACGACCTCGCGAACCAGCGGGCCCCAGCCCGCGGCGTTGGCCTCGATGCCGGCGAGGCTCGTGCCGTACGCGTTCATCCCGTGGTAGGCGCCGCCTCGCGCGACGACCGTCGTCCGCTCGGGCCGCCCACGCAGGCTCCAGTAGCGACGGACGATCTTGCCCGCTGTATCGACCGCATCGCTGCCGCCATTGGTGAAGAACACCACAGCGTCGCCGTCGACCGGCGCCAGGGCGGCCACGCGCTCGGCGAGGGCGAGCGCCGGCGGGTTGGCGAACACGTCGAAGGTCTGGTAGGCGGCGAGCGAGGTCATCTGCCGGTGGACCGCATCGGCGATCTCGCGCCGGCCGTGCCCGACGTTGCAGTACCAGAGGCCGGCCGATGCGTCGAGGTAGCGCCTGCCGCCGTCGTCCTCGACGAAGCAGCCTTCTCCGCTCACGAGGTTGACCTCGGCTCCGGAGACGCGGCTCATGTCGGCGAAGGGATGCCAGAGTCGTTGCACGCGAGGCAGTGTGCGATGTCGCCATGCGGGCCGCGACCCACAACGTGGGCAAACGCCTTCGCCCGCTCTTGCACAGTTTCGGCTGCGTCGCTCACCAGGGCCGCGGTAGCGTGCGCGGATGAGCGAGGCCGTCGTGGCGTGCTGCCAACTCGAGATCGTCCTGGGCGATCCCGACGCCAACCGCGCGACGGCAGCGGCGGCGGTTCGGGCTGCAGCGGGCCGCGGCGCGCACATCGTGGTCCTGCCGGAGCTCGCGTCCAGCGGATATGCGTTCACCGACCAGCGCGAGGCCCGCCGCTTCGCCGAGTCCACGAACGGCCCGACGGTCCGGTCGTGGGCGGCGCTCGCCGCGGAGCTCGACATCGTCGTCGTCGGCGGCTTCTGCGAGCAGGGCGCCGACGGACGCCTGCACAACAGCGCGGTCCTCGCCGACTGCAGCGGCGTGCGCGCGATCCATCGCAAGGCGCACCTGTGGGACCGCGAGAAGCTGCTCTTCGCGCCCGGCGACCGGCCGCCTCCGGTGGTGTCCACGGCCTTCGGCCGGCTGGCCATGATGGTGTGCTACGACCTCGAGTTCCCCGAGTACGTGCGCCAGGTCGCCGTCGCCGGCGCGGAGCTGCTCTGCGCCCCGACCAACTGGCCGGCGTTCCCGCGACCCGACGACGAGCGGCCGATGGAGGTCGTGCGAGTGCAGGCGCTCGCGGCGACGAACCGGATCTTCATCGCGGCGTGTGATCGTGCCAGGGAGGAACGCGGCGCCCAGTGGGTGGGCGCGTCGGTCGTCGTCGACCCGGACGGATGGCCGCTGGCCGGTCCGCTCGACGGCCCCGTGGCGGGCGTCGCGCTCGCGTCCTGCCGCCTCGGGCTCGCCCGCGACAAGCGGCTGACCGAACGCAACGACGTCCTCGCCGATCGCCGGCCGGAGCTCTATCGCCTGCCGGCCGTGGCTCGCGCTTCGGCGATCACACCTCCAGATGCGCTCTCGACGTCGCCATGAACGCCCGTGCCGCCGGCGACAGCTCGCGGTCGCGGCGCCGGCCGAGGAAGACCTGGTGGACCAGCGACCGCTCGGCCAGGCCGACGGCCACCGTTCCCTCGCCGGGGGCGCCGGCCTGGGAGGCCGGGAGGATGGCCACCGCGAGGCCTTCCACGACGAGCGCGCGCATGCGTGCGGTGTTGCTGAACTCGAACGCCACCTGCGGCTCGAAGCCCGCCTCCGCCGCGGCGCGCTCCACCAGCGTGCGGATGGTGGCGCCGACCGGGAAGACCGCGAAGCGCTCGGTTCGCAGATCGCGGAGCGCGACGCGCTTGCGCGCCGCCAGCGGATGGCCGCTGCCGACGCACAGCACCAGGCGCTCCTCGTCGACCAGCAGGAGCTCGAGCTGCCGGCGGTCGTCCTCCCCCACCGCGGTGAGGAGCGCCACGTCCAGCGTGTCGGCCCGCAGCCGCCGCGCGAGCTCCAAGCTGAGCGCGTCGCGGACGTCGAGCTCGACGCCTGGGTGACTGCGATGGAACGCCGCCACCAACGCCACCACGTCGACCGGTCCAGGTGTCGCGCTGACGCCGAACCTGACACGGCCCCGGAGCAGCTGACGCAGATCCTGCGCGTCGGCCCGCGCGGCCTCGAGCTCGTCGAGGATGCGCCGAGCGCGCTCGACCAGCCGCTCGCCGGCGTCGGTCAGCGACACGCGCCGCGAGGTGCGATCGACGAGCGGGACCCCGAGCTCGACCTCCAGCGACCGGATCTGCCGCGAGAGCGCGGGTTGCGCGACGTTGGCACGCGCGGCAGCGCGCGTGAAATGCCGCTCCTCGGCCAGGGCCACCAGGTACCGCAGCTGCCGGATCTCCATGCCGCAACGGTATTGAAGCAAGATCATCTATGTCTTGGACTTCAGGCGGGCCAAGCACGAGCCTCCCGATCAGACCACGTCGGCGGGCCCCTCCCCCTCCCCTGCAGGCCCGCCGGCGTGCGTCCTCCCCACGGTCGAAGGGTGTCGTCGCAGCTCTCGACGCCTTCGTCGCCCTGGCGGCCATTTCCGGCCCGAGCGTGCGCGTGCCGGGACGGC
The DNA here is from genome assembly GCF_035318805.1 of Baekduia sp. Classification (GTDB taxonomy): domain Bacteria; phylum Actinomycetota; class Thermoleophilia; order Solirubrobacterales; family Solirubrobacteraceae; genus Baekduia. The sequence continues at coordinate 128,704 of NZ_DATHDY010000046.1, forward strand.
AGCCCCGTGACAGACTCACCGCATGAGCATCGTGGTCGTCGACGCGCCAACCCTCGGCGAGGGCTGGCTGCGCGTCTCGCGCGCGATCCTCCAGCGCAGCGCGCTCGCGAGCTACGACGACCAGCCGACCCGCGAGCTCGCGCTCCTCACCCTCGCCGTCGAGCACCCGTCGTCCGACGATCCCATCATCGCCGAGCTCGGCGACGCCGAGTGGCTGGCGTGGATGCACGAGAACTTCTTCGTCCAGAAGGACGTGCCCGAGCTCGGCGACGCCAAGAGCTACGCCGTGCGGCTGTTCAACTACGCGGGCGCCGGCCGCGACCAGATCGCGTGGGTCGTCGAGCGGTTGCGCTCCGACCCCGCGTCGCGATCGGCGACCATCACGACCTTCCAGCCGTTGACCGACACGGCCTACGTCCCGTGCGTGAGCATGCTCGACTTCTGGCTGCCCGGCGGCGCGCTGGAACTCGTCGTCTACGCCCACAGCCTCGACTTCGGCAAGAAGGCCTACGGCAACCTCGTCGAGCTGGCCCGCCTCCAGGAGCACGTCGCGACCGAGCTCGGCGCCGCGCTCGGCCGCCTGACCGTGCACGCCAAGTCGGCCCACGTCTACCAGCCCGAGTGGGCGCTGATGGCGCAGCTCGCAGACGTGGCCGATCCGGTGGCGTAGGACGCCGCGGGCAGCGCCGCGGCGTCCGGGGATCTCACGCGGCCGAAGCCGCAGCCTCCGAGTAGCCGAGGCCGGCCGCGACGCGGCCTCCGAGCTCGGCATCCACGTTCGTCCAGTACTCGATCACGCGCCGCTGGACGTCCGCGGAGACGCGGTCGCCCGCGTGCGCGACGATGTTCGTGACGAGGTGGTCGCGGTCGGTCGGAGTCATCACGTCGCGGTACAGCGCCCGGGGCTGGACGAAGTCGTCGTCGTCGGCGTGCTTCTCGTAGGCGTAGCGACCGATCTCCGCCGCCTCGACCGACCAGCTGGGCAGCTCCTTGCTCGGATCGGCCCGCGGGCCCCCGTAGGAGTTCGGCGAGTAGACGGGCTGCGCGCCGGCGTGCCGGTACGTCATCGCGCCGTCCTTGTTGTAGGAGTGCACGGGGCACTGCGGCGCGTTGATGGGCAGCTGCTCGTAGTTGGCGCCGATGCGGTGCAGGTGCGTGTCGTGGTAGGAGAAGACCCGCCCCATCAGCATCTTGTCCGGGCTCAGGCCGATCCCGGGCACCAGCCTCGCGGGCGCGAACCCGGACTGCTCCACTTCGGCGAAGTGGTTGGCGGGGTTGCGGTCGAGGACCATGCGGCCGATCGTGATCGGCGGGTAGTCGGCGTGCGGCCAGACCTTGGTCAGGTCGAACGGGTTGAAGCGGTAGTCCGCGGCGTCCTCGAAGGGCATGATCTGCATCTCCAGGCGCCACTCGGGGGCGTCGCCGGCGGCGATCGCGTCCCAGAGGTCGCGACGGAGGAAGTCGGGATCCTCGCTGACCATCGCATCGGCCTCGGCCAGCGTGAAGTTCTCGACCCCCTGGACGGTCTTGAAGTGGTACTTGACCCAGAACCGCTCGCCGCCGGCGTTCTTCCAGGAGTACGTGTGGCTGCTGTAGCCGTTCATGCGCCGGTAGGCGCGCGGCGTGCCGCGGTCGGACATCAGGATCGTCACCTGGTGCGCCGTCTCCGGTGACAGCGTCCAGAAGTCCCACTGCGCGTCGTTGGACCGCATCCCGGTGTCCGCCATCCGCTTCTGTGAGTGGATGAAGTCCTCGAACTTGCTCGCGTCACGGACGAAGAACGTCGGCGTGTTGTTCCCGACGAGGTCGTAGTTGCCCTCGTCGGTGTAGAACTTCAGCGCGAAGCCGCGCGGGTCGCGCACGGTGTCGGCGCTGCCCAGCTCGCCGGCGACCTGCGAGAAGCGCGCGAACATCGGCGTGCGCTTGCCGACCTCCGACAGGAAGCTTGCGCTCGTCCACTCGGTGACGTCCGCGGTCACCTCGAAGAATCCGTGCGCCCCACTGCCCTTGGCGTGCACGACGCGCTCGGGGATGCGCTCGCGGTTGAAGTGCTGGATCTTCTGCACGAGGTGGTGGTCGTGCAGCACCGTCGGGCCGCCCGGGCCGACCGTCAGCGAGAACTCGTCGCTGGGCGTCGGGATCCCGGAGTCGTTGGTGGCGGTGGGTGGACGTAGGTCGTCGGTCATGGAAGCGGCCTCCTGGCGCGTTGCGGAACGTTCGAGTGGTTGCGTCGGTGCAGAGTTGATGTGGGCCCGGTGCCGCGTGAGCGGCATCCGCGATCACCTGATCGACGGGGCATGTCGCCGGCCGTCGGTCTCACTCGCGGAAGCCGGAGTTCGCGATGTAGTCGCAGAAGTTGGGCTTGACGTAGCCGGGGACCTTGGCCTCGAGGATGTCGGTGTTCATCGTCCCGAAGGTCGTCTCGGGCTTGAAGCGCATCCCGTCGGCGAACGCCTCGACGATGCCCGCCTTGAAGCCCGTGCGCGGGTGGGCGGCGACGACCTCGTCGCGCACCGCCGCGGCCACGTCGTCGAACCCCTGGCCGAGGACGTCGAGCTCGACGCCGGCGGTCACCAGCGCCACCTCGGGCTGCTTGTAGCGGGGGATCTCCGGCGTGGTGTGGAGGGCGATGGACTCCCAGACCGTCATCACGTCCTGCTCCGGGACACCCCGCTCCTCGAGGAACCGCCGGGCCGCGTTGGCCCCGTCGATCTCGAACCGCTCGTCGGGGCTGCGGTGGCCCTCGACGAGCCCGATGTCGTGGAACATCGCCCCGACGTAGAGCAGCTCGGGGTCGAACTGGAGTCCGCGCTCGGCACCGACCAGTGAACCCCAGAGGAAGACCCGCCGCGAGTGGTCGTACAGCAGTTGCGTAGACGTGTCACGCACGAACTGCGTGACGTCCTCCGCGAGGCTGCTGTCCGGGATCCTGATCCCGGCGATGGTCGTGACGGGTCGGTGAAGGTCGGTCATGGGATCGGTTGAACTCCCTTGAGACGCTGTGGGTCGATCCCGAGGCTATGGCGGGCCGGCGCGGCGATGTGTGGCCGAAGGTCCGGTGCGACCTGGCCGAAGGTCATCGCGTGCCGTGCGGCCGTGCGTCCTGGTCGCCGCGCCGCGCTCGGCGAGTTACAGTCGGCAGTACGTCCTGCCCGCTGGAAAGGAGCCTCCCGTGCCCGTCGACCCGAAGCGCACCGCGGTCGTGCTGATCGAGTACCAGAACGACTTCACGTCGGACGGAGGTGCGCTCCACGGCGCGGTGCAGGGCGTGATGGAGAAGACCGGCATGCTCGAGAACACGCGCCGGCTCGCGGAGGCCGCGCGCGCGGCCGGCGCGACGATCGTCCACGCGCCCATCACCTTCGCCCCGGGCTACGGCGAGCTGTCGGACCACCCGTACGGCATCCTCAAGGGCGTCGTCGACTCCACGGCGTTCGTCAAGGGCGAGTGGGGCGCGGAGATCGTCGACGCGCTCGCGCCCCAGGCGGGCGACGTCGTCGTCGAGGGCAAGCGCGGCCTGGACACGTTCGCCACGACGAACCTCGACTTCATCCTGCGCGCACGTGGCATCACCACCATCGCGCTCGGCGGCTTCCTGACGAACTGCTGCGTCGAGTCCACGATGCGGACCGGCTACGAGAAGGGCTACGAGGTCATCACGCTGTCGGACTGCGTCGCGGCGACGTCACACGAGGAGCATGAGAACGCGATCCGGTTCGACTACCCGATGTTCTCCGACGTCATGACGTCGGACGCGTTCACCGATCAGTTGCACGGCGCCCCGGTCGCGGCGGACTGACGGACCCGCCTACCGGCCCGGGAAGGCGAGCCCCACGCCGTCCGAGACGGCCGCGGGCCACCGCTCCGTCACCACCTTCGCCCGCGTGTAGAAGTCGAAGCCCTCCTCGCCGTACAGATGGCGGTCTCCGAACAGTGAGTCCTTCCACCCGCCGAAGCTGTAGAACGCCACCGGGACGGGGATCGGGACGTTCACGCCGACCATCCCGGCCGTGACCTTCCGCTTGAAGTGCCGGGCCACCCCGCCGTCGGAGGTGAACACCGCCGCGCCGTTGCCGTACGGGTTGGCGTTCACCAGGGCGAGCGCCTCGTCGAGCGTCTCGGTGCGCAGCATGATGAGCACCGGCCCGAAGATCTCCTCGCGATAGACCTCCATCGAGGGTGCCACGTGGTCGATGAGCGTCGGACCGACGAAGAACCCGTCCTCGTGGCCCTTCACGCTCACGTCACGGCCGTCGCTGACGACCGCCGCACCCTCGCGCTCCGCCGAGCCGATGGCGTCGTGGACGCGGTCGCGCGCAGCGCCGCTCACGAGCGGACCCATCTCGGCGTCGACGTCGCTGGCCGGACCGGTCCGGATCGCCCCGAGGCGCTCCTGCACCTTCGCGGCCAGGGCGTCGCCGACGCCGCCCACCGCGACGAGGGTCGAGATGGCCATGCAGCGCTGCCCGGTCGATCCGTACGCCGCGGAGGTCACGGCGTCGGCCGCGACGTCCAGGTCGGCGTCCGGCAACACCACCATGTGGTTCTTGGCTCCGCCCAGCGCCTGCGCACGCTTGCCGGCGGCGGTGGCCCGCTCGTACACGTACTTCGCGATCGGCGTCGAGCCGACGAAGCTCACCGAGGCGACGTCGGGATGCGTGCAGAGCGCGTCCACGGCGACCTTGTCGCCGTGGACGACGTTCAGGACGCCGGGCGGGATCCCCGCCTCCGATGCCAGCTCGGCCAGGTAGCGCGGCGCCGACGGATCGCGCTCGGACGGCTTCAGCACGAAGGCGTTCCCAGCCGCCAGGGCGACCGGGAACATCCACAACGGCACCATCGCGGGGAAGTTGAACGGCGTGATGCCCACGCAGACGCCCAGTGGCTGACGCATGGAGTACACGTCGACCCCGGTCGCCACCTGGTCGCTGTAGCGCCCGCGGACGACGAGCGAGGCCGAGCACGCGAGATCGACGACCTCGAGTCCTCGCTGGAGCTCCCCCATCGCGTCTGACTGGACCTTGCCGTGCTCTGCCCCGATGAGCTCGATGAGCTCGGCACGCCGGTCCCAGATCAGGTTGCGCATCGTCCGCAGGCGCTCGACGCGCTTGGGCAGCGGAACCTCGCCCCACAGCTCGGCGGCCGCGGCGGCCGACGCGACCGCCCGGTCGACCAGGGCCTCGTCGGCGAGCTCGACCCTGCGCACGCCGCGCCCCAGCGCCGGATCGGTGATGGCGAGGGTCCGGCCCCCACCGGCCACGGGCGCCCCGTCGATCCAGTGCGTGACGAGCGCCGGGTCGGCGCCGTCGCCCGTCGCGGCCTGCGAGGCGATGCTCAGCGTCTCGCTCATCGCGCCGGCGCCAGCAGCGAGGACAGAAACGGCGTGCTGTAGTCGAACCACACCGGGTCGGGCCCAGGGCCCCACCGGTTCAGGCTCGTCGCGTCGTTCGGCCAGTCCTTGGGCGAGTACGTCGCCTCGTCCTCGACCTTGAGGATGTCGGAGAAGCACTCGACCATCGAGCCGTCGGCGTCCTCGAAGTAGCAGAAGAGGTTCGCTCCCGGCCCGTGCCGGCCCGGTCCCCAGATCAACCGGACGCCGTGCTGGATGGCGTGGTCGGCGAGCGCCTCGAACGAGCCCCAGCCTTCGAGCTCGAAGGCGTAGTGGTTGACGCCCGAGGACTCCCCGGTGACCAGGCCGATGCCGTGGTGGTCGGTGTTGCAGCGCAGCCAGGCGAGGACGCCCGGGATGCGATCCGAGACGCGGAAGCCCAACGTCTCCGTCAGCACCTGCTCGAGCGCCGCCGTATCGGTGGACGCCAGCGTCACGTGCCCGAACTTCTTGGGACGCACGCCGTGCACCGGATACGCGTCATCGGCCACCGCGGCCACGCCCGCGCAGAGCTCGAAGGTCGGCCCCTCCGGGACGTCGATCCACAGCGTGCGCTCGATGCCCGGGTGCTGTTGCCGGTCGAAGTCCACCGCGAGGCCGGCCTGCGTCGCCCGCTCGGCCACGGCCTCGAGCGCCGCCGGATCGGCGACGTCGAGCCCGATCGAGGAGCAGGCGTGCACGTCGCCCTGCGTCAGGCGGAGCTGGTGATGACGCGCGTTGGACGTGAGGTACGCGACGCCGTCCGCCTGCGCCTCGAGGCGGAGACCGACCACGTCCTGCGCGAAGGCGACGGATCGCTCGAGGTCGGTCACCGTGAAGGCGATGTGCCCGATGCGCGAGATCATCGGGCGGTCACCGCCGTGGTGGCGCGCTCGGCGTCCCGCGCCGGCCGCTCGATGATCGGGGTCGTCAACCTGCCGATGCCCTCGATCTCGGTCTCCATGAGGTCGCCGGGCTTGAGCCGGACGACGGGGTCGCGCTTGAACCCGACGCCGGCGGGGGTGCCCGTGGCGATGATGTCTCCCGGCTCGAGCGTGATGTACCGGCTGATGTACTCGACCAGCGTCGCGACCGGGAAGATCATCTCGGCCGTGCTCGCCTCCTGGAGGACCTCGCCGTTGAGCGTGAGCTTGAGCGCCAGGGCCTGCGGATCGGGCACCTCGTCGGCCAGGACCAGCGCAGGCCCGCAGGGTGCCGTGCGATCGATGGCCTTGCCGGTGGTCCACTGCGGAGAGCGGAGCTGGACGTCGCGGGCGCTCACGTCGTTGAACGGCATGTAGCCCGCGACGTACTCGAGGGCGTCGGCGGCGGCCACACCCGAGGCGCGCCGCCCGATGACGACCCCGAGCTCGGCCTCGTAGTCCCACTCGTCGCTGAGATCGGAGACCTCGACCGCCTGCCCGTCTCCGATCAGCGCGTTGCGAAACTTGGCGAAGAGCACCGGATAGTCCGGGACGGCCATCTGCGCCTCGGCGGCGTGCTCGCGGTAGTTGAGCCCGACGCAGATGATCTTGTCGGGATCCGGCACCGGCGGGCCGAGGGTCACCGACGCCAGGTGCAGGCCCTCGTCGGCGAGCCCCGCCGCGGCGCCGTCGAGCGCCGCGAGATCGCCGGCGCCGAGCCCGATCAAGGCGCGGACGCTGCTCAGCGTGCTGGCGTCGGGCAGCGAGGCCTGCTCTGCGGCCGTCACGGCGTCGACGATCCGCTCGCCGACGAGGATGCCGGCGCGCAGCCCGTCAGGGGATTCATACGTAACGAGTCTCATGATGCTCTCCTTGTCTGAGCGATCTAGCCGACCACGGTGGTAGACAGCTGTGCGTCGAGCCAGCGCGTGATGCGGTCCAGCTCCGGACCCGCGCCCGGGATGACGTCGGGGATGTTCAGGAAGACGTGGTTCGCCCCCGCGACGACCGACGCGGTGACCGGCGTGTGCGCGGCGGCGAGCGCCCCCACGATCGCGAGGGACATCCCGAGCGCCTGGTCCTCGTCCCCGCAGGAGACGTAGGTCGGGGGGAAGTGCTCGAGGGCGGCGCGGATCGGGCTCACGCGCGGGTCGTCGAGACGCTCGCGCCACGACTCGCCGAGGTAGGCCTCGAAGACGGGGTTCGGGCCGGGGAACTGTCCGATCGGCCCGAGGTCGTAGATGCCGTACAACAACAGGAGCGCGCTGGCACGCGGCCCGTCGGCCGAGGGGTCGGCGTGCAGGACGCCCGTCGCCGCCGCGGCGAGGTTCGCACCCGCCGAGGCGCCGGCGATGGCCAACCGGTCGGGGTCGCCGGAGTACTCGCCGATGTTGGAGGTGATCCATTCGACGGCATACAGGACGTCCTCGAGCCCGGCGGGGAACGGATGCTCGGGAGCCAGCGCGTAGTCCAGGTTGACCACGACGAACCCCGCCTCGGCGATCTGCATGCCGAGCTTGCGCTCGTCCTCCGCGCTGCCCTTGAACCAGCCGCCTCCGTGGACGAACAGGAGGACGGGTGGCGCTCCGTCGACCTGCGGGACGTAGATCTCCGCGCTGATCTCCCGAACCGGCCCCTCGCGCAGCACGACGTGCTCGTGGAGCTCGACGGTGGCCGGCAGGTCCACGTTGAGGTGCAGGAAGCGGTTCTCCCCTCGGTCGACGACCAGATCGTCGACCGACTGTGCGAACGGCACCTTCACCTCACGTCCCATCACCTGCGAGACCCAGACCGACATGGGGTTCTCGGGCATCGACATCACTTGCCTCCTTCGTTGGCTGCGGCCTTCATGAACGAGCTGAACAGCCCCTCCTCGAGCCCGAGCCGCACCGCGCTCATCCGCGCCCAGTACGTCTCGCGCTGCGACGACTGGTGTCCGCGGTACATCGCGGTGTCCCGGAAGTAGCGGGCCAGCCGGCTGCCCGGCACGGAGGCCGATGATCCGGCGCTGCGGTACATCAGCTCCACGGCCTCGGCCGCGAGCGCGCCGGCCTGCTGCGCCATCGCATATAGCGCGATGACCTTCTGCATGTCGAACAGCTCGCCGGTCTGCGCCCAGCGCTCGGCGTGCTCCGTGTAGCGCAGCGTCACCGCGTCGATCAGGGCCTCCGCCGAGTCGGTGAGCGCCGCTGCCTGACCGTGGATCCGCAGGCTGTGCGGGTCCTCCGAGCGTGGGATCGGCGGCGGCGCGACCGCCTTCCGCGTCAACATCTGCTCTTCGAACTCGTCCAGGGCCGCCTTGGCCGCTCCGACCTGCACGGACGCGATCGACGTGTGGTAGGTCGCATGGGCGCGCCCGAGGTACATGGGGTTGCCGTGCAGCTCGATGCCCGGCGTCGGCACGGTCGGGTCCCAGCCCTCGTGCCAGTTGCCCGGCACGACGTGATGCTCCGGGACGAACACGTCCGCGACGACGATCGAGTTCGAGCCGCTCGCCCGCATGCCGAGCGTGCGGTCGCCGCCCCAGTTGTCGAGCACCGTCACCTGCGCGATCGGTAGCGCGATGTTGACCATGCGCGGAAAGCCCGTCTCCCCCGGGGCCTGCTCCAGGAACGCCCCGGCGAGCACCCACTCGGAGTACGGCACGCCAGAGCCGTAGTCGACCCGCCCGCTGGCGAGGTAGCCGCCCTCGGTCTCCTTCAGCAGGATGCCGGGGCCGACCGCCGTGTGTGGAGCGCAGTAGTTCCCATCGGTGAAGAACTCCCTCTGCGCCGTCTCCGAGAAGAAGCTGCCGGCCACGAGGGCGTGGCTCGAGCCGAGCGTGAGGCACCAGCCACTGCCCGGGTCGCCGCGCGAGACCTCGATCATCACGCGGTAGTAGGTCGTCAGGTCCAGCTCCAGGCCGCCGAACCGGCGCGGCACGAGGATCGAGTAGAACCCGGCCTCGCGGAACGCCTGGTGGATCTCGGGCGAGTAGGTGCCGCGCAGCTCGGCGGCCGCCTGCTCCTCTCGCAGCTGCGGCCGCAGTGCGGCGGCCCGCTCGAGCAGCATCTCGGGCGTGACGCCCTCCGCGGCGGGCTGGCTGATGACATCGGACATGCGTGACCTCGATCGTTGGCCGACAACATGGCCGAAGCTATCGGCGAGTGTTCAGGCTGTCAGCGGTTTTCGCGCGGCGCTATCGACAATGCCAGCACCGGCACGGGCATCCGCGCCCTGACCGGGATCCTCAGGCCGATCAGCACGGCCACCGCGCTCACGATCGAGGCGATCAGGAACGCGAGGGCGAAGCCGGCGTCCGTGGGCAGGCCGTTCGGGGCGACGTGCGCCGCCAGGACGCTCCCGGCCACGGCGCTGCCGGCCGCGGCGCCGGCGTTGCGCATGATGGTGTTGACGCCGCTGGCCTCGCTCGTCTCGTGCAGCTCGACCGCGTCGAGGATCAACGTCGGCATGGCGGGGTAGCTCAGCCCGACGCCGACCGCGAGCAGCATGCTCCACAGCACGATGAAGATCGCGCTCCCGTGGAGGACCGTGAGGAGGCCGAACGCGACCACGGCGATCGAGCACCCGACCAGCAGCGGCGTCCGCGCGCCCCAGCGGCCGATCACGCGTCCGGACTGGGAGGACGTGATCGCGTTGACGACCGCGTTGGGGACGAGCAGCAGGCCGGCGGCCGACGCGGTGAGCCCGAGCCCGAAGCCCGTGCTCGTCGGGACCTGGGCGAGCTGGGGAAGCAGGATGAAGGACCCGAACAACCCGAAGCCCGCCACGATCGTCGTGACGTTCGTCAGGAAGACCGGCCGGCGCCGGAGCGTGTGGATGTTGACCAGCGGCTGGTCGGTGTGCAGCTCGAGCTTGGTCCAGGCGGCCAGGATCACGAGGCCGACCGCGAAGCAGGCGAGCGTCGTCGGCGAGCCCCAGCCCCAGACGTTCGCTCGGGAGACCGCCAGCAGCGGAAGGCCGAACCCGATCGAGAACACGACCGCGCCGCGCAGGTCGACACGGCCGGGGATCCGGGTGCCGGAGTCGGGCAGCACCTTCCAGCACGTGCCCAGGGCGACCAGGCCGAGCAGCCCCTGCGCCCAGAAGATCGCCGAGACGTCGGCGTGCTCCGCGATCAGCCCGCCGAAGGGCAGCCCGAGGGCGCCCCCGACGGCCGGCGTCGCGGCGAGGAAGCCGATCGCGGTCGGCACGCGCTCCGGCTCCAGCTGATCGCGAGCGATCCCGTAGGCGAGCGGGAAGACCGCGGCGCCGAGGCCCTGCAGCGCGCGCCCCAGGATCTCCCCGGCGAGGCTGGGCGACAGCGCGCAGACGATCGACCCGGCGAGGAACGCCGCGAGCGCGGCGACGAGCACGCTGCGCTTGCCGCGCATGTCGCCGAGGCGGCTGAGGATCGGCGTGGCCGTCGAGGCGACGAGGAAGTACGCCGTCACCAACCAGGCCGTGTCGCTCGCGGTGACGTCGAACGTCCGCTGGATCACCGACAGCGCGGGCACGACGGTCGTCGCCGCGATCGACACGGTGAACGTGGAGAGCCCGAGGGCTCCCAGCAGCACGCGGGTCCCTCGAGCCGAGCTCTTCGCAGGGGGCACGGGCTCGGTCTAGCCGACGCTCACGCGCTCCCGAGAGCCGGCGCCGGCACAACCATCGAGAACGACAGCCTGCGCCGACGCGGAGCCGGGCGGCTCGAACGGCTGTGGTAGGCAGGCGCCGAGTGCAGGGTCCATTGGTCGAATCCGTCACCGGACTCGGCTGCCGCGATAGGAGAGAATCATGGAGTCAGACGTCCCACCGCGTTTGAATGACGCCGGGTTGGAAGAGGTCATCGATCCGGCCTCCAGAGTCGACGACGTTGCCGTCGACCCAGCGCAGCAGGCCGAGATCGTCCGGCTCCAGGCACGCTCAGGCGGCTTCTGGGTGGCGGTCACGCTGGCGCTGGTGCTCCTCAGCGAGCAGTCGGCGCTGGCCATCACCGTCTTCGCGCCGATCCTCCCCACGTTCGCGGCGGAGTACCAGACGTCCCAGATCGTGTGGATCCTGACCGTGTTCTCCCTGTCGGGCGCCGTCGCCACGCCGATCCTCGCCAAGATCGGCGACATCTACGGCAAGAAGCGAACGCTCGTGATCACGGCGGTGATCGCGGCCGTCGGCGCGCTGATCGGGATCCTCGCCAACAGCTTCTTCGTGTTGCTGGTCGGCCGGGCGCTGATGGGCGTCGCCATCGCGTTCGCCCCGCTGACCTTCGCGCTCATGCGTGACGTGTTCCCGCCCCGCTGGCGGTCGCTGGGCATCGCGATCTCGACCAACGGCATCGGCGTCGTCGTGATCGCCGGCCCGCTGCTGGCGTCGCTCCTGGTCGACAACTACGGCACGAGCTCCGTCTTCGTCCTCATGGGCGGCGTGTCGGTCGTCGGCCTGCTGCTGGTGGCGGTGCTCGTCCCCGAGTCGCCGCTGCGGACCAAGGGCTCCATCGACTACCTCGGCGCGCTGCTGCTCGCGAGCGGCGTGCTCGCGGTGCAGATCGCGATCTCCCAGGCGCAGGGTTGGGGCTACGGCAACGCCCGGACCCTGCTGGTCGCGATCGGCGGGTTCGCCCTCCTCGTGTGCTGGTTCTTCCAGCAGCGCCAGGCGCCGGAACCGCTGATCAGCATGAGGTTGCTGACCCGCCGGCCGATGTGGGCACCCCTGATCTCGATCTCGTGCGTCGTGGCGGCGACGTCGATGGGCGCCTATCTCGTCCCGCAGATGCTGGCGACGCCGAGCGCGGCGGCGCCGGCGTACGGCCAGGGCCTGGGCTCGACGGACATCGCGCTGGTCTTCGCCCCGGCGGGGATCCTCGTGATCGTCGGCGGCTTCTTCGTCGGGTTGACGGCGAGGTCCATCGGATTCCGCAACCACATCTTCATCGGGTCCGCGCTCGTCATCGTCCACATGATCTTCCTCGCGCTGCTGCACTCGGAGATCTGGCACTACGTCGTCGGGTACGCGCTGGGCGGCGCCGGCCTGCTCGTGCTCGCCGCGCGCCCGAACCTCATCCTGCTCGCGGTTCCCGAGGATCAGCGGGCCGTCGCCGGAGGCGTCGTCGGCACCGCCGACGGGATCATCGGGGGCATGATGCAGCAGATCTCCTACGTGATCCTCGCCGCGGCGGTCGCGCTGCAGGTCGCCCCGGGCGTCAACCTCTACGAGGAGGGCGGGTTCACCGCCGCGCTGTTCGTGGCCGCCGGCGTCGCGCTGGTCGGAGGCATCCTCGCGCTGCTGATCCCGCAGGGCCGCCGTCTCGGTCGCGGCGGCGTGTCGCTGCCGAGCGTCCCCGTCGCCGACGCGGCGGGCGAGATGGCGGGCTCGACGAGCTGACCCTGCCGCGCAGGCGCCGGGGCCGGCCTTCCAGAGTCCGCCCCGGCGTCCGTGCGCGGTCGGTGCGATCGGCCGGCGTGACTGCCGCATCCGCCAGCTGTGCCGCGCAGGACCTTTGCGCCGTCGCGAACTCCCGCTTCTATCTCGGGCATGACCCTCGCAGACCGGGCACCCGGCGCCCGCATCGTGCACCTGGAGGACGTCACGAGACGTCCGCGGAGCCTGGCGATCGGCGTGTTCGACGCAGTCCATCTGGGCCATCGCGAGGTGATCCGCGGCGCCCGCAGCGTGCTGACCTTCGACCCGCCGCCGGCGATGGTGCTCGGCCGTGCCGAGCCCCGTCACCTGCTCACCACCCTGCAGCAGCGGCTCGAGGTGGTCGCCCAGCTGGGAGTCCAGGAGCTCATCGTGATCGACTTCGATGCGATCGTCGCCGCGATGTCACCGAGCGAGTTCATCACCAGCTGGCTCGAGGACCGGCTGGGGGTCCGTCACGTCTCGGTGGGCGAGAACTTCCGGTTCGGCCGCCGGGGGGAGGGCACGCCGCAGCTGCTTCGAGATGCTGCGGCGTTCACCACGCACATCGCACCGACGGTCATGCATACCGGTGAGCCCGTCTCGTCCACGCGCATCCGCGAGGCGGTCCGCGCGGGCCGGCCCAGAGAAGCCGCGACGCTCCTGGGTCGACCGTTCGAGCTCTCGGGCACCGTCATCCGCCAGGACGGCAAGACCGTGTTCTCACCCGACCCTTGCGCGGTCGTCCCGGCGCCCCGTGCGTACCTCGGCCGGCTGGCCGTCGATCACCGCGGCCGGCGCTCGGACGTCGCGATCTCGCCCTGGCGGGGTGGCTTCGAGATCATGCCGCCGGTCGCCGGCGACGGTGCTCCGGCGCGGCTCGAGCTCGTCGACACCGTCGTCGAGGCCGTCGCGCCCGAATCCAGCCCCGCGGCCTCGACGTCGATGACCGGTCCTGCCTCCGATGTGGAGCGCGGCCGGAGCGGCAGATCGACGACCACCGACGTGCCGACCGGTTGACGAGCGGCGACGTGAACGGATCCGCCAGCCGCCGCGACCTGCCGCCGCAACGCTGACAGGCCATGGCCGGGGAGCCCGGCCGCCGCCCGTTCGTCGGCGAGGCCCACCCCGTCGTCGCTGACCGACAGCCGCAGCGTCTCGGCTCCGACGACGTGCAATCCGATCTCGATCGTGCAAGGCCCCGCGTGCTTTGCCGCGTTCACCAACGACTCGCGCGCAGCGCCGACCAGGATGTCGTGCGTCTCGTGCGAGCTCTCCGTCGCCGCCTGCACCGCGTCCGCGCCGATCGTCGACAGGATCTCGGCACGGAAGGTGCGCTGCGTCTCCTCCAGCAACGCCTCGAGACGGTCGCTGAGCAGCGCGCTCGATCGCTGTGGCAGCTCCGTGATCACCCGGCGCAGGGTCGCGTCGCTGCGCAGCAGCAGCGAGTTGGCGAGGACCGCGCGGTCGAGGACCTCCTCGGTCGTTCCCGGCAGGTCGATCACCTCGTCGAGCTGGATCTGCGCCGCGAAGAGCAGCTGCGCGACCTCGTCGTGCAGCTCGTCGGCCACGCGCTGGCGCTCCTCCATCCGCGCCAGCGCGGTTCGCTGAGCGAGATCGCGCTCCCCCGCCAGCGACAACGCGATCACGTTCGCGAGGCGAGCGAGACCGCGTCGCTCGGCGGTCCCGAACACCGTCGCCGGACTGGCGATGGCGGCGAGCGTCGCGATCTGCTGCGGTCCGATCCTCACCGGAGCCACGAGCAGCGCGCGGCAGCCGACGTCGGTGCCCAGCCCCAGCGGGTCCTCCTCGAGCTGACTCGTCAGCCACGCGACGAAGTCCTCCTGAGACGGCGGCGTCGGCCCGGAGCTCGCGACGACCAGGGGAGCGTGCCGGGAGGCGAACATGAGGACGGTCGACGCCGTGGCGCTCCGCATGGCGGCGATCACCTGGGGCAGCTTGGCGCCGACGTCCGTCGCCGGCCGCAGCAGGGCGGTCGTGTCCGACAGCACCGCCTCGATCTCGCTCTGGACGCGAAGCCGCCGCAGGGTCGCGGTGAGCTCGACCGCGACGGCGATCGGGCGCGACAGCAGCTCGGCGTCGTGGACGTCGGTCATCACGAAGCCGCGCGGCTTGTCGGCGATCTGCAGCACGCCGCTCGCCCGCCCCGACACGAACAGCGGCACCGTCAGCAACGACGCGGGCCACGGCGTCCACGTCGGCGCACGCTCGATCGGGTCGTCCTCGACGGGGCCGTTGGTCATGTACGAGCGGCCGAGCGCGAAGACCCGCGCGATCCCCATGCGCATGTCGTTGGCCGCGATCGGCTCGAGCGGCTGCTCGGCAGCGGTTCGCTGCGGGTTCGGGAGCGCCTCCAAGGCGTCGCTCTCGGCGTTGTGCAGGTACACGCGCGTCCGCACCGGCCCGAAGACGCTGCGCACGGCGGCTTCGATCCTCCCGACGAGGCTGTCGAAGCCGACGTTCGAGACGGCCGCGGCGAAGTCGAGGATCGCGTCGGCGCGTGCGATCCGTCGCTCGAGGTGCGCGCTGCTGCCTCGGCGCAGCCGTCGCCGGGCGATCGCGATGGCGGCATGGCGCGCGAAGTCCGACGCTAGGCCGTCGTCGCACGGCGCGTCCACCGAGCTGATGAGGTGGAACCCGCCCATGCGCTTGCCGCCGACGAACATGACGATGCGGCGAACCTCGCGGCCGTGCCCGACGCCGATGGTGGGCAGCAGCGCGACGAACGGCACACCGACTCCCGGCGAGACGAGCTCCTCCTGG
Organism: Baekduia sp.; assembly: GCF_035318805.1. Classification (GTDB taxonomy): domain Bacteria; phylum Actinomycetota; class Thermoleophilia; order Solirubrobacterales; family Solirubrobacteraceae; genus Baekduia. Next base: position 144,151 of record NZ_DATHDY010000046.1, read on the forward strand.
TGGCGGTCCACCTGCAGCACGATCGGCCACAGCACCCGCGTGTCCTGTGCGGTCACTCCCGCGGACCCGACGATGGTCGTCCGATCCCGCGCATCGCGTCCGGTGATGAGGACGGCCGGGCAGCGCAGCGCCGCGCGCGCCTCGGTCGCCAGGAGGGTCAGATCCTCCGAGTCGAGCTGAGCGGCCGCCAGCGGAGTCGGGACCGCGTCCTCCGGCGGTGGGCTCATCTAGCTCGCCAGCTCCCCGTCCTCCGGCCCGGGCGCGATCACGCCGTCCTGCACCGCTCGGACGACCAGCGCCGTCCTGCTCGGCACCGAGAAGATGCGTTTGAGCTTCTGGATGTGGAAGCGGACGGTCGACTCCGAGATGTTGAGCCGCTCGCCGATCTGCCCGTTGGTCAGGCCCGCTGCGGCGAGCGCAAGGACACGTCGTTGGTGGGGCGTCGTCAGGTGGCCGGCGGCACGGCCGCTCGCCAGGCGGTCGAGGCGATGGACGATCACCGGGGCGCTGTCGCTCGAGAGCGAGCTGTGCGCGCCCGACCCGATCGCCTCGAGCGTCTCCTTCAGCACCGCGATCCCCGCGGCCTTGGTGACGTAGGCGGTCGCACCGGCCGCTTGCGCGGATCGCACGGTGTCGTCGCTCAGGTAGGTGGTGAGCATCACCACGGCGATGCCTGGCGTGTCGGCGATCAGCTGCCGGCACACCGTCTCGCCGGTCATGTCGGGCAGGCGAAGGTCGACGATGGCGACATCGGGCCGCACGCGCCTGGCCAGCGAGACGGCGTCGGCACCCGTACCGGCCGCCCCGACGATGCGGTACCGCGGGCTCGCGCGAAGCGACGCGACGATCCCGTTCCGGACGACCTCGTGGTCGTCGACGATCAAGACCCGCACAACCGATCCTCCCCTGCCGCGTCGTAAACGCCCGTCACAACGGCCCCCGCTCGACTCTACCCGTGCCCAACCCTGTCTGCCAGTGGAGCGAGCCTGCTGCGGGCCGAGGCACTGGCGTCATCCCCTATCGGCGCTCGGGGAGCGGCGCGGCCTGCTGCCACGCTTCGCGAAGCCGGCGTGCATGCCGATCGATGGCGGCGATCACCGTCGGGAGATCGCCCTCCCGGTAGCCGGCCACGATGGCACGATGGTCTTCAGGATCAGGGTGCTCGGCATGCACCGGCCCGGCGTAGGCCGCGGCCGTGGAGAGCTCGCGATAGTGATCCAGCAGCCGCGGGTTGCCGGCCAGCGCGACGAGACGCTCGTGGAACCCGCTCGCGGGACGGACCGGCCCGTCATGCGCTCGCTGCGGCAGCGCCTCGCAAGGGCTTGACGACAGCTCGTCGAGCGCATCGAGCTCAGCGTCCTCGACCCATCCCACGGTCAGCTCGGCCACCCCGACCTCGATCGTGCGGCAGGCCGAGATCATGTCCAGCGCCGCGCGCTGGTCGAGTCCGCCGACGACGTACGTGCCGTCCGGCTCGCGGGCGACGCGCCCTTCGGTGGCCAGGCGCTTCAGCGCGGCCAGCACGGACCCGGGCTCTCCGCCCAGCTGGCGGGCGAGCTCCTCGGCTGACAGCGCATGGCCCGGCGAGAGCGCCTCGCTGACGATCATGGCGCGCAGCGCCTTGTACACCGCAGCGTCGTCGCCGACGAGGAAGTGGCCGAAGGCGCCCCCGAAGTACGCGAGGGGGCGACCCTCGTACCGTGCGGCGCTCGACGCCGTGCCGATGAACACCGTGTGCGTGCCTCCGATCACGGTCTCCGTGACGTGGCATTCGACGTGCGCGAGGGCGCCGTCGACGAGCGGCACGCCGAGCTCCCCGTGGCGATGGTCGATGGACGCGAAGCGATCCGGGTGCCGCGACGCGAAACGCTCGGCGATCACCTGCTGGTCGTCGCGAAGGATGCTGACGCCGAACCGCCGCGACCGGCGGATCGCCGCTTCGGTGGCGGCTCCACGAAACAGGCACGCGAGCACCATCGGCGGCTCGAGCGAGAGCGAGGTGAAGGCACTCGCCGTCGCCCCGTAGTTCTCCCCCGCCTCGCGCGTCGACACGATCGTCACGCCGCTCGCGAACCGCCCCATCACCGCGCGGAAGTCGCTGGCCACCAGGCGTGCGTTCGGCGCGCCGGACAGGGCTTCTTCGGGGGGGAGTCTGCGGGAGGGCGCGTGCATCGGTCGTGCGCTCGACGCTAGTCGCCGGACCGGGCCTGGACCCGGCCCCGGATGGGCGAACTAGCGAGAGCGATGGTCATCGCCGCGGCGGCCGCGCCCTCAGCCGCTGATCCTGAGGACCGCGTTGCCGCGGAGGCGGCGATCGCGCAGCTCGACCAGCAGCGTGTTCGTCTCGGCCCAGTCCGCGACCGTGCTGATCTCCGGATGCAGGTGACCCGCCGCAACGAGGCGGACGAGCGTGGCGAGGTCGTCGGCGTACGAGCCGCCGCTGTTGAAGAAGCTGAACGGGACGATCCGCGCCAGCGAGGGAGTTCCCAAGGCGTACATGTCGAAGACGGCGGGCTCGCCGCCCGCCTGCCCGAACCACAGCACGAGCCCACCCGGCGCGACCTTCGTGAGCGCCGTGGTGAGCGACGTCCCGCCGATGGAGTCGAGGACCACGTCGAACGGCCCTTCGGCGTCGGCGACGTGCGTCACCAGCGCCTCGGCGCCCAGCTCCAGCAGCCGCGCACCACGCTCCTGGGAGGCCACCACGGCCGTGACGCGCGCCCCCTGAAGCGTCGCGAGCTCGACGAAGAAGTGGCCGAGACCGCCGGCGGCGCCGGTCAGCAGCAGCCGCTGGCCGGCCACCGAGCCCGCGTAGCGGAGCATCCGCAGGGAGGTGAGCGCCGCCGCTCCCAGCGGCGCCGCCTGCTCGAAGGAGACGGCGTCCGGAAGCTCGGCCAGGGCGCTCGTCGGCACGGCGACCGCCGTCGCCCAGCTGCCGAGTGGCGCCTGGCCGACCACGCGCGCACCCTCCGGCGGGCCGCTTCCGTCGGCGGCGGCCTGCACGACCCGTCCGGCCAGGTCGAGCCCCGGGCGCCACCCCGGCGGCGGTCCGGACAGCATCAGGACCTCGCCGCGGTTGATCGAGAACGTCTCGACGGCGACGATCGCCTCGCCGTCCTGCGGCTCCGGGACCGGAAGCTCTCGAAGCACGACGAACGTGTCGTCGTCGGGGGACGGCACGAGCCCCCGGACGACCGCCGGAACGGCAACCGATGTCATACGAGCTCCTTGGTCATGTGCTGGATTGCGCGATAGGAGAAGACCGTGGCGGTCCCGAGCGGCAGGCCGGGGCTCGGGTATGCGTGACCCGTCAGCGAGGCGCTGGTGTTGCCCGCCGCGTACAGGCCTTCGATCGGCGAGCCATCGGCCCGCAGCACGCGCGCATCGACGTCCGTCCGCACGCCGCCCTTGGTCCCGAGATCGCTCACGACGATCCTGGCCGCGTAGAACGGGGGCTGTGCGACCGGGCGCAGCGCCGGGTTGGCCGGCCCGTCGGGCTCGTCGCCCGGCGGGCAGAAGAACAGGTCGAACGCGTCCTCGCCGCGGTGAAACGCCTCGTCGACGCCGTTGGCCGCGCTGCGGTTGAACTCCTCGACCGTGGCGCGCAGGGCATCGCCCGGCACGCCGATCTGCTCGGCGACACCCTCGATGGTCGCCGCCGTCACCCACGTCCCGGCCGCCAGGTGCTCGGCCGCCGCCACTTCGGGCATGACCACGGCGGGAAGGATCCCGCCCTCCGACGAGTCGAAGACGAGGTGAGCCACCTCGGCTCCGTGCTCGATCATGGCCCGGGCGCAGCGATCGTAGGGCAGGCATTCGTTGACGAAGCGCTCCCCGCGGTCGTCGACCATCACGCCACGGCGAACGCCGACCATGAACGCGGCGGCGCCGTCGGGCAGCTCGACGCCGGTGCACCACCACGCCTCCTCGAGCAGGGCGGTGTCGGCGCCGACGGCGATCGCCGCCTGGACGAGATCGCCGGTGTTGGCCCCCCGCGGCCCCATGCTCCAAGCGGCCCTGCCGGGAATGCGATGCTCCGTGCGCAGCAGCGCGTCGGCCTCCATGCCGCCGGCCGCCAGGAGCACGCCACGTGCGGCCCGGATCGTGATCGAGCGGCCACCGGCGTCGACCGCTTCGACGCCCACGACCCGGCCGTCCTCGACGGTCAGCGCTCGGGCGGTCGTCTCGGTCAGCAGCTCGGCGTTGCCCGTGCCGCGCAGGGCCATCAACAACCGGCCGACGAGCGCCCGGCCGCCCACGTACGGGTCCTCACGATGGGCCTCTCCCGCGCGATCGGGCCCCGCATCCGGACGGATGAGGTCACGGAGCTCGCCGACGTCCGCGTCGGGCAGGTCGACGGGGTAGATCGCTCGACCGCTCTCGCGCCGGCCGGGCACCGGGTAGTAGTCGGGGAAGGATCGCCATTCGAACTCGATGTTCGGATCGCTCTCGAGCAGCGCCACCAGCTCGCCGGCGGTGGCGATGTACGCCTCCTGGCGCTCCACCTCGTAGTCACCGACGACTGCCCGGAGGTAGGTACGGGCATCCTCGGCCGAGTCCTCGACGCCGGCCCGCCGCTGCACCTGGGTGTCGGGCAGCCACAGACCTGCTCCGGAGTACGCCGTCGTGCCCCCGAACACCCCGGTCTTCTCGACGACGATCGTGCGAAGCCCGGCCGACGCGGCGGCATAGGCACCGGTCAGCGCCCCTCCGCCGGAGCCGACGACCAGGACGTCGCACTCCATCGTCGAGCTCGGCGATGCGGTTCCGTTCCCGCTCATGCGTCCAGACCCCCGAGCGCCGAGACGCGGCTCGAGGTGCCGCTCAACGCCGCCGCGCGGGCAGCGGCGACCCGCCCCGCGCGGGCGCCGAAGAACGAGCTGTCCCCCAGCGACACGCCGCTGCAATAGCCGTAGACCGCGAGGCCGGCACTGCAGCGACCGGCCGCGTAGAGGCCCGGGATGACCTCGCCCTCCGGATCGAGGACTTCGCTGTCGACGTTCGTGTGCAGGCCGCCGAGCGTCACGATGCCGGCGAGGTTGCGGAGATCCGCGACGTCCCCGCCCGGCATGCGCACGTAGCTGACGCCCTCTCCTCCGCCCGGCTTCGGGATGGCGCTCAGGTCCATGAGCGCGAACGGAGGCTCCAGCGGCCTGAGCCACTTCGGGCGCTTGTGCAGCAGCGGATCCTTGCCGTCTGCCGCGTGCTTGTTGTAGTAGTCGACGGTGCCGACGAGGGACCCCGGCGGGAAGCCGGCCTCGCGCTCGAGCTCCTCCAAGGACTCGGCGATCCATCGGGGCCGGCGGAACGTCGCGCCCGGGAGGTACGTCGCGTCGTCCAACAGGAGGAAGGCGACGCCCCTCTGGTTGCGCATCACGTCGATCCCGATGCGACCGAAGTAGGCGTCCTCGTTGACGAATCGCTGACCCAGCTCGTTGATGAGCAGGCCTGCCCGGACGGTGATCGGCGGCGTCATCGCCAGCGTGACGTCCGCAGCGTCCATCCGCACGGCGTTGGCGCCGGCGGCCTGGCCCATGCGGATCCCCAGCCCGTCCTGCCCCTCGTGTCCCTGCGGCATGGCGCCCTGCTCCACGAGCAGCGGGCTGTGCAGCGCCATCATCTCCTCGTTGTAGCCGAACCCGCCGGTCGCGAGGACGACGCCGGAGCGCGCCCGAACCCGGACCGTCGTGTCGTAGGACTGGCACTCGACGCCGACGACGACGCCGGCGCCGTCGATCACGAGACGCTCGGCGCCCATGTTGTACAGCGCCTTGATCCCGCGGGCATCCGCGGTGCGGAGCAGGGCCTTCGTCGCAGCGCCCTCGTAGAGGTCCTCGTCCTTCGGAACGTCCCGCGCGATGTGCCCACGCGGAACGGGCGGCGCCAGCTCGTCGTTCGGGAAGGACGCCTCCGCCCCCGCCCAGATGAGCCCATGGCCCGCGTACTCCTGCGCGCCGATGACGACGTAGCCGTCTTCCATCGCCGCCGTGAAGTCCGTGCCCTCCTCGTCCGGACCCGTGACGAACGGGACGCCCGACCGCACCAGCCAGTCGTAGTGCTCGACGCTGCCGGCGCAGTACGCGTCGAGCTTCACCTCGTCGACGAGTCCCGCACCCAGCGCGGAGCGCAGCATCGTCCGCATGGCCTCGGGCGTGTCCTCGTACCCGGCGGCGTGCTGCATCTCCGTGCCGCCACCGAGGTAGAAGATCGCGCCACACAGGCCCTCGGAGCCGCCACCGCGCTCGAGGACCAGGACATCGGCACCGCGCTCGTCCGCGGCGAGGGCCGCGCACACGCCCGCGATGCCGTAGCCGACGACGACGACGTCCGCCTCGTGATCCCACGACTCGACCACGCTCTCGGGCAGCGGCCTCGTCCGAACCTTCTTGCTGGTCAACCGTCTCTCCTGTCCGTCCGGGTTGCGGGCGTTGGTCTACCGGCCCGCGGTCGGCGCGACCCCCGGACAAGCGCTCGAACTAGCGGTGACGCCAGTCACCCCACCGCAAGCGCCGGGCCGCCCCACAGGGGCGGCCCGGACACGACGAGGCTTTGGTGCGAGCGCTGGCCTACTTGCCCCAGAGCTTCGCGAACTCCGCCTGGTAGTCGGTGACCGCCACGGGCGACGGGCTGTTCAAGACCTCGCTCGGGATCTTCCCCGGGAGGACGATGTACGGGTCGGCGTCCGCGTCGGACGGCTTGGTCGGCACGCCGGCCAGCGCGCGCACTGCCGCATCGACGCCGTACCAGATGCCCTCGGCGCCTGGCCACACGTAGCCGGCCGCGAGCGGCGCCTCGCTGCTGTTGACGCGCTGGGCGCTGCCATCCCCCGAGCCGATCGCGCCCGCCAGCGCCTTCACCGAGCTCGGATCCTCACCGGCGGCTCGCATGGCGGCTCCCAGCCCGTTGCTCAGCGGGCCGTTCAGGATGTACAGGCCCTTGAGGTTCTCCTTGCGGATGAAGGTCACCATGTTCGGCACATAGTCCTTGGCCTGCGCGGCCAGCGTGATGTTCGCCGCGTACTTGCACGTCGGACACGACTTCTTGACGCCGCGCTCGGTCGCCAGCTGGTAGTCACTCGCCTTGGTGACCACGAGCAGCGCGGCCTCACCGACCGTCGAACCCGGGGGCACCATCAGCCCCAGGAGCTCGCCGGTCTTCTCCGCCACCTTGATCGTGTAGCTCTTCCCCAAGGGCTGGGCCACGATCCCCGGCACCGTCCCCGGGGGCTCGCTGGCGTAGAGGTTGATGACCGGGACGCCCTGCGCCTTGGCTCGCCCGATCGGCCCCGCCAGCGCCGTTCCGGGGAATGACACCAAGATGATCGCGTCCGCCTTCTGGCGAAGCGCCTCGTCGATGCTCGCCGCGAACGCCGACGTCGTGGCGCTGGTCGGCACGATCGCCGACGACGTCCAGCCCAGGACCTGCGCGGCCTGCCCCAGGATCTTCTCGGCAGGCTTCTGGTCGCCCAACGGGGGCGGGATGTAGATGACCTTCTTGCCCGTCGGGATCGGCTTGCCGACAGGAACCGTCACGGCGATGTGCGTAGGACGCTTGGTCAACGCCGCGATCTGCGCGGCGTTGTCTCCGGAGGCGGGTTGCGACGCCGCCGTGGCGTCGCCACCGCTGGCCCCGCTTCCGCCGCTGCTGCCACATGCGGTGACACCCACCGCCGAGGCGACGAGCGCGGTGCCGAGCGCAAGACGCGCACCGGACCGTCTCGAGCTGACCCATTCAAGAACGTGCACTGCCAACACTCTCCTCCTGTGCGCGAGCTTGCGTTCAGCTCGCTTGGTTGAGCGCTTGTCTACCGAGGCTCGACGGGGTGAGTGGCTTGGTGCCGTTTGAAACTAGCGGTGACGCCAGTCATCCCCGGGGCGCCGCAGCTGCGCTCGGGTCGGCAGCGAGGGCGCCGAGGGCAGCCGCGCCGTCGGGCAGCTCCGGGGCGATCCCGAGAAGGCCACCGTCGACCGGCAGGGTCACGCCCGTGATGAACGCGGCGTCGTCACTGGCCAGGAAGAGCGCCGCCGCCGCGATGTGCTCGGCAGCGCCCTGCTCCGGATAGGGCTGGATGAGGCGCAGAGCGTCACGCAGGCGATCACCGGCGTCGGGGAACCCAGCCTCCATCATCGGCGTCCGGATCCAGCCGGGCGCGATGGCGTTGACCCTGATGCGGTCTTGGGCGAGCGGCTGTGAAGCGCTCGCGGCGAGGTTCACGAGGGCCGCCTTGAGCGCGGAGTAGGCGGGCTGGTCGCCGCGGCCGCGGATGCCGGCCCCGGACGCCGTCATCAAGATGCTTCCGCCGCCTGCCGCGCGGAGCGCGGGAACGGCGTGCTTCATGCCGAGCAGCGATCCGCGGAGAACGACGGCCCAGACGCGGTCGAGCTCCTCGACCGAGGCGCTCTCGATGCCCCACGGGCCGCCGACCCCAGCGTTGTTATAGGCGATGTGCAGCGCCCCGAACTCGTCGACCGCTCGGCCGATCAACGCGACGATGTCGCCTTCACGCGTGACGTCCGTGCGCTGGAACACCGCCGTCCCACCGGCTGCGACGATCTCCTCGACGACCGCCTCTCCGGCGGCCTCCTGGATGTCGGCCACGAGGACCGACGCTCCTTCGCGAGCGAAGAGCCGCGCGCTGGCGCGGCCCATGCCGCTCGCTCCGCCCGTGATGTAGGCGGTCTTTCCGTCCAACTTCCCCATGCGATCCTCCCAGGCCGCGCGTGCCTTATTACACGCGCGCGTGACACGCTCGATGCCGTCAGCCGGCCGCGGCGCTGCCCTGCGACGTGCTTCCCCGCCGCCGCTTCGACGCGCGGCGGCGCGCGGCGAGGAGCCTGCGCTGGCCGCGAACCCGCTCGTAGGCCGCAAGCGCCAACGCGCCGATGAGGACCACGCCGACGAACATGTCACCGCCCCAGGGCTGAGCCCCGACCAGGATCAGCCCGGTCTTGCCGGTCCCCAGCAGGAGCACGGCGACCAGCGTGCCGGCCGCGTTGAAGCGTCCACTGCGGAACTGCGTCGCTCCGAGGAACACCGCCGCAAAGGCGTTGAGCAGATACGGGTTCCCGACGTCCGGCTGACCGACCTGCATCTGCGCGGTGATCAGGACGCCGGCGATGCTCGCGACGAGCGCCGACACCATGAGGCCGACGAAGCGCAGCCGGTTGGTGCGGATGCCGGTGAGCCGCGCCGCCTCGAGGTTGAACCCGGTGGCGAACATCCGGCGCCCCGTGGCCGTGTATTCCTGGAACACGTACAGGACGAGCCCCACGATCAAGAACATGAACGCGCACGTGGTGATGCCGCCGACGACGGAGGCGTTGGCGAGGTTGCTGAAGCCCGGAGCCGACAGCTTCGGCCCGTTGATCGGCGTGTAGTCGCTGATCATCGAGACGGCGGCCGTCATCAGCGAGCCGGTGGCCAGCGTCGCGATGAAGGACTCGATGCCGACGACCACCACCAGGGCCCCGTTGATGAGCCCGGCGAGCAGGCCGACGAGGATCGAGATCAAGATCGACGGAACGACCGGCATGCCCTTCTTGACCAGCAGCCAGGCGCAGACGATGCTCGCCAGGCCCATGATCGCCCCGATCGAGAGGTCGAACGCCCCCGCCGACAGCGGGATGACGAGGCTCAGCGCGATGATGCCCGCGATCGCGTTCTGGTTGACGATCGTCCGGACGGTGGTCCAGGTCGGGAACGTGTCGGGCGCCCAGACGGAGAAGACGACGATGATGATCGCGAACACGTAGAGCGCGCCGATGTTGCCGAAGGACAACTTGCTCGTCAGCGACCGGCGCGGAGGCTGTTCGATGTCCGGCACCGCGGGGTTCTCGACCGGTGACCCCGGGTCCAGCGTGACTGTCTGACTCATACGACCCCCTCCATTGTGTCCACCATTTCCGCCTCCGTGATACGAGCCCCGCGCAGCTCCGCCGCGGCGACGCCGTTGCGCATCACCAGCACGCGGTCGCACATGTGCACCAGGTCCAGCGCGTCCGAGGACGCGACGAGGACGGTCAGACCCTCGGCGGCCCTTGCCCGGATCAACTCATACAACGTGGTTCGCGCACCGACGTCGACCCCGGCGGTCGGCTCCGACAGCACGAGCAGCTTCGGATTCATGGCGAGCCAGCGGGCCAGCACCACCTTCTGCTGGTTGCCGCCGCTCAGCACGGTGATCGGGCTGCGCTCGGCGCTCGCACGGACGTTCATCGCCGTGAGCCATTCGCGGACGAAGCTGCGCTCGCGTCCGGGACTCAGCAGCGGGCCGCGGCGCAGCCGCCCAAGCGCCGGGAGCGACAGGTTCTCGAAGACCGCGAAGGGGGCGACCACGCTCTCGCGGGCTCGCTGCGCCGGAACCAGGGCGATGCCGAGGCCCGCCGCGCGCTCGAGCGTCATCGCTTCGAACGTCTCGCCGTCGACCTCCCACTCCGCGTCGATCTCGACGCCCGCAGCGCCGGCCACCGCGTACGGCAGCTCCTCACGGCCTGAGCCGAGGAGTCCCGCGACGCCGACGATCTCACCCTCGCGAAGCTCGAGGTCCACCCCACGAAGGTGCCGGCCGGAGATCTGCCGGGCCCGGAGCACGACGGGCCGGTCCGACACGGGCTCGTCGTCGGCGCGATCGGGAACGCCGGCGACCAGGTGGCTCCCGCCGGCGATCATGCCGGCCATCGTGCTCACGTCCATCTCCGCGACCGGGCCGCCGCCGATGATCTTCCCGGCGCGCATCACGCTCACCGTGTCGGCGATCGCCACCACCTCGTCGAGACGATGGGAGATGAGGACGACCGACACGCCCGTCGCCTTGACGTCGCGGACCAGGTTGTACAACTGGTCGACCTCGCGATGGGGGAGCGCTGCCGTCGGCTCGTCGAGGATGAGCAGCCCACGCCCCGGCGCGCCGCCCGCCAGCGCGCGGACGATGGCCACCGCCGTCCTCTCCACGGGGCTGGCGAGCGCCAACGGCACGTCGATGCTGACCCTGACACCGAACTGATCGAGCAGCGCCTGCGTCTGGCGACGCTGCGACCTCCAGGAGATGGCGCCGAGCCGGCCGCGCTGGTACCCCAGCCCCAGCGCGACGTTGTCGACGGCGTCCAGCGGCTCGATGATGCCGAGATCCTGATGCACGAAGCGCACCCCCGCCGCGTCGGCCGCGCTCCCCGATCCGGCGTCGATCTCCTGGCCGTCGACCCAGATCCTCGCGCCCGCGTCCGGCTTGTGGATCCCCGCCAGGACCTTGACGAAGGTCGACTTGCCGCACCCGTTGGGCCCGACCAGCGCGTGCACCGAGCCGGCCGCGACGTCCACGCCGAACTCGTCCAGCGCGACGACGCTCGGAAACGTCTTGCTCAGGTTCTCGATGACCAGGCCCGACGGACGGGGCGCCCCGGCGGCTGGCTCAGCGGTCGTCACGACGTCTGCGCTGGCCATGGGATGTCAGTCGCGGGCGAGGCGTTCGAGGTCGTCGGGGTTGAGCATGTCCGGGACGGTCCACCCGTCCAGGTCGTACTCGGCCATGGCCGCCTCGGCGTAGCCGCGGAGCTGGTCGCTGAGACCGCGCGCGTCGGAGAACCACCCGGCCTGGATGCGCGCGTCCTCTTCGCTGCCGGTGTAGCTCCGCTCATACAGCTCGTTGCGGCCGGCGAACTCGCTGCCGACGGTCTCCCACAGCATCTTGAGGGTCTTCACCCGGTCGACCGCGTCATGGCCGTTGGACCCCCGCAGGTAGCGGTCGAGCAGCGGTCGCAGCTCCGGCGTCTTGAAGTCCTTGGCGTGCCCGTTGAGGTAGATCAGGGAGCTGCCCAGCGAGGTCTGCACCAGGCTCCGGATCTGGGGCATGGCGGTCGACGAGAACAGGCGGTAGGCCACCGATGCGTCGAAGTCCGGCAGGACGTGGCCGTCCAGCCAGGGCTCCGGCGTCCGAGCCATGGCGGAGGAGAGGCTCCAGAACAGGTTCCGGTAGCCGATGATCTCGCCGACCTTGGCCTGGACGCCCCGGAAGTTGTCGGTGCCGTTGATGTGCACCGCCCTGAGCATCAGCCCCGCGATGAGGTCGATCTTGACGGCGAGGCGGGTGGCGCCGTGGAACCAGATCCGGTGCGCCTGGCCGGAGTTCGCGCCGGCCCACATGCTCGCCTTCTCGGTGTCGCCGTAGACGAGGACGTTCTCCCACGGGATGACGGCGCGGTCCATGATGAAGATCGCGTCGTTCTCGTCCAGGCGGCTGGAGAGCGGGTAGTCGAACGGGCTGCCGTGCAACGCCGCTGCGTGCTCGTATGAGGAGCGCGCGATGACCTTGACCCCCGGAGCGTCCATGGGGACCGTGAAGATGACGGCGAAGTCCTTCTTCTTCAGCGGCGCGCCCACGTACCCGACGAAGCAGTAGTTGGTCAGGGGGACGTTCGTCGCGACGACCTTGGCGCCCGAGATGATCAACCCGTTGTCGGTCTCGCCCTCGACGTGCACGAACACGTCACCGACCTCGTCGGCCGGAAGGTTGCGATCGACGGGCGGGTTGACGATCGCGTGCGCGACGTACGGGATCCGCTCTTGCATGAGCCGATGCCACGCCCGGGCGTTGTCCTCGTACGGGGAGAAGAAGTCGGCGTTGAGCTCCATCCCTCCGTACAGCCCCGCCTTGTAGTCGGGCGTACGGCCCATGAAGCCGTGCATCATCCGCGCCCATTCGGCGATGGCGGTCTGATCGGCCACCATGTCGTCGACGCTCCGCGCGGGGCGGAAGAACGGATGGGTGAAGCCACCGTTGCCGGTCGAGGTCTCGGCACGCAGGACGTCGGCCTTCTTGTCGTCCCAGAGCGCGTCGTAGAGACGCGCCGTCGACCGTGCCGCGTTCCGAAACGCCGGATGCTTCGTGACGTCCTTGACCCGCTCTCCGTTCAGCCACACCTCGCGGCCATCACGGAGGCTTTCGAGGTACTCATCACCGGTCATCGGCCGACGCGAGTTCAGGCGCGACCCCGATGCGTCCTCAGCAGTCGCAGCCGGATCTTCCGTCGTGCTCATCGCGTAGTGGCTCCTTCGTTTGGTCCTGGGCGGGGCTGCCACGAGACAGAACCCGGCGTTTCGCGGACCGTAACCGCGGCGGCGACGGCGGCATACGCGTTCCCCTCGGGGACTAGCGACACCGATGGCGAGACGCGCTGCGTCTCGCCCGCTACCGGGGGGTGGCCACGACGGCGCCGTCGACCGACTCGGCCGCGACGTCGGCCGAGAACGACCGCCCGCTGGCCAGGTGGTTGACGGCGATGTAGGCGAACGTGATGGCCGGCCCGATGGTCGCGCCGGGTCCCGCGTACGTGCGGCCCATCACCGACGCGCTCGTGTTGCCTGCGGCGTACAGGCCGCGGATCGGCTCGCCGGCCTCATCCAGTACTCGCGCGAGCTCGTCGGTGAGCAGCCCACCCTTCGTCCCGAGGTCGCCCGGCCAGATCTGCAGCGCGTAGAACGGCGCCTTGGCGATCGTGCCGAGATTGGGGTTCGGGGTGTTGGACGGATCGCCGTACCAGTTGTCGTAGGCAGTGCGGCCGCGGCCGAAGTCCTCGTCGATGCCGCTGATCGCCATCTCGTTGAAGCGCTCGACGGTGCTGCCAAGCCCCGTCGGATCGACGCCGATCTTCTGCGCGAGCTCTTCCAGCGATCCGGCCTTGGTGATGAAGCCGGACTTGAGCGCGGACCTTGGCGTCAGGCCCGGCGGAAGGGTCGCCATCGGGTAGCGGCGCCGATGGTCGGAGTCGACGATCAGCCACGCCGGGATCGCCTTGACGATCTCGTTTCGCTCGTACTGCTGGTGGCCGGCGTCGACGTAGGACTCCGACTCGTTCATGAACCGCTCGCCGGCCTCGTCGACGATGATCGCGTGCGGGAAGGAGCGTTCCCAGAGGATGAAGCTCGCGTGACCGGTCGCCGGGTCGACGAGCGTCGGTCCCCACCATGCGTCGTCCATCAGGGCCGTCGCCGCGCCGATGCCGATGCCGGCGCGAATGGCATCGCCGTTGTCGTCCGGAGGCGCGGAGGTCCAGTCGGCGCTGGCCGGCGCCGGATGGTACTTCGCGCGCATCTCGGCGTTCCTGGCGAAGCCGCCGGCGGTCAGGACGACCCCGCGCGTCGCCCGGACGCGCAGGAGCCTGCCCTCGTGCTCGATCACGCCGCCGACGACCTCGCCGTCTTCGACGATCAGCTCGACGAGCGGCGAGCTCCGCCAGACGGGGAGGTTGCGTTGGAGGTTGAGGAGCAGGAGCTGCGCCACGAGCGAGTGGCCGTTGGTCATCGGGCGCTGCCCGATCAGCCGGCGTCCGACCAGGCGGCCGCCGACGCGCAGCGCGGTCCGCAGGCCCTTCCCGGTCTTGACCATCAGCGCGAACGACGCCGCCTCGTTCGTGTACATCGGCAGCGGCGGGAGCAGGCTCAGGCGCAGGTGCTGCCGCCACTCCCCGAGAAGCTTGACGTCGAAGACCTGCGGCTCGATGCCGCGCCCCTCGGCCTTGCCGCCCGGCCGGTCGGGGTAGTAGTCGGAATAGCCGGTGGCCCGCCGCCACTTGAACCCGAGATCGACGAGGAACGAGATCATCTTGGGACCCTCCTCCAGGAAGGCCAGCTTGCGCTCTTTGGAGGAGGCCGGCCCTGCGTCCCCGATGATGTCCTCCATGTAGGTGAGGGCCTCCTCGAAGGAGTCCTTCAAGCCGTCGGCTTGCGTCACGACGTTGTTCGGGATCCACACGCCGCCACCCGAGTAGGCGGACGTGCCACCGATCTTGTCGGACTTCTCGACGAGCAGCGAGCTGAGCCCGTGCGAGTCCGCCGCGAGCGCGGCGACGAGCCCTGCCGCGCCCGACCCGGCGATCAGCACATCGACAGTTCGATCGAACTCAGCCACCCGAAATCTCCCCCTGTGTTCGTGGCGCGGCGCCGACACTACCACTAACCGGGCAGTCGTGCCCGTTTCTTGCGCTCATCATTACCATTCCCTGCATATGCCCACCCCCGGCAGCGAACGTCCGAGGCGTGCCGACGCCATCCGCAACCGCGACGCCATCCTCGTCGCGGCTCGCCAGGTGTTCGCCCGCGATGGCTTGGACGCGCCGCTGGACGCGGTCGCGCGCGAGGCCGGGGTCGGCCGCGCCACCCAGCACCGCCACTTCCCGACCCGCGAGAGCCTGGTTCGCGGCATATTCGACGACAACATCGAGCTACTCGACAAGATCGTTCGAGAAGTCGAGGACCCCGCGGACGCCTACGTCGTCGGCGTCTTGGCCACCACGCAGATGATGGCTCACGACCGAGGCTTCGTCGACGTGTTCCAGAGACCCGGCGCCGAAGACGACCTCAAGGTCGAGGTCGGAGACAAGTGGCTGAAGGCGCTCGCCGAGCCGCTTCGCCAGGCCCAGGCCGCAGGACGCGTACGACCGGACCTCCGGCTGGAGGACAGCCTGCTCCTCATCCAGATGATCGCCGGCACGGTGCACGTGCAGACGGACCGGCTCGACGAGCGCGCGACGCGGGCGATGGTCCTGCTGCTCGAGGCCATCGCCGACGCCGGCGCCAGGGGCACGCTCGACCGTCGGCTGGTCTGGCCGGCCGAGCTCACGAAGCGCTCCGGCGGTTGACGGGGTAGTCGTGCCAGCGCGTGCTCTCGCTGAGCGGCACGCGCGGCATGTCGATGTTGTTGACGGGAGACGCGTCGTCGGCGTAGCCGAAGGAGATGCCGAACAGCAGCCGGTTGTCCGCGGGTACCCCTAGGACTTCGCGCACGGTGTCGGCGAAGAAGCCGAGGATCGCCTGAGGACAGCTGCTCACGCCGTGCGCCGCCATGGCCAGCATCAGCGTCTGGCCGTACATCCCGACGTCGTTGGCCATGCGCTCGTTGGCCTTCGGAGACATGAACAGCAGCACCGCATGGGGGGCGCCGAAGAACCGGAGGTTGTCGAGATACCACGCGTTTCGTCCCTCCGTGTCGTCCCGCGCGATCCCGAGCGCTTCGTACAGCCGCTCGCCCATCGCCTCACGGCGCTGGGAATGGCTGTCGGTGTACATCTCGTCGCTGTTGTGGAAGTCGATCGAATAGCGACCTTCGGTCATCGCGGACACCAGCGCCTCGCTGAGCCGGTCGCGGGTCGCGCCGGCGACGACCTCGACGAGCCACGGCTGCATGTTGGCGTTCGACGGCGCGTAGCGAGCCAACGTGAGCATCGCCTCGAGGTCGTCTCGTGGCACCGGATCGGGCCGGAAGGCACGGACCGAGCGCCGCGACCGGATGAGCTGCTCCGCGAGGTTGCGCATGGGCATCGTCGTCGACATCCGGCGCCACCGTAGCTGCCGCAGCATCGGCAGCGGCAGCGCTGCTGCGTCGACCTGTCGCCTTCGCTAGCGCCGCCGCGGGATGCGCCAGGCGGAGCCCGTCGTCCTGATAGGAGGACCGCCGTGCTCAACGTCGCGATCCTCGACGACTTCCAAGACGTCGCTCGTTCGATGGGTCCCTGGGACCGCCTGATCGCCGCCGGCGAGGATCTGCGCCTGAGCGCCTTCAACGACCACCTCGAGGGCGTCCCCGTCCTCGCGGCAGCGCTGCAGGACGCGGACGTGGTGGTGGCCATGCGCGAGCGGACCGCGCTCGGAGCAGAGCTCTTCGCGCGCCTGCCGAAGCTCGCGCTCGTGGTGACCACGGGCCACGCCAACGTGGCCATCGACGTCGAGGCCGCCTCCGCGCACGGCGTGCTCGTATGCGGAACGGCGGCTGCGCCGGGCCAGGCCGCGTCTCCCAAGAGCTCGAGCACCGCGGAGCTGACATGGGCGCTGGTCCTCGCGCTGATGCGCAACGTCCCCCACGAGGATCGCGCGTTGCGCGCAGGCCGATGGCAGACCACGATCGGAACCGAGCTCAACGGGCTGAAGCTCGGGGTGGTCGGGCTGGGGCGCCTCGGGACGCAGGTCGCCCGCTTCGGGCAGGCGTTCGACATGGAGGTCTTGGCCTGGAGCCAGAACCTGTCGCCGGACGCGGCGAGCGCGGTGGGCGTCCGCGCTGTGAGCAAGCACGAGCTGCTCAGCAGCTCCGACGTGGTGACCGTCCATCTCGTTCTCAGCGAGCGCACCCGTGGGCTCATCGGCGCCGACGATCTCGCACTGATGAAATCGAGCGCGATCCTGGTCAATACCTCGCGTGGACCGATCGTCGACCAGGACGCGCTGGTCGATGCGCTCAACCACGGCCAGCTCGGCGGAGCCGGTCTCGACGTCTTCGACCAGGAGCCGCTTGCGGCTGATCATCCGCTCGCCACGGCCCCGCGCACGGTCCTCACGCCGCACATCGGCTTCGTCACGCGCCAGACCTACGAGGTCTGGTACGAGCAGGTCGTGGAGGACATCCTGGCCTGGCGCGCAGGTCGTCCGATTCGCGTGATCGAGACGCCGTGAGCGCGCGGCGCTCGCGATCTCATGACGCTGACGCTTGCGCCAGTCCTGGTCGCGGGCTCGTAGCGCCGCAGTGCCTGAGCCGGTAGATCACGGCCATGACCGGCAGCGTGCTCTCCGCCTCTGACGTAGCTGAAGCACCGCTCGCGTTCGACCCGTTCGTGCCGCGACGCATCCTCGTGGTCCTTGACGGCTCGCGGTCGTCGTGGGCCGCGCTCGAATGCGGAGTGGATCTCGCTCGCTCGCGAGGGTGCTCGCTCACGTTGATGGTGGTTCCTGCACCCGCCAAGCGTCTGCTCGTCCTGTGGGCCTCCGGCACCGCCGTCGCCGTCGTGACACGCGTCGAGGGCGATCACGACACGTCGGCGCACGCACGGCAGATGATCGCTCGTGCGCGTGGGAGCGTGCCGGCCGGCCTCGACGTGGCGATCCGTGTCGTGCGCGGTGATGCCAGCGGTGCGATCTGGAACGACCTCGTCCTCGGCAGCCATCAACTGGCGATCGTCGGGCGCACCGTCGGACGACGCCTGGCGCGACGCCGCCTCCGTCGGGCGCTGCTCCGTACGACCGCGGAGCTGACGCCCGTCCTGGTGCTCTCGTCGGTGCCCGCCTGAGGGCTCACACAGCCTTGAACCCTGTCACTCGTCTCGAGAAAGCAGACATGTCCGACACGCAGATCCACACAGAACCGCTTATCGATCCGATGGCCGAGCTGCTCGCCAAGCAGGCCATCACCGAGCAGCTCTACGCCTACTGCCGTGGCATCGATCGCATGGATCGAACGCTGACGCGCAACCTGTGGCACGCGGACGGAACGGCGGACTACAGCCCCCACTACCGCGGTGACCCGGACGGCCTCATCGATTTCGTGTGGGCGAGCCACGAGGCGTTTCTCGGTCACGTCCACCACATCACCAACGTCCTGATCGAGCTGTCGACACCCGAGACGGCGGTGAGCGAGGCCCAGGCGATCGTCTTCCTGCGCGAGATGACCGGGCGCACTCCGCACGTCTTGAGCATCCGCTACATCGACCGCTGGTCGTGCCGCGGCGGGTCCTGGGCCGTCGACTCCCGCCGGCTCGTGAACGATGTCGCGATCCAGCTCGAGGTGCTGCCGGCGCCCGGCAGCACGTCGGACTCGCCGGCTCGGCGCTCGCCCGAAGACCCGTCCTACGCGGTGTTCCAGCGGCGGTTCCGTGGCGATGCCTGATGGCGACTATGTCCCGACCGGCCCGCCGATCACCGGGTCGCCGTGCGCATCGAAGGAGAGGATCGCGGTCTCCTTCCACGGCGGCGTCTCGAGCCGCAGCGACACCAGGATCTTCTGGTAGCTCCACTTCATGACGTCCAGGCAGATCTCCGCGATCTGGGCATCGTCGAAGTGACGATGCAGCTCCTCGGCAAGCGCATCGTCCGCGAGCGACGGCGCCAGGATGATGGCGTCGGTCAGCCGGAGGGCGGCGACCGCGGCGCCGGAGAAGCCGCCGGTCTCGTAGCGAGCGATGCTCGCGGCCATCGCGTCGTCGAGCCCTGCGTCGAGCGCGTCCTGCATCCGCATCGAGCGGCACAGACGGCAGTCGTGGACCTGTGCGCAGCGCAACCGCACCAGCTCCGAGATCAGCGGGTCGACGCGGTCGGCGAGGATGACGGCCCGGGTGAACGCAGCCATCGCCTCGTCCAGGGCGCCGCCGACGAGGAAGTCCGAGCTCCCGGCGTCGATGCGAGAGCCGGGCGCGCTCATCGCAGCACCCGCCCGGCGACGAGCTCGACGCGGCGCGTCATCTCCCGCACGTAGAGCGCGCCGATGAACCCGTAGAGCTCCTCGGGGGAGAGGTGCTCCAGCAGCGCTTGGACCTGCTCGTCGGAGACGTCGCCGACCGAGGTCACGAATTGCTCGGTGAACTCGAGCGCGGCGACCTCGCGCGCGTCGAGCTCCGACGGGATGTCGTAGGACGCGCCCTGCAGCATCGTGTCGGCGCACGTGACGCAGAGCGCGAGGAGCTGGGGATCGGTCACGCCCGAGGCGACCGTGTTCAGGTGCGCCAGCCGGGCGGCGCCGTCGGGATGCAGCTCGCGCAAGCGCTCCAGCGTGTCCATCGGCTCTCCTTCGTTCGGGAACCCGGGCCGTGGTACCTCGACCGTAGAGCTCCGTGGCGCGAGAGGGAACCCCGAGGCAGCGCGCGCTGTCGGCTCCGCCAGGTCTTGGCCCGCGGGATGTCCCGCCGGGAGCTCTCGAACAGGCGTAAAGTTGCGCTGAGCGGGCGCATCATGAGTAGGAAGGGCGGACCAAGAATGACCAGGACTGTTTCCCGCCTGATCGCCACGGCCGCGGCCGTGGGGCTGTGCGCGGTCGCCGTCGGGGCCTGCGGCAGCTCGAGCAAGAGCTCGAGCTCCGGATCGAGTGTGCCGGCACAGACGAGCACCGCCGGCTCGTCGGCGTCCGGCGTCGTCGCCGCGCTTGCCTCCAAGGTGCCGGCGGCGGTCAGGAGCAAGGGCACGCTCACGGTGGGCGCCGATGCCACCTATCCGCCCAACGAGTTCATCGGCTCCGACGGCAAGACCGTCGAGGGCATGGACGCCGACCTCGCCAAGGCGCTCGCCGGCGTCCTGGGCCTCAAGGCCGACGTCAAGAACGCGACGTTCGACAGCATCATCCCGGGTCTGGCCGCCCACAAGTACGACCTCGGCATGTCGTCGTTCACCGACACCAGGGAGCGGGAGAAGACGGTCGATTTCGTCACCTACTTCTCGGCCGGGACCTCGTTCTACGTCAAGGCGCAGGGAGGGCTGACCGTCAATACGCTCGCCGACCTCTGCGGCAAGACCGTTGCCGTGGAGAAGGGGACCACGCAGCAGGCCGACGCCGAGGGCCAGAGCAAGAAGTGCAGCGGCGGCAAGGTGACCGTCCTGACCTTCCCCGATCAGAACGGCGCGAACCTCGCGCTCTCCAGCGGGCGCGCGCAGGTCGGCATGGCGGACTCGCCCGTCGCCGACTATCAGGTCAAGAAGTCCAGCGGGCAGTTCAAGCTCGTCGGCCGGCCCTACGGCACCGCGCCGTACGGCATCGCGATGGCGAAGGACAGCGGCATGGCGCCGGTCGTCAAGGCGGCGCTGCAGGACCTGATCAAGAACGGCGCGTACATGAACGTCCTCGCCAAGTGGGGCATCACGTCCGGCGCCATCAAGACGCCGGTGATCAACGGGGCCATCAGCTGAGACGCGATGGCGACCGTCGGCGAGTCCGCCCACGAACCTCCGCGCACGGCGCGGCCCGAGGAGATCCGGGCCGTGCCGTTGCGCCACCCGGGGCGCTGGGCTTCCGGCGCCGTCGTGCTGTTCCTGATCGTCGTCGCCGTGCATTCCGTGGCAACCAACCCGCGGTTCGGCTGGGGGACGGTCGGCGACTACCTCTTCAACGGCCGCATTCTGCACGGCCTCGTGCTGACGCTGGAGCTCACCGCCATCGCCATGGCAGTGGGTATCGCGCTCGGCGTGCTCCTCGCGGTGATGCGGCTCTCGCCGAACCCACTCGTCTCCGTCGCCAGCTCCTTCTACATCTGGCTCTTCCGCGGGACGCCGGTGCTGGTCCAGATCCTGTTCTGGAGCTTCATCTCGGCGCTCTATCCACGCATCTCGCTGGGCGTGCCGTTCGGCGGCCCGGAGCTCATCAGCGGCAACGCCAACACCATCATCACGCCGTTCGCGGCGGCCATCCTGGCGCTCGGTCTCAACGAGGGCGCCTACATGGCGGAGATCGTGCGCGCCGGCATCCTGTCGGTCGACGAGGGCCAGAACGAGGCCGCCCAGGCGCTCGGCCTGACGCGGCTGCAGACCATGCGCCGCATCGTGTTGCCCCAGGCCATGCGGGTGATCATCCCGCCGACGGGCAACGAGACGATCTCGATGCTTAAGACCACCTCGCTGGTCAGCGTCATTGCCACGCAGGAACTGCTGTATTCGGCGCAGCTCATCTACGCGGTCAACTACCGGCAGATCCCGCTCCTGATCGTCGCCAGCCTCTGGTACCTGACCGTGACCTCCGTGCTGTCGATCGGTCAGTACTACGTCGAGCGCCACTTCGGCCGGGGCTCCGCGCGCCAGGCTCCGATGACGCCGTGGCAGCGGCTGCGAACCAACCTGCGCTACATACGGCCGCCGCAGCGCCGAGAGGAGGGGGCGAGCCCGTGAGCGGCGTACCGATGGTCAAGGCCGAGGCGGTCTGCAAGCGTTTCGGGCGTCTCGAGGTGCTCAAGGGCATCACGCTCGACGTCCAGCCGGGCGAGGTGATGTGCCTGCTCGGGCCGTCGGGCTCGGGCAAGTCGACGTTCCTGCGCTGCATCAACCACCTGGAGAAGATCGACGCCGGGCGCCTGCGTGTCGATGGGGAGCTCGTCGGCTACCGCGAGGAGGGCGACAAGCTCTACGAGCTGCACGAGGCCGACATCATCCGCAAGCGCGCGGAGATCGGGATGGTCTTCCAGCGGTTCAACCTGTTTCCGCACATGAGCGCGCTGGAGAACGTCATCGAAGCGCCCATGCTCGTCAAGCGGATGTCCAAGTCGCAGGCCATCGAGCGCGGCACGGACCTGCTGGAGCGCGTCGGGCTCGGCGACCGGACGCGCAGCTACCCGTCGCAGCTCTCCGGCGGCCAGCAGCAGCGTGTGGCGATCGCCCGCGCGCTGGCGATGGAGCCGAAGCTCATGCTCTTCGACGAGCCGACCTCCGCGTTGGACCCCGAGCTGGTCGGCGACGTGCTCGATGTCATGCGCCAGCTGGCGGCCGCCGGAATGACGATGGTGGTCGTCACCCACGAGATCGGGTTCGCCCGCGGCGCCGCCGACGCGGTGGTCTTCATGGACGAGGGCGTTGTGGTCGAGTCCGGCCCGCCCGCCGAGCTGTTCGACAACCCCCGCCACGAGCGCACCCGGTCGTTCCTGTCAAAGGTCCTGTGACCAGCCCGATTTCAGCCTCGGCATCTGGCAAGTTCCTTGTGGCGGGTGGCCCCCTGGGTTGCCCCGGGCGCCACCGCTCGCGTTCCGAAGGAGCAGCGGGACACGCGCCCAACCAGGGACACGATTGACGCCGTGTTTCGCGCGACCTAGGATCGGCGTCGTCTCTCGTACCTCTCGAAGGAGGCCATCATGAGTGGAGCAGGCACCGTCGTCCTCGTCCACGGGGGCTTCGTCGACGGCTCTGGCTGGCAGGAGGTCTACCGCCTGCTGAAGAACGACGGCTACCGCGTCAGCATCGTCCAGAACCCGACGCTGTCGCTCGAAGGGGACGCCGCCGCGGCCAAGCGCGTCATCGACGCGCAGGGCGAACCGGTCATCCTCGTCGGCCACTCCTATGGCGGAGCAGTGATCACCGAGGCGGGCAACGATCCGAACGTCGCGGCGCTCGTCTACATCGCGGCGTTCGCGCCGGACACGGGCGAGTCGGTCAACACGCTGATCGCCGATCCGCCGCCCGGCGCGCCTGTGCCGCCGATCCTGCCGCCGCAGGACGGCTTCCTGTTCCTCGACCGGGACAAGTTCCACGCGTCGTTCGCGGCCGACGTGCCGGCCGAACTGGCCGCGTTCATGGCCGACTCACAGGTGCCGTGGGGCGTCGACGCCCTGGGTGGCACGATCAGCGAGGCGGCATGGCGGAGCAAGCCGAGCTGGTACCTCGTCGCAACCGACGACCGGATGATCCCACCGCCGGCCCAGCGCTCGATGGCTGAGCGGGCGGGTGCGACCGTGGTCGAGGTAGCGGGCAGCCACTCGGTCTTCCTGTCGCACCCGGCAGCAGTGGCTGGGCTCATCGACCAGGCCGCGTCCGAGGTGATGTCGGTCACGCACTGAGTCGAGCCGCAGCCGCCCTGGATGACCAAGTCGGGACGGGCGAGAGCGAGTCGAAGGCTGTGGTTGGGCAGCGGTCGGCCGTCCCGGGCGGCTCGGCGAGCGCCGCCGCGCTGCCGTGGGGTGCCTTTTTGAGCCGCTCAGCGATCCTGACCGTCGTGCGCACGCCGGAGCTGTCGTCGATCTTCACGCACGACGGCGCCCTGCTGCCAGGCGTCAGACCGGCTCGGGTCCGAGTGTGAGCAGGCCGAGGTCGGCGTGCGGGTTGCCGACCATGGTCCGAGGATCGACGAGGCGGTCGAAGTCCCCGCCGTCGACGCCCAGCGCGAGCGCGGCCTCGCGCAGCGTGGTGCCCTCTCGGTCGGCCTTGTGCGCGATCGCCGAGGCCTTGTCGTAGCCGATGGTCGGGCTCAGTGCGGTCACGAGCATGAGTGACCGTCGCACGAGTTCGGCGATGCGCGGCTCGTCGAGCTGGGTCCCTTCGACGCTGAAGCGCCGCAGCTTGTCGCAGGCGTCGCCGAGGATCCGCGCCGAGTGCAGGACGTTGTTGATGATGATCGGGCGCATCGCGTTGAGCTCGAAGTTGCCCTGCGCGCCCGCCGCGGCGACGATCTGGTCCTCGCCGATGACCTGCAGGCAGACCATCACCATGGCCTCCTGCTGGGTCGGGTTGACCTTGCCCGGCATGATCGAGGATCCGGGCTCGTTGGCGGGCAGCGCGAGCTCGTGCAGCCCGGCACGCGGGCCGGACGCGAGCCAGCGCATGTCGTTGGCGATCTTCATCAACGCGACCGCCACGCCGCGCAGGCCGGCGCTCACGGCGACCATCGCGTCCAGCGACCCCTGCGCGGCGAACTTGTTGGGCGCCGTGACGAACGCGTGCCCGGTCAGCTGCGTGAGCTGTGCGGCGATCTGCTCCCCGAAGCCCTCCGGTGCGTTGAGCCCCGTGCCGACCGCGGTGCCGCCCGCCGCCAGCTGATGGCAGGGGCCGAGCGCCGCCTCCAGCCGGTCGGCGGCGTCGCGCAACTGCGCCGCCCATCCCGACCACTCCTGTCCGACGGTCAGTGGCGTGGCGTCCTGCAGATGGGTCCGCCCGAGCTTCACGACGTCCACCCAACCGACGGCTTTGTCCATCACGGCGCCGGCGAGCTCGCGCACCCGGGGCAGGACGTGACCGGTCACCTCCAGCACCGTCGCGACGTGCATCGCCGTCGGGAACGTGTCGTTGGAGGACTGGCCCAGGTTCACGTGGTCGTTCGGATGGACCGGCGTCTTGCTTCCGAGCTGCCCGCCCATCAGCTGGCTCGCGCGGTTCGCCACGACCTCGTTGACGTTCATGTTGGACTGGGTGCCGGAGCCGGTCTGCCACACGTACAGCGGGAACTCGGCGTCCAGCGCGCCGCTGATGACCTCGTCGGTGGCCTGCAGGATCGCGCGAGCCCGTTCGTCGTCGAGCCGGCCTGCGCTTTGGTTCACCGTCGCCGCCGCCTTCTTGACGTAGCCGTAGGCGTGGTACACAGACTTCGGCATCCGGTCGTCGCCGATCGAGAAGTGGATCAGCGACCGCTGCGTCTGTGCGCCCCAATAGTGCTCAGCAGGGACCCGGATCGACCCCATGGAGTCGGTCTCGGTCCGCGTGCCGGTCTGGCCCGTGCCGATCGGGATGGTCATCGGCTCAGCTCCCGGTAGGCCGGCTCCCACATCGCGTCCTGGACGGCCTGGACGATGTCCCCGGGGGCAACGCGCGCGACGCCTTCGTCGACGGCCTTGCGTACGACGTCGACCGCGACCGTCGCCGAGGAGGCGCGCAGATTGGCGACCTCGGGCAGCAGCGGCGCGCCGCGCGTGCCGGTGTCGACGAGGCCGGCGACGGCCTCGGCCGCCGCGAGGATCATGCCCGCGGTGACGTGCTTGGCCCGCGCGACCACCGCGCCGAGGCCGAGACCGGGATACAGCAGGGCGTTGTTGGCCTGACCGATCCCGATCTCGGTGCCGTCGAACGGCACCGCGTCCCATGGCGTCCCGGTGCCGATGAGCGCCCGGCCGTCGGTCCACGCGACGAGGTCGGCGGGATGTGCCTCGATCTTCTCCGTGGGGTTGGACAGCGGGAAGATCAGCGGCCGGTCGACGTGGGCGGCCATCTCTCGGATCACGGCCTCGGTGAACGCTCCGCCCTGCTTGGACGTGCCGACCAGGATGGTCGGATGCGCCGTTGCGACGGTGGTTGCGAGGGTGATCAGGCCCTCGCCGTCACGCTCAAGGCCCGTCGCCTCGGCGACCGGACGCGCGTAGGGCACCTGGAAGTCGCGCAGGTCGTCCATGTCGTCGAGCAGCAGTCCCTGCTGGTCGACGAGCCAGACGCGCCGGTTCGCCTCGTCCCGGCCGACGCCCGCGCAGACGATCGCGTCGCGGATCTGGTCGGCGATGCCGACGCCGGCGGTCCCCGCGCCGAAGATGACGACGCGCTGGTCGGCCATCGACGTGTGGGCGACCCGGAGGCCGGCGAGGATCGCTGCGAGCGTGATCGCGCCGGTGCCCTGGATGTCGTCGTTGAAGATGCATGCGTGGTCGGCGTTGGCATTCAGGATCCGGCGCGCGTCCGACGGCCCGAAGTCCTCGAAGTGCAGCAGCGCGTTGGGGAACATCCGCGTCGCGGTCGAGATGTACGCCTCGATCAGCGCGTCGTATGCGGCGCCGCGCGTGCGCGAGTGGTGGACGCCGACGTAGAGCGGATCGTTGAGCAGCGCCTCGTTGTCGGTGCCGGCGTCGAGCATCACCGGGATCGCGCGCGAGGGGTCGATCCCGGCCGCCGCCGCGTAGATCGCGAGCTTGCCCTGCGCGATGGCGATCCCGTTGGTCCCCCAGTCGCCGATGCCGAGGATCGCGCCCGCGTCCGTCGCGACGAGCAGGTCGACGTCTTCGGCGCCGAGGCCGGCGTTCGCCAACGCCGTCTCGACGCCGTCGGCGTCGTCGATCGACAAGTACACGCCCCGCGGACGCTGGAACTCGTGGCTGTAGCGCTCGACGGCCTGCGCGATCACCGGGTCGTAGACCACCGGCAGCATCTCGGTCAGGTGGTCGACGAGCAACTTGTAGTAGAGCGTCTCGTTGCGGTCGCGGAGCCCCTCCATCCACGTGTTCTTGGCCAACCCGTCGCGCTGCCGCGAGTACTGGTCGTAGGCGCGCGCCGCCTGCTGGTCGAGCGACAGCACGGCCGGCGGGAGCAGGCCCTCGAGGCCCAGCTCCGCGCGCTCCCGGCGCGAGAAGGCGCTTCCGCGGTTGTGGAACGGGTCCCGCAGCAGCGCGAGCCCCCGGAGTGCAGCGTCAGTGGTCTGAGAGGTCATCGTGGTGCGCTCCCGCGTCGAGGTGGTGGTCGATCTCTCGGGGTCGTTGCGAACCGTGCGGATCCCACTGGTCGGGGAAGCGGGATGGCGGCGGTGACCAGCGTCCCGCCGTCGGCCGGGCTGTCGACCCTGAGCTGCCCGTCGAGGCCGGCAAGCCGGTCTGCCAGCCCGAGAAGCCCGCTTCCGTCGGGCCGGGCGCCGCCGACGCCGTCGTCGCGCACCCGCACGCGCAAGGTTCCGTCCTCGACGCGCGCCGCGACGCTGGCGCGTCCGGCGCGCGCGTGCTTTGCGACGTTGGTGAGCGCCTCGGCCACGACGAAGTACGCGGTCGCCTCGACCGCGGCCGGCAGCCGGCCGACCGACACCCTGTTGTCGACCGGCACCGCCATCCGCGACGCCAGCCCGTCCACCCCCGCGCGCAGCCCACCCTGGGTCAGGACCGCGGGCAGGATGCCGTGCACGAGCTCGCGTAACTCGACGGTGGCCCGCTGTGCGTGGTCGAGCGCCTCGCTCACGAGCGCGGGGCCACTGTCCTTCTTGCCCTGGAGCGCCCGGCGCGCCAGCTTCAGCGTGATGACCGTGTGCACCAGCCGCTGCTGGGCCCCGTCGTGCAGATCACGGACCACCCGCCGGCGTTCCTCGTCGGTCGCCGCCACGATCCGCGCCCGCGACGCGGCGAGATCCGAGCGCGCCTGAGTGTTCGAGATCGCGGTGGCGACCAGCTCGGTGAACTCGCCCATGCACGACTCTGTGCTCGCCGGCAGGGGCGGCGCCCGCCGCGAGGAGGCGATCATCGCGCCCCAGAGCCGGCCTTCGACGACGACCGGAGTGGCGACCGCGTGGCGGACGCGCCCAACAGCGATGGCAGTGTCCAGATAGCCCCAACTCGCCACGACCGTCGCGGTCCCGTCGGGCTCGTAGCGGATCATCTTCGTGTCGTCGAGGCGCAGCAGGCGTCCCACCTCCTCGGTGACCGCGGCGAAGACCTCCGCCGGTGCCGACTCGCGCGCGACCAGCGTGGCGACGCGCCGCAGCGCCGCGTGCTCGTCGACCAGCCGTCCCACCTCTGCCTGCGCCTGGACGCTCGAAATGGCCGGGGCGACGAGCTCGGTGAACGCCGCGAGCTTGGACTTGATGTCGACCGGGAGCGGCATGTCCTCCTTGGACCAGGCGCACAGCACCCCCCACAAACGCTCGTCGACGACGATCGGGGCACAGACCGTCGAGCGGACCCCGAGGTCTCGGAGCACGTTGGCGAGGACCGGCACACGCTCCGCTGTTCGACCCCAGGTGGCAACGGCGACCACCGAGTCGTCGCGGTCGTAGCGCCCGATGTGGACGGCCTGCACACCGAGCAGCAACCCGGCCTCACGCGCCACCGCCGCGAACACCTCGGCCGCAGGAACGCCGCCTGCGACCAGCGTCGCCACGCGTCGCAGCGCGGCCTGCTCCTCGGCCAGCTCCCTTCGCGCCACCTCGGCGACATCGCCGCAGCGGGCGCGCGCGACGACGGCCGCGTCCGACAGCACGCAAAGGACGACAGCCCGGATCTTCGAGCCCGCGACTGCACGCGTCGCCGCCACCAGCGCACACCCAGATCTCGTCGTAGCGACATGTCCGCGACGCGCCGCCCACACCGGCGTGGGCCCCAGCGGAAGCGCCCACTCCTGGGCAACGCCTCCTGCCACGCCGGCACCACCGGTCTGATCGGCCATCCTCCTTCGGACTTCTACGTCGTGCACGTCCCGTTCGCATCCTCTGCACTGACAGTCATGACACTCGGGCCGACCGTCACCCTCAACGGGGAACCGGTCCGCTCTGCGGCGGGACCCGAGACGCCGCGCTCGGTCGTCCGGGGAGCGCGCGGGCGAGGTCGCGGCGCGAGCGGACGTCGAGCTTGGCGAAGACCTTTCGTAAGTGGTACGCGACGGTGCTCGGGCTGATGAACAGCTCGGCGGCGATCTCTTGGTTCGAGATACCTTCGGCGGCCAGGCTGGCGATCTGCGTCTCCTGGGCGGTCAAGACGTCGCGGGTCTCGACGGTGCGGCTGCGGGCGTGCTCGCCGGTGGCCAGCAACTCGCGACGGGCGCGTTCGGCGAACGCTTCGGTGCCCATGTCACTGAACATCTCGTGGGCACGCCGGAGTTGCTCGCGCGCGTCCAGGCGGCGGCGCTCGCGGCGCAGCCACTCGCCGTAGAGGAGGTGGGCGCGGGCGAGGTGCGCGCGGATCCGCGTGCGGTCGAGCCGGTCGATGGCCTCGCGGTAGAGGATCTCCGCCGTCTCGCCGTCGCTCAGCAGCGCGCGCGAACGCGCCTCGATCCCCAGCGCCCAGTCCGAGCCGCTGGCCCGGGTCGTCTGCGTGAGCCGCTGGAGGGCGTCCGTCGCGCGCTCGGGCGTCCCGCGGCGGGTGGCGGCCTCGATCAGCTCGGGCAGCGCCCCGGTGAAGAACGCCAGGTTCTGCGGGGGCTCGCTGGCTCGCTGCGCGGCGACCAGCGCGTCGTCGTAGCGGCCGAGGCCGTTGTAGAGCACCGCGCTGGCCCACTGGATGGCGATCAGGCCGAATCCCTCGCCTCGAGCCACTGCCTCGCTCGTGCTGGCCTCGATCACCTCGGACGCCGCGGCCTCGCGGCCCTGCCAGGCGACGACCCACAGGGCACCGTAGGGCAAGAGCTGGGCCCCCGTCGCTTCGGTGACAGCATCGATCTCGTCGATCAACGAAGCGGCCTCGGCCAGCGCGCCGGCCTGCACGAGCGCACTGATGCGCCAGGCGAGTGCTATGGGAAGCGCCGTGAGCGCGCCGGCATCGCGAGCGAGCCGTACGAAGCGCGTGGAGAGCACGTCGCAGGCCTCATCGTCCCACAGATCAGTGGCAGTGCGGCAGGCGGCAGCAAGGCAGCCGATCGTCTCCTCTCTGGAGAGCTCCTGGCTGCGGAAGGCGCTCAGCGCCCGCTTGAGCGTCGGGGTCGCCGCTGAGGAGCCCTCCGTGATCAGCAGCGCCAGTCCATCCAGGAGGAGATCGGCTGCGCGCGCCGGCCGGGCCGGCGGGGGCGCGGCAAGCGCGGCCCGGGCCGCCTCCTCCACCCCGCCGCCGCCACGCACCAGGCCCGCGAACAACGCCGCGGACAGCGCTTCCATGAAGGTCTGCCGCGCCAGCCCGAGGTCGAGCGGCTCGAGCTCCCTGGCGGCCTCGAGCAGGAGCGGCAGAGCATCGGGGCCGCGGTTGACGACGAACGCGATCTGGCCGCGCAGCAGGTCCACCCGCGCGCGCCCCAGCTCGTCCAGCGCTCCCATCTCGGCGATCGCCAGCAGCCCCAGGGCCGCGTCGGGCGCGCCGGCCTGGTGCTTTGCCTGCGCCGCGGCCAGCGCCCGCTGCGCCCGGCGCGCCGGTTCGAGCGTCAATTCGGCCGCCCGTTCGAGAAACGCGGCGGTCGCAGCAAGACCCCCGCGCGCCTGAGCCCGGCCGGCCGAGCGCTCGAGCTCCTGGGCGACGTTCTCGTCATACCCTGTCGCCGCCTGTGCCAGGTGCCAGGCGCGGCGATCGGGATCGACCGCACGGTCAGTGGCCTCCGCCAGAGCTGCGTGCACGGTCTGCGTCTCCTGAAGCGTTGCGGCCCGGTAGACCGCGGAGCGTACGAGCGGATGACGAAACCGCACCCGGGCGCCGAACTCGCACAGCCCCGCCGCTTCGGCCGGCGCCGCTGCCTCCCTCCCGATCGCCAGCCGCTCGGCCGCATCCCACACCAGCCGCGGCTCACCGACCGGCTCAGCCGCCGCGACCAGCAACAGCCGCCGCGTCGCGGCCGGCAGCGGCTCCAGCCGCCGGAGAAAGCTCTCCTCGATGCGCCCCGACAGCGCCGGTGCGGCGGGCAGCCCGAACCCGCCCGCCAACTCGGCCTTCGTCAGTCCTCGCGGCAGTTCCAACAGCGCCAGCGGGTTCCCGCGCGTCTCGGCAATGATCCGGTCGCGCACCCTCTCGTCCAGCGGCGCCCTGATCACTGATCCCAGGAGCGCCCGCGCGTCGCGATCGCCGAGACCCTCGACCACCATCTCCGGCAGGCCGTCCCACTCGTGCTGTCCACTTGGCGAGCGCACCGAGAAGACCACCGCCACCGACTCGGCCGACAGGCGGCGGGCCACGAACGACAGCGCCTGCGCCGAGGCCCGATCAAGCCAGTGCGCGTCATCCACCATGCACACGAGCGGCTGTTCCTCTGCCACCTCGCCCAGCAGTCCCAGCACGGCCAGCCCGACGAAGAAGCGATCCGGCGCCGCGCCGGCGCTCAGGCCGAACGCCGTGCGCAGCGCCACCTGCTGAGGCACCGGCAGACGCTCCAGCCGTTCCAGCAGCGGCGCGCACAACTGATGCAACCCGGCGAACGCCAGCTCCATCTCAGACTGCACGCCGGCGGCGCGCGCCACACGACACCCCGGCGCGCGCTCAACCATGTACTCCAACAACGCCGACTTGCCCACCCCCGGCTCGCCGCGCACCACCAACGCCTGACTTTCACCCTTGCCAATAGCCTCCAGCAGCCTGTCGAGCGTCTGGCACTCGCTGCGCCGCCCACGCAACACCTGGCATCGCCGCCCCGCGCTCAACGCTCCGTCACCCCGCTCACCAGGGGTCTGTGACCATCAGCCTGCACCGACGGTAGTCCGCGCCGCCCACCACCGAGTCAACGGCGCCCCAACCGCTGGAAACCAGCGTCTCTGGCGCCGGCGCGGGCCGCGCGACCGCGCGGTGCCTCAGGTCCGCCGGACGCCGGCCTTCCTGAGGTCGGCGATGGTTGGGTAGCCGTCGATCGCCATCAGCAGGTCGAGCTCGGCGAGGATCGCCTTGAGCTGCTGGACGACGCCGTCGGTTCCGCCCACGGCGAGCGCGTACGCGTACGGCCGGCCTACGCCGACGGCCGTTGCGCCCATGGCCAGCGCCTTGGCGACGTCGGAGCCGCTGCGCACGCCGGAGTCGAAGATCACCGGCATGTCGCCCGCCGCCTTGACGACGTCGGGCAGCAGGTCGATCGCGGCGAGCCCGCCGTTGGCCTGGCGCCCGCCGTGGTTGGAGCAGTAGATCGCGTCGATGCCGTGATCGCGGGCGCGTCTGGCGTCGTCGGGATGGCAGATCCCCTTGAGCGCGATCGGGAGGTCGGTGAGCGAGCGCAGCCAGCTGAGGTCGTCCCACTGCAGCGAGTTGCCCCACACCTCGATCCACTCGCGCGTGGCCGCCTTGAGGTCCTCCTGGGGCGAGGCGCTCAGCCGCCGCAGGAACGTCTCGTCGCTGAAGTAGTTCTCCAGGCAGTAGCCGCGCAGCTGCGGGAAGCTGGCCCCGTTCAGGTCGCGCGGCCGCCAGCCCGTCGTCCATGTGTCGAGCGTGACGACGATGGCCTTGAAGCCGGCCCGCTCGGCGCGCTGGACGAAGCTGGCGGCGAGGTCGCGGTCGCTTGGCGTGTAAAGCTGAAAGAGCCCCGGGGTGGCACCGAAGCGCGCGGCGACGTCCTCCATCGGGTCCATGGTCAGCGTCGAGGCGATCATCGGCACCCCGGTCTGCGCCGCCGCTTCGGCGACCCGCAGATCGCCGTGGAAGTCCTGGGCGCAGATCCCGATCACGCCGATCGGGGACATGAGCAGCGGCGTTGGCAGGTCCATGCCCAGCAGCGAGATCGAGAGGTCGCGCTCGTTGGCGCCGTTGAGCATGCGCGGGACTATTCCCCAGTGGTGAAACGCGCTGACGTTGAGGCGCTGGGTGTGCTCGTCGCCGCACCCGCCGGCGACGTAGGAGTGCACCCACCAGGGCAGGACCTCCTCGGCCTTGCGCTCGAGCGACGCGAAGTCCACGGGGTACTTCGGAAACCGGCCCTCGAGCCCGTCGAAGTAGATGTCCAGCTGAAAATCGCCGAACTGACGGGCCGGCACGTGCGGTGGAAACGGTGGTTCGGTCAGTGACATGGCGCAGACCATAGGCCCCGCCGAACGCTCGCGTAATGCTTCCGACGGACGGCAGGACCCCGTCCTAGGGCTAGTAGCGACTGAGGGATTGAGGATCCGGTCGGGTCTTGCGCGCTCGTGAATCACAGCCACCGCGGCGACCAGTACACGTCGATCGACTACACCCAGACCCTCGATGATCAGGCGTTCTGCCTCGTTCGGATCGACCGGCGAAGCCTCGTCGACTCCGTTATCGCACTTCTACGTCATGGGCGTCCCGTTCGCATCCTCCACGTTGATAGTCATGACGCCGGCCGAGCGCCATCCTCAACGAGATCGATGCCGGACGAGCCCTCCGTTCAGCCAGTGCTTGCACCGATGAGGCGATGCTTCCGCGGACGCGCCATGAGGACGGGCACCTCTGCGCATCTCGATGCCTTCGGCGCGATGCCCTTGATTAATGGTGGCCGCGGGAGGTCGTGAGACAGCCTCTCACGCCGCCGCCGCCCCGGGGTGGTGCTTCGAGCGCGACGCCAGGCGCTGAAGCTCGGCGAGCTCGTCTTCCACGCCGGACAGAATCAGCTCGGGGCCGGGGATCAGGCCCGCGTCGGTCCCCAGGCCCACGGTGATTTCGCCGTTGTAGCTGAAGATCGTCACGCTCATCGGCACGCTGCCCGGCCTCGGCGCCCACACGAGCATGCCCCGCACCGCCGTGCCGGCGACGGACACGGGGTACGGCGGGCCGATCACGTTGGTGATCAGCGCAGAGGCCTTGGCGGTGGTGGCGTCGATGATGACGCGCCCGATGTCCGGGGGCACCATACCGATGACCTGGATCAGGGCGTAGGCGCGGGCGCCCTGCGCCGTGTCCTTGAGCTCGGCCATGCGACGGTGGACTTCGGCCAGGCGCTGCTGGGGATCGTGGAGGCCCGCGGGCAGGGTCAGCAGCACGGGTCCGAACTTGTTGCCCAGATCGCGGGGGATCGGCTCGCCGAGCGGACGAACGTTGAACGGCACGAACGCATGGATCTCAGCGACCGGGCCGCCACGCTCGCGGAGGTAGCTGCCCAGTGCGCCGGTCACCGCAGTGAGCATCACGTCGTTGACGGTCGTGCCGGTCGCGTGACCGGTGCGCTTGACGTCGGCCAGGCTGACCGGGCGACTCGTGGCGACCCGTTGGACGACGCCGAGCTCGCCCTTGAGCGCGGCGCCCACCTCGGAGCCGGCGAGCCGAAGGTCGGTCAGCGCGCGCGCTCGTTGCTTGACGGCCCGCGTCTGGGCGCCGAGCTGCCGCGGATGCGCAGCGACGCGGAGGCACCCCCGCCCGACGGCCTCGGCCGCATGACGCATGCGCGACGCGATCGCAGCGATCGCAACCCTCACCGCATGCGTCGGGCGCCGGCGGTGGCGCCGCTCGATCGGCGCGGGCGCGAACGCGCCGTCCCGCGCGTCGTCCGTGAGCGACAGCATCACCCGTTCGATCGCGATGCCGTCCGCGATGCTGTGGTGCGTCCGAGACACGATCGCGCCACCCGCACCGTACCCCTCCACGAGGTACATGTCCCAGAGCGGTTTGTCGTGGTCGAGCGGCGTGGCCATCAGGTCGCCCACCAGCTCCAACAGCGCAGCGCGATCGCCCGGCGCGGGGAGGGCAAGGCGATGCAGGTGATGTTCGAGATCGAAGCGCGGATCGTCCTCCCAGCCAACCCGGCGCCACGGGACGCGCGACTCGGCAACGCGCTGACCGAAGCGCGGGAAGCGCCCGACCAGGCGCTCCCGGCAGATCGCCTTGAACCGCTCCCAATCGACCGGCGCGTCGAACCACAAGACCACGTTGTTGACCATCAGGTTCGTGGGACGATCCATGCGCAGCCACGCCAAGTCCGCGGGCGACATACGCGCGCGCCGGCTCACCGACGACCGCCGAGCAGATTCACCAGGTCGAGCACACCCGTCACGTTCGAACAACGATCCCTACGCGCGCCATGGCAGATCGGCCGGCAGTGGCTGGCCTCACTGCCAGGCGGCCTCTCGCTGGTCGGCGACCATCCGCCGCGCGAACGCGCCGCGGCCCGACCGGGCCATCTCCTGGTGGCGCCGTCGTCGCGCCTTGCCGGCCGAGCGCGGTGCGCTGGACGATCGGCGGGATGACCTCGGGGAAGCGCTCGAAGGCGTCTAGCGAGCCACGTCGCCGGGTCCAACTCGCCAGAAACTCGCCAGAAACGCCGTCGATGCCAGCAGCCCCTGTCCGCGTCAGGTCTCTCGGGTGCCGCGTTGAGCGCCGGCTCGCATCAACCCAGATCGGCGGCGAGGTCGATCCCGGCAGCCGCGAGGAGCCGCGCCACTTGGTCGGCGGTCTCGCTGGCGAAATCGGGCGCCCAGGACACCAAGAGGTCATCGTTGCGGAGGTGTTCTTCGATCCGCTGGAGCGCCTCGAGGATCCCAAGGCCGACGCGGCGCGCCGCATCAGCGAGGCCGAGGCCCGCGCGCCGTGTGATGTCCTCGAGCCAGGGCTCGACGGCTGCCTGCAGCAGCAGCCATGCCGCCTCGGTTGGCTCGACGTATCCGTGGCGCGTGCTTCCGGCGTTGCCGGCAAGGTCTTCCTGGTCGAGCGCGAGCAACGCCGCGGTCACGGCGCTCGCCACCTCGGCGGTCTCGACCTGCGCCAGTCGGGAGCGCGCCGCGCGTTCGGCACGGTCTTCGAGTTCGTGGTCGGCGGCGACGAGCTCGTCGAGGATGGCGGCCTTCTCGGCCTCACTCGACAGCGCCAGCGCCGAGGCTCCGGCCCGCGGCGCGCTCATCGTCCCTGCCAGCGCCGGTACGCGGCGACCACGGCGCCGAGTTCACTGCGGGGGGCGAACGTCATGCAGCGCGAAGGGCGTCGAGGTCGGGGATCAGCCCGCGACGGCGGGCTTCGTCCTGCAGCTCGTCGGGAAGAGTGCGGGCATCGACGATGAAGCCGCCGACGTCGACCAGCCACGCCATCGGGTGCTGCTCGATCACCGCCACGCGCGTCAGGTCGGGCTCGAAGACACCGATGTCGAGCAGCCGATTGATGATCCCGGCCTTGTTGGCCATCGTCGTCTGCACGACGCCGAGCGCCTCGGCGAGTTGCCTGGCGGTCAGGTGAGGTGGCTGCGTGTGGTCGAACAGGAAATTGACCTGGCCGACCGCGTAGATCGCTCCCGCCGCCCAGATCCTCACGTCCCCACGCGCCAGCGGCGAGGGCCGCTTGCGCGCCAGTCTCGCCACGAGCCTTCTCGCGAGTACGCCGTACTCCTCATCGAGGTGCTCCCGGCACGCGGTATCGGTGACATCGATGATCTGCTGCGCCCGATCGCGCAGCGCAACAGGGATCCGCAAATCTTCGGAGGCCATAGTCGAAATGCTCGCGCGCGGACCGGACGCACCTTGCGAAGCCGATGGTGCTACCGCGAAACGCGCTCGCAGGCGTCCCGGACGGCTGACAGGTCAGCGTTGAGCGCCTCACCTGGGCGCTCCGCGGGCCGCCTCGCGAGTCACGCGCGGGGAACCTTGACATGCAGCCATCTGACTGCCTAATATATGCAGCCAGATGGCTGCATATCCCTCGATCGACGAAGCGTTCAGGGCGCTGGCCGACCCGAGCCGGCGCCTGCTGCTCGACAGCCTGAACGAGCGCAGCGGCCAGACTCTGGGCGAGCTGTGCTCGCACCTGGCAATGGCCCGCCAGTCGGTCAGCAAGCACCTCGCGGTGCTGGAGGCGGCCAACCTCATCACGACCGTCCGCCGCGGCCGGGAGAAGCTGCACTACCTCAACGCGGCGCCCATCAACGAGATCGCCGAGCGCTGGATCACCCGGTATGACCAGGGGCGGGTCCACGCGCTCGCCGATCTCAAGACCGCCCTGGAGGCGACCCCAATGGACAAGCCCTCATTCGTCTACACGACGTTCATCAAGACCACGCCCGAGCGCCTTTGGCAAGGGCTCACCGACCCCTCCTTCACGGTGCGCTACTGGAACACCGCCTTCGAGACCGACTGGAAGACGGGATCGGCGATGACCTGGAAGCAGCGCGACGTCACCATCGTCGACGACGGCCAGCACGTCGTCGAGGCCGACCCCTACACCCGCCTGTCATACACCTGGCATGCCTTCACGCCGGAGTGGGCACAGACGGTCGACGTCGACGAAGAGCGGCGCGCGCGCCTGGCCGCCGAGCGCCGCTCGAAGGTCACCTTCGAGATCCAGCCGATCGACAGCGAGCAGGTCAAGCTCACCGTCATCCACGACGACCTCGAGCCCGACGGACTACTCGTGGACATGATCTCGGGCGGCTGGCCGCGCGTGATCGCCAACCTCAAGACGCTGCTGGAGACCGGCGAGCCGCTCCCGGACACCCGCGTCCGATGATGATGCCCTCGACCCCCGCGATGGCGGCGATGATGGCGGCGATGATGCTGCCGGGCGCGCTGCCGGCGATCGCGCGCAGCGCGCGGGGCGACCACGCCCCGCTCGCCGCGCCGCGCTTCGCCGCGTCCTACCTCGTCGTCTGGTTCGCGGCCGGCCTTGCGATCTTCGCGGTCTACGAGCCGCGCGCGCCGGCGGTCGCGGTCGTGGTGGTCGTCGCCGCCGTCCTCTACGAGTTCACCCCGTTCGCCCGCGCGTGCCGGCGGCGCTGTCGCGCCGAGCGCCGCTCGGGCCTGCGCTTCGGCGGCTGGTGCGTCGGCTCGAGCCTCGGGCTGATGGCCGCATTCGTCGCGCTGGACCCCATGTCTCTGCCCCTGATGTGCGCCGCCGGCGCCGTCGCGTTGATCCAGAAGGAGCTGCTCTCATGAGCCCCCATCCCACCGCCACCCGCGAGCAGTGGCTCGCCGGCCGCCTCGAAGTGCTGCAGGCCGAGAAGGAGCTGACGCGCCGCAGCGACGAGCTCGCCCGCCGGCGCCAGGCGCTGCCCTGGGTCCCCGTCGAGACGGAGTACCGGTTCCAGACCGAGGACGGCCCGGCGTCCCTGGCCGACCTCTTCGGCGGGCGCTCGCAGCTGCTCGTCTATCACTTCATGTTCGGTCCGGAGTTCGCGGCCGGCTGCCCATCGTGCTCGGCGATCGCCGACGGCTTCGACGGCTCGGTCGCGCACCTCGAGAACCACGACGTCGCGTTCGTCGCGGTCTCACGCGCGCCGGTCGACAAGCTCACGGCGTACAAGCGCCGGATGGACTGGTCGTTCCCGTGGGCGTCGTCGCTGGACAGCGACTTCAACCACGACTTCAACACGTCGTTCACCGAGGAGCAGATGCGCGGCATCGTCGAATACAACTTCGCCGACCGCGACATGAGCGTCGTCGAGACACTCGGCCCCGACAGCGCGGCCGCGCAGCACGGCGCGAGCGCCGGCGTCGACGTCAAGACATTCCTGCGCGAGGCGCCCGGAATGAGCGCGTTCGCGGTCCAGGACGGCATCGTCCACCACACCTACTCGGCCTACGCGCGTGGCCTCGACGGCCTCTGGGGCATGTACCAGTGGCTGGATCGCGCGCCGCTGGGCCGCAACGAGACCGGCGCGTGGTGGCGCCGCCACGACGAGTACGACGCCGCCACTGGATGATCCGCCGGCGCGCGCCAGATCGCCGCGGACCACGCGATCGCGCCGAACGCGACAAGCACCGCCACGCCCAGCAGGCGGGGCCGCCCGCCCAGCTCGTCGCGGCGCGCGCGGCCGAGGTGCGGAGGTCTACGGCCCGCCGCGCGGCTGACCGAGCCGGGCTCCTGGAAGTCCAGGCCAAAATCACCAGGGCACTCGAGAGCCTCACGTTCGCGTGGACCGGCTGGTCGGCTGCCGCGGAGCTCGCGCCCTTCATGACACAACTGCCGGTGCTCCACCTCCGGGTCGGCGAGGCCCACGCTCGCCGCGACATCGAACCCGCCGTGCGAGATGCGGGGCTCACGATCACCGACCACGCCGGTCGCGTCGAACTCTGGCGCAGCGACGCCGATGCCTTCATCTACGCCGCGGCGTCAGAGCGAGGACCCCTCTGCTCATGGCCCCGGGTGTACGCGGACCTCGTACGAATCGGTGGCCGCGGAGTCGACGCCGCCGAACATCTTCGCGACGTGATGAAGTCAGATCGATGAGCGACGACGAACGCTCCGCAGAAGCCCGGGCGGTCGCCGAGCACGCGCTGACGCTGCTGCTGACCGGCGGCGCGCCGACCAGCGAGCTGCTGATCGTGCTCGGCGTCATGCGCTGATCCTCGCGACGGGCGAGCGCCTCAGGCAACCCGGGCCGCCTCGAGCGTGCGAGTTTCGGTCCAACGGACGTAGAGCCGGCGCTCGGCGAACCGCCACGTCCCATCCGTCTTGACGAAGGTGTCCTGATAGCGGATCGCGGCGATCATCAGCTTGCGCTCGCCGTCGTCCGAAGAGACGTGGTGGGCCAGGCAGTAGGTCTCCCCCGTCGCGCGGTCGCCGTCGAGCCGCACGGTGCTCTGGCCGTTGAAGTGCATCGTGACCTCGTACGTGCTCAGATTGTCGAACACGGGCGTCAGCGACTCCCGGCCACGCAGATCGTCCGTCGCGTGGGAGCCCTCGCCGGCCATGTAGACGACGAAGTGGGTGTCGTCGGTGAAGAGCGCCTTCTGCCCCTCGGCGTCACGAGTATCGGCGCAGAACGCGTAGGCGTCGACGAGCTCGCGGATCGCTAGCCGGTCCGCGGCCTCGTCAGCGGAGATGGAAGTGTGGTCCGACATCGCTCGTCCTAGGTCGCCTGTGGAAGCTGGATCAGGTTCACGCCGGCCAGCGGACCGCCCAGCTGCTGCATCGCTCCGCCGGTGACCAGGCCGCCGAGGTCGATGGCGACAAAGCCCGCGTCCTCGAACAGCGCGGTCACCTCGGACTTCGCCTCGGCGTCGTCGCCCGAGAGGAAGATCACGCGCCGGCCCCCGCCCTCGTGCGGGTCCGCGCCGAGCACCGCAGCGCCGAGGGTGTTCGCGGCTTTCACGACGCGCGCGCCTGGGACCAGGTCGGCGAGGACCTGGCTCGAGGTCCATCCGTTGAGGTCGCTGGGGTCGAAGTCGTTCGTCGCGTCGATGACGATCCGGCCTTCCCACCGGAGCCCTTCGACGGCCTCTCCGACGCGCGGCCACGGCACGGCGATGACGACGATGTCCGCCCCGGCCGCCTCGTCGACCGTGCCGGCCGATGCTCCCTCACCGAGCGTCGAGACCAACGACGCCAGCGATTCCGGGCCGCGGCTGTTGGCCATCATGATCTGGCGGCCGGCACGCAGCGCGGTCCGCGCCATCGCCTGGCCGAGCCGGCCGGCGCCAATGATTCCCACATCCATCAGGTTCCCTCCTCGGACTCGGACGCGAACGAGTCCGGCGCCGTTGGATCGACGACCGTGCTCATGTCCGCAGCAGGCGTTCGCTGAGCACGATCTCGACGACGTCGGCGACCGTCTCCTCGCGAGCGGCGAGGAAGTCGACGTCCTCCCACGCGTTGAGACTCGTCCGGTCGATCGGAGGACGGTCCTCGAGCAGCTCGGCCAGCTCGGGGACGGTGGGCTGTCCCCGGCCGGATGCCACGTTCACGGTCGAGTGGACGATCGGCAGCCCGAAGGCCTTCGCCGTCTTCACCGTCGACACGATGTTCTCGAGCAACACGTCGGGATCCGTCGACCGGATGGCCGCGACCTGCGAGGGCTGGTAGTCGATCACGACCAGCGCCGCGTTCTGCGGCGTGACGAGGTGGTCGGCGACCGGATCGCGTACGGCACCGCTCGACGTCACGGATGCACCTGCGAGCCGTAGCCCAGGTCGAGCCGGATCGACTCCATGACCCAGAACGTGGTGCTGGCGGTGAAGACGTCGGCCGCGGCGAGCACGCCGGTGTACTTCTCGATGACAGGCGCCGCGGCGGCGGCCGTGACCGCATCCAGGTAGCCCCTCACCGCGGCCCACGTGTTCGCACCGTGCTCGACGAAGTACGGGGCGGGATCGACGGTGTCCAGCGCCTTGCGTGACCTGTCGGCGATGTCGGCCATGTACTGCCGGTGCGTTGCGATGTCGGCGCGGGTCCCGAGCCGGCCCATGTGGCCGCCGATGAAATGCTTCCACGGGTAGGTGAGAGCCGTGGCGGGCGCCGTGATGTAGCCGGGAATGTCCTCGGTGAGGTTGCTCTGGTACACCGGCGCCCA
This sequence comes from Baekduia sp., assembly GCF_035318805.1. Lineage (GTDB taxonomy): Bacteria > Actinomycetota > Thermoleophilia > Solirubrobacterales > Solirubrobacteraceae > Baekduia. The sequence continues at coordinate 184,867 of NZ_DATHDY010000046.1, forward strand.
GCCCGGGTTGACGACGTCGACGAGCATGAGCGCGTCGTGGTCGGGCAGATGGATGAAGATGTTGTCCGGCGAGTGATTGCAGCCGTGCCAGGCCAGTTCGATGCGCTCGCCTCCGATCTCGAGGGTGCGGCGGTCCTGGAAGGTCTCTTCTGGTGCGGGCCTCGCGGGGTCGTCGTCGCGGAGCAGCAGCTTCTGCGTCTCCTCGTGCCCGATACGGGTGACGTTCCGGCCGAACAGCGAGGACGCGCCGGCGTGATCGGCGTGGTGATGGGAATAGATGAGATGCGTCACCTCGTTGCTGACGCCGTTGGCGGCGGCGATCTCATCCACGGCCCGCTGGATGTTGTGACCGATGGCCGGAGGCGCGTCGAACAGGACGACGCCGTCGGATGTCGTCAGGAACGCGGACTGGTAGGTCCCGTCCGTGACCCAGTAGAGGTTTCCCTCGACTCGCCCGACGTAGTACCCCTGTTCGTTGAGCGCGGGGCCAAGGGCGGACCCGGGGATCGGGGCACAGTCCGGAAGCGCGTCGGCGATGCTTGGGCTGCTCTTCACGGGCATGGGATCGTTGCGCTACCGCCAGGCGTTCGAATCCTTGAATCGCTTAGTCCTGACCCAAGCGTCGTCCTCAGTCATGCTTGGGCCGAATGAGCGCGGCGTCGCCACCGGTTCCCTCGTCAGGAGGGCAGTTGCTCGGCCGGGAACGCGAGCGCGAGGTGCTCGA